>JALEPL010000042.1 GCA_022766245.1 Lachnospiraceae bacterium | reverse complement strand
AGAAAAACAAGGCGCTCTCTGCCTCGCTGGATAAGGCGAATGAAGGAAGCGTCTTAAAGCAGTTGGAGGATACGCGGCTCCGGCGGGATTACGAAGCTGCTGTCCAAACCTTAGACCGAATCCCGAAGGATGTGCTTGACTTCTATTGTCAGGCGGAAAAGCGAGAGGGGGATGATCGACAGAATGCCCATGCTCGATGAGTGGAGTGCATTGGCAACATTTCTGGCAGATATGATTGAAAAATACGCAGAGGTTTTGGAGGTGGATAGAATGGAAACTGCATCGAGCGTTTCTGGGGGAAAGTTTCCGGCACAGGAAAGTGAAAATCAGCAGAATCCGATTGAGGAAAAATACGCGGCATGATATAATAAAGACGTGAGAAATACGTCCAAACTTCCACAAGGGAATACTCCTCCCTTGTGGAGATACATACTCCACTCAACATCACAGCCAGGGAGGTGCTGCCCATGAAGAAAGAAAAAACCAAGGTCTACACATATACGCGCGTATCCACTGCAATGCAGATCGACGGCTATTCCCTGGAGGCCCAGAAAGCACGGATGAAGGCATACGCCGACTTCAACGACTACCAGATCGTCGGCGAATATGAGGATGCCGGAAAATCGGGCAAATCCATCGAAGGCCGTGCATCCTTTTGCCGGATGATGGATGACATCAAATCGGGAAAAGATGGTATTTCCTATGTTCTGGTATTCAAGCTTTCGCGCTTTGGCCGCAATGCTGCGGATGTGCTGTCCACCTTGCAGGTCATGCAGGACTTTGGCGTGAATCTGATTTGTGTGGAAGATGGGATTGATTCCTCTAAAGACGCGGGCAAACTGATGATCTCTGTTCTGTCTGCAGTGGCTGAGATCGAACGCGAAAACATCCGTGTCCAGACTATGGAGGGACGTATCCAGAAAGCACGGGAAGGCCGCTGGAACGGTGGCTTTGCCCCCTATGGTTATCGCTTGGTCGATGGCAGGCTGGAAATCAACGAAGAAGAAGCTGTAGCAATTCGGACGATTTTTGACCAGTACGTCAACACGAATATGGGTGCAACGGGCGTTGCCAAATATCTGGAAAATCACGGTATTTATAAGATCCAGCGGCAGAACGGCAAGAATCCGCTGTTTGCTTCCGGCACCATCCAGAAAATCCTGAAGAATCCGGTCTACTGCGGCAAAATCGCTTTCGGGCGGCGCAGGACAGAGAAGGTAAAGGGCACCCGGAACGAGTATCGGCTGGTCGAGCAGGAGAGCTATCTTCTGGTAGATGGTCTGCATGAAGGGCTGGTAACAGAAGAAATCTGGAAGGCTGCGCAGGTCAAAATGAAAGCGAATGCCCAGAAATATGAGCTTGTAGCGAGGCGCAAAACAGACCGTGTGCATCTGCTGTCCGCCATTGTGAAGTGTCCGGTCTGCGGAGCAGGAATGTATGGGAACAAGAGCATCAAGAAGCGCCCGGATGGAACAAAATATAAGGACTTCTTCTACTATGGCTGCAAACACCGTGGGATGCAGCGGGGGTATAAATGCACCTACAGCAGACAGATTCAGGAAGAAGTGCTGGACGGAGCCGTTGCCGAAGTGATATCCAAACTGGTCAGCAACCCGAAGTTTGCGGCTATGATGCAGGAAAAGATCAATATGAAGGTGGATACAACTGCCATCGAGCAGGAGATTGCCGCCTATGAAAAGCAGCTGCGGCAATATTATTCCACCAAGTCGCGGCTGATAGAGGAAATCGACAATCTTGACCCGGATGACCGGCATTTCATCTCCCGGAAGTCCGACCTTGACGACCGCCTTTACAAGATGTACGATAAAATCGAAGATGCCGAAAATGGTCTGATGGACGCCCGTGCAAAGAAACAGGCCATTGAAGCCGACAAGATCACAGGTGACAACATCTACAAGATTTTGATATGCTTTGATAAGCTCTATGCGACGATGAATGAAGCCGAACGGCGCAAGCTGGTAGAAATATTGATCGATGAAGTGCAGATTTATCCAGAACGGCAGGCCAACGGACAGTGGCTGAAATCTATTCGGTTCAAGCTGCCTATCATCGACCACGACCTCGATTTGAGTTTGGACAATCAGAATCGTGTTGAGACGGTCTGTTTGATGTCGCGAGTGCACACAGCCAAGTAAATAAAACCCATATAGCACAAGGCTTTTTCGGTTCCTACCGTTGAAAACTGGTATAGGGACTGGAAAAGCCTTCTGTTTTTATGGAAAATAGCGGTTTGCGGGAATATATCGACTGCTTTTTGCACCCTTATCGTTTCCATAGTGAACACCGGCGCAAACGAAAATGGGTTCACTTTAGCGCGGGTATAAAAAAGCGCCATCTACCCCAACAAGGTAGTGGCAGAGAGTAAAGCTGAGATGGTGGAGGCCATCAAGCGCGATCACGTCTGCGCAAAATACACCAACAACTATAGAAGCAATGAAAGCAACGGAAACTTCAGTTTTTATTACTATTACAATTACGAAACAAGGACATAGATTATTCTTTATGTCCTTGTTTTAGTTGGGGGTTACACTTTTTATTATAATCATATTCATTTCGGATGGAGATTCAACCATACCACGACCTATCCATTCTTCTATTAAGCCATAAATACCATATGCAAGCCAGGCACGACCATATGCGTCACTATTCGGGAGGGATGTTGTTAGTTCCATTTTCTTTTTTATTGTATCAAGCAATATTGAGGACAGTCCTTGTTTGTGAAGGGATAGATAGAATGTCCTGTTTTCTGCGAAATGATTAAAAAGATGCTCAAAGAAGTTTAGTATATTGGCTTCAGGATTCTTTTCGAGAGCTTCTCCCCAATTGCTGATTAATTCATGTGCATATGTCGCAATTACATTATCTTTGGAACTGTAGTTTCGATAAAATGAGGCTCTACCAATCATTGCTGTATCACATAGTTCTTTGATTGAGATGTCACTAATATCCTTTTCCTCAAGCAGTTGAATTAGAGTGCGAGTAATTTGTTGTCTGACATACGTGTTTTTTTCTTCATTATTCATGATGATACAATTCCCTTCGTTTGTCTCATTTTTGCCGAGACACTTGTCTCAACGCATACCTTATGTTAATATATGTTAAAACGAAAGTCAAGAAAGAAGGTTGTTGTGATGAAGAAATTTTTTAAAGTATCTGGCTTTATTTTGACAGTATTATTATTAGTTTTTAGTATTTTATGTGTGAAGAGTTATTTTGAAAGTAAGAAACCGGTCATATCAGAAGATTATTATAAAGACTTTAAAAGTTCTGCAGAACTGGAGTTGAAGTATTCTGTTCCGGGACCATATGAAATATCTTCATATATTTTCGATATTGATGATAAAAGCATAGATAAAATCAGAGTGTGGTATCCTTCAGAATTGGAAAATGAATCAAAAAAATATCCAATGATTATGGTGGTAAATGCTAGCAATGTTCAAGCATATAAGTATGAACCATTCTTTGCTAAGCTCGCATCTTGGGGATTCATTGTTGTTGGTAATGATGATGGACAAACCGGAACCGGTGAATCTTCTGCATTTACATTGGATTATGTGTTAAATGTCGGAGCAGACAATATTTTATATAAAAAAATTGATGAAGATAATGTTGGAATCCTAGGCTACTCACAAGGCGGAGCTGGGGCTATTAGGGCGGTAACAGAGTTTCAGAATGGAAGCATTTACAAAGCGCTATTTACAGGTAGCGCAGCATATCCATATTTGGCCAAGAACATGGGATGGGAATATGATTCTGCTAAAATAAGTATTCCGTATTTTATGACAGCAGGAACCGGGAAATCTGATGATTCAGGTAAAAATCCAGAAACAGAATTCGGCGGAGTGTGTCCGTTTAGCACTTTAGTAGGCATATATAACAGTATATCTAATGATACTGAAAAAGTGATAGCTAGAGTAGTTGGAGCTGAACATGAGGACATGCTGTTAAGAACAGATGCGTATATGACGGCATGGTTCCTGTATCAGCTACAGAATGACAATGAAGCTGCAAAGATTTTTGTCGGAAGTAATCCAGAGCTTCTGCAAAATGATAATTGGCAGGATGTAATGATAAAGGAGAGATAAGAAATGGTAGAGAAAAGTACAAAAAGCAAGGCTTTTAAGGTGATAAAAGTAATTGGCATTATTATTGGAATAATTGGAATTCTTATAATTGGGTTATACTTCTATATAACAACTCATCCACAAATCATCGTTGGGGTGATTCAAAATGCAATGTATCAAGATGCTGGACCAAATTCTTTTGAACCAATTTATACTCCAGGTGAAGGCGAAAAGGCTGATGGTCAGTACAAAATAAACGATATTGCCTATGGAACGGAGTACCCAAACAGCTTTCTGGGTATTACATATCCTGACTCAAACAGAGAAGAAGATAGACCAACGTTGTTTTATTTTCACGGAGGAGGATTCTTTGGGGGGAGTAAGAAAAATGCTTGTTGGAAATTATGTAAAAGGTTCTATTTATCTAAATAAAGATGAACTGAATAAATATGAATGCATACCATATATGACAAAGGATTATCCGGCAGCTTTTTTGCTTGGTAGTGAGTATCGTAATGATATGAATTCAATGGCAGAAAAATTGGAAGCGGTTGGGGCGCATTACGTTTTAGTTGATCCATTATTTATTACACTGCGAATTAAGGTTATCAATAAAAAGATTACAAGAGAATAAGAATAATTTTCCGGTTGTCAGAAACATTGATTTCTTTGTATTGTAGCTGTATTATATATGAAAGAAATCTTAGGAGACTTGTTTACAAGAGACGACGCAGAAGCGAGCATTGTTACTACGGAAGGAGGAAAGCTTTGAATAAGGAATTTGAATGGGATGAAACCATGGAAGTAAATAGGAGAAGAAAAACAAAGGAGAAAAATAGATATGGAAGGAAAAAGCGTTGTATTAATTCAAAATGAGAAACAGGCAAACAGAGCAGTGGCTAAAGTGATGAGAATTACATTCCTGCTGTTCACACTGGTATATTTGCTTAATGTAGTTGGTATTTTTGTTGTGAACATGGGAATCATGACACTGGCTTATGTGGTAGGAACCATATTTTTATGGATTCCTACGCTGCTTGTAAATGTGGCGAAGCAGCAAGGTGGGTATGTAAAATATGTTCTGATTCTTTGTGCGATTCTTTTTGTTACAATCAGTGCATCTACTTTAGGCTATCACGTGGTGATTTTGTATATCTATGCTATCGCCATTGCAAGTCTTTATTTTTCCAAAAAACTCAATGTATTAACGACGATTCTGTCGGTTGTGGGTGTTTCATTTGGTCAATGGCTTTGTTTTACACTGAATACGCTGGATGATAAAAACTTTACTAGTTTATATAAGCTTTTTGTATATGGAATTGTTCCGAGAGCTCTGGTTTTGGTTGCCATTGCGGCTATTTTTACCATGCTCTGTCAGAGAACAGCAGGGATGCTTTCTAATCTTTTAAATGCAGAAGAACAGGAACGTATGGTGAATGAGATGAAGCAAATGCAGGAACAATCACGGCAGACCTCAGATGAATTGTTTCATGTGGTCAAAGAGCTATCTGTTATCACAGAGGCATCCATGAAGGCAAACGAGCAGATTGCAGAAGAAACATCCAATATTATGCAAAACTTCGGTGAAAATACAGACGAAATCACCGGCATGAACGGAAGAACACAGGATATGAATGCCCAATTGATTGCGTTAGGATCCATGAATGAGCAGATTGCAGAGTTGGCCAGACAGATTAATGAGAGAACGGCGGAAAATCAGGAAAAAATGGATGATGCCACCAACAGCATGGAGCATATTCATGAAAGCACCAGTGCATGTAAAGATATTATATGGAAGCTGGGAGAAGAGTCAAAAGAGATATTGGGAATTATTAATGTGATTACAGAGATTTCTAGTCAGACCAACATTCTTTCCCTGAATGCCTCCATAGAAGCTGCTAGAGCGGGGGAGCAGGGAAAAGGCTTTGCGGTGGTTGCCGGTGAAATCCAAAAGTTAGCAGAGCAGACAAAAGGTGCCGTGGAGGATATCGGAAGAATTGTAAATGAAACGGTTCAACATACAGAAAACGCAGTAAGCGTTATGGAGCAGAGCGTCAAGCTGACGGAAACGGGCATGGCAAGTATTCGTGAGGTGGGTAATTCCACTGCATTGATTACGACTTCAAACAAACAGATGTCGGAACAGATTATGGAAATGGATAAGACGGTTGAAAACATCAGAGAGCAGAGTGATGAAGTTGCCCGGGGGATGGAGCAGGTCAATGTCAATACACAGAACAATTACAGCGCAATTGAGCATGTAACTGCTGCAACCCAGGAAAACAGTGCAGGTGTGCAGGAGATAGAACAAATGGTAGAACGGATTACGGTTCTGGCACACAAGGCAGTGTAAAAGATATAACGTGTTATGTTAATAAAACAGTTACCTTGCGGAGACCCGGGGTGAGTAGAGAAAAAATGGAGATGTAGTCACGGAAACATGAAATTTCCGTGACTTTTTTCTTGCAGGGAACCAAACGCACAGTTGAGTTGTCTTATATATGTAAACAGTTTACGGAAGGATACGAAATGCATATGCAAAAAATCACTTCAGAGGAATTGACCAGAGTGATTATGGAAAACATGAGCGGAATGTACAGATTGGCTTTTTCTATTGTTGGAAATGATGCGGACGCGCAGGATGCTGTGGGAGATACCGTTGTGAAGGCGTACGAAAAAATCCAGACACTTAGAAAAAAAGAAAGTGTACAATCATGGCTCATGCAGATATTGGTCAATAATTCCAGGAATATTGTAAAAAAGAGAAGATGGAAGCTGTTGGAAAATGAGATGGAAGATCTGGAGGATAGTGGAGCATTCAAAAGTGATGAAATGTGGCCATTAGTGATGGAACTCCCGGAGGAATTTCGCATAGTGGTTGCGCTGTATTATTACCAGAATTTTTCTGTAAAGGAAATCGGTAAGATGCTGAAAATTTCCGAAGGGACGGTGAAATCAAGACTGTCCCGGGGCAGAGAAAAACTTTCAAAACTGTTGGAGTAAGGAGAAATTTGCTTATGAACAAGAAGATTGATTGGATGGACGAAGAATTAAAAAGGATTGCTTCTGTTCAAGAGATAGATCTTCCATACCAGTATGAAAAAATGGTCAAAAGTAGAATTGACCAGTGTATGGGAAGGAGAAACAAAATGCGATTTAAAATGTCAAAAGTAGCTGTTGCGGCGTTAACCCTGGTTCTGGTATTTGCCGGAGCAGGCGGAGTTTATGCTGCAGGAAATTATATTTACCAGAGAATGAGTCAGATTTCTGATGAGGAAAAGGAAGAGTATGTTTCAGAACTGCTGCAATCAGATGCGGATAGAGATTCCTGTTCCAGAGAGTTCACGCAGGAGGAACAGGACAGAATGATTGAATTGCAGAAAGCCTATGAGCAAGGGCTTTATCCGGAAGATTCTTTAATTAGAATCGAAACAAAAAATGAGATAGTTCCAGATCGGGTTTGCTTTTTGGCATCTGAAAGTTGTTTTTACATTCCGGATCATTTAACGGATGAAGATATGTTGGAATTGATTGATTTTTACTATATTCGTGATTACAGTTTGTCAGAAAGCACGGATCAGGATGAAAAACATCTGGTGGACGAGCCGGTAAGTGAGGAGGATGCAATTGCCATTGCAAGGGGAAAAATTCAGCACGTATTTGAGACGAATCTCAGTGATGCAGAAGTTTCGCCCAATTATAATCAGGGTGAAAAAGAAAGTGGTGCATTCTCTGAGTATCATGTGTGCTTTTCCTATGATGGGATGGAATACATGGCTGCCGTAGATCTGCAAAATGGAGATTGCTACGACATTCAGAAAAGTTTCACAGGAAAAGAGACCTATGTAGATGCAGATACGGATAGTGTCGATATTTCCGAATTATATGCAGATGCGGAAAAGATCGCAAACAAATATGTGGAAAAGGATATGGATTGGAATCAGGTTGTGGCAAGTTATTCGGAAAGCCGTGATGGAACCATAGTAAAGGGAATTGTCAGGTATCAGTTTTACTGTGATAATTTGGAGGTGATTGTCAATTATAGTTGTTCGTTAAATGATTTCTACCTGGTGAGAAGTTTGGAAACACCGGAAGAAATAGAGGCTTTTGATGAGAGTCTATGTGAGCAGAGAGACGGAAATAAATTTGTGGAGGTTGTTGTGAAAGATGAATAAAATGCTGCTTTATATATGCATTTATTAAGGAGGCGGTAATCATGTCTCTCCGGGCAACAGTTACGCAAACCTGTTTCCTACTCAGGAAAAAAGATGCAATCATTGTATTTTATTTGCTTCTCTTTATGGTGGGGTTAAATTTTATATACAATGTCTGTGAGTTTCAGAATATGGATACATTAATCATGTTCCAGCCAATGAAACTTTTGCTGCTGAGTTACAATCTTACCTGTTATAACTGGGACAGAACACTCCTGCTGATACAGCTATACCCATTTCTTGTTGTGATTCCGGCTGGATTTTCATTGATGAAAGAGCGTCAGAGCGGGCAGGAGGTGTATCTCATTGCCCGGATGGGACGAAAAAAGTATTTGTGGAGTAAAATGCTGGCAGTTTTTGGCGCAACAGCCTTCATTTTTACGGTGCCGTTTTTTCTGGAAATTGTACTGAATTGTCTTTCGTTCCCGTTGGGGGCAGGAGGCGATTTGTCGAATTTACATTACTTTAGCGAGGAATATGCACAAATTGTAGATAATTATTTGATGACCGGTCTCTTTTTAAAATCCCCATATTTATATGCTGTTATCGGTGTGCTGATTTTTGGCTGTGTGTCTGGTTTGCTGGGTGTATTTACAATGGCAATCTCTTCTGTATGGAAGGTAAAGTACAGCGTTTTTCTGTTTTTGCCGGTGGTAATATTATTGAATGTTACCATTATTTTGAACAACAGACTGGCGGGAAACAGTGTATTCATACGGTGGTATGATTATTTGCTGCTTTTTAATGAGGAATCGAAAAATGGTTTTTGCTTATTGATTGTAGTTATGATACTGTTGATTTTTTCCATTGGATTGGTTTTTGGAAGTACGAGAAAGGATTACATATGAACAGGAGAAGTCTATCCTATATTACTTTGGCAGCCATTCTGGGTGGAATTATGTTGTCTGTACTGTACGTAAATCCATAAAGTGGAGTCATCAATTTATCTGAATTGGTTTTACAGCTAAGTGGATCGAGAGGTAGTTTTGCACTAGGTTTCTCGCTTTTGGAACTTGTTGATTTCAATATCCGGTTGGTTCCGAGTTTGATTGTGGAACAGTATTTGTGCTTGTCGTTTTATCATCATTTTTGCACGGCAAGTGTCTATGTTTTTTCCAGATGTCCCAAGCGTACAAAATGGTATGTAAAAGAGTGTTTGTCATTGTGGGGCGGTGTTTGTCTGTTTGAATCAATGGAATTGATTTCCGTTCTTATCGTAGCCTTAATACGTTACCAGGTTTTGTGGGATACGGCAGGGGTTGCGTTGCTGTTGTATCATTTTGTATTATTTTCGTTATGGTTGTTCCTGATGTCCATGGGAATCAATCTGCTGGCAATATACTGTGGAAGCGGAAGTGCATTTGCCAGTGTGGCTGTCATACAGGTATTTTTTGTAACCTTATTGGGATGTGAAGATATGGCAGAGCGGTATTGGAATATCAATATTCAACCGGAGGGTGCCCTGCTGAACTGGAATCCGGCGGCACATTTGGTACTGGGGTGGCAGCATTCCTCGTTGGAAAAAATTGACCAAGCGCTGCATTCGCCATATGAAACAATGGGTTTGAATGATTCCGTACTGATTTATTTTTGCATTTGTCTGGTGATTTTTGTATTGGGAGCAGCAATTGTAAATAGGCATGATTTGTTATTGTCTGATGTTGAAATGGGGTAGAAGAGATGGAACTGATTGTAAAAAATGTTTGTAAGTCCATTCGCAGAAAAGAAATCTTAACTGATATTAATTTACAATTATGCAGCGGAAAAATTTATGGATTTATGGGAAAAAACGGGTCAGGGAAAACCATGTTGTTTCGTGCACTTTCCGGTCTGATTTCCATTGATTCCGGAACGATTAGCTGGAACGGGAAAATGCTGCATAAGGACTTTTCTATATTGCCAAATCTGGGGATTACAATCGAAAATGCGGGCTTGTATCCGAAATTAACAGGAGTGCAGAATTTATTGTATCTCGCGGATTTGACACACAGAATCGGAAAGGAAGAAATCAATAAAGCTATTACAAGGGTAGGATTAGATCCCCAGGATAAAAGGACATTCGGAAAATATTCTATGGGGATGAAACAGAGACTGTCAATTGCCCAGGCAATCATGGAGAAACCAGATATTATCATGCTGGATGAGCCGACGAATGGTCTGGATAAGTCCGGTGTAGAGGAGATTCGTAAGATAATGCTGGAAGAAAAGGAAAGAGGAGCTTTAATCCTTCTGGCAAGCCACAGTGAGGAGGATATGCGGCTTTTAGCAGATCAAATCTATGAGATGGAAAATGGTCATATTGTAAGATAGTGTCAAGTCAAATATGAAAACGGCATCAGGTTTTGTCTCCAAAGCAGCGCAAAGCGACCTTTGAGAATATGCCCTGAGGTGGCGTCTCGAAGAGACGCCGGAGCCCTGAGGGCGTAATCTAGAACGAACATAACTTTGAGTGGCGTATACGTCACCTGCGGTGACACCTCATGCCAATGCGGAGGGCATCAGAATGAAATTGCGTTTACATGCTTCTGTTACTATGGGAATTGTAGGTATTCTTGCGGTGTTCGGGATGGTTAAAAGAACAACTTACACGAATTTAACCCAAGAAGAAAACTATTTGGATCAATTAGTGGTCGCGGAAATTCCGGATCAGTATGCCATATCCAGTTGTGAAGAACTGGAAAAAGTATTGCCGGAGTGCGAAATTATTTTGCGTGTAAAGGTGTTGGGAGAATTGGAACATGAGTTTTATAATGACAAACAGCTGGTTTTGATTCGGGAAGTATATGCAGGGGAGGAGTTGGAAGCAGGACAGGAAATCTATCTGTGCTCAGATCATTGGTTATTATCCGCAGATTCAAATGGAAGCATTGCCACTCTGGAACGTGGGTTTGTAAATATTTTAAAAGAAGGAGATGAATATTTGGTTTTTGGAGAAAAACAAATGGAAGATTTATATTCCACAACGCCTGTTTACAAACTGTATGATGAAACAAATATCGTACCGGTTTTTTGCTATGAAAACCGCACAAATACGATTCTCCCGATATCAGGGGAAAATTCTTATGTATCTTATAAAGATGTCCGGGATAATGAATTCTTTGCGGTCACCGAGAATGGGATGCGTACATGGGAGAATTTAAAGGTAGAAATGATTTCCAAATATCCAAGGTGAGAATGAAAACAATGATGAGAATCAATGATTGAATATTGAACTGTTGCATATTTTGCAACAGTTCATGAACACGTAATCCGATTTGCGTGAAAAATAATATGGTAATTCCCCCGGGCTTCATGTATAATGACACTAGATGCGGTTGTAAGGTCGCTGTTTGGAGCCATGCCGCGGATGTATAGAAAGATAGTGTCTAATTAAATATGAAAACGGCATCAGGTTTTGTCCCCAAAGCAGCGCAAATCGACCTTGGGGTGCATACGTCACCTGCGGTGACACCGCATGCTAAATTCTGGAGGAAAACAATGAAGAATAAAGTAAATAAACCGGAGGAGAAACAGCCGGAGGAGAAGGATGCGAAAACCATCTCTGCCATGAAAGAGGTCTTTAGCTGGATTAGTGTGATTGCATTGGCGATACTCTTTTCGCTCTTTCTGAATCGTGTGATTCTCATCAATGCGGAGGTGCCCACAGGGTCCATGGAAAACACAATCATGCCGGGGGATAAGCTCATCGGAAGCAGACTGGCATATTTAAGAAAGAATCCTCAGAGAGGGGAAATTGTGGTATTTAAGTATCCCGATGATGAGGCTCAGATTTATGTAAAACGAGTCATTGGACTTCCGGGTGAGACCGTGACTATTGAGGATGGAAAGGTTTACATAAACGGTGTAGAGCTGAAGGAAGATTATCTGAAGGAAGAATGGACCATATCCACAGGTCCTTACACCTTTGAAGTGCCGGAGGGATGTTACCTGATGATGGGAGACAACCGAAACAATTCCTGGGATGCCAGATTCTGGAGTAACTCTTATGTATCAAAGGATAAGATTCTTGGAAAGGCTCTGTATCGTTATTGGCCATTGAACGAAATGAAGAAGCTGAAATAATGCAATAAATCGGTACTAAATTATGCAATGAATAAGGCGCTGTGCTTTGCACAGCGCCTTATTTCATATCTTGTATAAAACCTAATATATTTTACTGGGCAATTGCCTCTGTAGAAACTTCAGTAGACATTTCGGTTGATATCTCAGTATTTACCTCAGTATCACCGGGTTGCTCGGTTTCCGTTGCAGGCTCTGCATCCGGATCCGCATAGACGTAATCGTTAGAGCTGCGGAAAATGGTGCTGCTGGAACCCACATAACATGCAGTCAGGGTATCGCCATCCTTTACCAGACTCTGGTCAATACGAAGCATAGAGCTGCACAGGAAGGAGGTGGACACCTTTTCTCCATTCACATATACCTTCGTCCATGGAGTGAAGTTCTCACCGTAGATACACAGCTTGCCGTCTGAGGTCTTCCATGTGCTGGTGACGGAAATATCATCCAAACCCATTACCAGGTCGCTGGCAGGATATTTATCCACACCATCGTAAGCGTAGCGGTTTCCATAAAGCAAATCATACTGTAGACTTTCTAAGCCAGCCTGATAGGTGTCGGAGTTCATCTGGCTCTGGGTGTAGGTGAACATGGTTCCTGTATGGATGCCCACCTGATCAGTCACGTTGGCCAGTAACTGATATGCGGTAATATCTGCATCCTGCTTTGGCATTCCGAAGTTGTTCCAGGTCGCATATTTGGTCTGGAAGATATCGCCTGTTGCCATGTTTTCCTCGGAAAGTCCCATGGTCGGGAGGTGATCGCCAAACATTACCACTACGGTATCCTCGCCCCGGGCATCCAGCTCAGTCAGAAGATTTCCGATAAATTTATCAACCTCGTGAATCATATTCACATAATATTCCCACTGATAATTCTGTTCCTGAGTAGGAGCACCGGTTACGGTAATCTCAGGATTCTCTATAATCTTTTCGGTAGGATAATCACCATGTCCCTGTACCGTGATGGTGTATACCAGATCGGCCTGATCCGGTGTGGAGTCCAGAGCCTTTACTGTCTCGCTGATCAGAATGTTGTCAGTAGGCCAGCTTCCCAGAGGAGTATACTCCTGAATATTCATACATTCCTTACTGGTAAAGGTGTCAAAGCCCATCATGGAAAAAGCATTGGCACGGCTGTAGAAGTTGCCACCGTTATTGTGTACTACATGGGAGCTGTATCCGATGGAGTCCAAGTCGGATGCGATGCTCTCGCAGTCTGTTTTCTTTAAAATCGTCTTGTGCGGATACTCGCCGGTTCCAAAGTACTGCATGCTCATACCGGTGAGAACCTCGAACTCGGAATTGGAGGTTCCGGCACCAACAACCGGAACGGTAAGGTGGCCGGATGAGTAGTTATCATAGAGATTCCGGAAGTTCGGAATCGGATCCTCAGAAAGCTCTAAGTAATCTACCTCGTAAGGATCAATGAATGACTCTAACAAAATGACAATCATGTTAGGTGTCTCAGCGGTAGCCGGTGTAATTTCAGCCGTAGGTGTTTCCGCAATATCGGAAGCAACCGTTGCCTGAATCTCTTTGATACTTTCCTCGGTATAATCATTTGGCTTATTCATTCCACGATCCACTACACTGGAAGAAAATCCGTAGATAAATCCGTAGTTCTCATATCCCTGTGCAATGTTTGAAAAATAAGAATCCACAACATTGGAGGACTGTGCAGCCTTTGTAGTCAGTGGAATCAGAGTGGCAACCACTGCAACCAGAAGCAGGCTGTTCAGTCGATGTATCTGACCATTAAATTTCGGCCCCCGGATAAACATCCAGATGCAGAAGATCAGGAAAATGCTGACTCCGGCAACCACAGCGGCAGCCTCACCGGCGGTGAAGTACTGGGTATTCTGCATAGCAAACAGATCAGAGATACACTTGAGATCTGTAAAGCCGAACGGTGTCACGCGGTTGGAAAGAATCACCCCGTTGATTAATCCCAAAAACAGCCAGAAACCGCTGATGATAATACGTGCCAGGGTTCTTCGGCGCATCAGATATACCACAGACAGGCTGGCAAATACCAAAAATGAATTGTAAAGGTATGCCCAGGTGTGACCACCGATAAAAGAAAAGGCAGCAATCACACTGTGTCTGGAAAAACTCTCAATAATGAAAACCAGTGTGCAGGCCAGCAACCCATGGAACAGCAACGAAAATCTGTTTCCAATTTTGATTGCCTGATCCAAATGGGGATGGGGTTTGCGCGGGCGGTTTCTAAACGCCACGACTCTTTCTCGGATGGGAGCGAAAAGCTGTACCATCTTCTTTGATAATTTTTTCATAGTAAAATCCCTCCAGTGGTTACATCCTTTTTACGTTTTATCATTAATCTTTACGTGTTTTTACTGATATTTTACGTTTGCATGAGAAAGGATATATCCTTTTGGCGGAAAAATCAACAGTAAACTTTTATAAAAATTTATTAAGATTTAGAAAAAAACAATTCAAAATGTATAATAATAGGAAATGCGTTGGCAAAATAACCCTGATATGCTATGATTTTGGTACGAGAAAGGCAATTATGACGAGGGTTTATAATGCGAAGAGATAAGGCTGTCACGGAGGGAATTACTATGTTGGGAAGACGAAAGGGATATGAAATTAGAGAGGGAATCGTTTATCTGACCTTTGAGGGAGGCCAGGGCCGGATTGAAGTTATGACAGAGGACATTGTAAATGTGTTTGTTCCTTACGAGGATTCGGCGCATCGTTCCAAGGCAATTGTCGGAGAGAAAAATAAGCATGTCTGGTTTGAAGTGAAGGAGGGGCTGGACTATCTGGAAATTATCACGGAGCGGCTTCTGGTACGTGTCTATGACCGGTTTATGGTAGATTTTTATGACAGAGAGGGACATCTGCTATGTGCAGATTACCGTGGAAACCGTGAGTTTACGACTCCCATCAGTGAGAAATTTGTGGAGATTCTGCTGGCGGAGGGACATGAGGCACCCAGAGATAACGGAGAGAACTACGCAGTGCAGGTGGTAAAACGCATGGAGGGGGATGAGTGCTTCTACGGATTGGGCGATAAGACAGGGGTTCTGAACAAGCGTCATTATGATTACGAGATGTGGAATACCGATAATCCCCAGGCGCACACGGATGCTTTCAAGGCTCTTTATAAGTCCATTCCTTTTTTTATCACGCTGAGGGAAAACTGTGTCTATGGCATCTTTTTTGATAATACCTACAAGAGTTATTTTGATATGGGTAAAGAGCGGGACGGATATTTCCTGTTTGGTTCCGATGCCGGCAATCTGGATTACTATTTTATTGGCGGCAGTAATATGCCGGATGTGGTGAAGAACTACACTTATCTGACCGGGCGGGCGCCGCTTCCGCAGCTTTTTTCACTGGGATACCATCAGTCACGCTGGGGTTATGAGTCCTCTGCGGAGATCCGCGCCGTGGCAGAAAAGTATCGTGCGCTGGATATTCCCATTGACACCATTCATTTTGACATTGATTATATGGATGGCTTCCGTGTGTTTACCTGGAATGAAAAGGAGTTTGGAGAGCCGGGGAAACTGGTGAAGGAACTGGAGAAAAAGGGATTCAAGGTGGTCTGCATCATCGATCCCGGTGTGAAAGTGGATGAGGATTATTATGTCTATCGGGAAGGCGTGGAGCATGATTATTTTGCTAAAACACCCGAAGGTGAGATTTACGTGAATGAGGTGTGGCCGGGAGATGCGGTTTATCCGGATTTCGGGAATCCAAACGTGCGCCAGTGGTGGGCGGATAAGCAGAAATATCTGGTGGATCTGGGCGTGCGCGGTGTGTGGAATGACATGAATGAACCTGCCAGCTTCCGGGGAGAATTACCTCAGGATGTGGTGTTTACCGATGAAGAGCGCACATCGAACCACGCAGCCATGCACAATGTATATGGACATCTTATGAGTCAGGCCACCTATGAGGGACTGAAAAAGTATGATAAGAGACGGCCATTTGTTATTACCAGAGCATGTTATGCCGGAACTCAGAAATATTCCACCATGTGGACCGGAGACAATCAGAGTCTCTGGGATCATCTGCGGATGGCTATTCCTCAGATGTGTAACATGGGACTTTCCGGACTTGTCTACATTGGTACAGATGTGGGTGGATTTGGCGCCGATGTGACACCGGAGCTTTTGAGTCGCTGGGTTCAGGTGGGATGCTTTTCTCCACTGTTTCGGAATCATTCCTCCAAAGGTTCCACCAGACAGGAGCCATGGCTATTTGGGGAAAAGACATTGGAGATTTACCGCAAATATATTCAGCTTCGCTACAAGCTGCTGCCGTATCTGTATGATTTGTTTTGCGAGACTCAGAAAGATGGTCTGCCGGTGCTTCGTCCGCTGGTGCTGCACTACGAAAAGGATCCGGAATGTAAGAATCTCAACGGAGAGTTCCTGTTTGGCGAAGATATTTTAGTAGCGCCGGTGGTGGAACAGGGAGCCACGAAGAAGCTGGTTTATCTACCGGAGGGAACCTGGTACGACTATGATACGAGAGAAAAATTGACCGGTGGACGTTACCTCATAAAGGATGCTCCTTTGGAAGTGTGTCCGATGTATGTAAAAGCCGGCAGCATCATTCCAAACTATCCGCCTATGCATTATGTGGGTGAAGTGGAAGTGGAGAATCTTACACTGGATGTATATCCGGGTGAGGGCACCTATATCCATTATCAGGATAACGGAGAGGACTTTGCTTATGAGCAGGGTGAATATAATGCTTACGAATGTAAGCTTACGAAGGATGAGACATTGACCATTCGCATGCTGCATAAGGGTTATAAGAAGGTTTATCGTTATTTTACTATTTGCTATAAGGGACAAAAACAGAAGTTTGAGTTTAATGGAGAGTCCTTGACTGTCTGGCTCTCATAGGAGGATGATGGTATGAAGCGTGCAATCGCATTAAGTGGTGGCGGCACCAAGGGTGCCTATGAACTGGGTGTTTGGAAGGCGCTGCGTGAGCTGGATATTGATTATCATATCGTAACGGGTACTTCCATCGGTTCCATTAATGGTGCATTGATGGTGACCGGTGATTATGATCGGGCGTATGAGCTGTGGAACACGATTACCATGGAAGACATGATGGAGGATGGCATCAATCTCACCAATACGATTGAGGGATTGATGGAGCAGCGCGAGGCCATCCGACCATTTCTGAAAAAATATGTAAAAAACAAAGGGGCGGACATTTCGCCCTTTACCGCATTTATCCAAAATCTGATTCGGGAAGATGCGATTCGCACCTCAAAAATTGATTTTGGGCTGGTAACCACGGAATTCCCCTCACTGACAGGGCGGGAGCTTACCAGACAGGAAATACCACAGGGGCTGCTGCGGGATTATATTATGGCCTCTTCCGCAATTTTTCCGCTGTTTCCCATGCATCGTATCGGCAGTTTCACCTATGTGGATGGCTGTTATCATGATAATCTGCCCATAACACTGGCGCTTCGCATGGGAGCGGATCATGTGATTGCGGTGGATCTGCATACCACTCCTGCCCACGCATCCTATGCGGTGAGGCCCTATGTGACCTATATCAAGCCCAGCCGGCCATTGGGAACCATGATGAATTTTGACCATGTTCTTTTAATGGAAAATGCCCACATGGGATATCAGGATGCCATGAAAGTGTTTGGCGAATATTATGGGTACAGCTACACGTTTCGAAAAGATGGGATTTCTGCAGGACGAAAACCGGTGCTGCGTTTCATGCATCGGATGACTCAGGCAGATTATATGATATCAAAGGAAACACCCATCAAACGGTTGAATAAAAAGGGAGACTTTAACCATATGTATGTCTGCGCGAAAAACCAAAGCGGAAAGGCGTGTATGAGTGAGACCGAATATTTTGTGGCGGCGGCGGAGATTTGCGGTAAAATATTTGATATGGAGTTTTATCCCATTTATGAGATGAGAGATTTTGTGAAGGAAATCATAAATCGGGCAAAGAGCATTGACTTCATTGACCAGATTGATAAAATATTGGAGAAGGACAATCGGGAGATGGCAGGAATCATGGCTGAGTTAAAGTGGCACAGTCGTCTGCAGGAACTAACGGTCAGCATCTGCTGCAGGATGAAAGAGCAGGGTCTGAATTCCAGAGAGTTTACGGCTATTCAGGCATTGTTTCCGGAGGAGACACTGGCAGCCTGCTTTCTTTTGTCGGTATCTGAGTAGATGGGAAATTGGTATCTGTTCAGTACTTCACAGATACGAAAAATTGTTGTTTCCACTGGAATGCACGAATCAGGAGAATCCGCATATAGTATCTTGATGGATAACAGGAGCGTGTATTGTGGATTATAGTCAGGAACAATTTTTGAAAATGCAGAACACTCTGAATCAGAGTGCTGCATATCCGAGATATCCGCAGGATTATTATATGTCAGAGCTGGGATATCAGAGGGATTATGAGCGGATGAAGCAGATGTATCCGGAACAGGTGAGAAAGCTTCAGCGTATCGTGGAGGATGAATGCGACCAACTGGAATACGCCGGAAGTTTTATGTTTGATCTCTCACCGGATCGATTGTTATTACGCAGACTTTGCGACCGGATTTATCAGAGGATGGAGAATCCGGGACCGGAATATCGGGATTTGATTCAGGTGATGTTGTATCAGGAGATGTATCAGAGACGATGCAGGTACCGCCGCTGTACCGGATGGTGATACAGTTTGGCTTGAAGATATGCTGAATGGAAGGAAAAGGAAATTAACCGATGAACAAGGGAATCTTACGCAGATGCATACTGGGAGCAGTTTTTGCAGTGGCTGTTACAGTGTTTGGTCTGCTGATGAATAAAACGAATCAGGATATGACTACAGAGATGGGGGAGGCTACATTGCCCACCCTGTCTTTGTATTACCAGGAGGAAGAAATCAATCAGTTATATGCCTACACGCAGGAGATGAATGCGGGCTATATGCGGGACAGCATTACGCCGGTGGATACAAATCGCGTGCTGCCCATCTGTATCCGTGCAGGACAGTATACCGTAGACGGGATTTCCTATGAGATTCGCAGCATGGATACCAGCAGACTGATTGCCAGTTCCAAGGTGGATGAGTATAACCAGCAGGATGGAAATATCACCGCCAATCTTACCATACAGAATCTGATCGACCGAAATCAGGAATATCTTTTAATTATATCCCTGACGCATCAGGACCAGCAGATTTACTATTATACCCGGATCATGGAGCCGGAGGGCTGCTACGTGGGAGATGCTATCGATTTTGCCTTGGATTTTCACGAGAAGACATTTCAGGAGGAAGGATATAAAACGCTCTCCACCTACATCGAACCGGATGCGTCTGCGGACAATTCTACACTGGCAGAGGTGTCCATTCATTCTTCGCTGAAGCAGATTGCATGGGGGGATTTTGACGGGAAACCCCAGGGAAAACCCAATATCAGTATCAAGGAAATCAATAGTTCGTACAATGTGATTAACTTGGATTATGTAGTGACAGCTACCGGGGAAGATGGTGGTATGGAATACTATAATGTGGAGGAGTATTTCAGATTGCGTTATTCTCAGGAGCGGATGTATCTTTTGGATTACAAGCGCACCATGAATGAGATTTTCCGGGCAGACGGCGTATCTTTTGTGGGAAATGCCATTGACCTGGGAATTGGAAATAATAATCCGGAATATAAATCCAATGAAAATGGCAATTATGTATGTTTTGTGGTGGAAGGGGATTTGTGGTGCTTCTGTGCGGAGGATGAAAAACTTACCCAGGTATTCAGCTTCCGGAATTTTGAAGGGATAGAAGACCGGGAAAATCACATGGAACATGACATAAAGGTGATTAAGGTGGATGAAACCGGAAGTACGGATTTTGTGGTGTATGGGTATATGAACCGTGGCAACCATGAAGGACAGGTAGGAATCTGTGTTTATCATTATGACAGTGTCGTGAATACAGTGGAAGAGGAACTGTTTATTCCCTCTACTCATTCCTATGAAGTGCTGAAATCAGAATTGGGGCAGCTGATGTATGAAAATGAAGCCGGGGAATTTTTCCTGATGATGGATGGAATCCTGTATCAGATTGACCTGGCATCTCTGGAGATAACCAAGCTGGTGGAAGGGCTGGATAGCGATAGTTATGCAGTTTCTTCTAATAATCAATACATTGCGTATGTGGAGAATGGAGATGAGAATCTCTCGGCCCCCATTCAGGTGCTGAATTTTGAAACAAAGAAAAGCTTTGAAATCAGCGGGGGAGAGGGAAAATGTGTCCGGCCTCTGGGCTTTATTGACAATGATTTTATCTATGGTGAAATGGAGGCATCTCGGGTTTATACGGATCAGGCCGGAAACATCCGGTATCCCATGAGTGATATCTATATTGTGGAAACAGAGTCTGCGGACCACCAAGTATTAAAAGATTATCATAAGGATGGGTATTATGTAGAGTCCATTGAGGTGGAGGATTATACCATTTATCTGAACCGAAAGACCTTTAACGGTTTTTATTATGTGGATGCCGAGGGCGATACCATCATGAACCGGGAGGGGGAAGCGTTGTCTGCGGTGACAATCGAAAGCAGTGTGAGTGACCGCAAGGAGACGGAGACTTATCTGGCGATTAACGGATATACCGAGATCAATTCTAAACGATTTCTGACCCCGCAGCAGATTTTATTGGAAAGAGATACTACGATTGCTCTGGCAGAACCGGAACCGGAGGAATATTATTATGCTTATGCGGCAGGAAAGCTGGTGGCAGCGTCTGACAATACGGCTCAGGTGATTCGTGAAGCTGACGAGTATGCAGGTGTTGTGCTGGGAGGCAGTCAGCAGTATATCTGGAAGCGGGCAAAAAAGAACAGTCAGTCTACTATTGAGGTGTCTGTAAGTGATACAGATGCCGGCAGCAATTCCGTGGCTCGTGCGCTGAATGCTATGGCAGGAGTGGAGAACGTCAATATTTCAGCGGAAAATCTTTTAAAGGAGGGTCAGACACCGGCACAGATTCTGGAGGATAATCTGCAGGATGTTCAGGTGCTGGATCTCAGTGGCTGTGATGTGGAGAATGTACTTTACTATGTGAATCTGTCCACACCGGTATTTGCCATGGATGGTGGGAATCATGCCGTGTTGATTGTAGGATATGACAGCAGCAATGTCCGTATTTTTAATCCGGATACTGGAGAGGTGACCAAGATGTCCCTGACGGATGCCCGGGATACATTCACTCAGGCGGGCAATGTATATCTGGCATATTTAAAGGAATAAAAAATGCTTATAAATGCTTTGACATATACTTAAAATGTGTTACAATGCTTTTGGAGATTGGACTCAACGAAGAGGCAACGCGCATATGCACGTTGCCTTTTTATCACATGAGATCATGTTAAGAGAAAGTGTAAAGTCAAATATGAAAAACGGCATGAGGACTCCGTCACCTGTGGTGACACCTCATGCCATGAGAAAAAGGAGAACAGTTTATGGAAAAATTATCGCAGATTGTAAGTGTCGTAGATGATTTCGTCTGGGGACCGGTGATGCTGGTGCTTCTGGTGGGAACGGGAATATTCTTAACCGTTAGATTGCATTTCCTTCCCTGGAGAAATTTAGGTTATGCACTGAAGAGTACCCTAAGTAAAGAAGCGCGTACTAAGAGCAGAGGAACGGGAGATATCTCTCCATTTTCCGCACTGACCACCGCCTTGGCTGGAACCATTGGAACCGGCAATATTGTTGGAGTGGCAACAGCAATGGTTTCCGGCGGTCCGGGAGCATTGGTATGGATGTGGATTTCTGCTTTGTTTGGACTCTCATCGAAGTTCAGCGAGTGTATGCTGGCCATTAAGTACCGCGAAGTGAACGAGAAGGGTGAAATGTCCGGTGGCCCCATGTACACCATGAAAAAAGCGTTTAAGAACAAAAAGCTGGGAATTGTACTGGGATGGCTGTTCGCTTTATTTGCAGTGATAGCTTCCTTTGGTATCGGAAATATGACACAGGCCAATTCCATTTCGGATGCGTTGCATGCAACCTTTTCTATTCCCACTCCGGTGACTGGTGTAATACTTACGGTCTTGTCGCTGCTGATTATTGTAGGGGGAATTAAGAATATTTCAAAGGTATCTTCTGTGGTAGTTCCCTGTATGGCTATTTTCTATGTAGTAGCCGGATTGATTGTAATTCTTATCAATATTCAGAATGTACCTGCCGGTCTTGTCATGATCTTCAAGATGGCATTTAGCATTAAGGCAGTGGGTGGCGGTCTCTGTGGTACTATTACAGCAGCGCTGATGAATGGAATGCGTTTCGGTGTAGCACGTGGTGTTTTCTCTAACGAGGCAGGTATGGGATCTGCAGCGATCACCGCAGCAGCAGCCACCACAGACAGCCCGGTTCGCCAGGGATATATCAATATGACCGGAACCTTTTGGGACACCATTGTAGTGTGCACCATCACCGGTCTGTGCATTGCCAGCTCCGGTGTTCTGGGAACCACAGAAGCAGGAGCAACCGGCGTGTACATGACAGAGGCGCAGAATCTGTTCATCACCGTTGAGGATGATACGAATAATTTTGTGGAAACGGAATATACATATACCATCGATGGTACAACTCTTACTATAGCGAATGATAAAGAAACACTGGAATTGACCGCTTTGGATGAATCCGGAAATCGTATGGACAGTGGAAGCATTGTAAGTCTGGAGGGTACCAGGTGGACCAGTGCCAGCGGAGAAAAATACTTCTTTGGAACAGATGGAACCTATACCTGTGAGACGTTAGTAAAAGGTTCAGCGTTGACGATTCTGGCTTTTGAATCTGCATTGGGAAAAGTAGGAGCCTGGATGGTAAGTATTGGAATCGTACTGTTTGCCTTTTCTACAATTTTAGGCTGGGAGTACCATGGTGAGAAAGCCTTCGAGTATCTGTTCCAGACTCATAAATTCAATATGATCTACCGAATTGTATTTTCTTTGATTGTATATGTGGGAGCAACTACAGCTTTGGATTTGGTGTGGGATTTCTCGGATATTGCAAATGCACTGATGGCAATTCCAAATCTGATTTGTATGCTTGCATTGAGTGGTGTGATTGCCAAGGACGTTTTTGAGTTCCAGAATGTAATCAAAGAAGAAAAACAGAAGTAAAGACTGATTGTATGTAGAATGTTGCATAAAAAAAGGCTTAGTTTTCCGATTCCTTTGACAGAATTCACAGAAATGTTATGGGAGTCTTGCAAAAATTGGTACAATCAGTTATAGTGAGTCTTGTACTAATAAGCGAGGAAGAGGATAATCATGAGTAAGAAAGAGATAACCGTTTCAGAAGTGTCAAAAAAGCATGACAATCCTATTGCAGAGTTGGTCCAGGTGGCTTGTCAGTTCGACAGCAATATCACGTTGGAGAGCGACAATCGCAAGATTAACGCGAAGAGTATAATGGGAATCATGGCATTTAATCCATCAAAGGGAATGACTGTAAATATTGTGGCTGATGGTGCAGATGAAGAGGAAGCCATTTTGGCGATGGAAAAGTTTTTAGTTTGTGATTAATTTTCAGGAGGGAATTAAAATGCAGAAGAAAGCAGAAGTGAAAGCATCAACAGTTAAGGCAAGTGAGACAAAGACAGAGACAAAGAAGCCGGTAGAGGTAAAGGCTGCAGAGGTTAAGGAAACAGCAAAGGCTGTAGAGGTAAAGGCAGCAGCAAAGGTTGAAGAAGTTAAGGAAACCGTAAAGACCGCTAAGACAGTAGCAAAGAAGCCGGTAGCAAAGAAGGCCGAGAAGAAGGAATTTGAGCCGGAAGTGTTCATTCAGTTCTATGGCAATGAGTCAGCTGTAAAGGATGTTGTTGAGAGAGCAAAAGATGCATTTGTAGCTGAGGGACACAGAGCATCTTCCATCAAGTCTCTTAAGGTTTATTTAAAGCCGGAAGAGTACGCTGCTTACTATGTAATTAATGAGAAGAGTGTTGGACGTATCAACTTATTCTAATCGAAGGTTATTGAGTACATAAAAAGGTGCATCAGCCAAATGGCTGATGCACCTTTTTTGTGAAACTAGGCATATGCGATGCCATTTGATGTTATGTAGGCTAACTGATACGACTCTCCCAGAGTCGTATCAGTTGGCAGCTGTTATTAAGGGGCATGAAAAAAGCCGGGAGAGCGCGATGGATAGTACCACCACGGACTCCTGGCTTTTCATTTAATCTGGAAATTTTATTGCTGCTCCGCTTTGTAACGCTCCACCAGACGGAGGATACGCTCATGAGGATCCAAAAGCTCACTGATGGATGCATCATGGTTCAGGGTATCGATGATGTAGGCGATGTACTTACTCATGTCACAGTTGATATAATAAGGACGATCTAACAGCTCCGGAGTCTGATAGGTCAGGTTGGTGGTCACCACCTTGAAAATGATACCGTCTTCCACAGCCTTATCAAATTTCTCTAAGCCGTTGGTAAATAATCCGAAGGTAGCGACAACGAAAATACGGTTTGCCTTGCGCTTTTTCAACTCGGTAGCTACATCAATCATACTGTCTCCGGAAGAAATCATATCATCGATAATCAGCACATCTTTGCCTTCTACAGAGGAGCCCAGGAATTCGTGGGCTACGATAGGATTACGTCCGTCAACGATTTTGCTGTAATCACGGCGTTTGTAGAACATACCGATGTCAATGCCCAAAACGTTAGCCAGATAAATGGCACGTCCGGTAGCACCCTCATCCGGGCTGACAATCATCAGGTGGTCGGCATCAATCTGAAGATCCTTTACATTTTTGCAGATACCCTTGATAAACTGATATGCCGGCTGAACGGATTCAAAGCCTTTGAGCGGGATGGCATTTAATACACGTGGATCGTGGGCATCAAAGGTGATGATGTTGTCCACACCCATGTTTACCAGCTCCTGCAGAGCCAGAGCACAGTCCATGGACTCTCTGGTGGTACGTCTGTGCTGACGGCTTTCATAGAGGAAAGGAATAATCACGGTGATACGTCTGGCTTTTCCTCCGCAGGCAGCGATGATACGTTTCAGGTCTGCATAATGGTCATCCGGTGACATGTGGTTGGTATGTCCGCAGATAGAATAGGTAATACTATAGTTGGTTACATCTACCATAAGGAACAGATCATAGCCTCTGGCACTTTCCGCCAGAACACCCTTTGCTTCGCCGGAGCCAAAACGCGGGTTAGATGCCTTCAGAATATAAGAATCGCGCTGATAGCTCTGCATAAAGGAATCGTTGGGATGGTGTAACTGGCGGTCTTTTCTCCAGCTGACCAGGTACTTATCCACCTTTTCACCTAGTTCTCTGCAGCTCTGCAGAGGAA
The DNA here is from genome assembly GCA_022766245.1 of Lachnospiraceae bacterium. Lineage (GTDB taxonomy): Bacteria > Bacillota > Clostridia > Lachnospirales > Lachnospiraceae > Roseburia_C. The sequence continues at coordinate 36,593 of JALEPL010000042.1, read as the reverse complement.
TCATTCCAAGATTACCGTATGGAACATTTTGTAGGGTTTTTTCTGTTTCTGACATTTTGTGAGTCCTCCGTATATTATTGCCGTCCTAAGTGTTAGGACTGATTTATATATTCCATAGCAGGGGCAATCTATTGTTATTGCTATCATTGCCCAGCTGAATGAAATTTCATGGTATCTGTTCAGTGAAGCTTTTTCTGAAGACGAATATCGTCTCCGAATAGCTTAATCATAGTGTAGTTGCTGAAAATCCTGGAACAGGTTCGCTCCGAGTAAATCTCTGCCAGCTCATTCATATGCAGATTCGTAGAAATGATGGTTGATTTCTTGCGAAGCATACGTTCGTTTAAACATAAGAATAATTGGGAGACCGTAAAGGAATTCGAAAATTCGGTTCCTAAATCATCAATAATCAGCAGATCGCAGTCAAACAGATTCTGGTTAGCTGCAATAGCATCTTCGTCTTTCTGGAATTTGCTCTTTTCCAATATATCAAATAATTGAAAGGATGTAAAATAAATTACCGAATGTCCTTGGTCTAATAATTCTTTTGCTACACAGTTTGACAGAAAAGTTTTTCCCACACCGGTCTCTCCATAGAAAAAGAGGTTCGAAAATTCCCGGTCAAAATTCCGGATAAACTGTCGACAGATTTCTACAGCCTCCACGGCTGTGTCATATGCAGAACGTCCGGTGGAGGGATTAATCTGATCTTTTGAGTAATATTTGTAGGAAAAATGAGAAAAATTCTCTTCCGACAAAATTTCCTTAATATTGGACTGGGTGTACACCAGATCGATAGCTGCCTGAACAAAGCAGTGGCAGCGTTTGTTTCCAATGTATCCGGTATCTTTACAGTCTGGACAGGTATAGACCGGTGCCAGATAGTCGGGCGAATATCCCAATGAGCGGATGATAGTTTCTTTTTCATTCTTCAAATCTGCTAATTGCTGACGAAGAGCGGCAAGAGCCGTCTGATCTCCGGAAATTATTTTTTTGGTACAATCCACAGAGAGAGAAGCGGCTTTGACATCAATTTCTTCCAGCTGGGGAGCTTTTGCATAGATTTCTTTTTGCCGTGTCTCCTGAATATGCTGATTGTGAAACTGGGTCGCATTGTACTTGCGAATCAGCGCGTCATATTGAGAATTAGTCAATGGCATAGTGGAATCTCCTCCTACTGGTTGGAGCTGTTTAACAGCTGCTTTTCCAACTGGTCATAGTTATAGCTTCGCTGGGGGAAATTATTAAAACGTCCACCGGCGGAGGTGCGTACATTGTTTACTGGTTTTGATACAACAGACTTACTCTTTTTATAGGCACTGTCCAGCACAGCGATGTCTTCCGGTCTGTGTACATGATTCTTGTGCCAGCTCTCCAGAATCGAGTCAGCATATTGAAAGCTGGGCTGATTCGTAGACTGAATGGTGCGCTTGCAGGCCTCGGAAATCACATCCAGTGAAAAACCGAAGGTGTTGGTCCATTTGTCGATAAATGCAAGCTCGTAGTCCACCAGATTCCGTCCGCTGATACCAAAGGCTTTCATTATTCCATAGTAAATTTGGGAATGCATTCCGGTTGCCCGTTTGGCTTCCTCCACAGTTCGAATGGAGGACTCGGACCAGTTGATAGCAACTTTTTCCATATAACGCAGACTTTTGTGACCTTTGTCCACACAGGATTCTACCAGATATTCGATAAGGTCGGTAGACAGCTTCAATTCCTGATGCCAGTACATGATACTCTCGATATCATGGGTGGAAAGCGGATGTCCAATATAGCGCTCGATAATAAAGAGAAGATTCTCGTGATTCTCATTCTGTTGGAAATTGAGCATATCTGTTTTACTATAGGAAGGCCGAGACTCTGAGACAGAGACGGTTTTTTCCGGCACAGGCGCCTGTGCAGGGGGAGTCAGTTCTTTTTTGGGCATAGAACCAGCGGAATCCAAAAAACAGATTCCGGCAAGCTGCCCATTGCTATCATATTCTAACCTTAAAACATGCTTCTTTTCCCAGTATGCCAAAGCGCGTTTGATGTCCTTTTCTGTATGATCCAGTTTGTCCGCCAGCTTCGAAATAGAAAAATCCTCTGCGGAATTGATGCAGCGGAGCAGATAAAGATAGATCTTTACATACTCTCCATTGGCATCCGGCATCAGTTCGTCGATGAAACTGTTTGGTATGCATGTTGCAGTTGTGTTGTTGTTGATATGTAGTGTGATGTCTTTCATAAGAAAACTCCCTTTCGCGCAAAAACCTTTGCGAAAACTAAAAGCATTATAGCATAGGAAAATGGAAAAGAGAAGAGCAAAAACATGAAAAAATTCAGTAAAATCAAGGGCTTGAGGCATCTGTTGATACTGTGGATAATGTGGATAAAGGAGCCGAAATTGTGCGATAGACAGAGAAAATGGGCAATAAAAAATCCACATCCCTTGCTTGGAAAATACCCACGATGGGATGTGGATAATGTGGATAACCTAAGACTGAAGAAGTTTTTCACCGATTTGATACACATCTCCGGCGCCCATAGTTATCAACAAGTCATTGTTCATGATTTTTTTGGATAAATATTTTTCGATTTCCTCGAAGGAGGGAAGATATACACATTCTTTCCCGTGTGCCTGGAGCTCCTTCAGGATTAATTCTGAGGTAATTCCCTCAGTGTTCTGCTCTCTTGCTGCATAAATGTCAGCCAGAACCACCACATCCGCCAGAGAAAGAGCCTTGCCAAAGTCCCGGTAAAAAGCTTTGGTTCTGGAGTAGGTGTGTGGCTGGAATACGCAGATGATCCGGGTGTGAGGAAAGTTCGTTGCAGCTTGTAAAGTGGCGGCTACCTCAGTGGGGTGATGTGCGTAGTCGTCGACCACAGTGGCTCCGTGGTATGTGCCCTTGTATTCGAAACGACGTTTGGCTCCGCCAAACTGTGCCAGTCCGGCAGTGATGGTATCCATGGGGAGTCCCATGATGTGGCACAGTGCCAGGGCAGCCAGCGCATTAGCAGCATTGTGGGCACCGGGCACATGAAGGGTGACGGTTCCTAATTCCTCTCCCCGGTATACTGCAGTGTAGCTTGCACAGGCTTTTGCATCGTAAGAAATATTTTTGGCATAATAGTCATCGGATTCGCATAAACCATAAGTAACAACATTACATGACAAGCCATCAGTGATGCTGCCGATTTCGGGAATCTCTCCGTTGATAATCAGAGTGCCCGTGTCGGCGGTATTGCCGGCAAACTGATGGAAGGAGTGGCGGATGTCGTCGATATCCTTGAAAAAGTCCAGATGCTCTGCCTCCACGTTTGTGATAATGCTGTAACGGGGATGGAAATGCAAAAAGCTGTTGGTGTATTCGCATGCCTCGGTCACGAAGATTTCGGACTGTCCTACCCGGATATTGCCTCCAATGGAAGCCAGGATACCGCCCACAGAAATGGTGGGATCAGCCTTGGCTTCCAGCATAATCTGGGAAATCATGGAAGTGGTGGTAGTTTTTCCGTGGGTACCTGCAACAGCTACAGAATCCTGATAATTATCCATAATCTGCCCCAAAAGCTCTGCGCGGGACAACATGGGGATATTTGCCTGTTTGGCTGCTGCATATTCTTCGTTATCCGGATGAATCGCTGCAGTGTAGACTACCAGATCCGGCCGAGCATCTATATTTGATGCCTTCTGGCCAATGTAGATGGTGGCACCCTTTTTTGCAAGGAGATCTGTCAGATCGGATTGTCTGGAATCGGAGCCGGAAACAGGAAAGCCCTCATCTAACAGGATTTCTGCCAGACCGCTCATGCTGATACCGCCGATTCCTATGAAGTGTACATGAATCGGTTTGGAAAAATTTAATTTGTACATGATTGATACCTGCCTGATTTTATATTTGGGTAACGGTTCACCGGAAAGTTCCGGATCCGTGTTTCTCATTCCTTATTATAAACGTATGCGAAACATTTGTAAATTGCGTAACTCTGAATAGTTACTAAATTACTTGACTGGGAAGATACGGAACTACAAAATGGAAAATAAACACAATATTTGTAAAAATTAACTAAAAAGTACGAAAATTCGCATATTTTTTATACATAATGCTGTACATTGTGAAAATCCTGTGATATACTTTTTCTATATCAATTGATGTGCGACATGTGACTGATAGAAATGGACGAGAGGTGATTGACTTGATTAAAAAAGAAATGATTGCCATGTTATTGGCAGGCGGACAGGGAAGCCGCCTCGGAGTGTTGACAGCCGGCGTTGCAAAACCAGCAGTGGCGTTTGGCGGAAAGTATCGTATTATTGACTTCCCTTTAAGCAATTGTATTAATTCAGGTATTGATACGGTAGGTGTGCTGACTCAGTATCAGCCGTTGCGCCTGAACCGGCATATCGGTATCGGTATTCCGTGGGATCTGGATCGCAACAATGGTGGTGTTACCGTGTTGCCGCCCTATGAGAAGAGTGATAACAGTGAATGGTATACCGGAACAGCTAACGCAATCTACCAAAATTTGCGTTACATGGAGAGTTATGATCCGGATTATGTTTTGATCTTATCCGGTGATCATATCTACAAGATGGATTATGAGGTGATGCTGGATTTCCACAAGGCGAATAATGCGGACATTACCATTGCTACCATGCCGGTTCCTATGGAGGAGGCCAGCCGTTTCGGTGTGGTTCTTACCGATGAGAACAAACGTATCACTGAGTTTGAGGAGAAGCCGGAGCATCCCAGAAGCAATCTGGCATCCATGGGTATTTACATATTTAGCTGGAAGACATTGAGGGAAAGCCTGATTGCCATGAAGGATCAGAGCAATTGTGATTTTGGAAAGCACATCATCCCCTATTGTCATGAGCGAAAGGATCGTATTTTTGCTTACGAGTACAATGGATATTGGAAGGATGTTGGAACTCTTGGCTCTTATTGGGAGGCCAATATGGAATTGATCGACCTGATTCCCGAGTTCAATCTTTATGAGGAATACTGGAAGATTTATACCAAGAATGAAATCGTGGCGCCTCAGTTTGTGGCAGCAGATGCCCGGGTTGACAAGAGTATCATAGGAGAAGGTACTGAGATTTATGGTGAAGTGTACAATTCCGTAATTGGTGCCGGTGTAACGATAGGAAAGGGTACCGTGATTCGGGATTCCATCATTATGAAGGAAACCGTGATTGGAGAAAACTGCTCCATCGAAAAGTCCATTGTGGCGGACAAGACTGTGATTGGAAAAGATTGTAAGCTGGGTGTGGGCGAGTATGCACCAAGTACATTGAATCCCAAGGTATATGCATTTGATCTGGTGACCATCGGTGAGGGGTCTGTGATTCCGGATCATGTTTCCATCGGAAAAAATACAGCGATTTCCGGCGTGACGGAGGCAGCAGATTATCCGGACGGAATGTTGCCCAGTGGCGGAGCTATTATTAAGGAAGGTGACAGAGTATGAAGGCATTAGGATTAATTTTAGCAGGTGGTAATAACAATCGTATGCAGGAACTTTCCACTAAACGCGCCATTGCAGCGATGCCCATCGGTGGTAGTTACCGTAGTATTGATTTCGTTTTGAGTAATATGAGCAACTCCCATATCCAGACGGTGGCAGTTCTGACACAGTACAATGCCAGATCACTGAATGAGCATTTGAGCTCATCCAAGTGGTGGGATTTTGGTAGAAAACAGGGAGGTCTGTTTACATTTACACCTACAGTGACCTCAGATAACAGCTGGTGGTATCGGGGAACTGCAGATGCTATGTGCCAGAATCTTGATTTTCTGAAAAAACGTCATGAGCCGTATGTCATCATTGCCAGTGGAGACTGCATTTATAAGATGGATTACAATAAGGTGCTGGATTATCATATCGAGAAAAAGGCAGATATTACTGTGGTTTGCAAGGATATGCCGGAGGGTATGGATGTGAGCCGGTTTGGTGTGGTACGTATGAATGAGGACCATCGAATCGTAGAGTTTGAGGAGAAGCCCATGGTGGCATCCTCGAATACCATTTCTACCGGAGTATATATTATCCGCAGAAGACAGCTCATCGATATGCTGGAGCGTTGCCAGCAGGAGGATCGCTGGGATTTCGTAAATGACATTTTGATTCGCTATAAAAATATGAAGAATATTTACGGCTATAAGATGGAAGAGTACTGGAGCAATATTGCTACAGTAGATTCCTACTACAAGACCAATATGGATTTCCTGAATCCGGAGGTGCGTAAATACTTCTTCCGGGAGGCACCGCAGATTTACTCTAAGATCGACGATTATCCGCCGGCAAAGTACAACCCGGGATCTGATGTGAAGAACAGCTTGATTTCCAGTGGATGTATCATCAATAGCAAGGTGGAGAATTCTGTTCTGTTTAAGAATGTGTTTGTGGGAAATAATTGTGTGATTAAGAATTCTGTTATTTTAAATGATGTTTATATTGGGGATAATACTCACATCGAGAACTGTGTCGTTGAGAGCAGGTGTACGCTGAAGGCGAATACATATTATTCCGGAGATGACGGAGTAAAGGTTGTGATCGAGCGGAATGACAGATTTGCGCTCTGATGAATCGAGCGAAGATGGATTTGCCAGGAGAAGGTAAAGGGGGCTTGCAGAATGCAGATTACAGACGTGAGAATACGCAGGGTGGACAAGGAAGGCAAGATGAAGGCTGTTGTCTCTATTACCATTGATGAAGAGTTTGTGATTCATGACATCAAGGTCATTGATGGAGAAAAGGGGTTGTTTATCGCTATGCCCAGCCGAAAAGCTGCGGATGGAGAGTATCGCGATATCGCACATCCCATTAATTCGGAAACCCGGAGTCGTATTCAGGATATCATATTAGAAAAGTATGAGAGCGAAGTGGCCCAGGAGGGTTAAAACAAAAAGGAGCCGTTGCACGAGGTGCATGGCTTCTTTTTTTACTTTTTGGGTCTTTATGAAACACACCCTTTCCTTAGCAGTTGTCTAAAAGAGAGTTTCATTATTGCAAAACTCCGAAAATATAGGTAAAATGAGTGAAGATTGTAGACTATGTCAGTTGATGACAAAATAGAGCAGGAGAGATAGGGGAAGTAATAAGATGGAACAGTTAAAAGCAGTAATATTGGCAGCAGGAAAAGGAACCAGAATGAAGTCGGATCTTCCCAAGGTGGTACATACCATTGACGGGAAATGCCTGGTGGATTATGTCATAGAAGCAGCCAGGGGCGCAGGCGCAGAGGAAATATGTCTGGTAGTTGGCTACAAACATGAAGAGGTGGAGCAGAAGATTTGCCATAAGGATGTAAGCTTCGTGCTTCAGCCGGAGCAGTTGGGAACCGGTCATGCGGTACGGTGTGCTCAGGAATTTTTAGGGGATACTGGATATACCATGATTCTGTTTGGAGATACCCCGCTGATTACGTCTGCTACACTGAAGCGGCTGTTGGATTACCATATGCAGCAGAACAATGCAGTAACGGTGCTGTCTGCCCTGATTGATGATCCCACCGGTTATGGACGAATTATCCGGGATGAAAACGGTGCCTTCGTCAAGAGTGTGGAGCATAAAGATGCCACCGAGGAGGAACGAAGCTCCCATGAGATTAACTCCGGCATGTACATTTTTAATACGGCTGAGTTGAAAGAGGCGCTTGGTAAAATAACACCGAATAATGCCCAGGGTGAATACTATTTGCCGGATACGCTGACTGTTATTCGCCAGAAAGGCTTAAAGGTAGACGCATTCTCATTGGAGAGCCCGGAGGACATTTCCGGAGTCAATGACCAGGAGCAGTTGAAGGAAGCAGCAGAAATTATTCGAAAAAGGATGAAGTAGTAATGGCAACTAGCGCAAAACAGTTACACATCATAGCAGGATTGGGAAACCCGGGGATAAAATATCAGCACACCAGACACAATGCAGGATTTGATGTGATAGACATGCTGGCAGAAAAATATAATATAAAGATAGCGGAAAAGAAATTTCAGGCACTTTGTGGATCCGGTATGATTCAGGGACAGAAGGTTCTTTTGATGAAACCCATGACCTTTATGAACAAAAGCGGGGAAAGTATCGCTGAGGCAGCCAGGTTTTATAAGATTGATACCGAAACCGAATTGGTGGTGATTTATGATGATATCAGTCTGGCACCGGGTCGCATTCGTGTGCGGAAAAAGGGCAGCGCCGGAGGGCACAATGGGATTAAGGATATCATTGCTCACACCGGCACCCAGGTATTTCCCCGGGTAAAGGTTGGCGTGGGTGAAAAACCCCAGGGCTGGGATTTAGCGGACCATGTGCTGGGTCGCATGTCGAAAGAAGACCGGCAGCAGGCAGAGGCTGCATTTGAGGATGCAGTTTCAGCAGTGGAGATGATTCTGCTGGGACAAATTGATCAGTCTATGAACAATTATAACTCTAAGAAATGAAAGAGGCGGAAATGAAAACATTTTTGCAACCGGTACAGGAACTGGAGGATCTGCAGCGGGCATTGGCCCGCTTAAAAAAGGAACATGGTGTGGTGCAGCTTTCCGGCTGTATGGACGCACAGAAATCACATATGATATTTGCAGCGGGCGATGGTTTTAGAAATAAAATCATCGTTACTTTTAGTGAGCAAAAAGCAAGAGAATTGCAGGAAGATTATCGTTTCTTTGAACGGGATGTGTTGTATTATCCGGCCAAGGATATTCTGTTTTTTCAGTCTGACCTGCGCAGCAATCAGTTACTGCAGGAAAGGATGCAGACCCTGAAACGACTGGCAGACAAAGAACCGGTTACCGTGGTGCTGACCTTTGATGCCCTGATGAATAAGATGCCTGAATTTTCCAACTATAGCCGTTATGTAATTAAAATAAGAACCGGTCAGGAGCATCAGCCGGATGCACTGGCTTCTCGTCTGGTGGAGATGGGCTATGTGCGCAATTATCAAGTGGAGAATCCCGGAGAATTTGCCATGAGAGGTGGAATTCTGGATATTTATCCGCTGACAGAGGAGAACCCCTACCGGATTGAATTCTGGGATGATGAGGTGGATTCCATTCGTAGCTTTGATGCAGAGAGTCAGCGTTCTATTGAAAATCTCAGCGAGGTGACATTGTATCCTGCTGCTGAATTTGTAGCGGATGAAAATACCCGATTGGCAGCGCGTAAGGCCATCGAAAAGGAAGCAGCAGCATTGGAAAAGACTTTTCGCAAGGATATGAAAAACGAAGAGGCGTTTCGATGCAAGAGTCTGGCTGCTGAGATGTGCGAGCAGTTAGAGCAGCTTACGGATCCGGATAGTCTGGAAAGCAGTGTAGCATATTTGTTCCCGCATCGGGTCAGCCTGCTGGATTATTTTAATCCGGAAGAAACGTTGTTTTTATTAGACGAGCCGGCCCGTTTGATGGAAAAGGGAAATGTGACTGAGCTGGAGTTTACAGAAAGTATGAAGCAGCGGATGGAGAAGGGCTATATCCTGCCCCGGCAGGCTGACAGCCTGTTTTCCTGCAAGGAGATTGCTGCACGGCTGCAGGGGTTTTACTGTCTGGCACTGACGGCGCTGGATTTAAAGGTGAAGAACCTGGAAGTGGCGGAGCGTTTTCATGTCCAGGTGCAGGGAGTTAACTCCTACAATAACAGTTTTTCCACATTGGTGGATGACCTGAAGAAATATAAAAAGAATGGATATCGTGTGGTACTGTTGTCGGCCTCGCGAACCAGGGCGCAGCATTTGGCGAAGGATCTTTTGGATGAAGGTGTAAGCTCGTATTATGCAGATGATTTTGATCGGATGATTCAGCCGGGAGAAGTGCTGGTGGGGTATGGCAAGGTGAAGCATGGCTACGCGTATCCCCTGATTAAGTTCGTGGTGATTTCGGAGAGCGATATCTTTGGCCAGGAGAAGAAAAAGAAAAAACGGTATCGACGTTATGAAGGCGAACAGATTCATAGCTTCCGGGATCTGAAGGTGGGAGATTATGTGGTTCATGAGAATTATGGCCTTGGAATTTACCGTGGAATTGAGAAGATTGAGGTTGATTATAAAGTAAAGGATTATATTAAGATTGAGTATGCCAAGGGGGGAAATCTTTACATCCTGGCGACTCAGCTTGAGATGATTCAGAAGTATGCAGGGGCGGACAGCAAAACACCGAAACTGAACACCCTGGGAAGCCCCGAGTGGCAGAAAACCAAAACCAGAGTGCGGGGGGCGGTGCAGCAGATTGCTCATGAGCTGGTGGAACTCTATGCCGTCCGTCAGAGCAAAGAGGGGTATGTGTATGGACCGGATACTGTGTGGCAGAAGGAGTTTGAAGAGATGTTTCCTTTTGAGGAGACGGAGGATCAGGAACTGGCCATAGCTGCCACAAAAAAGGATATGGAGAGCACCAAGATCATGGATCGGCTGATTTGTGGCGATGTGGGATATGGAAAAACGGAAGTGGCGATTCGGGCTGCGTTTAAGGCAGTGCAGGAAGGAAAACAAGTGGTGTATCTGGTGCCCACTACGATTCTGGCTCAGCAGCATTACAATACCTTTGCCCAGCGTATGAAGGATTTCCCGGTTCGGGTAGACCTGTTGTGCCGGTTCCGCAGCAGCAAGGAACAGAAAAAGACCATTGAAGACTTGAAAAAGGGTATGGTGGACATTGTCATCGGTACTCATCGTGTGTTGTCTGGTGATGTGGCATTTAAGGATCTGGGGCTTTTGATTATTGATGAGGAGCAGAGATTCGGTGTGACCCACAAGGAAAAAATCAAACAGATGAAAAAGGATGTGGATGTACTGACTCTGACTGCAACCCCCATTCCACGGACACTTCACATGAGTCTAATCGGAATTCGGGATATGTGTGTGCTGGAGGAACCACCCAGGGATCGAATGGCTATCCAGACCTATGTGATGGAGTACAACGAGGAAATGGTGCGGGAAGCTATTAACCGCGAGCTGGCCAGAAACGGACAGGTTTACTATGTATTTAACCGGGTTCAGCAGATTGCCGATATGGCGGCAAAAGTTGCGGAACTGATTCCAGAGGCAAATGTGGCATATGCCCATGGGCAGATGAATGAGCGGGAGCTGGAGAACATTATGTATGAGTTTATCAACGGGGAAATCGATGTGCTGGTTTCTACCACTATTATCGAAACCGGACTGGATATCTCCAATGTAAATACCATGATTATCCATGATGCGGACAATATGGGGCTGTCGCAGCTTTATCAGCTCAGAGGCCGGGTGGGCAGATCGAACCGTACGGCCTATGCCTTTTTGATGTATCGTCGGAATAAGCTTCTGAAGGAGACGGCGGAGAAACGACTGGCCGCCATCAAGGAATTTACGGATTTGGGAAGTGGATTCAAGATTGCCATGCGGGATCTGGAGATTCGCGGAGCCGGAAATCTGCTGGGCGCCCAACAGCATGGGCATATGGAGGCTGTGGGTTATGACCTGTACTGTAAGATGCTGAACGAGGCAATCAAGAAGGAGAAAGGTGAGGAAAGCCCGGAGACCTTTGAAACCAGTCTGGATATAAAGGTGGATGCCTATATTCCAGCCAATTATGTGCAAAATGAGAATCAGAAGCTGGACCTGTATAAGCGTATTGCGGCTATATGTGAGGAAGGGGAGACGGAAGAGATGCTGGATGAGTTGACGGACCGCTTTGGAGATCCGCCGAAAGCGGTGATGAATCTTCTGACGATTGCCCGGCTAAAGTGTCTGGCCCACAGTGTTTATATTAAGGAAATATCGGAAAAGTCCGATGAAATCAAAGTAACCATGTACGAGAAGGCAAAGGTTCGGGGTGAAAATATTCCACGGCTTTTGGAAGAATATGGTGCGGCAATTCGATTTGTGCCGGAACAGACCGGACCATATTTCGTCATAAACCGTAAGGTAAACGGCAGAATGGTCACCGGAGACAATATCAGCTTTTTACAGGAGCTTGTAAAGAAAATGAAGGAGCTGCTGCTGACGGAGTAGCAATTGCATCTTGCGGCAGTTGGCGAAATGCTTTATAATGTCTGTTGGTGATTTGTATGCCTGCTGGACAGCTACGAATTACCGTAAAAAAAACGGAGGATTATATGAATGAAGATAAAACGTGTAGTATCTATAGCTCTTGCAGCTGTGACGGCGGCATCTCTGGCACTTTCCGGATGCAGCAGAATCAATGAAGAGGCAGTAGTCGCAACTTTGGATGGACAGGAGATTTCTCTGGGACTGGCAAACTTTATGGCTCAGTATACAGCTGCAAGTTTCAGTACATATATGTCCTATTTCGGCGAGGATATGTGGTCGCAGGATCTCTATGGAGATGGCGGAACCATGCAGGAGTCTGTAAAGTCTGATGTGCTGGATCAGATTGAAATTGCATATCTGCTGGAGAATCACATGGAGGAATATGGCGTGGAGATCACCCAGGAGGAACTGGATGAGATTGACAGCGTGGCAGAGAACTTTTTGGAGGAAAATACGAATAAGGCACTTAAGGTAATGGGGGCATCCAAGGAATATGTGGCAGAGATGCTGAGAATCCAACTGATTCAACAGAAGATGCATGAGGCCATCATTGCCACGGCAGATACAGCTGTGAGTGATGAGGAAGCTGCCCAGAAGACCATTAGTTATATTAAGGTCAGTACACAGGGGCATTATGATGCTGACAATAATTATATCGAGTACACTGATGAGGAAAAGGAAACCATTGCAGATACAGCAAATACAGTAGCGGAGGAAGCGCTTACTGATTTTGATGCAGCTGCGACGAATCATGGATATCAGGTAAACACTTACTCTTACGGTGCAGACGAGATTGATGCGGATGGAAATCCCACAGGAGCATTGGATTCGGCTGTGATTCGTGAAGCCAACGGCCTGAAGGAGGGCGAGATTTCCGGTGCGGTTCTCGTAGAAGGTGACGGATATTTTATTCTGCGTATGGATTCTGAGTATGATGAGGATGCCACTGAGACGAAAAAGCAGGAGATTATTTCTCAGAGACAGTCCGATAAATACACTGAGGTTACAGAGTCCTATAAAGAGGTTGCCGACTGGGTGGTAGATGAGGAAGTATGGGCAACTGTAAACTTTGACAAGCTGTATACTCTGGTGGATGACGAGAATACAGAGGCACTGGATTCCACAGAACAGTAATGCTATGAAAAATAATATTGTGTTAATTGGAATGCCCGGAGTGGGGAAAAGTACGGTAGGTGTAGTGCTGGCGAAAGCGCTGGGATATCACTTTGTGGACACGGATCTGGTGATTCAGCAGACGGAAGGTAAGCTTTTGTGCGAGCTGATTGAAGAACACGGAACAGATGGATTTCTTGCCATTGAGAACCGGGTGAATGCAGCTTTGGAGGCGCAAAAAAGCGTCATTGCCACAGGGGGAAGTGCTGTGTATGGGCAGCAGGCCATGGAACATCTGAAGGAAATCGGTGTTGTGGTATATTTGAAAGCGTCCTACGAGCAGTTAGAAGAGCGATTGGGCGATTTAAAGGACCGGGGTGTGGTCCTTCGCCCGGGTCAGAGTCTTGTAGACCTGTATCAGGAGCGGAGCGTTTTGTATGAAAAATACGCAGACATTACCATCGATGAGGATGGCAGACAGATTCGCGAGACAGTTCAGATGGTGAGGGATGTATTGCAGGCGGACAGGTAGAGGGATGAAAAGAGTACAGGGAACACATATTAAAAAGAAAGCATGGATTCAGGCAGGAATCACGTTGGTATTTCTGCTTCTGTTATTGTATGGTGCCGCCAGTGAACTGTATACACTGGGGGCACACTATTATTGTGTCACGGTAGGCAGTGATTATCTGGGGAATGTTTCCTGTAAAGTAGATGCAGAGAAGTTGATTCATGATTGCCGCCGGGAACTGGCAAATGAGACGGAAGGCTATCTGATGCTGGATTTGGATTATCAGGTGGAGGAAAAAAAGAATTTTTTCCAGCCGCTGCTCAGTGAAGAGGAATTAATAGGCAAAATCCGGAATACTATGACTGAGGAACGTGAGGCACAGAGCAATCAGGTGATGTATTTGATTTGGGCAGGCGATCAGCCCATTTACTTCGAAAGTCTGGATGCCCTTACCGATTTTCTGGGACGGATCAAAAACCGGCAGGATGCAGATGGGAGCTATCATGTGACCTATCAGTCGGCAGGCAATCATAATCAGGACACCATGCAGGTAGAACTGATTTATTCCGATGTAGTACAGCAGCGAAAAAAGATGTTGGCCAGAACGGCCGGTCTGCTGGAGGACGGATTGTTTGTTCAGCGTGAGGAGGAAGAGGACGATGGTCTGTCCGGTGTGTTGGATTTGGATTTTTCTGAGCCGGTAAGGGTATATACGGAATATCTTCCCGCAGGAAAGCTTAGTGATGTAGAGGCTGCTTATAACAGAGTCACAAAATCCGGTGAGAGGAATACCATATATCAGGTGAAGGAAGGCGATACCTTGGTATCCATCGCAGAGAGCCATGGAACTACGGTGGAGTCTATCATGGAGTTAAATGGGTATCAAAGCGAGCGGGAAGCACTGGTGACAGGAAAACAGATGATTCTCGCAGTTCCTCGGGCTGATATCGGACTGCGCGTGGTGAAAGCACTTTCCTATGAGGAAAACTATACGGTAAAAAATGAATATATTAACAACGAAGAATGGTATCGGAACCAGCAGGTGGTTCGCTCTGTGGGTGCTCCGGGACAGCGGCAGGTTGATGTAGTGATTACCATGGAGAATGGTGTGGAGACAGACCATCAGGTGCTTGCACAGATCGTGCGGGTTCCGGCAACTCCCACGGTGATTGAACGGGGAATCCGCAATCCGGATACATATATCTGGCCACTGGGCGATGTGCGCATTACATCGCTTTACGGAGAACGCTGGGGAAGAATGCATGAAGGTGTTGATTTCGGCTGTCCGGAGGGCACACCGGTTATGGCAGCATTGGGTGGAACCGTTACATATGCAGGATGGATCAATGGTTATGGAAACTGCGTGGTTATCAGCCATGATGATGGAACGTCTACCAGATATGCCCATAACAGTGAACTGCTGGTAGAGGCTGGTCAGACAGTGATTCAGGGAGAGTGTGTGTCATTAAGCGGAAATACCGGTAATTCTACAGGTCCACATCTGCATTTTGAAATCATCATCGATGGGGAAGCGGTGGATCCTTTGGAGTATCTGCCGGAAAATCCGTGATTTACAACCGGAGAAAGATATACTATAATAAAATGATATAGGGGTAAAAAGCCTGAATAGAGGTGCGAAAATGGAACAATATGTGATTAAAGGTGGAAATCCGCTGGTTGGTGAAGTTGAGATAGGTGGAGCAAAAAATGCTGCATTGGGAATTTTAGCTGCTGCAATTATGACGGATGAAACTGTTACGATAGAGAATCTGCCAAATGTACGTGATATCAACGTACTGCTGGGTGCCATAGAGGGAATCGGTGCCAAGGTAGAACGTGTCAATGCCCATAAGGTAAAGATTAATGGCTCTATGATTCGTGACTTGACGGTAGAGTACGAGTATATTAAGAAGATTCGTGCATCCTATTATCTTTTGGGAGCGTTGCTTGGAAAATATAAAAAGGCCGAGGTGGCATTTCCCGGAGGCTGTGCCATCGGCACCAGACCCATTGATCTTCATTTAAAGGGTTTTCGTGCATTGGGAGCTGAGGTGGATATTCAGCATGGATTGATTTCGGCTACAGCCGAGCATCTGAAGGGACGTCATATCTATCTGGATAAGGTTTCTGTGGGAGCCACCATCAATATTATGATGGCAGCATCCCTGGCGGAGGGAAAAACGATTATCGAGAATGCAGCAAAGGAGCCGCATGTGGTGGATGTGGCGAACTTCCTGAATAGCATGGGAGCTAATATCCGCGGAGCAGGAACGGACGTGATTCGTATTGTAGGCGTGGAGAAGCTGCACAAGACAGAGTATTCCATTATTCCGGACCAGATTGAGGCTGGAACATTCATGTTTGCGGCAGCGGCCACCAAGGGAGATGTGACGGTGAAAAATGTGATTCCGAAGCATCTGGAGGCCACAACAGCAAAGCTGCTGGAAATTGGCTGTGAAGTGGAAGAATTCGATGATGCAGTTCGTGTCGTGGCCAGCAAGCCTTTGCATCACACGCAGGTAACGACCTTGCCTTATCCGGGATTTCCCACGGATATGCAGCCGCAGATGTCAGCGCTCCTGGCACTGGCAGAGGGAACCAGCACTGTGACGGAAAGCATCTTCGAGAATCGATTTAAGTATGTGGATGAGCTGACCCGTATGGGAGCTCAGATTAAAGTAGAAAGTAATATCGCAATTATTACAGGGGTGAGCCGTTACACCGGCGCCCGGGTAGCAGCACCGGATTTGAGAGCAGGTGCAGCGTTGGTCATTGCAGGATTGGCTGCGGAGGGAATCACCGTGGTGGATGATATTTACTATATCGAGCGAGGCTATGAGGAATTTGAACAGAAGCTCACTGCATTGGGCGGTATGATCGAGAAGGTAAGCTCTGAGAAGGAGATACAGAAGTTCACTTTGAAAGTGTCCTAACAGGATATACCTGGTAAAAAGCTTTGGAACGTTGATGTTCCAAAGCTTTTTTATAAACTCCCTTTTCAGATTTGTGTTTCTGAGAATGCAAATTCATTCGAGAACACTTTTCCGAAAAGGGAGTTTATAAAAAATTTAGAATAGCTTTCCGCCGCTTGTGTTATAATGGGCGAAAAGGAGAACAAACATGAAGTTAAAGACAAAGTTGATCATGGCCTTTTGCAGTATTATATTGATCCCGATTTTTTTGGCATTTTTAGTGATGGCCGGTTTTCGGAATTTTCAGTTAAAGGAAATCGAACAAAGCTATGGTTTGGAAAGCGGCAGTTATGAATACATGCCGAATTCCGTGCAGCTTTTGAATCGATATACTGCAGAAATCTATAATGAGATAAATAAAATAGCACAGGAAAATCCCCAGGAACTGGAGAATCGCAGCTATCTGGATGAGATAAACAATCAGTTGCAGGATAAATACTCATTTCTGGTAGTGCGGGAAGGAGAAAATCTCATTTATATAGGAACCAGGAATATGGAGGAAATCCCAGAGGTTTTGCCGGAATATGACGGAACAGATGTCAGCGAGAGCGAAGGCTTCTGGATGGATGCCGAAAAGCAGGCGTTGGTGAAGCAGATTGATTTTACAGATACACAACAAGAGCAATGCAGTGTATTTATCATCACCAGTACCAAAGCGCTGGTGCCTGAAATGAAGGAAATGGTCATAGATATGTCATTTTCCGTGGTATTGATTTTGATTCTCACCGCCAGTATACTGACCATATGGATATACAGCAGTATTATTATTCCCATCAAAAAACTGAAAGCAGCAGCGCAGAATATCAAGGATGGAAATCTTGATTTTGTGGTGGACGTGGATGGGAAAGATGAAATCGGCGAGTTGGGACAGAGCTTTGAGGAAATGAGACAGCGACTGAAGGAGTCCACGGAGGAAAAAATGTCCAACGAGGCGGAGAACCGGTCCCTGATCAGCAATATCGCACATGATCTGAAGACGCCCATCACTGCGGTGAAGGGATATTCGGAAGGCATCATGGATGGTGTGGCAGATACGCCGGAAAAACGGGATAAATACATTCGTACCATCTATAATAAGGCCACGGAGATGGAGACATTGATTAATGAGCTGACCTTGTATGCCAATATTGAGACGAACCGGATTCCTTATAACTTCAATAAGCTGAACGTGGCAGACTATTTTAATGATTGCGTGGAGGAACTCGGTCTGGAGCTGGAGGCAAAAGGAATCGGATTATCCTATTACAATTATGCAGAGGATGATGTGCTGATTATCGCTGATCCGGAGCAGCTGCGGCGAATTATTCACAATATCGTCAATAATTCCGTAAAGTATCTGGATAAACAGATTGGTTTTATCAATATTCGGGTGAAAGATGTGGGAGATTTTATTCAGGTGGAGATAGAGGATAACGGCAAAGGAATTGCACAGAAGGATTTGCCCTATATCTTCGAGCGGTTTTTCCGGGCAGACGCATCCCGGAATTCTGCTACCGGTGGCAGCGGCATCGGTCTTTCTATTGTGAAAAAAATCATTGAGGATCACGGTGGTAAAATCTGGGCCACCAGCAAGGAAGGCACCGGAACCATCATGTACTTTGTATTAAGAAAATATCAGGAGGTACCTAATGAGTAGAATACTAATTATAGAGGATGAAGTTGCAATCGCAGAGCTGGAAAAGGATTACCTGGAACTCAGCGGGTTTGAGGTGGAGCTGGAAACGGACGGAGAGGCTGGACTGAAACGGGCTCTAGAGGAAGCGTTTGATATGTATATTTTGGATTTGATGCTTCCGGGAATCAATGGATTTGACATCTGCAAACGAATCCGCAGCGAGAAAAACACTCCGATTTTGATGGTTTCCGCTAAAAAGGACGATATTGACAAAATTCGCGGACTGGGACTGGGGGCAGATGATTATATTACCAAGCCGTTTTCGCCCAGCGAAATGGTAGCCCGGGTGAAAGCGCACCTTGCCAGATATGAGCGTCTCATAGGCTCCAATGTAGTGGAGAATGATATCATTGAGATTCGTGGAATCAAAATTGATAAGACAGCCCGCAGAGTCTGGGTGAACGGGGAGGAGAAGTCCTTTACCACAAAGGAATATGAGCTGTTGGTGTATTTGGCTCAGAATCCCAATCGTGTGTTTACCAAGGAAGAATTGTTTAGAACCATCTGGGGCATGGAATCCGTGGGAGATATTGCCACAGTGACTGTACATATCAAGAAGCTTCGGGAGAAAATCGAGATGAATACGGAAGGAACAAAACCGCAATATATCGAGACGATATGGGGCGTGGGATACCGGTTTAAGGCATAGAATATTGGAATGCCCCATATCGTCTACTGATGCGCAGACTTCGTCGCGCCCATATCAGACAAGCTGATATGTCATATGGGGCGTGGGATACCGGTTTAAGGCATAGAATATTGGAATGCCCCATATCAGACAAGCTGATATGTCATATGGGGCGTGGGATATCGGTTTAAGGCATAAGACATGAAAGAAATTGAAATGATATATAAGGATAATGACATTATTGTGTGCCGGAAGCCTGCGGGGCTGGCGGTGCAGAGCAAAAGGCCGGGGCAGATGGATCTGTACAGTCTTCTGATGAATGAAGAGGCCAGAGAGAAGGGGAAAGGTCAGAGACCATATATCGGCATCGTGCACCGTCTGGATCAGCCGGTGGAGGGTGTGATGGTATTTGCCCGCACGCCGGAGGCGGCTGCCAGCCTGAACCGTCAGATGCAGCAGCATGGATTCGGGAAATATTACTATGCAGTGGTGAAGGGGGAGCTGCCTGCAAAGACAGGAATATTGCAGGACACGCTGCAAAGGGATGGACGCACCAACCTGTCCCGGGTGGTGCCAAAGGGAACAGCAGGAGGCAAGCTGGCAGAGCTTTCCTATGAGACTGTCAAAGAATGTGAAGGACACACGCTGCTTCGGATCCATCTCAAGACCGGGCGGCATCATCAGATTCGTGTCCAGCTGTCCCATGCAGGCTGTCCGATTTTAGGAGACCGGAAGTATGGCGCTGTGGAGCCAGGGGAACCATCGCTGGCGCTTTGCTCTTATCGGCTAGAGTTTGCACATCCTACGCAGGATACGCCCATGGAGTTTGCCATTCAGCCGGAGGGAGAAGGCTTCGCACGTTTCTATGAATGAAAAACACGAAATTCACACATACTTAGTCTATGACAGAAAAGACGAGCCCCCCGATCAAAAAAATAATCATTTTACTAGGAATCACACTGGTAGTCTATGTGGGAATGCGTTGGATACTGCCACTGGTGATTCCTTTTTTGTTTGCCGGTTTTTTCGCAGCGATACTTCACCGTCCGGTGGATTTTTTGCGCCGGCGGATGAAGATTCCACGCCCCATTGCAGGAATCGTTTCTATCGCTCTTGTTCTGGGCATGGTGCTGCTGCCTCTGGGATGGTTGCTCTATCAGGGAGTTAGTCAGTTGATTCTTCTGGTTCGAGATTATCCGGCGCTGTTTCAGAAGGCAGAGGAGCTTTGGTGCCAGTGCTGCCATCGAGTAGAAGAACTGGGAATTTGCCGGGCGGAAGTAATGGAGCAGTGGGGGAATGAGCGCATGCAGGAAGTGACTGCCACTGTGAAAGAAAAGGCAACCTCCGCAATCATGAATTATTCTTACATCTCAGTGAAGCAAGTGGGGCTTTTTCTGGGAAAATGTGTGGTGACCATTGTGGCTGCAGTATTGATGCTGAATGATTATCACAGGTTGCGCAGAAGTATCAGTGGGAGTGTCTGGGGGAAAGCTTTGATTCGTGTCTGGAGAAATATGTATCGGGCAGGCGGCACTTATCTAAAGGCACAGCTGCTTATCATGACCATGGTATGCACCACCTGTGTGATAGGTCTTTTTTTAGCAGGAAATCCCTATGCGCTGGTAGTGGGAATTTTGATCGGAGTCTGCGATGCATTGCCTTTTCTTGGCACGGGAATTGTGCTGGTGCCCTGGCTGCTGATAGAGACATTTCAGGGAGAATACGTAACAGCATCTATTCTTGGGTGTGTTTACATTGCATGCACCTTTATCCGGGAGTTTTCCGAACCCAGACTGGTGGGAAAGGGACTGGGCGTGCATCCACTGGCTGTATTGGTCAGCATCTATGTGGGCATGCGTCTTTTCGGTCCGGCGGGAATTCTGCTTGGCCCCATCGGTGCATTTCTCATTTGGCAGATATATATCATCATAATGAAAAAAGAGACCATCCACTGATGATGGTCTCTTTTGGGACTATTTGTTGCTGCGTCTCCAGATTTTCAACTTCTCAGCCTCAGCAATCAGTTCATCTCTGAACTGGGGATGAGCAATGGAAATCAGAGCTTCGGTTCTCTGCCAGGTGGAGAGACCCTTCAGGTTTACCATGCCATATTCAGTTACCACATAGTGGGTGTTGGCACGGGTGTCGGTTACAATGGAACCGGGATTTAAGGTAGGAACGATTCTGGACTTCAACTGTCCGTCCTTTGTGGAAAAGGTGGAGGAGCAGCAGATAAAGCTCTTTCCACCGTTGGACAGGTATGCACCCAGAACGAAATCCAACTGTCCGCCTGCACCGCTGATGTGCTTGGTTCCTGCAGACTCTGCGTTTACCTGGCCAAACAGGTCGATATCAACAGCATTGTTGATGGAGATAAAGTTATCCAATGCAGCGATGGAACGGATATCGTTAGTGTAGCTTACAGGTGCACTCATCAGCTCTGGATTCTCGTCCATGTAATCGTACATCTTTTTGGTTCCTGCACCGAAGGCATATGTCTGACGGAAACGGTCGATATTCTTCTTGGAACCATTAATTTTACCTGCGCGGGCAATATCAACAAAAGCATCTACATACATCTCGGTATGAACACCCTGATCCTTTAAGTCAGATTCTGCAATCAGAGAACCTACGGCATTGGGCATACCGCCGATACCAAGCTGCAGGCAGGCACCATTGGGAATTTCATTTACAATCAGTTTTGCAACTGCCTGATCCACCTCTGTGGCAGGACCGCCGCCACCCAGTTCGTTGATGGCAGGATTCTCGCCTTCTACCACATATTCCACCTGGGAAATGTGAATAGAGTTCTCGAATCCGCCCAGACAACGGGGCATATTCTCATTTACTTCCACAATGATGTGCTTTGCAGTTTCGCATACAGCTGTCAGGTGGGAAGCATTTGGTCCAAAGTTAAAGTAACCATGCTTGTCCATGGGAGCAACCTGAAGCATTGCCACGTCCACCTTGGTGTCGGAATCACGGTAATATCTGGGGAGCTCAGAGTAACGGATAGGTGCATAGTAAGCAAGTCCTCTTGCAATATACTTACGCTCTAAGCCACCCATATGCCAGGAGTTCCAGCAAAAATGCTCACCTGCATCCTCACGCTCGAAGATTGCCAGGGGCTTCAGCAGAATTCCGCCTCTTACCTTCACGTCAGTGAGCTCATCGGTACGTCTTGCTAAAGCCTGATCCAAAACAACCGGTGTGCCGGTACACCAGCCATAATCCACCCAGTCACCGGACTGAACCAGCTGTACAGCCTTGTCTGCAGAAACCAGTTTCTGATTGTATTCCTGTGTAAAATCCATGATAAACCTCCTAAAATATGATATTCCAAAACTACATGTATAGTACCACGTTGCACCGGAATGCGCAACCCAAGGCTGTAGGGACAAAACTGGAAAAACCCTTTTTTCTTCTCTGGATTGGTATTTTATGATAGAATATAGAAAAAAGTGAATTAGTGTTTGTACGAAGTGGAAAAGAGCGAAAAGAAAAGGAGAAGATAAATGAGTGCAGTAGTGACCTTAAAAAAAGGAGAAGGCAGAACCATCAAGGCCGGAGGCATGTGGGTATACGATAATGAGATTGCCACCATCGTGGGCAGCTTCACCAACGGAGATGTGGTGCTGGTACATGATTTCGATGGTTATCCCATGGGGAAGGGCTTTATCAACCAGAATTCAAAAATCAGAATCCGTATGCTCACCAAGAGTATGGATCAGGCAATCGATGATGAGTTTTTTCGGCAGCGTCTCTTACAGGCGTGGGAATATCGCAAGAAAACCGTGGATACGACAGCCTGCCGCCTGATATTCGGTGAGGCAGATTTTCTCCCGGGGCTGGTAATTGACAAGTTCTCTGATGTGCTGGTGGTACAGTCTCTGGCATTGGGCATAGATCGGTACAAGGAGAGAATCGTGGAACTTTTAAAGGAAATTCTCCGCCAGGATGGAGTGGAAATCTGCGGTGTATACGAGCGAAGTGATGCCAAGGTGCGAAAGCAGGAGGGCATGGAGCAGACGAAAGGATTTATCGGAGAGCCTTTTGAGACCAAGGTGGAAATTGTGGAAAACGGCGTCCATTATATGGTGGATGTGGAAAACGGACAGAAAACAGGATTTTTCCTGGATCAGAAATATAACCGGCTG
This sequence comes from Lachnospiraceae bacterium, assembly GCA_022766245.1. Taxonomy (GTDB): domain Bacteria; phylum Bacillota; class Clostridia; order Lachnospirales; family Lachnospiraceae; genus Roseburia_C. The sequence continues at coordinate 13,533 of JALEPL010000042.1, read as the reverse complement.
TCCATTCAGAAGCTGTGTAAGGACGCCCGGGTGCTGGACTGCTTTACCCACACCGGCTCCTTTGCACTGAATGCGGGAATTGCCGGAGCGGCGGAGGTCACCGGAGTGGATGCCTCCCAGCTTGCCGTAGACCAGGCCACTGAAAATGCGAAGCTCAACGGCTTACAGGAACGGGTGAAGTTTATCTGCGAAGATGTGTTTGAACTGTTGCCTTCCTTAGAGGAGGCGGGAGAAAAGTATGACGTGGTCATCCTGGATCCTCCGGCTTTTACCAAGTCCAGAAGCTCCGTGAAGAACGCCACCAAGGGTTATCGTGAGATTAACCTTCGGGCTATGAAGCTGGTGAAGGATGGGGGCTATCTGGCTACCTGTTCCTGCTCCCATTTCATGACCTACGAGCTCTTTACTAAGACCATCAATCAGGCGGCCCACAATGTGCACAAGCGACTGCGTCAGGTGGAGTTTCGCACCCAGGCGCCGGATCATCCCATTCTCTGGGCGGCGGATGAGAGCTACTATCTGAAGTTCTATATCTTTCAGGTGGTAGATGAGAAGTAGGACGCTGAAACGGGAATCCTATAGATGTGATACTTTTCTGTGTACTTTCGATTTTGAACGGATATTGGTGGTTACGGGGCATGGAGGCATATTTCTTGCGCAAATGCCCCGCTTTTCATTTGTATCAGCAGGGAAATTGGGGTGTGTGGACTTTAACAACTTGGGGGGGGCTTTTTATAATTGCGAGCAGTCAAGGGATTTGGACGGGGGATTTGGTCCATTTATTTCTTCATGTTGCGATTTTTTCTTTTCTATAGGCCTATTTCATACCTATTACCTCTTTTAGGCATCGACAGGTATGAAAACTTTTCTCGTCTCTGAGCCGTTTTCATGGCTATTTCATACCTATTACCTCTTTTGGGCATCGACAGGTATGAAATCTTTTTTCGTCTCTGAGCCGTTTTCATAGCTATTTCATACCTATTACCTCTTTTAAGCATCATCAGGTATGAAATTCTTATCCTGTTTCAAAAGTTATGAAACCATACCCTTTGTCAATCAATCAGTTAACCAAGTCCACAACCCCAAATTTGTGGATTTCGAATAGGCATAAATCCCAGAGAATTGGGAAACTGCCTATTGTGGAAAATAAATTGCAATTGTAAAAGCACTTTTTTGCGACTATAATGTTCTTATAGTAAGAAAGTAGAAAGAACAGGAGCAGTGACACCATGGCCTACGAAAAACTCTTAAACGAAATCTATGCCGCAGTGTCCTTAAAGTATCTGTGGCCCTTGTACCGCCCCTGCTTTGTGAAAAGCGAGTCGCCGGACTGGATCAATGAGACCATGGATCTGGGGCTGGAGGTGAGCCAGGCACTTTTGCCGGACGATGGTCAGGAGGAAAGCTTCATCGAGCATTATCTGGGATGCCGGCGGGAGGACCTGCCACCTCAGGCGTTGGAAAAATACGGGGAGCGCCTGCATTTTTATAATGACAGATTCTGGGCTATTTTGCCGGATCCCAATGTGCAGCAGGATTATATCGCAAAGGCCAAGTATCGGTTTGAACGGAAACTGGAGAAGCTCAATTCCAATTATCGCAATATGCATTATAATGGCTTGTATCTGTTTTTGCATCCCAATCGGGAGAGCGATGTGGACGCAGGCCAGCTCTTCGAATACATGATGCAGCGTCAGAAAAAAGAGAAACTGCGTTTTAATTGGGTATTCTTAAACTGTGTCCAAAAGATTTATGTATGCGACTACATGAAGAATGAAATCGAGCCCATTCTGCTTCCCCAGAATGCAGAGAAATTTTTGACTACCGAGGCAGAGTATATCCGCTGGACAAAAGGGGCGGAGGAGGAGCTTCAAATTTAACCGTCACCTACGGTGACACCTCATGCCAAAAGAAAGCGTAAAGCTAAATATGAAAAACTGAACCGGCATCAGGACTCCGTCGCCTGCGGTGACACCTCATGCCCAAAAAAGGACTGGAAATGAAAGACAATAAGAGAATAAATCGAAAATCCGGCATGCAGTGGATGGGAATCATCGCTGCATGCTTTGTGTGTGGCGGAGTATTTGCTGTGACTGCGTTAAGCCCGGAGGATACTCAAAATCAGAACTCGGCGAGTACAGAATATGCGGACTTTGAGAGCGCAGACAATGTGGGATTCGAGAACACAGAGACTTTGGAGACGGAAGGTACAGAGCAAGTGACCACAGAATCTGCAGAGTCGCTGGTGGACGAGACTACAGAATCCCCCGAATCGGGAATTGCCGAGGAAATACCGCCCTATGCCGGCACTGCCTACGTGACAGCGAATCAAAATCAACCATATTTTACTGCGGAGGAACTAGCTACCGCCGTCACGTCCTTCGAAAGCTACGCTCCCTTGGATGAGCTGGGCAGATGCGGCACATGCATTGCCAGTGTAGGGCCGGATCTTATGCCCACGGAGGAACGTGGAGCCATTGGCATGATAAAGCCCACCGGCTGGCATACCGTAAAATATAGTGATATCATTGCGGATCATTACCTGTACAACCGGTGTCATCTGATTGGCTACCAGCTCACCGGGGAAAATGCCAATGAGCAGAATCTTATCACCGGAACACGATATCTGAATGTGGAGGGGATGGCGCCCTTTGAAAACCGGGTGGCGGAATATGTAAAAAGCACCGGGAATCATGTGCTGTACCGGGTGACTCCTGTTTTTGAAGGAGATAATCTGGTGGCCAGCGGAGTGCGGATCGAGGCAAAGTCCGTGGAGGATGAGGGCACCGGTGTGTGCTTTCATGTTTACTGCTACAATGTGCAGCCCGGCATCCTCATCGATTATACAGACGGCAGCAGCCGGGTGGATGATTGCGATGAGATTTGCGATATACAGGCAGAGGATGAAAGTTCTGCCGGCAACATAATTGTGCCAGAGAACATAGTGACAGCAGCAGGACAGTATGCCGTTAATAGCAAAAACGGGAAAATCCACATGGTGGGGGAGTGCCCTGCCACCGGAGACGGTAGCCAGGCAATGAGTAGTCCGGTATATTTTTCTACCTACGAGGAGGCGGAGGGTTTTTCCGAACAGATCGCACCCAACCAGCAAAAGAGAAATTGTGGGAACTGCTGGTAAGCTGCTGCTGAATCAAGGCACGTGCCTTGCAATCCGTCAGGGATTATGCCATACTTAAAATTGGCAAATAACTCCCTTTACTTGGGATCATTTTCTGAAAAGGGAGATAAATAAGAGAAGACAAGGAGAAAACAATATGATAATCAGTTTCAACGACATTCCGGAACAGACCATTCCCGGGTTTAAGGGTGGTCAGGGCAACTTCATCGCAAAAATCTACAGCGACGAAAACAACAAGATTATGTTTGATCAGTTAGAGCCCGGTGCCACCATCGGGCTTCACACTCATGAGACCAACAGCGAGATTATCTATCTCATCAGTGGAACCGGCCGTGTGATCTATGACGATACCGAGGAACAGCTGCTGCCGGGAGAGTGCCATTATTGTCCCAAAGGACATACCCACAGCCTGATTAATGCCGGAACAGACATGCTGGTATTTTTTGCTGTAGTGCCGGAACATTGCTAGATAACCACTGAGAAATAATTTCCCGGGAGAGAGAAATGATGGATAAAAGGCTTTTCGACCTGTTACCCCATACAAAAAAATACATGATATACCATGTGCTGATTCGCTGGTTTGCCCTGATGGCGCAGATATTGGCTATTTTTTCCCTGACCGGTTTTATGGAAAAGGTGATGGATGACAGCTATCAGCGCATTGATTACTATCTGGTATTGGCAGCACTGACGGGAACGGTTGTGGTGTGGTTCACAGCAGATCGGATATCAGGACGCATGTCCTTTTTGGCCGGTTCTGAGGCCAAGCAGACTTTACGGGAACAAATTTATGATAAACTGCTTCGCATGGGACAGTCTTACAAAAAACACGGAGGCACTGCGGAATGGGCTGCGTTGACATCAGAGGGAGTAGAGCAGCTGGGGGAATATCTTGGAAGAGTCATTCCACTGGTCTGGTATGGTATATTGGCGTCGATTACCCTGTTTGCAGTGTTGACATTTGTAGACTGGAAGGTCAGCCTGGTATTGCTTGGATTCGAGATACTCGTTGTATGCATTGGGGCAGTCATTACTAAAACTATCGGTTGCAGAGAGAAACGACGGGAAGAACAAGTTCATAAACCGATTGACATAACTGGCATGACAGATACGGCAGCCTATATCGGAGTGGTTTTGGGTGTACTGATTACGGTTTACGAGTTTACCAAGGGCAGCGTAACTCTGGCAGGCTCACTTACCATTCTGCTGCTGTCGCTAGAACTCTTTACCCCTTTTCGCAGATGGGGAACATACAGTACACAGGCAGACATCGTCAGAGAAAAAAGCGAGCGAATCCGGAAGCTTCTGGAACTGCCGGAACAGGAAGGCGGGCAGGAGAGCTGGAAGGAACAGAAAACCGGCATATACATGGAAGAGGTAAGCTTCTGCCACGCAGATGGACGGGAAACCTTAAAGGAGGTTTCCATGAATCTGTCTGCGGGAAGCTTTATTTCGCTGGTGGGTGAGCCGGGCTGTGGCAAAAGTACAATCGCAGGCATTCTGTCCGGAAAAAACAGAGAGTATCAGGGACGAATCCTGCTGGGAAGTCGGGAGATTTCCGACATGGCAGAGGAGGAACTGCTGCGGCACATTACACTGGTGGGACACGACAGTCATATTTTTAGCGGTACTCTGGAGGAAAATCTGCGGATGGCGAAGCCTCTTGCCACGGAGGATGAGCTTCTGGCTGTGCTTGCCCGCGTGAATCTTTTTGAGTATTTTCAGGCCAGGGAAGGCCTTGCTACCCGGCTAATGGAGCGGGGACAGGACCTTTCTGTGGGACAACGTCAGCTTTTAGCCCTGGCTCGGGCACTTTTGCATGATACATCCATTTACCTGTTCGATGAAACGGCGTCTGGCATCGATGAAAAAAGTGAGAACCGCATTATCTGGATTATCGGAGAATTGGCGAAGGAGAAAACGGTGCTTTTGATTTCTGACAATCTTCTGCATGCCATTCGATCGGACTGCGTCTACATGATGGAAGCGGGGCGGGTGATTGAAAAAGGCACACATAAGCAGCTTATGCAGCAAAACGGTGCCTACCGCAGATTATTTATGAGTCAATACCGGGAGAGGGAGGAGCAGCCAACATGAGTATAAACAATATTGCCCTGCCTAAAATCAAATTTGTGAGTTCTGTAAAGCCGCTGCTTCCGGGTTTTCTTCCGGGGATGATTTGTGGAACGCTCAGCAATCTGTGTCCCATTTTCATTGCGATTATGGGAGCATCTCTGGTTTTGCATGAGATGGGTCAAAAAGCAATGCATCCGGGAATGACTGCTCCGGTGATATGTGTGATTTTGTTCGGGATGGCACTGGCTGGAGGAATACTTTATTATGTGAAAAAATCCTGTGCCAGACGGGTGGGCACTGCCCCGTTGGTCTTTGTTGGAGAAAAAATGTATGGCGCAAATGCTGCTTTGTCCGCAGCCATAGACATGCTGACCATCCTGACCATGGTGATCTATGTCGGACATTATCATATCCTGTCTGGTTTATTTGCACTGGCATCCTGCCTGATTGTCGCAGTTGCGATTCCCTGTTTTACGGATAGATTTCACGGACGGAAGGAAGAGGAGGTTCAGGTAGGGATACAGGATCTGAAGGAATTTGTGCAGGATACACTGGAGGGGATGGATGAGATACGCCAGTACCATCAGAAAAAGACCAGACAGCAGCAGATGAGTGATTGGTCCAAGCATTTAGTTTTTCTGGAAAAGAAGCTGAGCAATGCAAAGGCAGAGGGGGCATCCTATAGAAATCTGGCAGTACTTTTGCTTACGTTTGGCATGATGTTTCTGAATATGTATCTGTACGAAAAAGGTGGTATGGATTTTGCCGGAGGAGTGCTTTCAACCATTGCCATGATGGGGATGCTGAGGCCGATTTTGTACTGAATAAAATACACGAAACAACGCTTGAAGCCGTTGCTTTTCAAGGAATGCTATGTTAATATAAACGTGACCGATAAAGGCGGTTGAAATTAGTAATAAGTATCATTATCCACATGTTGGGTGAAGAACACAACAATAATAATAATCAAAAAGAAAAGGAGAAGAAGAAAATGAGAGAATTTGAGCAGTGGAATGGTTTCGAAGGAAGACTCTGGAAAGAAGAAATCAATGTTCGTGATTTCATCCAGAAGAACTACACTCCCTACGATGGAGATGAGAGCTTCTTAGCAGGACCTACCGAGGCAACAGACAAATTGTGGGGTAAGTTACAGCAGTTACAGAAGGAAGAGCGTGCAAAGGGCGGTGTTCTGGATATGGATACAGATATCGTATCATCCCTTACATCTCATGGCGCTGGCTACATTGACGAGAGCTTAAAGGATTTAGAGCAGATCGTTGGTTTACAGACAGATAAGCCTTTAAAGAGAGCATTCATGCCTTACGGTGGTATCCAGATGGCAGAGAAGTCTCTGACCGAGTACGGATATGAGCCCAACCCTGAGCTCCACAAAATCTTCACAGAGTATCACAAGACTCACAACCAGGCAGTATTCGATGCTTACACACCTGAGATGAGAGCAGCTCGTAAGAACAAGATCGTTACAGGACTTCCGGATACATACGGACGTGGACGTATCGTAGGTGATTACAGAAGAGTAGCTCTGTATGGTATCGATGTCCTGATCGAGGAGAAGGAAAAGGATAAGGCAAACTGCGGATGCGGCGTTATGACAGATGACATCATCCGTCAGAGAGAAGAGTTAACAGGCCAGATTAATGCATTAAAGGGAATGAAGGAGATGGCAGAGATCTACGGCTTCGATATCTCTCAGCCGGCTAAGAACGCTAAGGAAGCATTCCAGTGGACCTACTTCGGATACCTGGCAGCAATCAAGACCCAGAACGGTGCTGCAATGTCCATCGGACGTGTATGTACATTCTTAGATATCTATGTAGAGAGAGACCTGAAGAACGGTGTGTTAACAGAGACAGAGGCACAGGAGTTAGTTGACCACATGATCATGAAGTTCAGAATGGTTAAGTTCGCTCGTTGTAACTCTTACAACCAGTTATTCTCCGGTGATCCGGTATGGGCTACCATCGACCTGGCTGGTATTGGTGTTGACGGACGTTCTATGGTTACCAAGACAGACTTCCGTGTACTTCATACACTGGAGAACATGGGACCTTCACCGGAGCCGAACATCACAGTGCTTTACTCTTCTGCACTGCCTGAGTCATTCAAGAGATATGCGGCAGCTATTTCTATCCGCACAAGCTCTGTTCAGTACGAGAACGATGATGTTATGAAGCCTGTATGGGGCGATGATTACGCTATCTGCTGCTGTGTATCTGCTACACAGACTGGTAAAGAGATGCAGTTCTTCGGAGCTAGAGCAAACCTTGCTAAGTGCTTACTGTACGCTATCAACGGTGGTATTGACGAGAAGAACAAGGTTCAGGTAGGACCTGCATATCAGCCGATTACTTCTGAGTACTTAGACTACGATGAGGTTATGGCAAAATACGATGTAATGTTAGATTGGTTAGCAGGATTGTATGTAAATATCCTGAATCTGATCCAGTATATGCATGACAAATACTTCTATGAGTATGCTGAGTTAGCATTGATCGATACAGACGTAAGAAGAACCTTCGCAACAGGTATTGCAGGATTCTCACACGTTATCGATTCCTTAAGTGCTATCAAGTATGCAAAGGTTAAATGTATCCGTGATGAGAACGGAATCGTTGTAGATTACGAGACAGAGGGTGACTTCCCTCGTTACGGTAACGATGATGACCGCGCAGACGAGATCGGTGTATGGCTGTTAAAGACCTTCATGGAGAAGATCAAGAAGCATCACACCTATCGTAACTCTGAGCCTACCACCTCTATCCTGACCATTACATCAAACGTTGTATATGGTAAGGCAACAGGTGCTATGCCTGACGGAAGAAAAGCTGGTGAGCCTTTATCACCTGGTGCTAACCCGGCTTACGGTGCAGAGCAGAGCGGACTTCTTGCTTCACTGAACTCTGTAGCTAAGATTCCTTACGAGTGGGCTCTGGATGGTATTTCTAATACCCAGACCATTAACCCGGATGCACTTGGACATTCTGAGCCGGAGCAGGTTACAAACTTAGTTCAGGCTATGGATGGATACTTTGATCAGGGAGCACATCATCTGAACGTAAACGTATTCGGAACAGAGAAGTTAATCGATGCTATGGAGCATCCGGAGAAAGAGGAGTACGCAAACTTCACCATTCGTGTATCCGGATATGCTGTTAAGTTCATCGACTTAACCAAAGAGCAGCAGATGGACGTTATCTCCAGAACCTGCCACGCATCTCTGTAATTTAGAAGAGGCTGTACAGTTACAATACTGAATAGTTAGGGCGGCTGCATAATCGCATGCAGTTACGTGAAGAATATAATTTGCGCAGAGTTTTCTCTGCGCAAATTGTTTATCCATTATATATTAGAGAGAAAGGAGAAACCAAATGAGCACAATCGGAAAAGTACATTCCCTGGAGAGCTTCGGCCTGGTAGATGGACCCGGCGTACGCTTTGTTATATTCCTACAGGGGTGTCGCATGAGATGCAAGTATTGTCATAATCCGGAGACCTGGAACACAGAAGTGGGTGAGGAATGGACTCCGCAGGATCTTTTTAATAAGGTATTCCGCTATAAGAATTACTGGGGAAAAGACGGAGGAATCACCGTCAGTGGAGGAGAACCACTGCTCCAGATTGATTTCCTGATTGAATTCTTTAAGCTGGCAAAGGAAAAGGGCGTGCATACCACGGTGGACACCAGTGGAAATCCTTTTACACTGGAGGAGCCTTTTATCAGCAAGTTTAATGAGCTGATGGAAGTGACAGATTTGTTTATGCTGGATATCAAGGAAATCGATGATGAGAAGCATAAGGTACTGACCAAGTGGACTAACAGCAATATCCTTCAGATGGCACAGTATCTGTCTGACCACGGAAAAGATATGTGGATTCGCCATGTATTAGTTCCGGATTTGACCGATGACGAGGAAGGTTTAAAAGAGCTGAACACCTTCATTAAGTCCTTAAAGACTGTGACCCGTGTGGAGATTTTGCCTTATCATACGCTTGGCAAGTTCAAGTGGGAGAAGCTGGGCATCGATTATCCTCTGGAGGGCGTTCGTACCCCGGATGCGGAGGAAGTAAAAGCTGCTGAAGATATTTTAGAGATTGTAAAGGAGTAGAGATAATCACGAAAGAGTCGCTTGCGGCTCTTTTTTTCTTGTGATATAGGAAAGATAGTGTTACAATATAACAATGTATGAATATATCTGTTAAGAATAGATTTATGATAAAACGCATAAATCGCTTGAAAACGTATGGATATAAATATCAGTGTAGTGAATAGGAGCAAAGAATGAAAGCAATCGAAAAAATCTTTGGAACTCACAGTGAGAGGGAATTAAAACGAATCTACCCGATTGTTGATAAGATCGAGTCCTACCGGGAGAGTATGCAGGCCCTGTCGGATGACGAATTAAAGAATAAGACAACAGAATTTAAGAAACGACTGGAAGAGGGCGAGACACTGGATGATCTCCTGCCGGAGGCATATGCAGTAGTCCGTGAGGCGGCAAAGCGTGTACTGGGCATGGAGCATTATCGTGTCCAGCTCATTGGTGGGATCATTCTTCATCAGGGTCGTATTGCTGAGATGAGAACCGGTGAAGGTAAGACATTGGTGGCAACCTTACCCGCATATTTAAATGCACTTGCTGGAAAAGGTGTGCATGTGGTTACGGTCAACGAATATCTGGCAAAGCGTGATGCTGAGTGGATGGGACAGGTTCACACATTTCTGGGTCTGACCGTAGGTGTGGTCTTAAATAGTATGGACGGTCCCTCGCGTCAGGCGGCTTATAACTGTGATATTACATATATCACAAATAATGAGTTGGGATTTGATTATCTGCGCGATAACATGGTCATTTACAAAGAACAGCTGGTACAGCGTGGATTGAGCTATGCCATCATCGATGAGGTAGACTCCGTGTTGATTGACGAGGCAAGAACTCCGCTGATTATTTCCGGACAGAGCGGAAAATCCACCAGCATCTACGAAGCCTGCGATGTATTGGCGAGACAGCTGAAGCGTGGTGCAGACCAGAAGGAATTCAGTAAGATGGATGCGATCATGGGCGTAGAGATTGAAGAGGACGGAGACTTTATCGTTGATGAGAAGGATAAGGTGGTAAATCTTACCAGTGAAGGTGTGAAAAAGGTAGAGCAGTTCTTCCATATTGATAACCTGGCCGATGCAGATAATCTGGAAATCCAGCACAATATCATTCTGGCTCTTCGTGCACACAACCTGATGTTTCGGGACCAGGATTATGTAGTGAAGGATGATGAGGTACTTATTGTAGACGAGTTTACTGGACGTATCATGCCGGGGCGCCGTTATTCTGATGGACTTCATCAGGCCATCGAGGCAAAAGAGCATGTAAAGGTAAAACGTGAGAGCAGAACCCTGGCCAGCATTACTTTCCAGAATTTCTTTAATAAATACGAGAAAAAATCCGGTATGACCGGTACTGCATTGACTGAGGAGAAGGAGTTCCGAGATATCTATGGAATGGATGTAATCGAGATTCCCACCAATCGTCCGGTGGCCCGTATCGATCATGAGGACGTAGTATATAAGACGAAGAAAGAAAAGTTCAAGGCTGTGGCAGATGCAGTAGAGGAGTCACACGCAAAGGGACAGCCAGTTTTGGTTGGTACCATCAATATCGATACCTCCGAACTGGTAAGCAAGCTTTTGAATAAGAGAGGAATTCCTCATAAGGTATTGAATGCGAAGTTCCATGAATTGGAGGCTGAAATCGTAGCAGATGCAGGTATCCATGGTGCAGTTACCATTGCAACGAACATGGCTGGTCGTGGTACCGATATTAAGCTGGATGATGATGCCAAGGCAGCCGGTGGATTAAAGATTATCGGTACGGAGCGTCATGAATCCAGACGAATTGACAATCAGCTCCGTGGACGTTCCGGACGTCAGGGAGATCCGGGAGAGTCCCAGTTCTTCCTGTCCTTAGAGGACGATCTGCTGAGATTGTTCGGATCTGAAAAGCTGGTGAGTATGTTCAATGCAATGGGTATTCCTGAGGGTGAACAGATTCAGCACAAGATGCTTACCAAGTCCATCGAGTCTGCTCAGAAGAAAATCGAGGGCAACAACTTTGGAATCAGAAAGAATTTGTTAGAGTATGATCAGGTTATGAATGACCAGCGTGAGATTATCTATGCAGAGAGACTTCGTGTGTTAAATGGTGAGAGCATGCGTGACGTAATCTACAAGATGATCAACGATCAGGTGGAGGCAGTGATCGACCGCTGTATTTCTTCTGATATGTCAAGTGAAGAGTGGAACTTAAACGAGCTGAATAATCTCCTTTTGCCCATAATTCCCATTGAGCAGGTGACACCTGAGATGGCTAAGGAATGTAAGGATGTAAAGAAGCTGAAGCATGTCCTTAAGGAAAAGGCTGTGAAGCTGTATGAGACAAAAGAAGCAGAGTTCCCGGAGCCCGAGGCTGTCCGTGAATTGGAGCGCGTGGTTCTGTTAAAGTCCATCGACCGCAAGTGGATGGATCACATCGACGATATGGATCAGCTGCGTCAGGGTATCGGACTGCAGTCCTATGGACAGAGAGATCCGTTGGTAGAGTACAAGATGAGCGGATTTGATATGTTTGACGAGATGACTGCCAATATTCAGGAAGAAACGGTTCGGATGCTGATGCATGTTCGTGTTGAGCAGAAGGTAGAGCGTGAGCAGGTGGCAAAGGTTACCGGAACCAATAAGGATGAGACTGCCAGAAATGAGCCCAAGAAGCGGGCGGCTGCCAAGATTTATCCCAATGCACCCTGTCCTTGCGGAAGCGGCAAAAAATACAAACAGTGTTGTGGCAGAAATCAGTAAGAATAGCAAAATTCATTCTCGGAGTTACACTAGTATAGGAAAAAATGTTAGAAGCGCCTTCGTCCTTCGGGACGGAGGCGTTACATCTATAGGGAGGAACCATGAACGAAGTTCATACCATGAAAATCATTGCACATATACACACTGACTTCCCGGAGAAGTTCGGGATTCCCAGACAGAGCAATCTCATCGAAGAGTTGAAGGGAGTCATTGTCTTTGAGCCGGAGTACCGCAGCCCGGATGCGGTGAAGGGGCTGGAAGGCTTCAACTATATTTGGCTGCTGTGGCAGTTTCAGGGAACCGGCCGCAGCAACTGGTCAGCCACAGTGACACCACCCAGGCTTGGTGGGAAAAAGCATGTGGGAGTATTTGCTACCCGGTCGCCATTTCGCCCCAATCCCATCGGACTCTCCTCTGTGAAGCTGGAGCGGATCGAGTATGGAGAGAAGGGACCGGTGCTTCATGTGGCAGGTGTGGATCTGCGGGATGGCACGCCCATTTACGATATCAAACCCTATCTGCCCTATGCGGACTGTCATCCTGACGCCAGAGAAGGCTTTGCCCATGATGTGAAGGACTATGAACTGAAAGTGGACTTCCCGGAAGAACTTTTAAATATCTATCCTCCTGAGAAACGTCAGGCCATCGTGGAAGTGCTAAAGCAGGATCCAAGACCTTCCTATCACAACGATCCGGAGCGCAAATACGGCGTATCATTTGCCGGATTTGACGTACACTTTACCGTAGATGGAAATTTGCTTACGGTTTTTGAAGTGGTGCCGCTCTGACAGCACCTACAGATGTGCCATCGAAGCGCTGGTGAAGGGCTTTCAGGAAGGCAATCAATTTTCCAGTTTTGTTTAGTCCAGAAAAGCCTTGTTTTGTGCGGGTTTTCGGGATTTGATAAAATTGAGTGGACAGGATAGAGAAATCTGTTCTGTGGATTTTTTATGCCCGAATTTGAGGAGGAAGGAACATGGCAAGATATGATTATAATGCCGAGAATTTTGAAATGGTTTGTGTCTGTGGAGTGTGAATTTTGTGATGTATGAATTGAGAGGTCTTCCGTTCCGCAGGGGTTGTATCACTATGAAGTGGCTGGTGATGATGCTGAATGTATGAAGCTGGTAGGTGCTGCCAGAGGTACTTATTACAAAAATATGAGGAAGCTGAAAGTAGATAATATTATATAAAGTATTATTATTACCTGAACATCCTGTTAATAGACAGGGGGATAGAAATAACGGATGGAATGTTTGAGTTACGGACGAAACAAGGTTCAGATATCACAAGAGTTTTATATTTCTTTTCGTGGGAAATAAGGCTGTGCTGACAAATGGTTTTACAAAGAAAACGCAAAAGACACCAAAACCAGAATTGGCTTTAGCGAAGAAATATAAAGACGATTATGAAAGGAGGCATCAGAATGGGTAGTTATAAAAATTAC
>JALEPL010000039.1 GCA_022766245.1 Lachnospiraceae bacterium | reverse complement strand
CATGGCTTAAATCTTCCCTCAGCGCACATCCTGTGCGCTTCCCCGCCGTTCGCTTATTGGGCGGATGCGTAACGACTGCACGATTTACTTTAAGGTGCACAGGCAATCTGACCATGACCACGAAGGGCGTTGGAAATATCGACGCGGAAAAATGCAAACAAAGAAACATCAAATAAACGTAAAAAGTCCGTTGGGAGAAATTTAAGCATGGAGAGCGAGTTGTGGAACGGATGATGTCGACATACGCAACCGGCAAGCCATCGGAAACTACACTCACCGAATGGTATCCGGTCGGCGGCGCAAAGAAAGGAAAGGAAGGCCGATAAGTATGACAAAGGAAGAGATTGGAAAGATTCAGATCGATGTGCCCGCTCAGCGGGACTATGATGCAGTAAAGCGGATCTGGGATGAGATAGGGAAGCCTTTGGATAGCCTGGGTGTTTTTGAGGATATGGTCTGTCGTATCGGTGCCATCCGGGGAACCACAGATGTGAAAGTGTCAAAGCGTGCGGTCATCGCCATGTGTGCAGACAATGGAATTGTGGCGGAGGGAGTCAGCCAGTCCGGACAGGAGGTAACCGCCGTGGTGGCAGCGAACATGGCCCGTGGGATATCCTCAGTGTGTAAAATGGCGGATCTGGCGTGTGCAGATGTGATTCCTGTGGATATCGGAATTGCTGCAGAAATGAACGAACCCGGTCTCTTAAATCGAAAAGTAGCAATGGGAACCAGAAACTTTTTGAAAGAACCGGCTATGACCGAGAAAGAATGTGCCCATGCCATCGGGACTGGGATAGAAATGGTGGAAGTATGCAGTCGGGACGGCTATGAGCTTCTGGCTACCGGTGAGATGGGAATCGGAAATACCACCACCAGCAGTGCGGTGGCATCAGCTCTTTTGCAATGCAATCCGCAGGAAGTCGCAGGAAGAGGAGCGGGACTCAGCGATCAGGGACTGAGACGAAAATATCAGGTGATTGCAGAAGCTGTAAATAAGTATGATCTGTATCATGCAGAGCCGTTTACTGTGTTACAGACCGTGGGAGGACTGGATATCGCCGGGCTGGCCGGTGTATTTATCGGAGGTGCAATCTACCATATTCCGGTGATTATTGATGGTGTGATTTCAGCGGTGGCAGCACTTTTGGCGGAAAAACTTGTGCCGGGATGCTGCAAGTATATGCTGGCGTCCCATGTGAGCCGGGAGCCGGCGGCGGCACGGATTTTAAATATGCTGGGCCTTACTCCGGTTATTCACGGGAATCTGGCATTGGGAGAAGGAACCGGTGCAGTGATGCTGATGTCGCTTTTGGATATGGCTCTTGCTGTATATCAGGATCACACCACATTTGATGATATCCGTGTGGAACAGTACCAGAGGTTTCGTCAGGAGGAACTATGATGTATTTGGTAATCGGTGGCAGCGCAAGTGGTAAATCTGCCTATGCGGAAGATTTGACATGCAGCCTGGCAGAACAAAAAGGACTTACGGAACCGCTGCGGAAATACTATGTGGCCACCATGGAAAGCTTTGGCGAGGAAGGAGCTGCCCGGGTGAAAAAACATCGCAGTATGCGTCGGGGGAAAGGCTTCATCACCATAGAGCAGCCAAGAAATGTGGGAGAGTTGGCGCGACAGAAACGTTTGCAGGGCAGTGTGGTTCTGGTGGAATGTATGTCGAACCTGGTGGCAAATGAAATGTTTGCTTCCGAAAATCCATTACCGCCAGAGCAAATTTTGGAATGCATTTGTTCTGATATTCGGAGTCTCACAGAGATAACGGAGCATCTGATTG
Organism: Lachnospiraceae bacterium; assembly: GCA_022766245.1. Lineage (GTDB taxonomy): Bacteria > Bacillota > Clostridia > Lachnospirales > Lachnospiraceae > Roseburia_C. The sequence continues at coordinate 22,541 of JALEPL010000039.1, read as the reverse complement.
TTGTCACCAATGATGTGTTTGGAGATGGATACGTCTATGATGAAAGCACCATGAAATATGTGACACTATTAGGTCAGCTAAATCGGCTTTTGACAGAAATGGCGCGGGAGGTGGTGGAAGTGGTATATTCCATTCCATGTGTGATAAAAAGGGGGAAAAATAAATGTCAGTGATAAAATCCTGTATGATAGCATTTTCCATGTACTCAAAAATTCCCATGCCGCAGTTCCCTTGGAAGGATAAGGATATGCGTTATGTCATGCTGTTTTTTCCCTGGGTGGGAATGGTAATCGGAGGATTCACTTTGCTTTGGACCTGGGCGGCTGCCCGGTTGGGCTGTGGAAATGTTTGTTTTGCATTGGTGGGAACAGCGCTTCCTGTTTTGATTTCCGGAGGAATCCATGTGGATGGATTTATGGATACCATGGATGCTTTTCATTCTTATCAGGAAAAGGAGAAAAAACTGGAAATTCTAAAGGATTCCCATATTGGTGCATTTTCCGTCATCAGTCTTTTGGTGTATTATCTGATTTATGTGGCGGCATATCTGCAGCTGGACCGCTGGGGAATGGTGATGATTCTGGCAGCAGGATTTTATCTGTCCCGGATTTTCAGTGCATTGGGAGTGGTCAGTCTGAAATGTGCGAAACAGGACGGGCTGGTTTATCTTTTCTCAGACAAGGCACAGGAGTGGACGGTTCGCATTGGCTTGATATTACAGCTAATATTATGTGCAGCATTTATACTGTGGCAGAGTCTTTTGGTGGGAAGTGCGGTCCTTCTGGGGGCATTGCTCACGTTTGTCTATTACTGGTACCGCTCTTATCGGGAGCTGGATGGAATCACCGGTGATACGGCAGGGTATTTTGTGGTATTGTGTGAGGGGATCATCGTGGTAATTCTCGCAGTGTTTACCAGAATATTGGGAGGCTGACATGGAATTATATGTTGGAGGACGGGCTCAGGGGAAGCTGGCTTATGTGAAAAAGATTCATGAGGATGAAAACGTTACGGTAGTGGACGGAACAGAGATGGTTTCTTTTTTTAAAAATCAGAAGGAGATGATTCCGGGGCGGATTATATGGAATCATTTTCAACAGTATGTATGGGATAGTCTGCAGCAGAAGCCACAGCAGCGGGAGGAATTTCTCATGCAGGTGCTGGAGTATTTTCCGGATGTGGTCGTTATCAGTGATGAAGTGGGAAGCGGTATTGTTCCGAAAAAACCGGAAGAGAGGGAGTACCGGGATGAGACCGGAAGGCTGTTGTGTATGCTGGCACAGCGGGCAGAACGAATGGAGCGTGTGATATGTCAGATTGGACAGCGAATCAAATAGAGCTTACCCTGATTCGTCATGGTGCCACAATCGGAAATGCGCAAAGGCGATATATCGGAAAAACAGAGGAGCAGCTTAGCCTGGAAGGGCTGGAAGGTATTCGGAAAAGGATCGAACAGGGCGTGTATCCTAAGGCAGACATCCTTTTCGTCAGTCCCATGCTTCGGTGTCGTCAGACTGCGGAGCTGATTTATCCGGGAATGCAGATGTATCCCATTCCTCAATGGCGGGAGATGGATTTTGGGCAGTTTGAAGGGAAAAATTATCAGGAGCTGAATGGCAATCCACTGTATCAGAGTTGGATCGACAGTGGCGGGACCATATCCCTTCCCGGAGGTGAAAGTCGGGAAGAATTCTGCAATCGGGTAAGGCAGGGAATGGAGCAGGCCATGGAAATCATCCGTAAGCAAAGCCGGCAGAAAAGAGTCCTTTCGGTGGCTGGGGTGGTTCACGGGGGAACTATTATGGCGTTGCTCAGTAGTTATTGCGGCGGAGATTATTATGATTATCAGTGCTCCAACGGAGCCGGATTTATGATGCGGCTTCAGGGGGATGGAAACTGGGTTAAGGGAGAAAAAATCGAATGAAGTATCATGTCATTGCGCTTTGTATCGGTTTTTTGCTGGATCTATTGTTGGGAGATCCCTATTGGATGCCTCATCCCATACGACTGATTGGTGCAGAAATCGCCTGGTTAGAGCGCAGACTTTTAGGCAGTAAAGATGATTTGACAAATAAGGAAAAGAGAGATCTGCAGCAAGAATTTAGGTGGGGATGTGTGCTGGTCTTTCTCATGCTGGCGGGAACGATCATTGGTGCGGGAGTGATTCTTTTTGGTGCATACCGGGTTCATCCCCTGGCAGGCTGTGCGGTGGAAACAATCATGACCTATCAGATTCTGGCACTCAAGTGTCTGAAGGTGGAGAGTATGAAAGTGTATACTGCTTTGCAAAAAGGCGATGTGGAAGCAGCAAGAACGGCAGTTTCTATGATCGTGGGACGGGATACCGGTGTTCTGGATGAATCGGGTATTACACGGGCGGCGGTGGAGACCGTGGCGGAGAATACGTCGGACGGAGTGATTGCGCCACTTTTGTATACTGCATTGGGTGGCCCGTTACTGGGCTTTATCTATAAGACGATCAATACTATGGATTCCATGGTGGGATACAAAAATGACCGCTATCTGTATTTTGGCAGAGCGGCGGCCAGACTGGATGATGTAGTGAATTTCCTGCCGGCAAGAATCAGCGCCTGGCTGATGATTGCTGCCTGTTTGTTTTTCCCGAAAAGCTGCAGCCCGAAAAATGCTCTTCGCATTTACCGGAGAGATCGGTATCAGCATGCCAGTCCTAATTCCGCCCACACGGAGAGTGTGGTGGCCGGAGCACTGGGAATCCGTCTTGCCGGAGATGCCTGGTATTTTGGGAAACTGGTAAAGAAGCCTTATCTGGGGGATGATATCCGTTCCATTGAGACGGAGGATATTAGGCGGGTGAATGGCCTGATGTATGTGACGGCATTTTTGTGTCTGGGCATCTGCCTGGCAGTGCTGATTCTGATGTGATGCCAACTGCTAAGACTCTGAGAGAGTCGTGGCAATTATGAATCTACGGAATAGACAAGGAGAAATTATGGCGCAGCAGCATGGAGGAGACATTTATCGAAACAAAGTGAATATTGATTTTTCTGTGAATGTAAATCCGCTGGGAATTCCGGAAGGAGTGAAACAGGCACTGAAGGATTCGGTGGAGGATTGTTTGCACTATCCGGATCCGCAGGCTGTGAAACTGCGGGAAGCATTGGCGGATTATTCCAGTGTACCGGCGGATTGGATTTTATGCGGAAATGGAGCGTCGGAGCTTTTTCTGGCAGCAGTTCATGCAATACGTCCCAAGCGGGCGCTTTTGCCGGTACCATCCTTTTACGGATACATTCATGTGCTGACAGCCATGGAAACAGAGGTGGTCACATTCCCTTTGGCTCTAGAGCAGAATTTTGCAGTGACAAAAGATTTGTGTGATGTCCTTACCGATGATATAGACATGCTGTTTCTGGCAGATCCAAATAATCCCACGGGACAGAGGCTTGCATCGGATGTGCTGCAGGAGATTCTGACAGCCTGCCGGAAACATCACATCATTGTAATTCTGGATCAGTGTTTTGCGGAACTATCCGGGCAGCAATGCCACATTAGCCAGGAACTTACCGGGTACGAAAATGTGGTGGTGGTTCGGGCCTTCACCAAACAGTTCGCCATGGCCGGTGTGCGGCTGGGCTACGGAATTTGTTCCAACGAAGGTTTGCGTAGACAGATTCAAAGGCAGCTGCCGGAGTGGAATGTGTCTATTCCGGCACAACAGGCCGGGATTGCTGCCTGCAGGGAACGGGATTACATGGCACGCAGCCTGACACTGATTGCACAGGAGCGGAGTTATCTGGAGCGTGAGTTTACCTCCATGGGGATGAAGGTTTTTCCTTCCCACAGCAACTTTCTATTATTTCGAAGCCCGATTCCTCTGTATGAGCCGTTGCTGGAGCGGGGCATTCTCATCCGTGACTGCAGTAATTTTCAGGGGCTGGATGAAGACAATTATTACCGTATTGCAGTGCGGACCCATGAGGAGAACCAAAAGCTGGTGGAAGTGATTGGGGAGCTGATTTGGGATGGAAAAGTGTGATGGAATCGTATATGATAGAGGAAGTAGGAAGGAGAGCAAATATGTCAGAAATAGAGTGTGTGCTGCCGGAGGAAATTGAAAAGCGCAGCATGGCTATCATTTCGGAGGAACTGACCAAACAGGGAATCTGTCTGGACCCGGCACAGGAGCCGGTGATTAAACGGGCGATTCACACAACGGCAGATTTTGACTATGCCCATACCCTGACATTTTCAAAGGATGCGGTGTCCATTGCTCATAAACTGATTCGTGGAGGAGCCAATCTGGTGACGGATACCAACATGGCTCTGGCGGGAATCAATAAGAAAAAGTTAGGTAGCTTTGGCGGACAGGTGTACTGCTTTATGGCAGATGAGCAGGTGGCGGCATTTGCGAAGGAACGCCATGTCACCCGGGCAGCGGTGAGCATGGAAAAAGCGGCAGACCTAAAAGGACCGGTTATCTTTGTCATAGGAAATGCACCTACGGCACTGATTCGTCTCTATGAGATGATGGAGGAGGGAATCTATCGGCCGGATTTTATTATTGGAGTTCCGGTGGGATTTGTGAATGTGGAGGCGGCCAAAGAGCTAATCCTAAAAACCGATGTGCCCTACATCATCAACCGGGGTAGAAAAGGAGGTAGCAATGTGGCGGCGGCTATCTGCAATGCACTGCTGTATACCTGCCCCCTTTTTGGTGGATGATAGCAAAATTCATTCTCGGAAACATAAATCCGAAAAGGGAGATATCAAATACTAATTACGGGAAAGGAGCCTGCCGTGCCATGAAATACGGATTCACAACAGGAAGCTGTGCAGCTGCCGCCGCAAAGGCAGCAGCCTATATGCTTCTTTTGGGCAGGGAAAAAAAGAAAATCAGTATCGACACACCCAAGGGCATCCCGTATTATGCGGACGTGGAGGATATTTCCCGCAGTGAACATGTTGTAAGCTGTGCCGTGCGAAAGGATGCAGGGGATGATCCGGATGTGACCCATGGTGCATTGTTGTATGCCAAGGTGACGGACCGGATTCCGGCATCATTGGAAGTATCTTCTCAAAAGCAGCAGATTTTTATAGATGGCGGCGTGGGAATCGGCCGTGTGACAAAGCCCGGACTGGATCAGCCTGTGGGAAATGCGGCGATTAATCGGGTTCCGCGCTCCATGATTGAAAAGGAAGTAAAGGAAATCTGTGACCTGGCGGATTTTCATGGCAGCTTGTATGTGGAGATTTCCATTCCACAGGGAGTAGAACTGGCGAAAAAGACCTTTAATCCCAGATTGGGCATAGAGGGAGGAATCTCGGTGCTGGGAACCACCGGTATTGTAGAGCCCATGAGCAGTCAGGCACTGCTTGACACCATTGCCACGGAACTGCGTATGAAGCGGGCCTGCGGAACCACAGTCCTTGCTATATCACCGGGAAACTACGGACAGGATTTTTTGCAGAAGACCTATGGATATGATCTGGAACGTAGTGTCAAATGCAGCAATTTTATTGGTGATACCATAGACATGGCAGCAGAAATAGGATTTAAGCAGATACTGTTGTTGGGGCATATCGGAAAACTAATCAAAGTATCCGGTGGAATCATGAATACCCATTCCAGGGAAGGGGACTGCCGGATGGAGCTTTTGGCGGCAGCGGGCATCCGCCAAAACGTTCCTGCAAATCGGCTGAAGGAACTATTAACCTGTGTTTCCACCGAGGCGGCACTGAAAGTGCTGGATAGCTGCGGAAAGCGGCAGCCGGTTATGGAAGATGTGATGGAGCATATCATGTTTTACCTGAATAAGCGGGCAGCAGGCAGGTTGGAAATCCGCTGTATTACCTATTCCACGGAACAGGGCGAGCTGGCAGCCAGCCCGGGAGCCCACCAGTTTTTACAGTATTTAACCAGAGAGATGATAGAACATGCGGAAGAAAAAAATGATTGAGGTGCAGGTATTCATCGGAAGAACATTCCCAATAAGTATGGATTTAGAGAAGGAGTAAATTATGGTACATTTTGTAGGAGCCGGACCCGGAGCACCGGATCTGATTACCCTGCGGGGGAAAAACTTATTAGAGCAGGCGGATGCGGTGATCTATGCAGGCTCTCTGGTGAATCCGAAGCTTTTGGAATATACGAAAAAGGAATGCAGGATATACAACAGTGCCACCATGACGCTGGAGGAAGTGCTGGATGTAATCCGGGAAATGGAAAAACAAAATAAGAACACGGTTCGTCTCCACACTGGAGAACCCAGCATCTATGGAGCAGTTCGGGAGCAGATGGATCAGCTGGATCGGGAGCAGATTCCCTATGACAGCTGTCCGGGAGTCAGCGCATGCTTTGGTGCTGCGGCTGCCTTGAATCTAGAGTATACGCTTCCGGAGGTTTCTCAGAGTCTGATCATTACCAGAATGGCAGGCCGCACAGCGGTGCCGGAAAAGGAAAGCATTGAGAGCTTTGCTACCCATCAGGCATCCATGGCTGTCTATCTCAGTGCGGGCATGCTTGAAGAACTGGCAGAACGGCTTATTGCAGGTGGTTATACACCGGACACACCGGCAGCACTGGTGTATAAGGCCAGCTGGCCGGAGGAGAAGACTTATGTGGTGACCCTTGCCACCCTGGCAGAAACGGCCAGAGAGCATGGAATTACCAAGACGGCACTGGTGCTGGTGGGGGATGTGCTGACTCACAGTCATTACGCCAGATCCAAGCTGTATGACCCCACCTTTGAAACGGAATTTCGAAAGGCAAGTGAACCATCATGAGAATCGAAATCATCAGCTTCACCACCGGAGGCATGGAATTGTCCCTACGGGTCCGGGAAAGCTTAGCTGCCTGTCATCAGATTCGATGTTACAGTAAATGTGAAAAAGCAAAAGGGCAGGCTTTGCAATTTGGTATTTCTATTATGAATGCATCGATACAGAAATGGGTGAGTGAGGTCTTTTCCCAGTCCGATGCCTTGATTTTTGTGGGCGCAGCGGGAATCGCAGTTCGTGCCATTGCTCCCTTTGTGAAGGATAAGCTTTCGGATCCGGCTGTTTTGGTATGTGACGAGGCAGGGCAGTTTGTAATTCCCATTCTGTCCGGCCATTATGGGGGAGGAAATGAACTGGCGGTTCAGGTAGCGCAAGTCTTGTCAGCTACTCCAGTGATTACCACTGCCACTGATGTGCGTAAGTGCTGGGCGGTGGATGTGTTTGCGAAAAAAAACGACCTAAGAATCTGCAACCGGGGAGGAATCGCCAGAGTGTCCGGGCAGATTTTAAGAGGAGAGATGGTGCGCATCCAGAGTGAAATCCCCATTAAAGGAGAGTGTCCTGCGGCAGTATCGGTGGTGAGTGAGGACTTTACAGAGCCGGTTGATGTGAGAATTACCATTCGTAAAAACAGGAATCATACCACCTTATTGCTGTGTCCCCCTGCTGTGTGGATTGGTATGGGATGTAAAAAGGGAAAATCCAAAGCAGAGCTGGAGGCGTTTCTGGAGGAAGTATGTTTGGAGGAACAGATCGCCCGGGAATCCATTGCAGGTCTTGCCAGTATCGACTTAAAAAAAGAAGAACCGGGGCTTGTGCAGTTGGCAGCATCTTTAAATCTACAGTTTCAGTGTTTTTCCGCAGAGCAGCTTCGGATGCAGCAGGGAGATTTTTCCGGATCTGATTTTGTCTGTGAAACCGTAGGCGTGGATAATGTGTGTGAACGGGCGGCTGTGGCGGCAGCGGGACAGAATGCATCACTGATTGTGAAAAAGAAAAAACGGGATGGGATGACCCTTGCCATGGCTGTGGGAGAGTATCCGCTCTCCTTTTAAGAGAATGCCGCATGGGAAATGTTATGAAACGGAACAGATGGTGGGGAAGTGAGACAGGAGCAAAGAATGATGAAGCATAGAATTTATATCGTGGGAATGGGGCCGGGCAGAGAGGATATGATGACAGGAGAGGCCATCGTAGCATTGGAACAGGCGGAGGTGATCATCGGATACCCGGTGTATCTGAAACTCTTGGGAGAACGTTTTGTAGGAAAAGAATTTTTGTCCACCCCTATGAAGCAGGAAGTGACCCGTTGCCGCATGGCCTTTGAGGAGGCTGAGAAAGGCAAGAAAGTGGCACTAATCTGCAGTGGAGATGCAGGAATTTATGGTCTGGCCTCCCTGATGTATGAGCTGTTATCCGAATATGGAGACTGTGAGCTTTCTGTTATTCCCGGAATCACTGCGGCGAACAGTGGAGCGGCAGTGCTGGGAGCTCCATTAAACCATGATTTCTGCGTCATCAGTCTCAGCGACCTGCTGACACCCTGGGAACGAATTGAGAAGAGACTTCGTATGGCGGCAGAGGGGGATTTTGTGATTGCTATCTATAATCCTTCCAGTCATAAGCGGCGGGATTATCTGCAGAAAGCCTGTGATATTCTGTTAGAAATCATTGAGCCGGAGCGTCCCTGTGGTTATGTGGAAAATATTGGACGGGATCAGACCAGTTATGGCGTATGTAGTTTGAAACAGCTTCGAGATACAGAGGTAAATATGTTTACCACCGTGTACATTGGAAATTCCACCAGCTATGTGGTGGATGGACATCTGGTAACAAAACGAGGATATCAGCTATGAAAGATACGATGAAAGAGATTGTGATTTTTGCAGGGACAACAGAGGGCAGAAAGTTGGCGGAGACGCTTTCGGCTCAGGGGATTCCTTGTGTGGTATCCGTGGCTACGGAGTATGGGGAAGCCCTGATGTGTGAAAAAGAGAATCTGAGGATTCACAGAGGACGTATGAATCAGACGCAGATGGAAGCGTTCTATGGAGCAGGAGAATTCCGGGCGGTAGTGGATGCCACTCATCCCTATGCAGTGGAGGTCTCCAAAAATATCAGGCAGAGTGCAGCCCATGCAGGGCTTTCTTATATCCGCTTGAAGCGGCATACGAAAACGGATGCGGATAGGGATGATTCCATTCACTATGTTACGGATATGTCTGCCTGTGGTGCATGTTTGGAACAGAAATCCGGACGGATTCTTTTGTCCACCGGCAGCAAGGAGATTGCCGCATTTATGGAGCAGATTTCAGATGCAGACCGGGTCTATGCCCGGGTGCTTCCCAGTGAAGAAAGCATGGAGCTGTGCCGCAGGGCCGGTGTGGAGAACAGCCACATCATTGCCATGCAGGGTCCCTTTTCCCGGGAACTGAATGAAGCCATATTCAGACAGTATCACATCGCTTATCTGGTGACGAAGCAGAGCGGTGCGGTGGGAGGATATTCGGAAAAACTGGAAGCGGCGGTCGCTGCCGGGGTAAAAACTCTGGTCATTGGAAATCCGGATGAGCAGCCGGGATATTCCATGGATGAGGTATTGGCACAAATATTCGAAATGTATGGAAAGAATCCGGTGGAAACAGTGTCGGAGGAATACCATTTGTCTTTGATTGGTGTGGGCATGGGAAGTGCGGATACCATGACAGGAGAAGCAGCTCAGGCTTTGAAACAGGCAGAACTGGTATTTGGAGCCAGACGTATTCTGGAAGCTTATCACGGAAATGCTCCCTGTGTGGAAGCTTATCTGGCAAAGGATATCCTGCCATATCTTAAGGAACATCCCCATGTGAAAAATGCTGCAGTGCTTTTCTCCGGAGATACTGGGTTTTACAGCGGAGCGGCTGCATTTTATCAAGCGTGTAAAAAAGCAGAGTGTCCGGTGCGCCTTTCCGTTTACCCTGGGCTTTCCTGCGTGTCTTATCTGTGCAGCCGGGTGGGCATGAGTTGGCAGGATATGAAGATTTTAAGCATCCATGGCAGAAGGGGCAACGTGGTAGATGCGGTGGCCCGGTTTGAAAAAGTATTTCTGTTGTTGTCGGGGCTAGAGGATGTGAGGAACATAGGAATGCTTCTTAGTCACCACGGATACGGGGCAGAGCGTTGCATCCTGGCACGGAATCTGTCTTACGAGAACGAGTGGATTTGGGATTTTACGGTAGATGAGCTTAAGGAAATTCAGGAAGAGGGAATCTACTGCATGATACTATGCAGGGAACGGACATCAGCGAAACCTCTGACCCATGGACTGTCGGAGGATGCCTTTATCCGGGGCAAAACGCCAATGACCAAGGAAGAGGTGCGAGAGGTGTCTGTCTGCAAGCTTCGTCTTACGGAGAATGCTGTCCTGTATGATATTGGCAGCGGCACCGGTTCTGTGGCGGTGGAGTGCGCCGGGATTTCAGACCGCATTCAGGTTTACGCTTTGGAGTATAAGCCGGAGGCTCTCTCTTTGATCCGGCAGAATCAGGAACGCTTTGCCAGAGGAAATATTACTGTGGTGGAAGCGAAGGCGCCGGAGGGATGGGAGAATCTGCCCGTTCCCACCCATGCCTTTATCGGTGGAAGCGGTGGAAATCTCCGGGAAATTCTGGAGGAATTATACAGGAAAAATCCCACCATGCGTGTGGTGGCCAACGCCATTACCTTGGAGACTCTGGTTCAGCTGCAGCAGGCAGTGAGAGAACTGGATGTATGTGACGTGGAGTTTGTGCAGCTTTCCGTGAGCCGGGATAAAAAGGCGGGGAATTACCATCTGATGCAGGCGGAGAATCCCGTCTACATTGTGTCCTTTACCTTTGGAGGTGGCTTATGAAAATTCCGCGTTTTATGTTAGCAGCTCCCCATAGTGGCAGCGGGAAAACGCTCTTGACCTGTGGACTTCTGATGCTTTTAAAAAATAAGGGAAAAAATCCCTGTGCCTTCAAATGCGGACCGGACTATATTGATCCCATGTTTCACCGGAAGGTGATTGGGATTCCATCCCAGAATCTGGACAGCTATTTTTCCACCAAAGAGCAGCTGTGTCATTTCCTGGCGGAGGCACCTGGGAATGTGGCTGTGTTGGAGGGTGTGATGGGACTTTATGATGGTTTGGGAGGAGTCACAGAGACGGCCTCATCCTACGAGATTGCGTCCCTTACGGATACACCGGTGATTCTGGTGGTGGACGCAGATGGAATGGGACGAACCATTCTTCCGATTTTGGCAGGAATAAAAAGCTATGACAAAAGGGGCCTGATCCGGGGTGTCATTCTAAACAAAATCTCCGGGGTGTTTTATCCTTCCATGAAACAGATGATTCAGCAGGAACTGGAACTGCCGGTGCTGGGTTATCTGCCCAAACAGGTGGATTTTGTCATGGAGAGCAGACATTTGGGACTGGTGATGCCGGAGGAGATGGAGCATCTTTCACTGCAGCTTCATCAAGTGGCAGACACGCTGGGGGAGACGCTGGATATGGCGCAGCTTCTTGCTATTGCAGAGTCGGCACCGGAGCTGATGGATCAGAATGTGTTATGTGGTGTTTCGGACCATGCAGGTGAAGTGAAGGTTTCGGACTGTGCAGAGAGGTATCCTGTCTGCACCATAGCGGTGGCAAGAGACGAGGCATTTTGCTTTTATTATGACGAAAATCTTCGTATGCTGCAGCAGGCGGGAGCGAAATTGGTGTATTTTTCTCCCCTCCGGGATAAAGAGTTGCCGGAGCATACGGATGGCATTTTGATAGGCGGCGGGTATCCGGAACTGCATTTAAAAGAACTGAGTGAGAATGTCAGTATGCAGCAGGTTCTGCGCCGAGCATTTGAACAGAAAATACCTATGGTGGCAGAATGCGGCGGCTTTATGTATCTGCATGAGGGAATCTACGACGAGCAGGGAAATTATTACCCCATGGTAGGATTGCAGAAGGGAACCTGCGGGAAAAAGGAACGTCTGGTTCGTTTTGGATATGTAGAACTGACCGCCGGTGAAGAAGAAAGCTTCCTTCCTGCACAGGGAAGAATTCGTGGACATGAATTTCACTATTATGACAGCACGGATAACGGGGATTTCTGTCAGGTGAAAAAACCGGTGGGAAACCGCAGCTGGGTGTCTGTCCACGCAGACCAGACACACTGGTGGGGCTTTCCTCATCTGTATTACGGGTCAAATTCGGAATTTGCAGAGAGGTTTGTGAATGCCTGCCGGACCCGACTCAGAAACCATACTTGTCAACATAAAGAATAGTATGTTATTCTAGATTTATATTTGCGTATCGTATCTGGGAAGTACAGAACAGATACCATTTTGCGTAGAAAGTGAGCATGAAAAATGGCACAGGAATATGATGATAAAGTTTTAGATAAGCTGAAGAAAGTAGAATTAGAAATATTAAAGGATTTTATTGCTATTTGTAAAAAACATAATCTGACTTATTTTGCCACTGGTGGTACAGCGATTGGTGCATTGCGGCATCAGGGTTTTATCCCATGGGACGATGATATCGATGTATGTATGCTGAGAAAAGATTATGAGACATTTCTTGAGGTGGCACCGAAAGAGATGGGGGATAAGTACCTTTTTATGACCACGGAAACAGAGAAAAAGTATCCGCTGATGTTTGGAAAAATGGTGAAAAAGGGTACGGTATTTGTGGAGGATGCCTATCAGCAGGCCGGATATCCGCTGGGGATTTACATCGATATTTTTCCCTATGACCAGACACCGGAGGATGAAAAGCTACGCAAAAAATGGCAGAAGAAGACCTGGCACATTGCCCGTTTACATGTTTTGACATTGCTCAAAAATCCTAAGCTCCCGGATGGAATGACCGGACTGAAAAAGAAAATTGCAGAAATGGGCTGCCGTGTGATGCACGTTTTGTTTAAAATCATTCGTCTGACCCCGGAAAAGACATCCAAATGGTACCTGAAATGGGCGAAGAGCTGTCCGGAGGAAGAATCGGATTTGTACATTGATTATTCTTATATTACCGGAGAGAATCTCATGATTCGCACCAGGGATGCATTTCCAACCATCGAAGTCCCCTTTGAGGACACAACCGTGGCTCTGGTAAAGAATTATGATGCGTTTTTGCGGCCGGAGTATGGGGATTATATGCAGCTTCCACCGGAGGATCAGCGGCATAATCACTATGCGTCTTACATTGATTTTGGAGAAGAATGATGATGAATATCTTATATACCACCGACAATGGCTTTGTTGGAAAAGTGGCTACAGGTGTATGCTCTGTTTTTGAAAATAACAAAGAGATTTCGGACATCACTGTTTATATCATTGGGCTGAATATTTCTCAGGAGAATAAACGTAAATTCGAACAATTAGCCCAGACATATCACCGACAGATCCGGGTGATTGACCTTGAGGATCTGCATCAGTATTTCAATTTCGAATTTGACACGTTGGGCTGGGCTCCCGTGATTTTGGCCAGATTACTTCTGGATAAGCTATTGCCGGAAACGGTGGACAAAATATTGTATCTGGATGGAGACACAGTGAATATTGGAAGCCTCAGTGAACTGTGGAATATTGATTTGCAGGGGAACGTGTTAGGCGCATGTATTGAAGCTACTGTGGATCCGGAACGGAAGGCAAGCCTTGGCATGGCAGGGGTCCCATATATCAATTCCGGTGTACTTTTGTTTGATCTGAATCAATGGAGAAAAGAGAATTGCGGGGAACAGATTATTACGTATTACCGGGAAAAGGGTGGAAATCTGTTTGCAGCAGATCAGGATGTGATCAATGCAGTGTTAAAGGATCGGATTTATTATCTGCCACCCTGTTACAATTTTTATAATATCTATTGGACCTATCCCTATCGGACATTAAAAAAACTCATGGGAAATGCTTGGTATTACAGCAAAGAGACCTTTGATGCGTCCGTCAAGAATCCAATTATTATTCATTTCCTAGGGGAGGAACGGCCCTGGCGAAAAGGTAATAAGCATAAGTTTAGAAAGTATTATCAGGAATATCAGCAGATGACTCCGTGGAAGGATGAGCCGGAGGAAGAGGGCTGGAGAGTATATTTCCTATGCTGGAATATATTTAACTTTTTGATGCGACCATTCCCGATGCTCCGTTATAAGATCATAAACGGTCTGATTCCGTTGTTTATGAAATGGCGCAAAAAGCAGTTGAAGGGAAAGAAATAGGATATGGAAAGTAAAAAGATATCGATACAGGCGAGTGTCATGTGGAACTCCATAGGAAGTATCTTTTATCTGGGCTGCCAGTGGCTTTTGACAGTTCTGGTGGTGCGTATTGCCGGTGTCGACACGGCAGGAACCTTGTCACTGGCAATGTCTGTGTGTAACATCTGGTATTGTATTTCCGTATATGGAATGCGAAATTTTCAGGTATCGGATACGCAGGATAAGTATGAAAATGGAACCTACCTATTCAGCAGATATCTCACCAGTATGGCAGCTCTTGCGGGATGTCTGATCTATATTTTTGTAATTGGATACGATTGGGAACAGAGAAGATGTATTCTTCTATACTTTTTGTTTAAATTCTCCGAGGCTTTATATGATGTGTATGCCGGTATTTTTCAAAAAGAATGGCGTTTGGATTATGCGGGAAAGTCTATGCTGATCCGTGGAGTGTTATCCATCACTGTGTTCACCGGTTTACTGTATGTGACCAATTTGGTTACGGCTATTGCGGGAATGGCTGTCGTATGTCTGACAGAGGTTCTGACCTTTGATGTTTTTCATGCCAGACGGATTACCTCCATTCGATTGAACCGCAGTATTTCAAAGGTGAAGGAACTTCTGGTGGAATGCTTTCCGTTGCTGGTTTATACCCTGTTGTCCTCCATTATTGGTACCATACCGCGGTTGTTTATGGAACGGATATTGGGAAACTATGAGCTGGGAATCTATGGTTCCGTGGCCACTCCCACACTGATTATTCAGATGGCGGCCACCTATGTGTTTAACCCTTTTGTCACGCTGTTTGCAGAGCGGTATCACCAGAAAGACAAACAAAAGTTTATGCGTGCGTTTTTGAATTGCACGCTTGCGGTGGCAGTGATTTCAGTGGCAGGTATCATTGGGGGAAAATTGTTGGGGAAATGGGGCCTGAATCTTCTGTACGGTGAGGAGATAGCAGCCCATGTGGAGCTGTTGATTCCGTTGATTATTTGCACTATTTTAACTGCGTTTTCCTGGCTGCTGTGCGGGATACTCACAGCTATTCGGGAATTTAAAGGCCTTGTGGTGGGGAATCTTTTGGCTGTAATCGTATCCACTCTGTTATCCATGCCCTGCGAGAAACAGTATGGGATGCAGGGAGCCAGTATTGCATTAGCCCTGGCGGTAGTGGTGGAGATTATTGTTTTATTCCTTTACATGATGAGAAGAATAAAAAAGCAATTTTCTTGACACATTTTGTGCTTCGTGATATCTTGTATACATACATGCAAAGGTGCACTTCGTTTGTAAGTGCATCTTTTTTGCTGTATGGGATAGTAATTTATACAAAGGAAGAGAGGTTTAGTTATGAAAGACATTGCAAATTCATCCCTGCTGCTGATTTTAGTCATCATTGGACTGGTGTATATTGTGGGATTGTCACTGGCCTTTTTGAAAAAGGCATACACCCGTTGTATTGAGCTTGGAATCAGCAAAGAGAAAGTAAAAGACGTGATTAAGTCCAGTGCTGTTTTCTCAATTGTACCGGCTATTTCTATTGTAGTAGGTTTCTTCGCACTGGTGGCAGTATTTCAGAGTGTTGTCTGGCCCTGGTGGAGGTTATCCGTAATCGGATCTTTATCCTACGAAACACAGATCTCTGGACTTCTGGCCAGCACCTTTGGTGCCACTATGGATCAGTTATCCCCCACACAGTTTGGCGCCGTTCTGATTCTTATGAGCGTGGGAATGCTCAGTGGATTTTTGATTCTGATCCCATTCGGAAAGAAAATGTGTATGTCCGTAAATAAGGACAAGAATGCCAGCACATGGAAGTATGTATTCAGTGGCGTTTTCATGATGACATTGTTTGCGGTATACATTCCCGTTATTTTAATCGGTGATACTATTCAGGCACTGGTTATGATTACCGGTCTGGTGGTAGCTGTAGGACTTGGTATTGTGGCAAAGAAACCGGGTATGGCATGGCTGAACAACTTTATCATGGCGTTTACCCTGATTTTAGGTATGGCATCTTCCCTGTTATGGGTGAAGCTTTTTGGCTAGAATAGAAGATAATGCCAAGAGAAAGGAGAATAATTATGAGTAAAAAGAAGAATACTACTATGGATCCCTTTCAGAAATGGGCTCATTCCTGGGGCAGATTTGGAACGGTGATCGCATTGATTTATATGATTGCACTGCCTTTTGTCATCTGCGCAGTATTTGACTGTATGCCGTCTTTGGGCGATGTGATCAATCCCAGTACTATTGGTATTTTGTTAATCTACATACCGGTGGGATTTTCTGAGGCGTTGAGTTATATCCCCGTTATGGGATCCTCCAGTTACCTGGGATTTATCACCGGAAATATTATGAACCTGAAATTCCCTTGCGCAGTAAACGGCATGAAGGTGGCTGATGTGGAGCAGAATACTCCTGAGGGAGATGCCATCTCCTCTGTTTCCATCGCAGTATCCTCCATTGTGGCAGTTGTGGTACTGGCACTGGCAGCACTCTTGTCCAGCTTCATCCGTCCGATTTTTGAGACGGATGCCATGAACACCGCAAAGGATTATGTCATCCCTGCACTGTTTGGTTCCATGGCTTTAGGTCTGTTCGCAGGAACCGGCAGCAAGGATAAGAAGGTAGTAGGTGCGATCAAGGGAGTGATTCCGGTATTAGTGATCGTATCCTTAGTTTCCCTGGCGGCCAGACTGGTAGGCGCCGGCGGTAGCCTTTTGGGTATGGTGGGCATCCTCATCGTATGTATGCTTCCTGTTGGAATCCTCACCTCTTACATCATGTGGAAAAAGGGCGTGATTAAGGTAGTTGATGTGGTTCCGGAGGGAACTGCTACAGAGGAAACTGAAACGAAGAAAGTCGAGACAGAAGAAAAGTAAGTTTTTTGGAATAAGTTGTTTTCAGAAATACAATTTGTGGTAATATAGGAAAAGAGATATGGGGTCTTTGTCACTGGATGTGATAAAGACCCTGTGTTCGAAGGAGGTATTTTTTCATGACATATTATGAGAGAGCGTTGGAGCTAAAAGAGGAGATTGTAACCAATCGCAGATATTTTCACACGAATGCTGAGACAGGCCTTGAGATGCCGAAAGCACAGGCTTATGTGATGGAGCAGTTAAAGTCTTATGGGATTGATGCAAGACCCTGCGGACACGGAGTGACCGCCACCATCGGAAACGGAGGAAAATGTATCCTGCTACGGGCGGATATGGACGCACTGCCCATGCCGGAGCAGAGTGGAGAACCCTTCGCCTGTCCAACCGGCACGGAGGCCCATGCCTGCGGACATGATTTTCATGCAGCCATGCTTCTTGGCGCCGCAAAAATGTTAAAGGAAACGGAAGACCAGCTGAACGGCACCGTGAAGCTGATGTTCCAGCCTGCGGAGGAGACCTTCGAGGGAAGTCAGGATATGATCGATGCAGGAATCTTAGAGAATCCTCCGGTGGATGTGGCTTTGGCTTATCATGTAGCACCCGGACAGATGCCGGTGGGACTGGTGATGTACAACAGCCAGAGCACTATGATGTTTTCTGTGGATGGATTCCGTATTACGGTTCACGGAAAGGGGGCACACGGAGCATATCCCCACAATTCTGTGGATCCCATCAACATCGGTGTCCACATCCACCTGGCCCTGCAGGAACTCATCGCAAGAGAGGCGGATCCCAATATTGCCTGTGTGCTTACGGTCGGAAAGTTTGTCGCAGGTTCTGCGGCAAATATCATTCCGGAGACTGCAGTGCTGGAAGGAACTCTTCGTACCAACGATGCCAAACAGCGTGAGAAACTGGTAGACAGAATCCGTAAAGTGGCAGAGGGCGTAGCAGCTACCTATGGCGGAACTGTGGAAGTGGAGAGCCTGTCAGCCGTGCCTCCGCTGGTGTGCGATACAGAGTTTACCAATGAGATATTAAGCTACATGAAGGAACTGGGGATTCCGGGAATGATGGAACATCCGGGAATCAGCTCCAGCGCTTCCGAGGATTTCGCAGTGCTCGCAGAAAAAGTGCCCAGCACATTTATGTATCTGTCTGCCGGATACATGGACGAGCGTGGAGCCTTCAGCGCCCACAATCCCAAGGTTCGCTTCAACGAGGAGGTGTGCCCCATCGGAGCGGCATGTCTGGCTCACTGCGCCGTGCAGTGGCTGAAAAATCACTAGATGTCAAAGCCCCTTCGCTGGAGTTGTTTTTTCCGTAAAAAACCGCTATACTAAGGAAAGAAACTTAGTATAGCGGTTTTTTTTGTAGGTATGATGAGGTGATAACAAACATGGGTGTATATTTTAATCCGAACAATGAAAGCTTTACAAGTGATAAAAGGAGTAAGATTTATATAGACAAGACGGGACTTCTGGAATACTTAAATGGAATTTTAGAAACCAATAGTAAGTATATCGCAGTAAGCCACGCCAGACGTTTTGGAAAATCCCATGCTGCCGGAATGATTGATGCCTATTACAGCCTTGGCTGTGATTCTTCAAATCTTTTCGATGATACGAAGATTGCGGAAAGTGAAGATTACAGGAAGTATAGGAATCAATACAATGTGATTCATATCGACGTTTCTTCATTTTGGGATTTCTACAAAGATAATATCGTTGAGAAGATCATTGAATATATCTGTGAAGACATACGGGAAGTATATAAGGATAAAATAGATTATTCCAAAATGATAAATTCAGTTCTTATGAGTGTTTATAAAATATCAAAGATTCCATTTGTGATTATCATAGATGAATGGGACTGTGTTATCAGGAACAGCAAAGACAACGAGTTGGTTCACAGATATTTGCAGTTCCTTCATTCTTTGTTTAAATCAGAGGAATCAAAAGCATTTGTAGCGTTGGCATATATTACGGGAATTCTGCCAATTAAAAAAATACAGGACGAATCCGCATTGAATAATTTTGATGAATATACAATGCTTAAATCTAAGCCTATCACACAGTATTATGGATTCACCGAAGAGGAAGTGAAAGACCTGTGTAAAAAATATGCTATGGATTTTGAAACGACGAAAGCATGGTATAACGGATATTTGATTGATGGAATTCATATGTATAATCCCAATTCAGTATCTTTGGCTATGAAAAAAAAGGATTTTGATTCCTACTGGAAGAATACATCCTCTTTTGCATCTATAAACACGTTTATTACCATGAATTATGCCGGTCTGAAAGATGACATCATGACAATGCTGTCGGGGGGGAAGGTAAGGGTAAATACCAATTCATTTCAAAATGATTTCTCCACAGTGGCATCAAAGGATGATGCGCTGACAGCACTGATCCACTTGGGATATCTAGGGTATGATGCAAACAGGAAGAGTGCTTATATTCCCAATTATGAGGTTGCTACTGCATTTGAGGCCGCCTTGCAAATTGGTGAATGGAAGGACATTGCCAAGGCCATTTCAATCTGTGATGAATTGCTGGATGAGACAATAGATGGCAATGCCGATAGAGTGGCAGAGCTGATTGAGCTTGCCCATGAAACTTACACATCTGTCTTAACCTACAATGACGAGAATTCCTTAAGCTGTGTTTTGACAATGGCGTATTTTACAGCACCGGCATACTACAATGTTGTCAGGGAACTACCTGCTGGCAAAGGCTTTGCAGATTTTGTGTTTATCCCAAGAGCGAATGCAGGAGCAAGACCGGCCATGGTAGTGGAGCTGAAGTATAACCAGTCGGCTGATACGGCAATCAGACAGATTAAGGAAAAGAGATACCAGGGGGCATTGTCAGGTTACAGTGACAGGATTCTTATGGTTGGAATCAATTATGATGCAGAGGGGAAGGATAAGAAGCATCATACCTGTATGATAGAGGAGTGGAAATTATGAGATTATCAGATATGATTTCAATTGCGATGGATTATCTCGTGGTGGCAGCAGCGGTGGCGTTAGTCATTCCGCTGCTGTATATGGTGGGATATCGCATGATTTATCAGGGACTCTGTAAAGGGAAGAAGCCATTGTCGTGGAAAAATGTAGTCTGGGCAATGCTTTTTCTCTGTTACATCGTGGTACTGTGCGGAGCTACTCTCATGGGGCGGACTAATTTATTTCAGGAGCGGGAAATACGAGGATTTTTCACATCCTATCGGGAGGCATGGACGTACTTCCAGACTAATAGCTGGAGAAATTTATTCATTAACATTTTGCTGTTTATACCCATGGGATTTCTGCTTCCTCTAGGGATCCGGAAGTTGCGTGTAGCATGGAAAACCTGTCTCACGGGTTTTGGCATATCCCTGGCGATTGAGTTGGTGCAGCTTTTTGCCTGTATCGGTGTATTTGAATGTGATGATTTATTGAATAACACCCTGGGAACACTAATCGGTTATGGTGTGTTTGTAATATGCGGTCAGATTTGTGGGAAAATACGATTAACTCCGCTGTGAACTTTGTTCACTGCGGAGTACTTTTTTGCATCATAGAAAAGATTTACAGGGAAATAAATTCCGGCTTCCGATTCTTAAAAACCGTGTAGTAGCGGAATCCTGCCGCCTTCAAAATATCCGGCACTTTTGCAAAATCATAGGCGATGTGCTCCGGTTTGTGTGCATCTGCACCGATGGTGATGATTTCCCCGCCCAGTTCCCGGTAGCGGGATAAAATTTCCTCTGTGGGATTGGGGTGTCCCAGACCATATTTAAATCCGCCGGTGTTTATTTCAATCCCCCGGCCTTTCTGAATCAACAACCGAAGAATTTC
Organism: Lachnospiraceae bacterium; assembly: GCA_022766245.1. Lineage (GTDB taxonomy): Bacteria > Bacillota > Clostridia > Lachnospirales > Lachnospiraceae > Roseburia_C. Next base: position 1,827 of record JALEPL010000039.1, on the reverse strand, counting down.
GTCAATGATATCGGCGTATGCTGCGTAACTGTACTGGGCATTTTTATTAGGACCATAGCGCACCACATAGTCAATGTGTCCATACACGTCAAAGTCAGAAAACGCCTGAATATTTTCCAGAATGGAGGTAAAGTATTCCAGGTAAGCTTCCCACTCGGTTTTTCCTTCGTAGTAAGTGGGATAGTAAGGGTCGAATCCATGTACCACATGGGAGGAACCAATGACAAAATCAAAGTCATGGGCAGCCAGCACTTCCTGATGGCGGTTGGCCAGATGGGGCTGCAGCCCAATCTCAATGCCAAAGCGGATGGGCAGCCGGTTCTGGTTTTGCTGCTGCAGCTGGTGGATGGTTTCATCGTACCGGTCTAAGTCCAGCAAAAACAGCTCCGGGTCATCCGGATAGTCATAGTCCAGGTGATCTGTAATACAGATTCCTGGCAGACCCAGACGGATGGACTGTTCAATCATGGATTCCGGGGATGATTCACTGTCACCGGAAAAATGTGTGTGCATATGTGTATCCCAAAGCATGGTGTGTCTCCTTTGCTGTGCCACAATTTTGACAAATCCCTCAAGGCGGCTCTGGCTGCTTTGAGGACAGGTTTCAGGACATAGTATAGCATGTATTTTGCAAATACGGCAAACAAATATGAAGGGGGCTATGTAAGGAACTTTGACAAAATGCACAAAAAATGTATACAAAAGTAAAAAGTGGTGAAAATTTTAACAAACTGCAAGTACCCCCTTGAACTTTCGACAAAAATTGGTTAGAATAGTATCAGCTTGGGGATACTCCCAAATAAAGTATTTAAAATTTCTAGGAGGAATTAAAAATGGCAGTAAGAGTAGCAATTAACGGATTCGGCCGTATTGGTCGTCTTGCATTCAGACAGATGTTCGGTGCAGAAGGATACGAAGTAGTAGCAATCAACGATTTGACAAGCCCTAAGATGTTAGCACACTTGTTAAAGTATGATTCTTCTCAGGGAAAATATGAGCATGCAGACGAGGTTTCTTCTACCGAGGATTCCATCATCGTATGTGGCAAAGAGATCAAGATCTACGCTTTCCCGGATGCAAACAATTGCCCTTGGGGTGACTTAAAGGTAGACGTTGTATTAGAGTGCTCAGGTTTCTACACCAGCAAAGAAAAGGCTCAGGCACACATCAATGCAGGTGCCCGCAAAGTTGTTATCTCTGCTCCTGCAGGAAATGACCTTCCTACTATCGTATACAACACCAACCATGAGACATTAAAGGCTTCTGATACCATCATCTCAGCAGCTTCTTGTACAACAAACTGCTTGGCTCCTATGGCTGATGCATTAAACAAATACGCTCCGATCCAGTCTGGTATCATGGTTACTATCCATGCTTACACAGGAGATCAGATGACTCTTGACGGACCTCAGAGAAAGGGTGACTTAAGAAGATCTCGTGCAGCAGCAGTGAACATCGTTCCTAACAGCACAGGTGCTGCAAAGGCAATCGGCCTTGTTATCCCTGAGTTAAACGGAAAGTTAATCGGATCTGCTCAGCGTGTTCCTACCCCTACAGGATCTACCACAATCTTAACAGCAGTTGTTAAGAAGGCTGGCGTTACCAAGGAAGACATCAACGCAGCTATGAAGGCAGCAGCAAACGAGTCCTTCGGTTACAATGAGGACGAGATCGTTTCTTCTGATATCGTAGGAATGAGATTTGGTTCTTTATTCGATGCAACACAGACCATGGTTAACCAGATTTCTGATGATCAGTATGAGGTACAGGTTGTTTCTTGGTATGACAACGAGAACAGTTACACATCTCAGATGGTTCGTACAATCA
>JALEPL010000022.1 GCA_022766245.1 Lachnospiraceae bacterium | reverse complement strand
CATAGGGGAATCGAACCCCTGTTTCCGCCGTGAGAGGGCGGCGTCTTAACCGCTTGACCAATGAACCATATCGACGATAATCAGTAAAACAAAACAGTTCATAGGGGAATCGAACCCCTGTTTCCGCCGTGAGAGGGCGGCGTCTTAACCGCTTGACCAATGAACCGCATCGACAAGCAGTAATATAACATAGGTAAATTCAAAATGCAAGTGCTTTTTTTAATTTTTTCAATTTTATCTATTTTTTGCATTATAGATACAATTGTATATATTTGAAACGCGGGCTGCATTTTCAATTGGATCAATGCAACCCGCATCTACAAAAAATATGCTTTATTTAGTCCTCATATCCATTGGGATTATTCTTCTGCCATCTCCAGGAGTCCGCACACATTTCACGGATTCCGTACTGTGCCTTCCATCCCAGCTCACGCTCTGCCTTGGACGGATCACAATAGCATGTAGCAATATCTCCTGCTCTTCTGGGCTTAATCACATAAGGGATCTTAATGTCATTGGCTGCCTCAAAGTTCTTTACAATATCTAACACACTGTAACCATGTCCGGTTCCCAGATTGTAGATGCAAAGTCCTGCCTTCTCCTCGATTTTCTTTAAAGCCTTGACATGTCCAACCGCAAGATCCACGACATGAATGTAATCACGTACGCCGGTACCATCCGGTGTATCGTAGTCATCACCAAATACGCCCAATTCCTTTAACTTTCCAACTGCCACCTGAGTAATATAAGGCATCAGATTGTTCGGGATTCCATTGGGGTTCTCTCCCATGGTTCCACTCTGATGCGCTCCAATCGGGTTGAAGTAACGCAGCAGAATCACGTTCCACTCCGGATCTGCCTTCTGAATATCCATCAAAAACTGCTCTAACATGGATTTGGTCCATCCGTAAGGATTGGTACACTGTCCCTTCGGGCACTCCTCTGTGATAGGAATCTGAGCCGGATCTCCGTATACTGTAGCTGAGGATGAGAAAATAATGTTCTTGCATCCATGCTGACGCATCACATCCACCAGAGTCAGAGTACCGGAAATATTGTTATTATAATACTCCCATGGCTTTGCCACAGACTCACCCACAGCCTTTAATCCGGCAAAGTGAATACAACTGTCAATCTGCTCTGTTTCCATAATCTTATTTAAAATATCACGGTCCAGGATGTCGCCTTTGTAAAATGTAACTTCTTTTCCAGTCAAAGCTCTCACACGATCCAAGGACTTCTCACTGGCATTGGAAAGATTGTCCAATACCACAACCTCATAACCTGCATTCAGTAATTCCACACATGTGTGACTTCCGATGTAACCTGCACCACCCGTAACTAAAATAGCCATAATTATACTCTCCTTTTCTCTGTGCAGCTATTTAAATCGCTGCATTTATTCTCCGTTTCGATGCTTTAAGTGTACTCTATTTTGCATTAAATGAAAAGCATTAAATGTATAAGATATATGTATTTTTGTTGCATAACATCTTTACATCTTCTGATTGTTTTTATAAAATTCAAATTACAAGAGTTGCGAAGCAACAGAGCAATCCAACATCAAGTAATGCAAAATTTCGCAAGGAGGCTATCTATGGAGCCCAAATACAAGAACTCATACAAATCCAGCAAAAAAGAACTGGTTTCCCTGTCTGTTTACAATGCCGGTTTCCAAAAATGTGAGCCACTCTATCAGTGGGGACCGGGCATCCGGGATCACTATCTGATTCACTATGTCATTTCCGGAAAAGGCTATTACAAAGTAAACGGACAGTCATACCAGCTTCAGGCAGGCGACAGTTTTCTGGTATATCCTCAAATCGAAGTGTCCTATTATGCCGACAAACATGAACCCTGGGAATATGCCTGGGTAGGTTTTAACGGCAGTGATGCAGCTATCATTTTAAAGGCAACAGACTTTCGTCCAGAGCAACCGATTATCAAACGCACACCTATGGCAGAGAAAGTGCAAAAGTACCTCCGCGCCATCTACGAGGCACGGGGAAACAGCTTTACCAGCTCAGTAGAAATGACCGGTCGACTGTATCAGACACTGGCTCTTTTTATGAAGAATTCCAACACCACTGAACAGATCAATACCACAGCCAGCTATGTTCAAAAGGCAATTTCCTATATATCAGCCAATTATTCCTATCCCATTTCCGTAGATGACATCGCTGCCTATGTGGGAGTGAGCCGCAGTCACCTATATCGATCCTTTGAGCAAGTCTGCCAGCAATCTCCCAAAGAATATCTTACTGATTTTCGGATGAAACAGGCCTGTTATCTCTTAGAACACTCTGCCCTGTCCATCACAGCCATTGCCAACTCCGTAGGATTTGATAACTCATTGTACTTTTCCAAAACCTTCCATAAATCTAAAGGGCTATCACCCAGAGCGTATAAAAATCAAATAACCCAGCATTCCTAACGGTTCAGCACTTCACAGATACAATAATTTCTAAAAAACGGCCTCTGCCATCTTTGGCAGAAGCCGCTGTCATTACTCGATATTGAGCTTCTTATTGCAGATATATAAGCCTACCACATAGCAAATTAATGTGAATACCAGTGATTCTATCAGTGTAACAATCATCGTCGGACCATATATATGAGAGAACGTATATGTACCGGCAGCCAATTCCTTATCAATATAAATCTCTCCCTGATAAACATTGACGAGCATCGTGGATACTGTAGAAATAACCTGTTCCACCAAAAGTAAAATCACATATCCCACCACAGAAGCGAGTACCTTATGCTTTTCAAACAATTGACCCACTGCCATACATGCATAAACAGATATCATACCGGAAAATGCCGAAAAAATCACAAATAAAACTATGCCAATCACAAACAGCGGAGAATCCAATCCCATAAACTCAATCACACCCTGCACCACTTCATTCATGATCTCTGGTTCTCCTGCACTCTCAGCAACATTTATTCCCAATGTAAATCCCATACCAAATGCTGTTCCGTACACCAGAATGATATTTAGCAGCTGCCATGCAGCTGCAACCAGAAGCTTTCCATGATACAATGCCATATTTGACACCGGAAGTGTATGGGTCAGATAACTTTCTGAACCAAACATGCTTTTATAAAACCGTACACACAAATACACGGTAGCTGTGACCTCCAATGCAAAGCATGCCATCACATAAAGAATAAACACGCCCACAGAAATCAAGCTTCCATACACATCATCAAAATTTACCAGATTCAGTACAATGATTCCTAACAGTCCACATCCCAGCTGTGACAATGTCAAAGGAAGCATAATCTTCCCTGTATCCAGCCATTCATGCTTCATCACTTTTCCTAACATCGAAACACCTCCCGGAACAGCATATCAACCGACTTGCCTTCCTGCTGACGAATATCATCTACAGAAGCATGGAGCCGTATTCTTCCGTTTTGCAAAAAGATTACTTCATCCAAAATATTCTCAATATCCGCAATCAGATGGGTAGAAATCAAAATTGATGCGTTCTCATCATAATTGGCTAAAATCGTCTTCAATATGTAATCTCTTGCCGCAGGATCCACCCCGGCAATAGGCTCATCCAAGATATACAGATCCGCTCTGCGGCTCATAGCCATAATCAAATGAACCTTCTCTTTGTTACCCTTTGACAGAGTACGCACCGTTGCCTCCGGATTGATGGAAAGCTTTGCCAGCATATCATAAGCACGTTTCACATCAAAATCCTCGTAAAAATCCGCAAAATAGGCAATCATCTGCCGAATCTTTCTTCCGCCATTGATAAACATATGATCCGGCAGATAAGAAACCACCTTTTTACTCTCCACCCCAATACCATTTCCTTTTACAAGGATGGTCCCCTCATTGGGATACAGCAGACCATTAATCAGCTTGATCAACGTGGTCTTTCCACTTCCGTTTGGCCCCAACAGACCGATGATATGACCGGGCTCGATGGTAAGATCCACATGATCCAATGCTATGGTATTTTCATAGCGTTTTGTCACGCCCTTACACTCTAGCAAACTACTCATGCCGTTTCTCCTTCCCCCACTTCCTTCATCATGGAAATTATCTCATCCTGAGCAAAGCCTAAGCTCTGCATACTCTCAAAAAATTCTGTAATTTTTTCTCTCGCCAGGCTCTTTTTCAACTCTTCAATCATTTTCGTATCCTCCGTAATGAATCTTCCACTGGTCCGTTGTGCATACACCAATCCGGTACGTTCCAATTCGCTCAATGCCTTCTGCATTGTATTAGGATTCACTGCCGCCTCGGCGGCCAGGTCACGCACAGATGGTAACTTGTCACCGGCATGGTATTTCCCTGACACAATGTCAATCTGTATCCGTTCTATAATCTGAACGAAAATCGGGCGATCTGAATTCATCTCCCATGCCATGCGATCACCTCCCTTTTTCTGTATTATCTAAATAATACAATAGAACAGGTCATCTCATCTGTCAACTACTTTTTACATTTTTTCAAAAAAATTGCCCTTTTCGGAAGCATTTTTTCCGAAAAGGGCATTCATGTATCCTAAATAATAATACAGACCAATCCACCATTGCTATCATTGACAATTTTCTGCATGGTATCCTGCAGCTTCATCTGACTCTCATCATCCATCATGGTTATCTTATTGCGGATACCATCCTCCATCAGTTCCCCGATAGATTTTCCAAAAATATTGGTATTCCAAACACCATTCTCTGTATCCTGGCCTTCCTTAATGTAACGAATCAAATCATTGGCCTGATCTTCACTCCCTACAATAGGTGCAATTTCCGTCTCAATGTTGGCCCGGATCAGATGTATCGAGGGCGCCGTTGCCTTCATCCGTACACCGAATTTATTTCCATGCTTCATCAGTACCGGATCCTCCATCTGAATATCCGAAAGTTTCGGACACACCACACCATACCCCTTTGCCTGAACAGAAGCAAGCGCATCCCCTACCGTTTCGTATACTTTGCGCATATCTGCCAGTTCCTTCACCAGACGGATCAGTTCATATTCTCCCGTCACTTCCACTCCGGTAAGCTCGCTCATATTCTGGTAATAATAGGATTCCGCCAACTCCATAGATATATCCGCCGTGCCGCTCTCTAAACTCATATTCTTGAGACGCATGGATTCTACGCACTCTACCTGAGGTGAAAAATCATAGTGCATCAGATCCTTCGTGTAGGTAATATCCTTCAACACATTCTTCGCCTGCTGAATCATATCCTTCTTTATGTAATGATCACAAGGTAACATCTCCGTCCACTTTGGCACATAGAAATTCATGGAAACAATCGGAAATTCATACAAAATCCCTTTGAGAATGGTATTAATATCCTCCTTGCGCAGTTGCTCACAATTCACCGGAAAAACGCTGACTCCATACTTTTCCTGCAGACTCTGCGCCAGATCACCTGTTTCCTGACTATAGGGTTTTGCAGTATTCAACACCATCACAAATGGTTTCCCTATTTTTCTAAGTTCTTTGACGGTTTCTTCTTCTGCCGGCACATAGCTTTCCCGCGGAATATCTGTAAAGCTGCCATCAGCCGTCACCACGATTCCGATGGTGGCATGATCATTAATCACCTTTTTTGTCCCGATTTCTGCCGCCTTGGTAAAGGGAATCTCATAATCATACCAGGGCGTTTTCACCATTCGCTCTGCTCCATTTTCCATGTGGCCACTGGCACCATCCACCATATATCCCACACAGTCAATCAGTCGAACCTTCACCCTAGTATCGTCGCCAATAGTAATCTCTGCTGCATCCTTTGGAATAAACTTTGGTTCTGTTGTCATAATTGTCTTTCCCTGTGCAGCCTGAGGCATCTCATCAATGGCACGCTGTTTCGCATTTTCATCATCCATGAACGGCAGCACCATCAGTTCCATAAAACGTTTAATAAAAGACGACTTTCCCGTTCGCACCGCACCAATAATTCCTATGTAGATTTCTCCATTCGTCCGGGCACTGATATCCCGATACATGTCATAAGTGCCTGTATTTAAATTCTCCATAAAAAATCCTCCTGCATATACTGTTTATATATATGCAGGAGGTTCTTCGTTTTATTCCTGGTTCAAAAAGACTATTCTACCTCTTCTTCAGCCACATCTTCCGCTGTTTTACGTTTTCTTCCATACAACTCCATGTAGTTATAAACCTTCTTAGCCAGCTGCGAGGTAATCTGACCCGGAAGTACACGCCATTTCCAGTTCATTCCCAATGTAGACGGTGTATTCATTCTTCCTTCGCTGCCAATTCCAAGCAAATCCTGAATCGGAATAATACACATATCACCGGTGCTGCCCCACGCCGTACGCAAAGTTCCCCAGTTATATCCTTCTTCTTTGGTAAGATGCATATACTCCTTGGCGAATTTCACGCTCTCCTTGGGAGCCGTCTTAAACCATCCCATAATGGTGTCATTGTCATGAGTACCTGTGTACACAACGCAATGAGACGGATAATTGTAAGGAAGATAATCGCTTCCCTCTCTGCTGTCAAAAGCAAACTGAATCAATTTCATTCCCGGGAAACCTGTATCTTTTAATAACTGCTTTACAGAAGGAGTCAGATATCCCAAATCCTCCACAATGATGTTCAACTTACCCAGCTTCTTCTCCAGTGTACGGAACAAATCCATACCCGGGCCTTCACGCCACTCACCATTTCTGGCAGTGGTATCTTTTCCGGGAATCGCATAATAAGAATCAAATCCACGGAAATGATCGATACGAACCACATCATACAAATGAGCCATAGCATCAATACGCTTTGTCCACCAATCATATCCATCCTTTTTCATAACATCCCAACGGAACAAGGGATTGCCCCAAAGCTGTCCATCCTCCGAAAAAGCATCCGGCGGACATCCGGATACATCAATGGGATCCAGATTCTCATCCAGATAAAACTGTTCAGGATTTGCCCACACATCTGCGCTATCATAAGCTACATAGATAGGAACATCTCCAATAATCTGAATTCCCTTCTCATTGGTATAATCCTTCAAAGAATTCCACTGCTTAAAGAACAGATACTGTAACATCTTATAAAATTCAATGGATTCTGCATAGGTACTCTTTGCCCGATCGATCGCATTTTTTTCACGTTTCTTCAGCTCCGGCTCCCACTCTGCCCACGCTTTTCCATCATGAGCATCCTTCAATGCCATAAATAAAGCATAATCATCCAACCAAGCTGCTTTTTCCTGACAGAAAGAATCAAAGTCCTCCGGCAGATTTTCTTTAAAACGTGCATGAGCCTTTCTCAATAAAGGAAAACGGCTTTCATACATAATTCCATATTCGATAAATTCCGGGTTATCTCCCCAAGGAAAACTCTCACACTCTTTTTTTGTTAACAACTTATCTTTGATCAAATATTCCAAATCAATGAAGTACGGATTTCCCGCAAAGCTGGAAAAAGACTGATATGGTGAATCTCCATAGCTGGTAGGACAAATTGGCAGAATCTGCCAGTAAGTCTGGTCTGCCTTGTCCAGAAAATCCACAAATTTCCGTGCTTCTTTTCCCATAGTTCCGATTCCATACTTTGACGGAAGCGATGAAATGTGCATTAATATGCCGCCTGTTCTCATAAATAAATTCCTCCTGCACAAAACTAGTTTATATATTTTTTACACTCTCGCCATCCATCAGTTCAAAAGGTATAATCTTATGAACGGCCGGAGCGCAAACGTCAATTGCATCCAATAGGATTTCTACGCTTTCTCTTGCCATAATACAATACCGCTGTCGGATTGTAGAAAGTTTCGGATTAAAGTATTCAGCCATTTGAATTCCATCAAATCCAAAAACAGAAACATCCTCCGGCACTCGTAATCCGGAATCAATAATTGCCCGAATCGCCCCGATTGCCATTATATCACTCATAGCAAAAATTGCTGTCAGTGGTTTCGTCTTCTCCAGTGCCTTCAAAGTTTCCTCATATGCACTCTTAAGAGAATATCTGCATTGAAAATAGTATTTCTCCTGAAACACAATTCCATGCTCTTCAAAGCTCTTAATGCATCCCAGATAACGTCGTTCACTGGTACGGGATGCACTGCGATTTCCGCCTAAAATTCCAATATGTCTGTGCCCATACGCAATCAAATGAGACACAGCACACTTGGCTGCTTCCATATCATCTGTTGCCACACTGGATAAATTGGTATAGCCCAACTCCTTTGCACTATTCGTAACCAGCACACAGGGCAACTGTATCTCAGCAAACTGCTTTTTAAAATATAGCAGATTACCGCCGAGGAAAATAATCCCCTGCGGTTTATGGTCTCTGCTCAAAGCAATGGCCGTCTCCACCTCATTCTCATCCTCATCAAGAAAAACGATATTGATGGAATAGGAGGTGGATTCCATTGCTTTTTGTATTTCTTCCACAATATTATAAAACAGTGTGTTGTAACGACCGCGTACCAATAGCAAAATCATTTTTGACATAGTCTGCTTCAACTGCTTCGCATTACTGTTGGGGACAAAATTATGTTCCGCAACGATTCGGTCAATCTTCTCTTTTGCTTCCGGACTAACATCTTCCCGATGATTCAACACACGGGAGACAGTACTTACAGAATAGCCCGATTCTTTCGCGATATCCTTTATTGTCATTAGCTTTCCCTACCTGCTTAACCTTTCACGGCACCTGCTACTACACCTTCAATAATATACTTCTGGCATGCTATGTAGAACACGATAATCGGAATAATAGCCAATACCAGCATAGCCATCATCATACCCCAGTCAACAGCACCATAACCACCCTTTAAATACTGAATTACAATCGGAATGGTCTTGTACTTATTAATATCAAGTACCAAATAAGGCAGTAAATAGTCGTTCCAGATCCACATTACCTCCAGAATCGCAACCGTAATAGCTGTGGGCTTCATAATTGGGAATACAACCTGGAAATATGTCTGAATTGGTGTGCATCCATCAATCATAGCAGCCTCTTCAATCTCCAGAGGAATACTCTTAACAAATCCGCAGAACATGAACACCGCCAGTCCTGCTCCAAATCCCAAATACACCACAATAATTCCCACAGGATTATTTAAGTGCAAGATATTGGCAAGTTTTGACAAAGTAAACATTACCATCTGGAATGGTACTACCATGGAAAACAGGCATAACATATAAATACCTGCGGTAAGCTTGTTCTTTACACGGGTAATGTACCATGCACACATAGAGGTACAAAGCACAATCACTGCTACAGAAAATACCGTGATAAAAGCTGAATATCCGGCTGCCTGGAAAATTCCGGTCTTATCAGCACCCTTTATGAAGTTCTGCAATCCTGCAAAAGACTGTGCATTGGGCAGTGCAAAAGCATCCTTAGTAATGAATCCTTTTTTCTTGAAAGCATTAAATCCCACCATAAAAATCGGATATACATAAAATACTGTCAAAATACTGAAGACCAACGTAAGAATCCAACCATGTTTTGCCCGTCGAACACTGCTCACCTGGTCGTCCCTGGTCGTTTTCGCTTTCATATCATTTGCCATTACTGCTGCACCTCCTTCTGTCTGGTAAGTATGTTCTGAGAAATAGCAATCACAGCAACCATGATAAAGAATATCACTGCCTTAGCCTGACCAACGCCTTCCCATCCGCTTCTGCCATAGAACGTATCAAAAATGTTCAAGGCCAGCATCTGGGATGTATTAGACGGCTCACCACCGGTCAATGCCATATTCTGGTCAAACAGCTTAAATGAGTTTGTCAATGTAAGGAATGAACAGATTGTAATGGATGGCATAACCATAGGAATCGTAACATGTCTTAACAACTGTGCATTGTTCGCACCATCAATCTTTGCTGCTTCAATGAGTTCTCCGGGAATATTCTGGATACCTGCAATGTAAATAACCATCATATATCCAACTTGCTGCCAGTTCATCAGAATAATTAATCCCCAGAATCCATAAGAAGATGAATAGGTAAGGGTTCTTCCGAAATTAGCCAAAATTCCATTCAAAAGGATCTGCCAGATATATCCCAATACAATACCACCGATCAGGTTTGGCATGAAAAAGATGGTACGGAAAAAATTAGTACCTTTAATTCCCTTTGTTAAGAACATCGCAATAATAAATGCGAACACATTGATTGTAAGAACCGATACAATGGTAAACAGAACTGTATACCATAACGCATGAATAAATGTTGGATCTGTAAATACTCTGATATAGTTTTTAATTCCTACAAAAGTTGCATCTGTTACTGTCGTAAATTCACAAAACGATAAATAGATACCCATAATAAAAGGAACTATAAAACCTAATGTAAATGCCAGTAAAGTCGGGAGTGCAAAAATAGGAAAATATCTTTTTATGGCTTTCTCCATTTCTTTTATCCTCTCCTAATTCTCTGATTCATATCGGGTAATACCCGAAGTTTTTTGGAAAAAAGGAGGTAGGCAGAAACGCCTACCTCCAAGAAATCTTTATGTAACGAATTACTCGTTTGCTGCCTGGTACTCTGTTGCCCATCCATCAACGAATGCAGATACAACGCCATCCCAGTCGGCTGTACCCTGAGCATACTCAAGAAGTGCAGAACCTACGCCATCCTTCCATGTCTCAGAAGGCATTGTGGTGAAGCACCATGTTACAGGTGTCTTTCCAGCTGCAGTGTAAGCCTGATCTGCCTGAATTAAGCAGTTGTCAGCGGTATAACCATCAGCGAAAGTATCAAACGGTGTTGTGAATCCCATGGTGTTAGCAATAGAATCACGTCCAGCATCAGATGTTACAACCCAATTTAAGAAATCAAGTGTTGCCTGCTGATCCTCTGCAGATGCCTTGCTGTTTACACACCAGTAGTTCTCAGATCCGGTACAAAGTCCCTGATTCTCCTCACCTTCAACGCCAATGTAGATAGGCATCATGCTGAAGTCATCAGCTGTTACAATGTAACCATTGTCAGGATTGGTCAGGTTACCGTACTCCCAAGTACCATTCTGGTAGAATACTGCTTCTTCCATACCGAACTCTGACTCAGCCTCATCACCTGTCTTGCTGGAAAGTAATCCAGGCTCGCAGGTAGAGTCTGTAATGTACAGATCCCAGATCTTCTTGTAGTTGTCAAGATATGTACCCTTGATTGCATCGGTAGATCCGATACCATCTGCCTGATACTCATAGTAAATCGGCAGGTTAGCTAAGTGAGTCTTGAATCTCCAGTCAGAAGAAGAATCCATACCTGCTGAAGTAAATGCTCCCATTAAGCTATATCCAAACTGCTCGTTGATCTCGTCTTTTCTTGCCTGAATATCATCAGCAACTGCCTTTAAGGTGTCGAAGTTGTTGATTTCATCTACAGAAGCGATTACTGCGTTGTCCATTGTGCAGTAGTCTTCCAAGATAGACTTGTTGTAAATGATACCATATGTCTCGATAACATATGCGATACCTAATACAGAATCTCCATCCTTCAGTGCATAATCTTCACTGGTCAGATGTGAAAATACCTCGCTGCCAGACAAGTCTGCGCAGTAGTCTTTCCATGATGCAAGACCAACCGGTCCGTTAACCTGGAATAAGGTAGGAGCCTGTTCCTTAGCCATCTCAGACTTTAAGGTAGACTCATAGGTGCCGTCTGCTGCTGTCAAAACAGTAACCTCAACACCGGTCTCTGCTGTGTAAGCCTCTGCCAGATCCTGCCAAGCCTCATCCTGCTCAGGCTTGAAGTTTAAGTAATAAACCTTACCTGATCCTGCTGCGCTGTTGTCAGCGCTTGCGTCAGAGCTTGAATCTGAACTTGAACTTGCGTCAGAGCTTGCATCAGAACTGCCGTTGTCACCACAACCAGCTACCATTCCAGCTGTCATAGCAACCACCAACAAAAGTGATACTAATTTTCTTTTCATAGTACATCCTCCTAAAATAAATGTGCATCCTTCCCGAAACTTCTTCCACGATGTTGTTCTTTGTATAAAATGAACAGTTTTTTGTGTCGTGAAAACGTTTTCAGTAGATGTTTATAATATACCTCTTTTTGATTAAAATAGCAACACTCATTTTACATTTTGTATAAATATGTGAGTTTTGTTCTTTATTTTTGTACACTTTTACTAAATTTGCGAAAAAATTTGTTTGTCAAAATCATCCATAAATGATACTATCAAATAAATAAATACAAAGGAGAAAAACCTCATGCTTTCTTTATTTGATAAAAAATTTGATATAAACCAGCTTCGGCAACCGCTGGCAGACAGTATCAAGGCGCTGGTCACCGCTGCAAAATGGGCATTTTTTGCGTTGCTTACCGGTGTTCTGGTGGGGATGGTGGGAATCATCTTCCATAAAGGTCTGGACTTTGTTACTGCTGCCCGAACCGCCCATTCCTGGCTGATCCTGCTTCTGCCGGTGGGAGGTCTTCTCATCGTCGGTCTGTATCACCTGTTCCGCAACACAAAGGATACTGGTACCAACCTGGTACTTTCCGCCATTCACTCCGGAGCCGAGATCCCCCTGCGGATGGCACCACTGATTTTTATTTCCACCCTGGTGACGCATCTCTGTGGAGGATCTGCCGGCCGAGAAGGCGCTGCCCTTCAGTTAGGTGGAAGCATCGGAAACAGTCTGGGACACCTGTTCCATTTTGACCAGAATGATCGTCATATTATGATCATGTGTGGTATGAGTGCCGCATTCTCTGCACTCTTTGGTACACCTATGGCGGCGGCCGTCTTTTCCATGGAAGTAGTCAGTGTGGGCATCATGCACTACTCCGCATTGCTTCCCTGCGTGATTTCTTCCCTTACTGCCCATGGACTTGCCACACTCTTTGGGCTGTCATCTCCTGCATACATAATTAAAGAAATGCCGACCTTCAGCATGAAGACAGCCATACTTACTTCCATTCTGGCTATCCTCTGCGCCTTGGTCAGCATTTTATTCTGTGTCTGCCTCCATCAGACGGAGCGACTGTATCAAACATTATTTAAGAATCCGTATCTCAGAGCCTTTGCCGGCGGCTGCATCATCGTCCTGCTCACCGCCCTGGTAGGCAGCCAGACCTACAACGGAACCGGTGTAGAAGTGATGGTCAACTGTTTTGAAGGCTCTGTCCCTTATGCGGCCTTTCTACTTAAAATACTGTTTACCGCCCTGACCCTGGGTGCCGGTTACAAGGGCGGTGAAATCGTCCCATCCTTCTTCATTGGAGCCAGCTTCGGCTTTCTTTTCGGTACCTTCACAGGATTATCTCCTTCGCTCTGTGCAGCCATTGGAATGTGCTCCTTATTTTGCGGAGTTACCAACAGCCCCCTCACTTCGCTGCTGATCAGCTTTGAGCTTTTTGGTTTCGAAGGTATGCCCTACTACCTGTTATCCATCGCCTTCAGCTACATGCTCTCTGGATACTTTGGACTTTACAAGAGTCAAAAAATCATCTATTCCAAACTCAAAACAAACTATATAAACAGACAGACTCATTAATCCATTTCCGTATCAGATACCATCTCGGTATCTGATACACGCTCTTCCTCCGTATCATCTAAAGACTCTGTGTCATCCACAAACTCTGTGTCATCCACAGTCTCTGATTCCTCTTCCGCAGTCAAATCCTCCAGACTTACCCAGAATTTGGAATCATAATCCGTATCAGTCAGATAGATTTCATCAGAAAAATCCAGCTTAATGTAATATTGACCGGTAATTCCGTTGATTCCTCCCACCAGAACCACGTACGCCTTCCCCTCCGTCATAACCGTTATGGTATTCACTGGTTCATCCAACCCATATTCAGAGAGCGCTGCCGGATTCTCAAGTTCCTCTGAAGCTTCCATTTCGGACAGTGATCGAACCATGTTCCCCATGGTGTCCTGATCCAACGTAACCGTCTCATCCGCCGTGTAATACCATTTATTTTCCCTCTTGGTAAACTCCAGCAAATCCCCCTCATAATAGTAGGAAAACGCCGTAATATCCTCCGAATCCGCCTGGATCAGAGAAATCGTTTTGTTTTCTTCCTCCTCACGCTCCTGCTGACGCTTGTTATAAAGAAAAAGCACCACAAATACCGCCACACAGGCAATCAGAAGTACTAATAAAACCAGGAACTGTTTTATCTGTTTCTTCATTATTTTCTTCTCCTTCTCGCCCAAACAACAATACCCACAATCAGAATCACAAGCGGAATTACAATGATTCCGATGATACCGGTCAGGAATACCACCAGACTCGGTGCTATCAGCGCTTCACTCTCCAAAGACTTGGATGCAACACTCATCGTATTGGTGTAAGCCGTCTCCGATTCATCCAATGCCGCAATCAAATTCGTAAATAACTGATTGTTAGTGCCGGATACAATCTCATTAGCATCATCCTCAAACATGGATGTATCCGAGATGATAACTGCGCAGCTCGATCCCACATCCACAGTCTTTTCCGCATACAGTCCAAGGGTAAATGGTCCCTTCGCATCCCCCTCCTCATACTCGTAGGTGGAAACATTTTTTACGTCTGCTTTCACAACACTGTTCTCAGAGGTGGTGAGGATGCTGATGATGCTTACATCATCTGTCTCCTCATAGGACATACCCTGTGCAAAGGGAGCGAAAATATATCCATTCAGGAAATAGGTCCAGTTGGTACTTTCCACGTTAGGGAGAATATAGTAAGGATACTGATAATAAGCACTGGAATCATTTTCCAGCACCATACCATCCAGCACTTCCACGGAATACTCCGCCAGAATCTGATAGAAATTACTCATATCCGCTTCGGTATAGGTGGTGGTAATAAAGAGGTTTCCGCCGGCTTTCATATAATCCAGAACCTTATTCACATCATCTTTGGAGAAGTCACTGACAGGCCCATTAATAATAACCACCTCTGTATTCTCCGGAATCTTGTCACAATCCATCAGATTTAACTTTTCCAGAGAAATGTTTCCTTTTTCCATTGAGGAAAGAAATGCTCCACTGACAGCGCTCTCACCATGTCCGGTTATTTCATAATACACCGGCATTTCCTCTGTAGTAACGTAGGCAATAGCACTGTCAATCAATCCCTCCCCGTCATAGGAAGACAATACATAGGAATAACTGTAAGAATCCATGGTATACTCATAAATATCATTAAAATCCACCACCTTGGAGCGTTCCTCTCCCTCCACGATCAGCGAATTCTCCGAAACTGAATCCTCCGTATAATTCAAATAAAAGTTCGGATACTTATCCGGATCTTTGTATTCCACTCGAATATGATCACTGGCCTCCTCAAAACATGCCAGAGTTTTGCTCAATACTGAATCTGCGTTAGTCTTTGCAGACAGCACATAAATGGTAATATCCTCATCCAACTGTGACAGATAATTCTTAGTATCCTCTGTAATAGAGTAAATCCTCTGATTCGTCAAATCCAGACTGGTGATGGTGCTGGGCAATGCATTTGCTATCAGATTTATCACAATTGCCAATGCCAGGCCTGCCACCAGCATTGCCCCGTTGAAAACTCCAAGTCCGATTTTCTTGGAACTGAAATTCCAACGTCTTTTCTGGATGGTCTCAATAGTGAAAAACAAAAACAGTACGATCATGCTCAGATAATACACGATGCCGGTTATATCCAGTACACCGCTCATCATCATTTCCATGGGAGAAAGCAAATCAAAACAGTTCAAGATCATGGTAAGTATATTTCCGTCAGAAGAAATCAGGCTGGTGATACTGCCCATCATAAATCCCAGAAACAAGACAACGAAAGTCAGCACTGCCGAGATCACCACATTCTCCGTCAGGGAAGAGAGAAAGGTGCCAATGGCAATACAGGTCAGCCCATACAGCCAAAACCCTAAAATTCCCACGTAGTTTTCCGCAAAGGGGACTATTACGAATATCCTCATGAATAACGGCATCAGGCTGATCACCACAACGCACATGGTAAACACACTTGCCATGGCAAGAAACTTCGCACAAACTAGTTTTCCCACCGATATGGGTGCAGTCAAAAGCAACTGATCCGTCTTGTTTCTTCGTTCATCCGCAAAGGATTTCATGGTCAGAATCGGAATTGTAATCAAAAAAATGATGGTGATGGCAGACAATGCATAGCTGACATTGGAATAGCCATAAGCCATGTTATATACATAAAAATACAATGCAAAGACCGCCAGTGTGGCAGCAATAAAAAGCCATCCTGTCACAGTCTGAAAATAGGATTTCCATTCTCTTTTCCATATCGCAAGCATTATTCTTCCACCTCCTCATCTGCTTCTGTTTCCTCATCAGCCAGTCCTGCCACATTGGTCAGTGTCAGGAACACTTCTTCCAAGGATTTCTTCTCCGCCTGTGTTTCTAAGATCAAAAGACCATCTTGCGCACAATGTTTTGCTATTTCTTCCCTCACTTCGTCCGTCTCGCTTAAAGTAAGTACTACCCGATAGGTATCCTCCTTATCGGTTTTACCAATCTGATACTCATCCACAAAATCGCAGGCAGAAAATGTACGTTCCACCGCTTCCTGGCTACCCTTTAACAGCATGCGGATCTGAAGTTTCTCCTCACCGCCCTTCAACAGGTTCTCTGTGGTATCCGATGCAACCAGCTTTCCTCTTGCAATAATGAATACATAATCGCAGACCTCCCGCACCTCGGATAGAATATGCGAACTTAAAATCACCACATGCTTCTCACCCAGCTTACGGATCAGGTCACGCACTTCAATAATCTGTTTGGGATCCAGTCCCACAGTGGGCTCATCTAATATAATCACCTCCGGATAGCCTAAGATTGCCTGGGCAAAACCGACTCTCTGGCGGTAACCTTTGGAAAGATTCTTGATCAGACGTCCTTTTACATCTGTGATCATAGTCATTTCCATTGCTTCCTTTATGTACTGTTTTCTCTTATCTTTTGGGATTTTTTTTAATTCGGAAACGAATTTCAGATATTCTTCCACCGTCATATCCTGATACAAAGGAGGCTGCTCCGGCAAATATCCCACACACTTTTTTGCCTCCTCCGGTTCTGCAAAAATATCATGTCCATTGATCTTTATGCTGCCGTTTGTGGCGCCAAGATACCCGGTGATCATATTCATGGTTGTGGACTTTCCCGCTCCGTTCGGACCTAAAAATCCATAAATCCGACCGGGCTCTATGGTAAGGCTCAGGTCATCCACTGCCACATGCTTACCAAACTTTTTTGTAAGATGATTGATTTCAATCACAATCTTCTCCTCCCTTTCATCACATCCTGCCGGGAATCACCCCATCTGTCCAGACAATTAGTCCGTTCTGAACAGATACCCGCTGACTTATTATAAACTAAAATATTGGCTAAGTGTGATAAAAAGAAGAGAAAATTATGATTTTTTTGTGAAATGCTACTTTTTCTTTACGTCATTTAACTTTGCCTCAATGGCATTTATAACCGTTTCCAACACCTTAACCCGTGCATAATACTTGCTGTTTGCCTCCACGATCACCCAGGGTGCGTAAGTGGTAGAGGTGCGGAGCAGCATTTCATCCACCGCCGTCTCATACTGATCCCATTTAGCCCGGTTTCTCCAGTCTTCCTCTGTGATTTTCCATTGTTTTGCGGGGTTCTCCTGCCGCTCCTGAAAACGGCGTTCCTGTTCGTCTTTATCAATATGCATCCAGAATTTAATTACAATGCAGCCATGAAGAGCCAGCTGCTCCTCCATCTCATTAATCTCATGGTAGGCCCGTTTCCATTCCTCAGTAGAACAGAATCCCTCGATACGTTCCACCATTACTCGTCCATACCAGCTGCGATCAAAAATGGATATATGACCATCCTTCGGAAAATTACGCCAAAATCGCCATAGATAATGATGTGCCTTCTCCTCCTCTGTGGGAGATGCCACCGGATGTACTGCGTATCCCCTGGGATCTAAGGCCTGGGTCAGACGTTTAATTGCACCACCCTTACCTCCGGCATCCCAGCCTTCAAATGCCAGTACAACAGGAACCCGATATTTGTAAAGTTCGTTGTGAAGTTCGCCCAAACGTTTCTGCAAATGTGCAAGTTTCTTTTTATACTCTTCTTTTTCCAGTGTTTTGGATAAATCTACTCCTGCCAGAACCGAAGTAGCCAGATTGATACCATTTCCCGGCTGCGCATCATTCTGTGTCTCTGGCTCGACAGATATCTCCTGCTTCTTTACTTTCTCAGCCTTATGATGTGCTAATGCCTGTTCCAGCACGGATACCACGATTTCTGTCATCTTTGCAGATGCATACTCGCGATCCGTGCATTCCAGAATATTCCATGGTGCATACTCAAAGTCCGTCCGCTCCAGCATCTCTTCGTTCATGGTCAGATAGCGGTCATACTCCTTATTGCGCTTTAAATCATCCTTGGTAACACGCCATGCCGTTTTCTTGTCTGAACAGAGATGTTCCAGACGTTTTTTCTGTTCCTTTTGGGAAATATGGGCAAAAAATTTTATCAGAACCATCCCGTCATCCGTCAACTGCTTTTCAAAGGATGCTATTTCTTCAAAAGCGTAATCAAGCTGCTCCTTGGATGTCACCCCGTCAAAACGATCTACCAATACTCTCCGATACCAGCTGCGGTCAAACACAGCAATGCGGCCTTTGGACGGAATTTTGGTCCAAAACCTCCACAGGAAGGGCTTCATACGCTCTTCCTTTGTCTCCACAGCGGTGGTGTACACCTGAAATCCTCTGGGATCCAGCGGCTCAATCAGGTGATTAATCAGAGTACCCTTACCGGCCGCCCCGAGGCCTTCAAAGATTACAATCACTGGGATTTTTGCTTCCTTGCATGCCCGTTGCAGATAGGACAGCTTTGGCTGTAAATCATCCATTAATGTTTTGTACTCTTTTTTTCCCATTTTCCGATTCAAATCAACTTTTTCCAACATACCTTCTCCTCCTTTTTGGCATAAGACCCTTTTTATTCAGTATAGGCTTTTTCTTGCAGTTTATCCAGTGATTTTGTATAATCTTTATATCTGTTCAGAGCCAAGCAAAATCCAAAAGAAAGGTTAGCTCTGAACAGGCGCCTAGCAGAATTCCAAAAAAATGCAATGGGATACTTGTATAGTTACCAATGAAAATGAAAGGACGAAGAAAATGAAATTTATTTCATGGAATGTAAACGGATTAAGAGCCTGTGTTAACAAGGGCTTTTTAGATTTCTTCAAAGAAATTGAAGCAGATTTTTTCTGTCTGCAGGAGACGAAGCTTCAGGAGGGTCAGATTGACCTGGAACTGCCCGGCTACTATCAGTATTGGAATTATGCGCAGAAAAAGGGATATTCAGGTACAGCCATTTTCTGCAAAAAGGAGCCGTTACAGGTAACTTACGGCCTTGGCATGGAAAAGCATGATAACGAGGGGCGTGTCATTACATTAGAATACGATTCCTTCTATCTGGTCACCTGCTATACTCCCAACTCCCAGAACGAACTGGCAAGACTGGACTATCGTATGGAGTGGGAAGACGATTTCCGCCAGTATCTGATATCACTGGACAAGAAGAAACCCGTCATTTACTGTGGAGACTTGAATGTGGCCCATCAGGAAATTGATTTAAAAAACCCAAAGACGAATCGGCGAAATGCCGGATTTACTGACGAGGAACGCCAGAAAATGACAGAGCTGCTGGATCAGGGATTTATTGACAGTTTCCGATATTTTTACCCGGAGCTCACCGATATCTACTCCTGGTGGTCCTATCGCTTTCATGCCAGGGAGAAAAATGCCGGATGGCGCATTGACTACTTTATTGTCTCAGAGCGGCTGAAGGATCTGCTTCAAGATGCGAAAATTCACACCGACATTCTTGGTTCCGACCACTGTCCGGTGGAACTGGATGTGGAGATGTAAATGTTTTATTATCTGTGGATTTTGGACATGAATCCGCAAATGATTGATTATCTGTTCAGATAAAATATCCGGAAACAGTGCTCATGAATACAAGCATTCAGCACATTGTTTCCGGATAATTTGCCAAGACGCTGATCGGGTATCACATCCTGTCTGGAGCAGAGAAGCCCAGCACATCGATACAAACTTCAAGGGTGCGCTTGGTCAGCTCCAAGAGCCTGATATAGGAGGCCTGAACCTGTGTATCCTCCTCTGTCATAATCTTCGTCTCATGATAGAAGTGATTGAGTGCATTGGACAGGTCATAGATGTAGGAACATACTTTGTGGGGAGCAATCTCCTCAAAAGCATTCTCCATCATGGCATTAAACTTCACCAGCTCCAGCATCAGAGCCTTCTCACTGTCTGAATGAGCCGGAAGAATGATTTCCTCTGCCACATTCTTGCCGCTCTCCTGATACTTATTCAAAATGGATTTGATTCGCACAATGGTATATAAGATGTATGGTCCGGTATTTCCTTCAAAGGAAGTAAAACGGTCAATATCAAAAATATAATCCTTGGATGCCTGATTGGACAAATCACCATACTTGACTGCAGAAAGAGCCACCACCTTGGCAGTTTCCCGGGCTTCCTCCTCCGGCATGGTACGATTATCCTGAATCTTTTTGTACATCTCCTCATTGATGCTGGCAATCAAGGTCTCCAGACGCATGACACCGCCCTCTCTTGTCTTAAAGGGCTTGCCGTCCTTTCCATTCATGGTTCCAAAACCAAGGAACTTAAGTTCTGTGTCTTCAGAAACCAACCCCGTCTTTCTCGCACACCGGAACACCTGAGTGAAATACAGCTCCTGTCTCTTATCCACCACATAGATCAACTCATCCGGATGATAATCCTTCATACGCCATACGATGGTAGCCAGATCCGTGGTATTATAAAGGGAGGCTCCGTCTGATTTTAAAATCATGCAGGGAGGAATCTCTTTCGTATCCGTATCCTCCTTCACATCCACCACCAATGCACCATCACTGATGTAAGCAAAACCATCTTCCTTCATCTTTTGCACCATATCCGGGATATAGGGCTGTGCATCAGACTCCCCCTTCCACAGTTCAAAGGATACATTCAAATTCTCGTAATTTCTCTTAAGGTCGGTAACGGACACATCCAGGATATGGGAAAGCAACGCCTGATACCCACGTCTGCCATGCTGCAGTTCATAGGTAGCCTGCATGGCTGCTTCCTTATAAGCCTCATCCTCCTTAGACTTACCACTGGCTGTAGGATAGATTTCCTCCAGTTCTGAAATAGTAAAAGGCGCTTCTGCGGGATATTCCCCCTCATAATTTTCATCAAAATATACCAGTTCCGGTTTCCGCTCTTTTAACTCGGTAATGATAAGTCCCATCTGCAGTCCCCAGTCTCCCAGGTGCACATCTCCGATCATATTATGCCCCATAAACTTACCGATCCGCTTGATACTCTCTCCGATAATAGCAGAACGCAAATGACCTACATGCAAAGGCTTGGCTACATTAGGTCCACCGTAATCGATCATAATGGTTCGGGGCTCTGCTGTTTTCTCGCAGCCTAACCGTTCTGAGTCTTTTGCCATCTCTTCCACATACTGTGCCAGATACTCTTTGCTGAGCTTTAGATTTATAAATCCCGGATTCACTGCTTCCACCATTTCAAACACGGTGCTGTCCTGCAGCTTTTCTGCCACCTGTCCGGCAATCATAATCGGAGCCTTCTTATACTCCTTTGCCGCCGCCATGGCACCATTACACTGGTATTCGCACAGATCCGGACGATTGGACAAAGAGACCTTTGCATATTTTACATCCAGCTCGGATGCTTCAAATGCCTTTACCACTTCATCCGTAATCAAATCCAATATTTTTTTCATGTTGACTGATTCCTTTCGTATTCTTACCGCGCTCGTAACCGATCAGTATTTCACAGCTACGCAAATCATTTTACTCATTTCGGAAATAAATGTCAAAATTTATTTTGCTCCAGCGTTTCTTCCAGATGTGCCTCAAAATCTCGTTTTTTCTCTCCCAATATTTGATTAATCTGGTCCCTGGTAGCCTCATCCGTCACTTGCTGCCTGCCATAAGCTCCGGAATAAGCATTGGTACTGGCATTATAGTCTGCCTGAGTAGGAGTCTGTGCCGCCGCTCTCATGGCATCCTCAATCTCCTTGCGCTTTTTCTCTTCATCAGCAGCCGCTTCCGCCTGCAGCCTGTCCAGAATCTCCTGAGCCTCTTTCATCCGGTCATTTTCCTTCTGCTCTTCGAGTTTCTGAAGCTCCTCTTTCGTCTGATAATGAACATTCCAGCGCTTGATGACACTACTTGCGATTTTTTCCTTTTCATTTCTTTTATCGATTGAATCCTGCATGTAACACCTGCTATTCTTGAAATTATTTGAATTAACAGTATTTATTATACACACAGGAGGACCAAAACTCCACTGTCTTTTTCATAAAATTGTAAATGCGAGGTGGTATTTTCTCACGGTCAATACCAAAAGAATAAATTGTTAACCTGGTTTATTTTTATGGTTGACACTTCATAAAGCACAGTTTATAATGCAAACGAATCAAATCAAAAGCTATTACAAATAAAAGGAGTTCGTTATGTCAGAAGTAACAGAAGTTAAGAGCACAAAAAAGAAATTTTTATCCATCCAGAATATGGCTACCATTGCAGTATTAACTGCAGTGACATGTATTCTTGCACCGCTTTCCATCACCATCCCCATCAGTCCGGTGCCCATCTCCCTGACAAACCTGGTAATTTATTTCGGACTTTACATTTTGGGCTGGAAAAAGGAAACGGTAAGCTACATCATTTATCTCTTGCTGGGATTGGTGGGACTTCCTATTTTTTCCGGCGGAACCAGCGGCCCGGCCAAGCTGGCAGGCCCCACCGGCGGATATCTTATCGGATTCATCTTTATGACCATAATTGCCGGAATCATCATCGATAAGTTTCCTAAAAATATGATTATTTGTCTGCTTGGTATGATTTTAGGAACCGCAGTCTGCTATGCCTTCGGAACAGTATGGCTGGCTATTTCCGCACACATGACTGCTCAGGCTGCACTGGCAGCAGGCGTACTACCTTTTATCCCCGGCGATTTAATCAAGATGATTCTGGCTATGATGATCGGACCTCAGATTCGCAAGGCTCTGATTCGTGCCGATTTATTCTAATTTCCCAGATAATTCTTCATATTTTTGAGAGCCGATTTTTCCAGGCGACTTACCTGCGCCTGGGAAATGTGGATCTCCTCTGCTACCTCCATCTGGGTCTTCCCTTCAAAAAATCGAAGTTCAATGATGTGGCTTTCCCTTTCATTCAGGCGGCTCATGGCATCCGCTAATGACAGGTTCTCAACCCACTTCTCTTCTTTATTCTTCTTATCACTGATCTGATCCATCACATACAATGTATCCCCACCATCCGTGTAAACAGGATCATATAGACTCACCGGGCTTTGAATGGCATCCAGTGCATAAACGATTTCTTCTTTGGGTATGCCCGCCTCTTTCGCAATCTCCTGTAACGTGGGCTCCTGCATGGAAGTCTTCAGAAGCATTTCCTTGGCATGAATCGCCTTATATGCAGTGTCTCTTAAAGAACGGCTGACCCGGATGCTGTTGTTATCCCTGATATATCTCCGAATCTCCCCTATGATCATAGGAACTGCATAAGTAGAGAATTTCACTCCCATAGTTGGATCAAAATTGTCAATGGATTTAATCAGACCGATACATCCAATCTGAAACAAATCATCCACATTTTCGTGATTCCCTGCAAACCGTCGTATCACACTGAGCACCAGTCTTAAATTCCCCTTAATGTATGTTTCTCTGGCCTCCTCATCCCCGGCCTTAATCCGTTGGAACAGTTCTTCCTTTTCTTCCTCTTTCAGTACGGGCAACTTAGCGGTATTTACACCACAGATTTCTACTTTGTAGACAGACATGAAAGTACCCTCCGAGATTATTCAGACGCACTGGTGCGCTGTAAGATTTATCTCTATCATGTCCTTTTCTGTGTTCGTTTATACCACACAAAAAAAATATCCCCTGCTACCATTCCATGTGAATGATGTAGCAAGGGACATTTTACTAGTTGGATGCCTTCACCAGCTCTTCCACCTTAGCATAAGCCTTTCCACTGTCAATGGTCTCCGCCGCAAGCTTGACTCCTTCCTTAATATCGGAAACCATACCTCCGATGTAGAGAGCTGCCCCGGCATTTAAAAGCACAATATCGCGCTTAGGACCTTTCTCCTCGCCCTTAAGAATCTGCGTAGTGATCTCGGCATTCTTTGCGCCATCTCCCCCACGAAAATCCTCTAAGGATGCCCGGGACAATCCGAACTGCTCCGGTGTGATTTCATAGGTGCTTACCTGACCATCCTTGATCTCAGATACCACGGTGGCGTTGGTCAGTGTAATCTCATCCATGTTGTCCAGTCCGCTGACCACAAGTGCCCGCTCCACACCCAAAGATGCCATAACCTTTGCAATATTCTCTGTCAGCATAGGATCATAAACACCTACCAGCATATACTTTGCCCGGGACGGATTAGCCAAAGGTCCTAAAATATTGAACACTGTACGGATTCCCAGCTCCTTTCTGGCCTGCCCCACGTACTTCATGGATTTGTTGAAAAGCTGGGCAAACATGAATCCGATTCCCACCTGCTCCACACACTGCTGTACCTTATCCGGATCTGCCTGAATGTTTACCCCCAGTACCTCTAACACATCACCGGCACCGCTCTTGGATGAAATAGAGCGATTTCCGTGTTTTGCCACGGGAAGCCCTGCAGCTGCCACCACAAAGGATGATGTGGTGGAAATGTTAAAGGAATACGTGCAATCTCCGCCGGTTCCCACGAAGTCAATGTACTTCTCCACGTTGGGAGAAATGGTATCTGCCTTATCCCTAAGCACTGCGGCAAAACCGGTGAGCTCCTCCACAGTCTCTCCCTTCATGCGAAGTGCTGTTAAAAAGGAACCAATCTGCGCCTGGGTAGCTTCTCCACTTAATAGAATGCCCATGGCACGCTCTGCTTCTTCTCTCGATAAATCTTTTCCTGCTACTACCTGTTCAATTGCCTGCTTCATATGTATTTCCTCCTTTGGCATGAGGTGTCACCGCAGGTGACGGAGTCCTGATGCCGTTTTCATATTTGACTTGACACTATGTTCCATATAATCTTATAAATTTATTTCCTTTTTAAATGTGCTGCAGTAATCCTCCACTGCCTTCAAATCGTAGTTGCTTTCTTCCATCAACCGGATAAAGTGTGATCCCACGATTGCTCCGTCAATGGTATGCTTCATGGGTTCAATATCTGCTGCGGTGCGAATTCCAAATCCCATCATCACCGGAATATCTGCGGCTGCTTTTACACTCTCCAGGTATTCGATAATGGTTTTATGGAAACTGCCCGCCTGACCGGTGACACCCATGGAGGATACACAGTAGATAAATCCCCTGGCATCCTTCACAATCTCAGGAATACGCTCCTTCGAAACCGGTGATACCAGCTGAATCAGTATGGGAGCTGACTCCTTTGTCAGATACTGTTTGATCTCGTCCTGCTCCTCCATGGGCAGATCCGGTATAATCAATCCGTCCACTCCGCAACGGATACAGTCGTCCACGAAGCGCTCCACACCATAATGAAGAACGGTGTTGTAATACATCATGTATACGATTGGAATATTCACGCCTTCTGCACGGATTTCATTCATCATTTCAAAAACACCCTGAACATTCACCCCCTGGCAAATAGCCTTGTAGGATGCACTCTGTATCACCGGGCCATCTGCCACCGGATCGGAAAAGGGTACGCCCAGCTCGATGATATCGGTTCCCGCTGCTTCCTGGGTACGAATAATGGATTTACAATTCTCGTAATCCGGAAGTCCTGCGGTCATGTAAGTGATAAAAGCTTTTTTATTTTCTTTCTGTAAGTTTTTTAATTTCTCTTCGATTCTGTTCATGGTGCACCTCCTAGTTCAGATAACCTTTTCCGGCCAGATAATCGGAAATGGTATTTACATCCTTATCTCCACGACCGGACAGACATACAATCATACTCTGATCCATGGTCATGTTCTTTGCCTGTTTTTTCGCATAAGCCAGTGCATGAGCACTTTCAATGGCCGGAATGATTCCCTCCAGCTTACACAGTTCCATCAGCGCATCCATGGCCTCATCATCCTTGATGGCTACATACTCTGCTCTGCCACTGTCCTTTAAATACGCATGCTCCGGTCCTACTCCGGGATAATCTAAGCCAGCAGAAATAGAATGCGCCAGCTGTACATTTCCTGCATCATCCTGCAGTAAATAAGAACGCATACCATGAAGTACTCCCGGCTGTCCCAATGCCATGGCGGAAGCGTGCTCGCCGGTCTCGATTCCCTTTCCGGCTGCCTCCACACCGATAAGCTTTACGCTTTCCTCATCGATAAAATCTGCAAACATTCCGATGGAGTTGGAGCCGCCGCCCACACATGCCATCACCACATCCGGAAGCTTTCCTTCCACCTCCAGGAACTGTTGCTTCGCTTCTTTGCTGATGACACTTTGGAAATATTTTACCATTTTCGGATATGGATAGGGTCCTACTGCAGAACCGATAATATAAAAAGTATCCTCCGCAGTTTTTGCCCAGGTACGAATCGCCTCGTTGGTGGCATCCTTTAAGGTATTGCTACCGGAGGTAACGCTCTCCACCTTTGCTCCCAGCATCTCCATACGCATCACATTCAATGCCTGACGCTTGATATCCTCCGCACCCATATACACGGTACACTCCATGTTAAACAATGCTGCACCGGTGGCGGTTGCCACACCATGCTGTCCGGCGCCGGTCTCTGCGATTACCTTCGTCTTTCCCATACGTTTTGCCAGTAAGATCTGTCCGATGACATTATTGATCTTGTGGGCACCGGTATGATTTAAGTCCTCTCTCTTCAAATAAATCTTCGTGCCATATGCCTCACTGAGACGAGCCGCATAGTAAAGAGGTGTCTCTCTTCCCACATATTGCTTCAGGTAATAATCTACTTCCTGTAAAAACTCCGGATCCTTCGTATACTTTTCGAAGGCTTCATCCACCTCCTGTAACGTGTTCATCAATGACTCCGATACATACTGCCCGCCAAACTGGCCATAATACGCTTTCTTATTCATGTTCTCTCACCTTTCTCACAAATGCTTTTATTTTATCCGGGTCCTTTCCGTTTTCTCCCTCCACAGAGGAACTGACATCCACTGCATAAGGATGAAACAAATCCATTCCCCGGGTTACGTTTTCAGCTGTAAGTCCTCCGGCCAAAATCAGTTCTCTCCCCTGCCAGAGCTCCTGTCTGGAAAAAGGGAACTGCTCCCAGTCAAAGGTTTTCCCACTGCCGTACTGAGGTGCATCCAGCAAAATTTTTTCTATCTTATCACAAAACGCCGGCAAGGAAAAATTTTCCTTTTTCACCTGCAGTGCCAGCCAGACCGGTATGGATACGTAATCCAATTTTTCCATATCCAGATCCCTGTGAATCTGTAAAATATCAAATCCCGCCGACTCAATCTCACGGATCAGATTCAAATCCGGGTTCACGGTGACTGCCACACTCTGAATTCCTATATCCAAGTGGTATTTCAGTTTCTTTGCCCGCTCCACAGTGACATAACGTTTGCTGTCCGGAAAAATTACAAATCCGGCATAATCTACCCGGCACTCATTTAACACCTCAACCTCTGTTTCTCTCGTAATGCCGCATATCTTTATTTTTGTCATCGGTTACGCCCCTTCTCAAATACTTCCTTCCAGTGTACTGACAGGGCTTTGGGGTTCTCATGCTCCATAAAGGCTCTTCCGATGAGGAATCCATCCACTCTGCAATTTCCCAGATACTCCACATCCGCATCTGTCACAATGCCGCTCTCTGCCACAAGCACTTTGTCCGGTGGAACCATGCCGCACAGCTGTCTGGTACGCTCTAAGGAAATGGTAAAATCCTTCAGATTCCGGTTGTTGACCCCGATGATGTCTGCATCGAGCTTTAATGCCCGCTCCATCTCCCGCTCATCATGGACCTCCACCAGCGCATCCATTTTCAATTCCTTGGCCAGCTGGTAAAAATCATGCATCTGAACGTCATCCAGAATAGCTGCAATCAAAAGCACTGCGTCTGCCTGAATGGCCTTCGCTTCATAAAACTGATATTCATCAATCATAAAATCCTTTCGGATCATGGGCAATTTCGTTATTTTGCGGATCTTTTCGAAATAGGCTACATTTCCTTTAAAGTGGGTTTCCTCCGTCAAACAGGAGATACACTCCACCGATGCATTGTAATCCTCAATTCGATCCTCAAGGGAAATCTGGCTCTTGATATCTCCAAGACTGGGGGATGCATTCTTAAACTCCCCAATAATCGAGAGGCCGTCTTTCTTCAGGTTATGATAAAAGGATTGCTCTGCTATCCTTCCCAGCTTTAACTGCTCTTCTGCTTCTCTGCGAACAGTTGCAAGATCCTTTCTGGCTTTGTCACGGGTAAGCTGTATTTTTTTATCTGCTACAATCTCATCTAAAATCATCACTGCCTCCTACATGATGCCATTAATAAAGTTCTCCACCATACGCTTGCCATGCTGGGTATAGATGGATTCCGGATGAAACTGAAGTCCCACCACCGGATATTCCTTATGCCGCACTGCCATGATTTCTCCATCTTCTGTCCGGGCAGTTATCTCCAGACATTCCGGCAGGGTGTCTTCCTGAATCGCAAGGGAATGATACCGCGCCACCTGAATGGGACTGTCGATACCGGAAAAAATTCCATGCTCCGTATGTGTGATCCATGATTGTTTTCCGTGACAAAGTCTTTTTGCATAGGATACCACTCCGCCAAAGGCTTCTCCGATACACTGATGACCCAGACAGATTCCCAGTATAGGAATCTGACCAGCAAAGGTTTTCACCACATCCATGCAAATACCGGCGTCCTTCGGTGCTTTCGGCCCCGGTGATAAAATGATACGGTCCGGAGCCATTTGACGAATCTCCTCTATAGTGATTTTGTCATTTCTGGCCACCACAATATCCTTGCAAAAGATTCCGATGTACTGATATAAGTTGTAAGTAAAAGAATCATAGTTATCAATCAGTAAAATCATAAGTTTTCCTCCTTAATCAGTGTCTTTGCCAATGCCATCACTTTATTGCAGCACTCATTGTACTCTGCCTCCGGTTTGGAATCTGCCACGATACCTGCACCTGCCTGCAAATATACCTGATTTCCTTTTTTGATCATGGTTCGGATGGTAATACAGAAATCCATATCTCCTCCAAAGTCCAGATATCCGGTGGCACCTCCGTAAAGTCCTCTGCGCACACTTTCCAACTCATCAATGATCTCCATGGCACGAATCTTAGGTGCTCCACTTAAGGTTCCCGCCGGAAGGAAGGATGCCAATAAATCTAACGGATGGGATTCTCCTTTTTTTCTGCCCTCCACCATGGATACGATGTGCATCACGTGGGAGTAATTTTGCACCGACATGAACTGTGTTACCTTCACGGTTCCAAACTCACTAATCCGTCCCATATCATTTCTGGCCAGATCCACCAGCATCACATGTTCTGCGCGTTCTTTTTCATCGGACAGAAGTTCCTCCCTCAGCATCCGGTCCTCCTCCTCATTTTTACCGCGTTTTCTGGTTCCTGCAATGGGGCAGGTGAATACCCGCTCACCCTGTTTTTTCACAATCATCTCCGGCGAACTTCCAATCACCTCAAAATCACCGTAATTGAAGTAATACAGATACGGAGAAGGATTTAACTCACGCAGTTCCTTATAAAGTTCAAATCCGCTCTGCTGTGTCTCAATGGTCCAGCGCTGGGATAACACTGTCTGGAACACATGCCCCTCCCGAATATAATGCTTGATTTTTTCTACCTTCTCGCCGTATTCTTCCAGCGTATCGGATTTTTTCACGATCTTGCCGTCATGTCTGAATTTCTTTTCCGAAGGCTTTGCCTGCATGGCAATGGTAATCATTTCTTCCATCTTTTTTGTTGCACGCACTGCGCCTTCCTCGTTTTCCTCCTCCAGAACAATAGCCGTCAATGTCTCTGCCACATGATCTACCATAAGGAAGGAAGTCATCAGCATCATCTGAATGGTCTCAATTCCAATCTCATCCGGATTTTCATCCGGGAGCACCTCGCTGTAACGGACAAAATCATATCCGATATTACCAACCAGACCACCGGAAAAAGACAGTTCATTATCTTCTTTTACAATATGAAACTCACTGTAATATTGCTTTAACAGTTCTAAGGGATTCCCCTCCCGAACCTCCTGTGTACCGTCATTTTTGGTAATTACCAGTGCATTTCCTTTTGATGTGATGATTTCCTCCGGATTAGCTCCAAAGAACGTATAACGGTCATAGTTCTTGTCGTAGCTTTCCAGCAAAAAGCCTTTCTGACTGCCCACCAGAGCTTCATACATATCTGTTGCCTTTTCATTTACAATACTTACTGTTTTCTTATACACTTTTCGATTTCTAATCATATTTACCTCCTTCGCACTTGTGACAAAAAAACGTCCCTGCTGTCATCTGACTGCAGGGACGCTGTTGCGTGGTGCCACCCGGCTTCGCTATGTACAAAAAGAGTTTTCCCCAAAACAAAAAGCGAATATTTCTATCTCATTAGAAATATCCGCCACTAATTCAATACATAACCTCCGATACGGAATCCTAAGATTCGATATCTTGCTCCCTGTAACGTGGGAAAAACGGCGCTGCTACTAGATACTCGTTCACTTTGCATCTGACAAATCCATTCCATCTAAACTATCCTGCCGACTTCCACCACCGCCGGCTCTCTGTGAGGAATCATCCAGTGTACTACTTTTGCTCACTGATTTTCTCATATAAATTTCTCAGCTGAAACTAGATTATCACTCCTAAAGCAGTGTGTCAACACCCTTTTTCGTATTTTTGAAAATTTCTTTGGCGAAGTAACCACATGAGCAAAAAGGAAGCTGCGATGCAGCGATTTTGCGAATGGGGTTCTGAATAGTTACCAATTTTGTTAAAAATACATTTGCCAAGTTTTGTCGAATATGCTAGCATCTATATATGTTACATTTTTCAGGACATCCGCAGGAAATGCGTATGCCTGCTGAACAGTAACAAACATTTTTATTTTATAATATGAAAGGGGATAATATATGTCTTACAACTTAAATGGTACAGAATATGATGAAAATTCTTACAATTCACCAGAGTCCGAAGCTCTTTCTTCCTCCTCTGGCAATGACCCACAGCCCGAAGCGTCCGGGGCTGACAACAGCTACTCCGGCAACTACGATCAGAGTTCTTACAACAACTCTGATGCAGGCAACTACAATAGTTCGTACAATAATGATAACAGTAGCCCTACCAATTCTTACAACAATGGTTCCTATAACAGTGGCTATGATTACAACAACAGTTATAACAATACCAATTATAACGGCTCAAATTACAATGGCTCTAACTACAATGGTTCTAACTATAATGGCTACAACTACAGCGGCAGCTCTTACGGAACACCTCAGGAGCCAAAAACGACAAACGGATTCGGTATTGCCGGATTTGTCATCTCTCTGGTTGGTATGCTCTTAGCCTGCTGTTTCCCGATTTTTGGTCTGATTGCAGGCTTTCTGGGCATTGTATTCTGTATCATCGGTGTGAACAAAAAGTATAATGTACGTGGATTGGCAATTGCCGGTATCGTACTTTCCGTAATCTGTTTCCTGTTCTCAGGTTTTGGTTTCCTGCTGGAATCTGATGACTTTAATGACGCTATGGATCAGGTACTGGAAGCGGAAGAAGAATATCTTTCCGATTACTATGATGAAGATTTCGATATGGACGATATTCTGGACGAATCTGAATACTCCTCAGACCCCGATGACTACTATAATAGCGTACTCGACGAATCTGATAGTTTCTCATTAGGTGACAAGGTTATATTTGACCAGAACGACATAAAAGTCACTGCTAATAATATTATTTACTACACAGCAGGCAATGATATTTATCCTTACATTGGTCTTACCGTGGAAAACAATTCTGCTCAGGACATCGAGATTGAGACTGAGCTGGCTACCATCAACGGAATCAGCATGTACTATTATAGTTCAGATTCCATTGATGCGCACACGACAACCAACGTTATTTTGGAAACCTACAGCTATGATTTCACTTATGTGGGCTACAAAGAGGTAGGAAGTCTGCAGCTTCAGCTTAATATCTATGATGACGATACTTATGAAGACATTGCTACCGGCGATGTGTGCGATGTTTATCTTGAGGATGGATTTACGAACTTCTCAATAGACCAGTTGGAAATCGAAGCAGTACCATTAAAAAGTAACAATGGAATTACACTTTACTACGTAGAAGCAACAGACATCGAAGGGGATGACTGCATCGACTTTATGTTCTATGTAGAAAACGACAGCGATGAAACCATCTCTGTCGATATGGATGATTTGCTGGTCAACGGTGAATCCCAGTTTGATTACGACTATGCTCAGGTTTATCCTCACAGTGGATATTTTATCAATCTTTACTGCGATGACGACACCTTTACCGGTTCCAACATTTCCTCTGCTTCTGTAGATGTAAACATTTATAATGCCACCACCTACGAGGATTATATCGAAACAGAAACCATTACTTTTATCAATCAGCAGTAATCCTTTGGGAAAGGAGTTCCTATGAATCCAACATCAGGAAAAAAAACTAATTTTACGCTCTGGAGTCTCGTGGCAATCCTCGCAATACTTCTGCTATTTTTGGCCATCAGCTCTGCACAACCGAGCAACCGGACAGATGATTCTACTCAGGAACTCCTTCCTGCATATGATTACACATTGAAAGAAAATGAAAAAGATATTGATGACGTAGTGCTCTTTTCGGATAGCGGGGTCACAATCACCGCACTGGCCATGGGTTGGGATGAAAACAACTATCCTTACCTGACAGTTGCAATTGACAATCAGAGCGAATCTGATATTAATCCTCTGGTCACCTACTGCGCAGTCAACGGAGTGGCTTTACAGGCAACCATTGAAGGAACCGTAGCATACGGAGAGACCGTATTCCGTCCACTTGTATTTTCTGATCCTTTCTTCTCCTATGCCAAGCAGACAGAGATTGGAAAGCTTCAGATTGAGCTAAGTTTTGTAGATGCCGAAACCAACTCTGTTTTGTCTACAGATACCACCATACATGAAGTGATTTTTGACGAGACTATTCCGCTTTTTGATGTAAAAAAGCTGGATAATGTGATCGTTCTTGACAACAAAGATGCTTACCGTATCTACTATGTAGGATCCACCGATCTCACGGAAGATGATATTGTAGAATTTGTCTTTTATATCGAAGATGCCAGTGAAACACCTATTTACTTTGAATCCGGTGATCTGATGGTGGATGGAATCATGCAGGCTGACTATGCATTTGGTGCCGTAGTTCCCGGAAACGGAGTCTTCGTATCGGTTGCATGCGATGATGATTCATATTTAGAAAACGATATTCAGGAAGCAGTCATCACATTTTCCTTCTTTGATGAAAATTATAATAATCTATATGAATCCGGAGAATTACATTTTCAGCCTTAAACCAAACATGTACAAAAAAGAAAAGGTCTGCTACAGGAATTATTTTTCCTGTGACAGACCTTTTTCATCACTCCACTAAAATTTGCGAATACTCTCTCCCTCTTCTCCAGTATTCTCAATCCTGCGGATTTCCACATCATAACTGTAAGAAGGATTTACCTCAACCGTAACCACATCTCCCACCTTATGGCCTAAGACAGCTTTTCCCATAGGGGACTCAATACTAATCAGACCCTTTAAGGAATTTCCTCTCATGGTAGTAACCAGTTTAAAGGTCTCCTCCATGTCGTCCTCCTCAATATAAACCGTAACGGTATTATTGATTCCTACCTCGTCTTCCTTTGACTCATCAGATACCACCACTGCCGTCTTAATCATGCGCTCCAGATAACGGATACGGCTTTCATTCTTATTTTTGTCACGCTTGGCAGCGTAATACTCAAAATTCTCGCTGAGATCACCCTGGGCACGAGCCTCCTTCACCGCCTCGATGGCTTCCTTACGGACTACCAGCTTGCGGTATTCGATCTCCTCTTCCATCTTTTGAATATCACTCTTTGTCAGTTCATTATGCATACATACCTCTTCACACTATGCCAAAGCAGCTGTAATAATCGCCATGGAATAAACCTCTAATGCATTACAGCCACGGGACAAATCATTGATTGGTGCGTTTAAGCCCAACAGAATCGGGCCGTAAGCATCAAAGTTACCAAGACGCTGTGCAATCTTATATCCGATATTTCCTGCGTTGATATCCGGGAAAATAAATACATTCGCATGTCCGGCTACCTCGGAATCCGGACACTTGGTACGTGCCACCCGTGGTGAAACTGCTGCGTCAAACTGAAGCTCACCCTCGATAGGCAGATCCGGACATCTCTCCTTGGTCTTCTTTGCCGCATTGCGCATCTTATCCACGTCCTCGCCCTTTCCGGAGCCTAAGGTAGAATAGCTTAAGAATGCCACCTTAGGGTCAATGCCGAAGATTCTCGCACATTTGCTGGTCTCATCTGCAATCTCCACCAGTTCATCCTCAGTAGGAGTAATATTAATCGCGCAATCTGCCATAGCCAGCACTTCATTCTCGCCGGTGGCTGCCGGACGAACCAGAATAAAGCAGGAAGATACGATACTGTTACCGGGCTTTGTTTTAATCAGCTGTAATGCAGGACGAACGGTATCTGCAGTAGAATATGTAGCGCCACCCAAAAGTGCATCAGCCACTCCCATCTTTACCAACATGGTTCCAAAATAGTTGGCCTGGGATAAAATCTTTCTGGCCTCTTCTTCCGTCACACCCTTTGACTTTCTAAGTTCACAAAACTGAGCTACCATCTCGTCCATTCTGTCATAATTCAGAGGATCGATAATCTGTGCACCGCGGATATTGTAACCACTCTCCTCTGCTGCCTTCTCCACTTCCTCAGCGTTGCCTACTAAAATAGGTGTCAGGAAGTTGCTCGCCAGAAGTCTGGAAGACGCCTCCAAGATACGAGGATCACACCCCTCTGTAAATACGATTCGCTTCGGATTTTTCTTCAAAAGCTCAATCATGTCACCAAAACCAAACATTTTTCCTATCTCCTTTATCTATCTTATTTTGAAAAATACTCGCTATCTATTATTGTAAACCCATTTTATCAAAATGCAAGTTTTCATTTTAGTACAATCGTGATAAACTGTATGTGTTAAAAAAAGTGTAACTATTCAGAGCCAAGGCAATTTTCATAAAATTGCGAATGGGGTTCTGAATAGTTACGTTAGAATTTTGGTAACTATTCAGTAGGCATACGCATTTACTGCGGGTGCCGTAAGAAAACTTATATATAACAGGATATATGAATCAGGAGGAAACTATGAAAGAAAACATCGCTACCATCCCCTTAACAGATGCCTTCAGTGCTCAGGACGAATGTCCATTCTGCTATCTGGAGCGGGAAGCCGAGCAGCACGCCATCTCATTTATCTTAGGCTCTGCCTACATGGAGGATGACATCCGTGAAAAAACCGATGCCACCGGATTTTGCCGCACCCATTTTAAGAAAATGTATGATTACGGCAATCGCCTGGGCAATGCGCTGATTCTCAGTACGCATATGGAAAAGCTGAATAAAGAGCTGACAAAAGAAATGAAAAATTTCAAGCCCGGCAAGTCC
This sequence comes from Lachnospiraceae bacterium, assembly GCA_022766245.1. Lineage (GTDB taxonomy): Bacteria > Bacillota > Clostridia > Lachnospirales > Lachnospiraceae > Roseburia_C. Next base: position 101,043 of record JALEPL010000022.1, on the reverse strand, counting down.
AAGTTCACCACACGTATCAAGCGAACCGGTGCCGGCATCGCCGACCCCAAAACATCTCTTGGAAACTGGATTGCAGAAAAAGAACAGTCCTGTTACGTCTGTGATCATTTTAAGAACATCTACAATCGTTATCTGGACAGTTTTTTTGATCTCTATCGAAAGAACGATGAGTTCCGTGCCCTGTTTGACAACAGCAAAGGTTTCTGTCTGCCCCATTTTGCAGATCTTGTAGAGGCAGCAGAAGACAAGCTCACGGATGACGAGAAAAAGACCTTCTATCCCAAGGCTTTTGCTCTTATGACAGAAAATATGGATCGGGTACAGAAGGACGTAGAATGGTTCGTGGCAAAAAATGATTATCTGAACAAGGATAAGGACTGGGGAAATGCAGCTGACAGTATTCAGCGCGGCATGCAGAAATGTACCGGCGGATATCCTGCAGATCCAATTTTTAAGGCAAAGTTATAGCGATTCAAAGTCAAGGCAATTATCACAAAATCACGCATCATACAAGGAGACTGCTCATGCAATTAGCAATCATACAAAAACTGAAAGAAAATATTCAAAAAGTAATCATCGGAAACAGTACGACCATTGATTTGCTGCTTACAGCCATTTTGGCTGGTGGCCATGTACTCCTAGAGGATGTTCCGGGAACCGGAAAAACTGTGCTGGCCAAGTCCATCGCCAAATCCATAAACGGGGAATTCGGACGAATCCAGTTTACGCCGGACCTACTCCCCTCCGATGTAACCGGACTCAATTATTTTGATGCCAAAACCAGCGAATTTGTATTTGCTAAGGGACCGGCATTCTGCAGCATTCTTCTGGCCGATGAAATCAATCGTGCCACACCGAAGACACAGAGCAGCCTTCTGGAATGTATGGCAGAACGGCAGATCACTGTGGACGGTGTGACCCATCCTCTCCCGGCTCCCTTTTTTGTAATTGCCACCCAGAATCCGCTGGAAACCCTGGGCACATTTCCCCTTCCCGAAGCACAGATGGATCGTTTTCTCATGCAGCTTTCTATGGAAGATCTCAGTCGCAAACAGGAGCTTTCCATGATTGCGCGATTTCTCACAGATGAACCATTAGAACAGCTTTCACCGGTTTGCAGCGCCGAAGATCTGGTGCATCTTCAGTCCGAATGTTGTCACGTATACATTCACCCGGAACTATCTGAATATCTGGTCTCCATCGTACAGGCCAGCCGCCACCACAACAAAATCAGTCGTGGTGTAAGTCCCCGTGGCACGCTTTCCTTCCTTCGTGCCGTACAGGGATATGCCATGGTTCAGGGCCGGGAGTATGTCGTTCCCGAGGATATCAAAGCTCTGGCCATGCCTGTTCTGGGACATCGCATGACTATGACCACTTCAGCGGAAGGACGGAAAGCTGCCGATATCGCTATTTCAGAGATTCTAAATAGTTTGGAGCTTCCTACAGAAAACTGGGCAGGCAAATAGGAGGACATTATGTGGCTGTTATTACTTTTTGCAGGGATATCCCTTCTGTGGTTTCTCCAGAATCTGGTTTACCGGCATTTCTGGCACAAAGGTCTCTCTGTCAAAACAACCTTTACCTCGAATTATATCTATGAGGGTGATTCCTCTGCCATTCAGGAAATCATCACAAACGATAAGCTGCTGCCCTTATCAGCAGTTTCTGTTCGTATTGCCATGAGCCGGAATCTGGAATTTAAAAACTCAGCCAAAGAAAACAGCAGCACCTCCGACCAGACTTCCAAACGGGATATGTTCTCCTTCCTGACCAGGCAGCAGATTACCCGTACTCTTCCATTTGTAGCAAAAAAACGCGGATATTATCAGATTACTCAGGCCGATTTGTCCGGCTATGACTACTTTTTTCATCAAAGCGGTCATTTATCCTTTCCACAGCAAAACGAGCTCTATGTATATCCAAAACCATTAGATCATAGCAGGATACGGCTGATCAGCCAGACGCTGTCCGGTATGATAACTGCAAAAAACAGGCTCTTTTTTGATCCCTTTGAATTTTCCGGTATCCGGGAATATCGCCGGGATGATCCCATGAACCATATCAACTGGAAAGCCTCCGCCCGCAGCGGAGAGCTGATGGTAAATCAATATAATTCCACCACCAGCTTTGACGTGACCATCCTCCTAGATCTGGAGATGGCTAACCGATGGGACTCGGAGGATCTGCTGGAAGAATCCATCTCGATTGCCGCCAGCATATCCGATTATCTGGTAGCGCACCATATGCCCGTCCGCTTGCTGTGTAATGCAAACGACCCTTTTGGGGGAGAGCCCTTGACCTTCAACCAGCCAGCCGGTGCCGGAAATATGGCCGGTCTGAACCAACGTCTGGCAAGGCTCAACCTAACCCAGCCCTGCATCAGGCTGGAGGAACTGTTAAATCAGGAAATTTCTCATCATCGCACAGGGCAGACCTATCTTTTGATTTCAAAAAATCATTGTAACGAATGGGAAGAGAAACTTGCGACCTTAGTCGAAATGCAAAATATCCTGCTCTGGGTGATGCCGGTGCACAACGGAATTTATGAGAAACCATATCATTCTGATATCTTTGATATTCTTCACTGGGAGGTAAGTAAATGATTTTTAAGCGCAATGATTTGTATCGGGGAATTCTTTCCTGGTTTCATCTACTTCTACTGCTTTTTGGTTTTTATCCTCTCTCTGTGTCCTTTTTAGGCCTGAATACACAGAACACACTGAAAATGACAGCTCTGGGACTTTTACTGCTGATTCCCATTATCAGTAGTTCCCTTATGTTGCGAAAAATCCGGAATTTCTGGATCTTCGTTCCCTGCGGTCTGCTCATTGCAGCAGGAACCGGTTATCTGGCTTACTGCCTCTGCGACTTCTTCCAGTATGGCAGATATCTGGGTGGAATCCTGACATTCCTTTTATCTCTGATACCCTTTATCATCCATATCCACGCCAGAGTGCAGCTGGTGGAAATCCGCCGGGATTTTATCGCTGCCCATGGTTCCAGCAAGCCCTTTGCCATGGAGACCTGGGAAGTATCCACGCCGGCTAACACACCGCGTTTCTCCCACCTGACATGGCTGGTGATTCAGTACATTGCCGGTATTTTACTTGGTTTTTCCACATACTGGCATATTATCTTCTATCTGACTTTCCTTGACGTATTTCTCTGCTTTTTATATCAATATCGGGAAAACTATCTGGATTTTGTGGAGACAAATGATGGAGTGGCCAATCTTCCCCTGCAAACCCTTCAGAAGATTTTCCGTATCCTATACGCTCTGGCTTTTCTGCTTCTGATTATTTTTACCCTGCCAGCTGCGTTATATGGACGGGAGCCATTAAGCGAGATATCTATCTCTTCTCACACCATATTGCATGTGGAGCAGGATACCGATTCATTGTCAATTCCGCCCAATTCCACCCAGCAGATTGTCCCGGAAATCATAGTCCAGGCACAGAATGATTCCACTCCGGATCCGGTGTGGTTTGCCAATCTATTGAAGGTACTCCTTTTCATCATGGGTATTGTATTGATTCTTTCACTGATTTATGCAATTGTACAGGGAATCAAAAAAATCGGTGCTGATTTTTGCACCGACGAAAATGATTCTATTGAATTTCTGGAAGATAAAACAAAGGATGATAAAAAGAAGCTTAGAAAACAACAGAAAAAAAAGGAAGGCTACTTATCTCCCAATATGCAGATTCGCAGAAAATACAAACGAATGATAAAAAGAAATACAAAGGGAACACCTTCTTCCACTGCTACTCCTTCGGAGCTGGAGCGTCGTGCAGGAATTGCAGAAGAGCCAAACACAACTCTTCTGCATTCCATGTACGAAAAAGCCCGCTACAGCAAAATGGGCTGTGGAAAAGAAGATCTTCAAGCCTTAAACAAAACCACCTCATAGGGCTTTATCTGTCCCTCAAAGATCTCATCAGTGATCAGATCCTGTCTCCCCTGATACTCTGACAGATCAACAGGCTCTCCTGCTCCATGGAATATAAGGGTCACAGTTTCATCCTGATAGTTTCGTACAATCTTTACCAAATTCTGATTATCCTCTCCCTGTGCAAGCATGGTTTCACCCTTGGTCAGGGATGGATAATTGTGGCGCGCTTTAAGCAGACTTTGATACCAGGCAAACATTTCCTGATCCTGATATTCCTCTTTCCACACCATTCCACGGCGGCAATCCGGATCCGGTCCTCCGGTCATTCCATATTCATCCCCATAATACATCATGGGCATTCCCGGCAGCAAAAGCTGAAATGCCGCTGCCAATCGTAGTTTCTCCTTCTTCTCTCCACTGCTGTGCAGAAAACGTTCTGTATCGTGGCTGTCAATGAGATTCCAGAGTACCGGATATACCTTGCTGTGAATATTTCCCTTCATAAAGGATAATTCCTCTACAAACCTGGAAGCAGAGATACATTCCTTCGCCACATAATCCTTTACCGCTTCGTAGAAATGATAATTCATCACCGTATCCCATTCGTCCCCTTCCAGGAAATCCTGGGCATAGTGCCACACCTCTCCGATCAAAAGTGCATCCGGATTTGCGGTCTTCACTGCCTGACGAAACTTCTTCCAAAAATAATGGCTCACCTCATCTCCCACATCCAGACGCCAGCCATCAATATGACAGTTCTGAATCCAGTAAACCGCCACATCCGTCACATACTGTGCCACTTCCGGATTAGACAGATTCAGCTTTGGCATACCGCCAAAATATCCAAAGGTTTTGAAATTCGGTTTTTCTCCCCACTTTGATTTCAATGGAAATCCATCGATATAGTACCAGTCCACATACTTAGACTCTTGCCCCTTCTCCATGATATCGGCAAAAGCAAAAAACTTCTGGGAGGTATGATTAAATACTCCATCCAAAATCACACGCATGCCAAGTTCATGCGCCCGATCTACCAATTCCCGCAAATCGTCTGTGGAACCAAAGGATGGATCAATCTCATAATAATCAATGGTATCGTATTTGTGCATGGAATCCGAACGAAAAATCGGAGTCATATAAATCACATCGATTCCTAAATCTTTCATATGCATCAGATGCTGAATGATTCCACGCAGATTACCCTTCAGGTTCTCTCTATGCCCCATGGGTGTCTGATACCACACCTCATCCGGCACCTGTTCTGTTGTCGCAAAACGATTGGGAAAAATCTGATAAACCACCTTCCCCTCTGCCCAGTCAGGAATCAGGTACATCTCCTCCTCCCGCAGATTCTGCGGACAGTCAAACATTTTATCTATATTATCGATGGGACTTTGGAAAAAAGAATGGTTCCCATAATAAGCAATCTGTCCTTCCATGTCTTCCAATTCAAAATAATAGCGAAGACAAATCACATCCATACTGATCTGCACCTGATAATAGTCAAGAAAACAGTCTGTAGCGTACTTTTCCATTTCGTACTGTTGCGCAGTATCCACATGCTGAATGGATAAATACTTATCCTGCGTATGTAAAACAACGCGTTTCATATCTCCCTTTTTCGTCCGAATCCGAATCATAAACCGGTTTTTATCCACTGCATAGCAGTTTCTTCTATTCATTCCATGATAAATCGCTGCGTATTCCATAAAACCTCCCAACCAAGCCATCCCTGGATGCTTTCTTTTGTATAATACCCGTATTCAGTACTTCACTGATACGATTCGCAAGCCCTTGAAAATCGACTACTCCGATAGGGGTTGCTCACACCTGAATCATGTTCTTACAGCCTCATCAACAAGTGATTCAGCCTGTTCTGAACAGTTATAAAATATCACATTATATTCTTATTTTATAGTACTTTTTCGGGAAATACTTGTATTTTTTCTACTTTATATGTATACTTTATACGAATTTATACGAATTGAATGTAAAGGCCAGGAAACTATTCAGAACCCCATTCGCAAAAACCAGAAAAAGGGAGTAATCACAATCATATGAATGAGAATTTAAAAGAACATGTCACCCACGGAACAACAGAATATCCATTTACCGTTTATCACATGCAAAAATTTCCCCATACTTTTTCTGTACCCCTGCACTGGCATAACGAAATAGAAATCGTCTATGTTCAGAAGGGGCATCTGCATCTTTCCATCGACCAGACCTCCTATGAAGGACGTACCGGTGACATCTTTTTTATCAACAGTCAGGAAATCCATGAAATGTCTGTAGATGATCTGGAAACTATTTATGGCACGATTCTGTTTCCCATCAGTTCTCTGTTATTTCTAAACATGGACATTGTGAATGAAGAATTTCTCATGCCACTGTCAGAGCATAAAATGAAACTGAATCATATCATTCCATCCCAGGATATCTACCCGGCAGTTGTTCACTGCATCGAGCATATTGTAAAGCTGTACTATACAAAAGGAACCGCTTTCCAGCTGGGTATCCGAATGGAACTTTTACATCTATTGTATCAGCTCTATCAGAGTAACGGAATCATACAGGTAACAAAAGAAAGGACCAACAGAAATCTGCACCGGGAAATCTTAGGCTATATCGGGGAACACTACACCAATGAAATCACATTGGATGAACTTGCCACTCATTTTCATATGTCGCCTAAATATTTTTCCCGTTATTTCCACAACACTTTCCGAATCACACTCAGCGATTATATCAATCGACTGCGTCTGGATAAAGCCAGAGAGTTGTTGGAAAACACAGATCTGTCGATCACAGAGATTGCACTGCAGTCCGGTTACTGCAGCTGCAGTTATTTCAACAAAAGATTCAAGGCTGCTTATCACAAGAGCCCCAGTGCCTATCGAAAAAAATAACTCCCTTTTTACAAATGTGTTCCCGAATGAATTTGCATTTCGGAAACACACAAAAGAAAAAGGGATAAAAATAATTACTTCTCCGGGAATTTTTTTACAAGAGGAATGAGCACGCCGCCCACGCTGTTTCCCAGAGTGATGACCAGGATGCACAGCAATGCTTTGACCGACCACATGCCTGCCAGTGTAAAGTAGAACATGTCTGCAATGCAGTGCTCAAATCCGCACAGGATAAAGGTCACAACCCCTAAGAACAAAATTACCGGATTTCCATTGGTCTTCTTAAAGCCATCCACGGCAATAAACATTAACATTCCACAGAATATTCCCAGTACAAACAGACTGACATAACTGTCCTGAAGCTTCACTTCACACAGGCTGCGGGCTGTATCGGCAATACCGGATATTCTGGTCTGCAGAATCAATGCTGCGGAAATAGCTGTCCCCAGAAAATTTCCGATCCAGATCACCAGAAGCTCTACCAGGTAAATAGGCTTATTATCAAACAGATAACCCACTTTTCCGGTGAACAGATTCAGTCCCTGAATACAGATGGTATACAGCCCTACCGTAAAGAGTACGGCCCCTACCACACGGCTCTCAGCGGAGAGAAATACCGTGCCGCCCACTCCGATGGTGATTCCGGACAATATTGCCAACAATAACATTCGTATGTATTTCTTTGCTTGCGCCTTCATAAAATGCTCCTTATTTTCTATATACACAATTCTTCTGCCAGCTGTTCGATAGCTTCTTTGCTTGTCTCATTCAGTGCAGACTTGATGGATACTGTATGCTCTGCAAAGGTGATGTTCTTGCTCTTTTCAAACATTCCCTCCATCACCCGCTTTGCGGTAGGTGCCCAGGAACCATTCTCCATAAATGCTACGGTACGGTTCTGGTAATTACGCTCCAACAGATCCTGAATAAATGTCTTCATAAACGGGAATACGTCTCCATTATATGTAACGCTTGCCAGCACCAGCTTACTGTGGCGGAACGCATCCTCCACACATTCTGCCATATCTTCTCTGGCCAGATCTGCCACTACCACACGAGGGCATCCCTTTTCTCTTAACTTCTCTGCTAAAAGCTCTGCGGCAGCCTTGGTATTTCCATAGACAGAAGCATAAGCGATCATCACGCCCTCATTTTCCGGCTGATAAGAAGACCATGTCTGATACTGTCCGATATAGTGCTCCAGATTTTCCGTAAGGATCGGTCCATGCAGCGGACAGATGGTCTGAATATCAAGCGTAGCTGCCACCTGAAGAAGCTTCTGTACCTGCATGCCGTATTTTCCTACGATTCCAAAATAATAGCGACGAGCCTCGCAATCCCAGTCCTCCTCCACATCCAATGCACCAAACTTTCCAAATGCATCTGCAGAGAAAAGAACCTTATCTGTGCTGTCATAGCTTACCATAACCTCAGGCCAATGTACCATGGGTGCCATCACAAAGGTCAGTTCGTGATGACCAAGATTCAAAACTTCCTTATCTGCTACGGTCATACGTTTCACATCAGGTTTCAGTGTAAAAAACTGATCCAGCATGGTAAATGTTTTTGCATTTCCCACCAAAGTTGTATCCGGATATACCTCTAAAAAATTTGCAATATTCGCAGAATGATCCGGCTCCATATGTGAAATCACCAGATATTCCGGTTTTCTGTCCCCCAGAACCTGTGCAATGTTTCCCAGCCATTCTTCTTTAAAGTGAATATCTACGGTATCCATCACTGCAATCTGGTCATCCATGATTACATAGGAATTGTATGCCATGCCATTGGGCACGATATATTGTCCTTCAAAAAGGTCGATCTGATGGTCATTCACTCCAACGTATTTAATATCTTCTGTTATTTTCATTGCTACTCCTTTCTTGGGGACGTTCCTTTTGTCACAAAGAGTGTCCCACTGTCACCAAAAAATAAAAACCTCACATCAGTTTTAGGTAATTCCTGCAGATGTATAAATAGAAATACACCTACGCCAATTACAAAATGACGCAAGTGTATTATAGCAATAGATGACATGGTTTTCAAGTAAGACTACACATAGATAATCTGAATTTCACCAAAACTTACATCTCCGGAAATACGCACCTGAGGCCAATCCTCATTTCCTGTATGAGGCTCATTCTTACAGTCCCCGGCAAAAACATTCACATCCAGTTTCACATTCCAGTTTTTCGGTACAAATACCTGAAGTTCTCCGAAACTGTTGCTTAACTTGATATCAATGGGGCTTGTCAACACAATTGCCTTGTCAAAATACACCTTCAGCTCACCGAAGCTGTTCTTCACAGATGCTCCCCTGAAATCAGTGGAATTCACATATTTTGCCAGTGCTAAAATTCCAATAATAATCTTTCCTGCGCTGAGCGTTACATTCAGCACACCTGTCTGATTCAAAAGAACCATAACTGCGATTGCGATAAAACACAATCCCCAAAAAACTCTCTTTGTTCGATGCATAATATCCTCCTTGGGGACGTTTCTTTTGTCACGAGGAGTGTCCCTCTGTCATGAAAACCGTGACAAAAGGAACGTCCCTGGCAATTAAGACAGGCATTGCAGCATTTTCTCCAGATTGACCATTAAATTATCAATTTCTGACATGGAAAACGACTGAAATAGTTTGTTTGTTTCTTCCTCCGCAGCATGGGCATTTTCGCTAAAATACTGATATGTTTTTTCCGTCAACTCTACCTTTAATGCTCTTGCATCCAGGGTAGATTTCCCAATCACCACATATCCTTTCTCTTCTAATGGTTTCAGCATTTTCTTAATATTTTGTCTGGATGATCCAACAAACTCTGCAATGCTATTGATGCTTTTTTCTTCCCCTTCCATTTTTGATATCATCAGCAGCAAAAACCATTGTTTAAATGTAATGTCCGGTAAAATGCAATCACCAAACTGTGTCAGTTTATTGGATAGTAATGAGATACAGCCAATAATGTACTCTTCCTTTTCTGTACGATTCATAAAGAATTGCCTCCGTAAAAATAAGCAACTAGTTGCACTTTTATTATGTGCAACCAGTTGCTTATTGTCAAGACTCTTACAGTAAGAGGTATAATACCGGTATGTAAGATATACCAATTTAAACGGAAATGTTTCTCTTTCTCAATAAGAAAATCCCATAAAGCAAAAGCGGAATAAAAAGACAAAGGTTGATCAAATATGCCCCTGCGTTTACCGTCTGAGGACTCACTGTCACATTTTCTGTCTGCTGCAAAACAGCAAAATCACCAAATCCGGACGCCATATCATATAAACTGTGAATCAAGCCGCACCACAATAGATTCCAGTTTGTTCGAATTAAAAGTGCTGAAAATGCAATCCCCAAAATAAAAGTATAAACGACTTGCGACAACACAGCTTCTATCCTCGCTCCTGTGAACAAATTCATCAGATGAACCAGCGCAAATGCTAAACTGGAAGTTAAAACAGCACACATGCATTTTCCTTGACCATCTTCAAATAATTCCATGAATTGCCGCAGGAGCACGCCACGAAACAGGATTTCTTCATAAAATCCGATGACAAAACACTCTAACACCATCAGAAGAATCAGTTGCGGCGTGGCATACTTCATACCATCCACCTCTAAATTTGCAACAATATAGACAAAGAACATCCAACTAAGCACAAAGCAAGTTCCCGTAATCCGGTATGTAAAATTCTTCATCACATTAAGCCGAAAAAAAACAGGCAAAAGTATCGCCAAACCAATCAATCTGCTAATGATTCCCATACCATATCTTGTGGCCAAATCATGGGAATCTAAATTAACACCTGTAAGAAGATCAAAACCCTTTGCAATTCCCCGAGGCAGGATATGCAATGTAAATACACCCCCCACAAATAGAATCAACAGCAAAACAAATATTGATTTTAATCTAACTTTCTTTTTATCTTCTTCCACATTTTATCCCTATCCTTTCAAACGATAATTGATTTTCATTCATCTCTCTGATGTAATTCATATACAATCATAATGACTTCCGGAAAAAAATCAATAATTCGAACGTAAATGGTGATTTTCCAGGGATAAGAGGAGACTTTTCGTGAGTCAAACACAGTATTTTACAATAATATACAACTCAGAATGAATATAATACTGTCATGCAGCCCATGGGCCAGCGACACAGACAACGATCCTATTTCTTATCAGTTCCTCCAGCTGTTGCTGGAAATAACCACGGAACACAAATTCTTCAACAGGCCCCACAAAAAACAGATAAAAGACTGCTTTCCTATATTTTTCGTGGAATATCCCAATTCCGCAAAGATCTTCTTTTTGTTCTTATAAAATACAAATACCACGCCTGCCATGATTAGCTTAGCCAACATCCTTCCAAGCAGACGACCCACACTGCTTTCTGTCAACATATTGAACAATAATGGTAATGCAGTCGTTCCAAGTAATATGGAATATACGACAATCAATTTCACAGTCAACAAAACTTTTTCATTCTTCATTCGTATCTCTTCATTCGTATCTGTTCAGTACCTTCACAGATACAATTCGCAAACCCATGAAAATCGGCTACGCCGATGGGGTGTTAGGTGCCAGTGGCACCTGTTCAACACCGACCGAAGCGAAGCGTAGACTTTGCTCGCACCCGAATCATGTTCTTACGGCCTAATCAGCAAGTGATTCGGCCTGTTCTGAACAGATACCTTCATTCTTTTTCCTCGTTCAGTTTTCACCAAGCGTCACCGCAGGTGATATTTCTATAAAAACGTTTTTATGAATTCTTTTGCCCATGCAAGATAAGCGGGAACATTTGCATCGAGCTGCTGTTTGATCGTAGCAACATCCTGTGTGGACAGTTCTCCGGTCCTTTGAAATGCACTGCCCACTGCTTTTGAATCACCGATAGCAATCATAGCCTGGGCACTATCTCCCAAAGCAAAATATTTTCCGATTGCTAATGCACCTACAGAAAAATCACCAATCGCCATTGCACCGATGGATATGATGCCAAAACTGATTGCTCCCGCTGTCAACACTCCCACAGACAAGCAGCCTGCCGACAGAATACCGATTGCCAAACATCCCACAGCAAGCAGACCTAGGGAAAGCATTCCTAACGATAGAATACCTAGGGAAAGCATTCCAATGGATATGACACCCTGCGCTTTCATGCCAATGGCAATAAAACCATGGGCATTTAAGCCCACTGCCACAAATCCTCTGGCATTTTTTGCCACATGCCATAAGGGCATCCCCCATACAGTCTTTTCGCTTTTTCTTTCCCTCAGCAGCTTTCGGAAGCGCTTCGGTTCCTCACTGGTATCCTTTTGATTTATATTATCATTTTCCATGCTATGCTTTAAGAGATAATCCATGGAGCAGTCAAATAATTCGCCCATCCGGATCAGTTTTTCTGTCTCGGGATAAGCGAGATTACTTTCCCATTTGCTGATGGATTGTCTGGAAACTCCCAGGATATCTGCCAGCTGTTCCTGTGTGTAATTATTTTCTCTTCGCAATTTTGATAATTTTTCACCTAATGTCATGATGTGTCCTCCAATTCGTAATTTTTGTACAGACCAATCCTACTTGTTGGACTCCAAAAAAGCTATCAATCGTAGCGTTCTATATGTAAACTTTTGGTTGCATTGCCCATTTTTCGGGTTTTCTGTTACTTACAGGAGACGTTCCTTTTGTCACTATTTTCGTGACAGAGGGACACTCTTGGTGACAAAAGAAACGTCCCTACTTTAGAAATTCCACGATCATCTGCTTCTCCTCCTCCGTCAGTTCATGCAGATGTCCTCGCCCCTTCATCATATACGTTTTACACTGCTTCCACACCTTTTTTGCCTGGGGAAGTACTCCGGCTGCCGGAAACATTTGATCCTTCTCTGCCGCCATGACGAATACCGGATTTTTATATCTGCTGAGGCTTTCTATGCTCTCATCCTGTGGCATCGCAGCCTTGATTTTTACATGGTCGATGCTGCACCGGGCCGTAGCCAGAAAATCCTCTGTGATTCCTTCTTCCGTCAACGTAATGGGGAGAAAGCATTTCACCAGCCATTTTTCTTTATGAGTCATCCAGTACATCATCATGGGAAATGCCATGTTCATACTCTTATATAAGGGCGCATTTTTGATTGCCGCCGGAACCACCAGCATGCTTCGCTCCACAAGCTCCGGTGCCACACACATGGTCTTCACCAGAACTCCGCCTCCAAAAGATTCCCCAAAACATGCCATTTTCTCAAACCCCAAGGCCTTTATCACTTCCGCTGCCCATTTCCCATAGTCCTGACCATGAGAGGAAAGCTCCCGCTCTACGCTCTTTCCCGGATGTCCAATGATATCTACGGCATAAATATGAAAATGTGGCAATAGAAAGCTGCAATATTTCAAATTATAGGAAGTGGTGGAATTCCCTCCATGAAAAACCAGCAATGGCTTGCCATCCGGCTTCCCGCACTCCACCAAATGGGTCTTTCCCAAGGAAGTGTCCACATAAATATCTTTGTATGGAATATTCAGCTGCGCTATTTGTCTGTCATATAAATCCAAAACTGCTTTTTTTGATGCTTCACTTCTGTAAATTGATTTCATAAATTTTATTCTCCTTTTACTAAATCATTTGGCTGACCAATCCGTAAACCAGAAGGTGCAATGCACTGTAAAAATTCTCTTCCCCGATTTTATCCTTATGAATGGTGGTAAAATATATCCCGCGAAAAGCCGCACTGAGAGCCTTGGTATCCACGTCCTTTTTTACCGGAATCACCTGCATTAATTCGTCTACAACAGATCTATCATAACCCAGATGCTCCTCTAGCACTTCCTGTGGCAGCTTTCTGACCAACACTTCGATTTCCTCTGAATTCAAAAGCTTCAGAACGGGAATATCATCTATCATACGATAAATGTTTACAATAATTTCCGTCAACTTCTCCGCTGTACAATCCTTTTCATTCAGACTGCCCACCGCCTCCATTAGCTTCTGATCTACCTGTTCATGCTTCTCCAGGATCACCTCAAACAATAGCAATTCCTTTGACTGATAAAAAAGATAAAACGTTCCCTTCGGAATTTTTACTCGCTTCACAAGTTCATCCACCGTGGTTTTTCGGATTCCGTACTGCACCAGACATTTCGCCGCCTCTTCTTTTAGACGTGTTCGGATATCCTCCTTCTCCTGCTGGGAATAACACTTCGGCATATTGTCCATCTCCCTTTTTGACCAATTTCGAACTTATGGTCAATATAATTTAAATCTAAACTTTTGTCAATAGTACAGCAAAAGACGGAGATATCTCTATCTCAATGGCTTCTGTCTGAATGACGAACTGAACCTCATCCACATTGGTGTTCTTCTCACTGACAAAAGATACAACCTCGGTATTTCCACCGGTAATACTCTCGATCATCTCATCAATCTGATCCGAAATCTCAGTGTCCATTCCATCTGTCTTGAAACGCATCTCAGAGGTTCCGTCTTTCAGCTCCGTAGTACCATCATACAGATCACCAATTCCACTGTTCATGTCATCCACACCATCGGACAGTTTTCAGGGTGGTGATATCTCCACTGCCGAAAATATTCACCGCATACACATCCTTTACCGCACCCTCTCCAGTGAGGTTAATGTAGATAACCTCCTCCTTTTCAGAGGGTGTTTCTGTGGTTTTTACCGGGGTAGCAGCACCTGCAACCAGTGCAACAGACAGAACTACCGGTACAATTCTTTTTACTGATTTATGATAATTCTTCATTGGATTCTTTCTCCTTTCCGGGATTATAAAAATTTACTTTCAACGTGGTTTTCTGAAACAGTCCATCAAATATATTAAGCAGACCCGGCAACACGAAGAATACACTTGTCATGGAAAGCAATGCACCTCTTTCCACAAACAGTCCAAGCTGTAACAAAATGGCATGTGTGGAAACAAAGCTCATCAGGAAACCAACCAGTGCCAGCACGGATCCGGAAGTCAGTATGGATGTGGTGATCACCGAAATAATTTCCTCAATTGCCTGTCGCTTCGCATGGTCTGACGGTACTCCATATAACGGTCTGTAAACTGAATTGCGTAGTCCACAGTAGCTCCCAGCTGTATGGAGGAAATAATCAGATAAGCAATGTACATCACCACAGATCCTGTAAAATACGGAATGCCCACATTGATCCATATTGCCGCCTCAATAGCAAACACAGAAATGACACACCTACCAATGCACAGGCTATATAATTTGTTTTATAAGCAAATTTATATTATGGATATTTAAAGGATAATTCATCGTCTCGTAAGATATGATTACATCTTCACCTGGATAGAGACCATTATTAATGTATGTATTCATTTTTCTCACAAAATCATCTGCGTATTTTGGATCATCCATCCTTCCGGCATGCTCCCAGTAATTAATCTTTCCTGTATGTAAGTTGATAATCGTAAAATCAGGATATATGGTATATGCTTTTCCAACCACCATCACTTCTAGTGGACGTTCATATTTGTATAATATATGTTTTCTATTTTGATTGAGGAGATTTGCAATAATCACTTCTGATTTTGATCGAACCATTTCCCCTTTATCGGTTTCAAATTTTAAGTTTTCCGGATATATACTACACAATTCATATGTTTCACTATTCCACCGTCTTACCTGTTCTTTCACAGAAATACGCACAGGGTTCACAAGACTTTTTCTCGAATTGTCTAGCATTTCATACGACAGATCTATGGATTCTTCATCATATTCATTTAATAGATTTTCTAATGCTTTCTTATTTTTCTCTAATATCGTCTTGACATCAATCAGATAACCTTTCTGAGCTAAAGCTCTGGCAAAATCTCGATTCGATTTATTGATGTACGTCCTAACTTGTTTTCGGTTGTCAGAATCATAATATTGGTGATATGGATATGCAGCGTTTGCTTTCTGATTAAATACTAAGCATCCTTCTGGTGCATCTTTCAAATCTCGCTCAATTAAATTCAGCATTTGCTGCAACTTATCATATTCCTCTCTGGCATTCTCAATAATTTTACTCGTATTGAACCTCTCCTTCCTTGCTTTTCATACCTATACCACTACAAGCGGCTTCATGGTGATGAATTTTTTCTGCTTTTGGCCTGTTCTCTGCTGTTTTTGACTAGTTTTTTCATACCTATGTCACTTTGAGTAACTCCATGGTGATGAATTTTTTCTGCTTTTGGCTTGTCCTCTTCTGTTTTTGACTAGTTTTTTCATACCTATGTCACTTCAAGTAACTCCATGGTGATGAATTTTTTCTGCTTTTGGCTTGTCCTCTGCTATTTTTGACTAGTTTTTTCATACCTATGCCACTTCAAGTAACTCAATAGTGATGAATTTTTCTGATTTAAGCTTTGATTTTGCTCTGTGTTTAAAACACCATAGAATTCATAAGAATAACCGTAACTGTTCAGAACAGATTTATGCGGAACCGCATAAATCGTATGAAAACGTATAGATAACAAGAGCAAGGTCTACGCTACGATTCGCTTCGGTCGGTGTTAAACAGGTGCCACTGGCACCTAACACCCTCATCAGCGAAGCTGATTTTCATGGGCTTGCGGTTCGTATCTGTGAAGGTACTGAACAGATACGAATTACTAATATTTCTGGGGGTTTTGAGTGAAATATCAGCCCCGCAAAAATGCGGGGCTGATAAAAGAATCTTAATTGATTAACTGATTTTGATCATTTAATAATCATTCTTTGATTGTCCGTATAGCTTGGACTATTTGCCAGCCTTCTCAGCAATTGCTGCCTGTGCTGCTGCAAGTCTTGCGATCGGCACACGGAACGGTGAGCAAGATACATAGTCCAGACCGATCTTGTGGCAGAACTCTACGGAAGAAGGATCTCCACCGTGCTCACCACAGATACCTACGTGAAGCTTCGGATTAACCGGCTTACCTAACTTGATAGCCATCTCCATCAGCTTGCCAACACCTGTCTGGTCTAACTTAGCAAACGGATCGTTCTCGAAAATCTTGCTGTCATAGTAAGCATTTAAGAACTTACCAGCATCATCACGAGAGAAGCCGAATGTCATCTGAGTCAGATCGTTGGTACCGAAGCAGAAGAAATCTGCCTCTGCTGCGATCTCGTCAGCGGTAAGAGCTGCACGAGGAATCTCGATCATGGTACCTACTTCGTACTCCATATCAACTCCAGCTGCTGCAATCTCAGCGTCAGCTGTCTCAACAACTACCTTCTTAACGTTCTTTAACTCTTTTACTTCACATACTAACGGAATCATGATTTCCGGTTTGATGGTCCAGTCTGCATGTGCCTTCTTTACGTTGATTGCTGCACGGATAACAGCCTTTGTCTGCATCTTAGCAATCTCCGGATAGGTAACTGCAAGACGGCATCCTCTGTGACCCATCATCGGGTTGAACTCATGCAGAGATGCAATGATGTTCTTGATGGTCTCTACAGACTTGCCCTGAGCATTTGCAAGCTTCTCGATGTCAGCTTCCTCAGTAGGAACAAACTCATGAAGTGGCGGATCCAGGAAACGAATGGTAACCGGGCATCCCTCAAGAGCTTCATATAACTTCTCGAAGTCTCCCTGCTGATAAGGAAGGATCTTGTCCAGAGCTGCCTCTCTCTCCTCAACAGTGTCAGAGCAGATCATCTCACGGAATGCAGCAATTCTGTCTTCCTCGAAGAACATATGCTCTGTACGGCAAAGTCCGATTCCCTCTGCTCCAAGCTCACGAGCCTTCTTAGCATCTGCAGGTGTATCTGCATTGGTGCGAACCTTTAATGTACGATACTTGTCAGCCCAAGCCATTACACGGCCGAACTCACCAGCGATGGTAGCATCAACGGTAGCGATCTGTCCATCGTAGATGTTACCTGTAGTACCATCGATAGAGATATAATCTCCCTCATGATACTCTTTTCCAGCCAAAGTAAATTTCTTATTCTCCTCGTCCATAGCGATGTCGCCACATCCGGATACACAGCAGGTACCCATACCACGTGCAACTACGGCAGCGTGAGAGGTCATACCACCACGAACAGTTAAGATACCCTGAGAAGCCTTCATACCGGTAATGTCTTCCGGAGAGGTCTCAAGACGAACTAATACAACCTTCTCGCCTCTTGCAGCCCATGCCTCAGCATCCTCTGCAGTAAATACGACCTTACCACAAGCAGCTCCGGGAGAAGCGCCGAGTCCCTTACCAGCCGGTGTAGCAGCCTTTAAAGCAGCAGCATCGAACTGAGGATGTAATAAGGTATCTAAGTTACGAGGATCGATCATAGCAACTGCCACTTCCTCGGTTCTCATTCCCTCATCTACTAAATCGCAAGCGATCTTTAATGCAGCCTGAGCGGTTCTCTTACCGTTACGGGTCTGTAACATGTACAGCTTACCATGCTCTACGGTAAACTCCATATCCTGCATATCTCTGTAGTGGTTCTCCAGAGTCTGGCATACGTCCTTAAACTGAGCAAATGCCTCAGGGAACTTCTGCTCCATCTCTGTAATGTGCATAGGTGTACGAACACCAGCAACTACGTCCTCGCCCTGTGCATTGGTAAGGAACTCACCGAATAAGCCCTTAGCACCTGTAGCGGGATCACGGGTAAATGCAACACCGGTACCACAGTCATCACCCATGTTACCGAATGCCATAGACTGTACGTTAACAGCGGTTCCCCAGGAATAAGGGATATCGTTGTCACGACGATATACGTTTGCACGAGGGTTGTCCCAGGAACGGAATACAGCCTTGATTGCACCCATTAACTGCTCCTTCGGATCATCCGGGAAGTCATCACCAATCTTTGCCTTGTACTCAGCCTTGAACTGATTTGCTAACTCTTTTAAGTCATCAGCGGTAAGCTCAACGTCCTGCTGAACACCTCTGTCAGCCTTCATCTTGTCGATGAGCTCCTCGAAGTATTTCTTACCAACTTCCATAACTACGTCAGAGTACATCTGGATGAATCTTCTATAGCAGTCCCAAGCCCAACGTGCATTGCCAGACTTCTCAGCAAGTACGTTTACAACTTCCTCATTTAAACCGAGGTTTAAGATGGTGTCCATCATACCAGGCATGGAAGCTCTTGCTCCGGAACGAACAGATACAAGCAGCGGATTCTCCTTGTCTCCGAATTTCTTTCCGGTGAGCTCCTCCATCTTGCCGATGTACTCGTTGATCTGACCCTGAATCTCATCGTTGATCTCACGACCATCCTCATAGTACTGTGTACATGCCTCAGTTGTGATTGTGAAGCCCTGAGGTACCGGAAGACCGATGTTAGTCATCTCAGCAAGGTTTGCACCTTTACCACCAAGAAGCTCACGCATGTTAGCGTTTCCTTCGCTAAACAAATAAACCCATTTGTTTGCCATTTGACAATTCCTCCTATAAATTTACTTTGGTTTATTGATATGTGACTTGCCTTCTATCCCCTTAACTTATAAATAAAAGGTATTCACAATGTCACCATTTGAGTGCCCCTGTTTCAAAGTGCACACATTTATTTTATCATACTTTGAGATAAGCGCAACAGTTTTTTAACTAGAGTTTTCTGTTTTTAAAACTCAAATTTCTTTGCGAAGTATGCGTCCAAATCTTCGATCTTGATTCGCTCCTGCTCCATGGTATCACGGTCACGAACGGTTACTGCTCCGTCTGTTTCTGAATCAAAATCGTAAGTCACGCAGAATGGAGTACCAATCTCATCCTGACGGCGGTAACGCTTACCAATATTTCCTCTGTCATCAAACTCACAGTTATATTTTTTAGAAAGCTGCGCAAAAACTTTTTCTGCGCCCTCGTTTAATTTCTTTGACAAGGGCAACACACCGATCTTCACCGGTGCCAGTGCAGGATGGAAATGAAGCACGGTTCTCATATCACCGCCCTCTAACTCCTCCTCATCGTATGCAGAGCACAAAAATGCCAAAACAACACGGTCTGCACCCAAAGAAGGCTCAATGACATAAGGAATATATTTCTCATTCTTCGTGTCATCAAAATAAGACATATCCTGTCCGGAGGTATTCTGATGCTGGGTCAAATCGTAGTCTGTACGATCTGCAATCCCCCAAAGCTCGCCCCATCCGAAGGGGAATAAGAATTCGATATCTGTGGTTCCCTTAGAGTAGAAGCAAAGCTCCTCCGGTGAGTGGTCACGAAGACGCATCTCATCTTCTTTGATGCCAAGACTTAACAGCCAGTCACGGCAGAACGCTCTCCAATACTGGAACCATTCCATATCGGTACCAGGCTCGCAGAAGAACTCCAGCTCCATCTGCTCAAACTCTCTGGTACGGAAGGTAAAGTTACCCGGTGTAATCTCATTACGGAAGGACTTACCAATCTGTCCGATTCCAAAAGGAATCTTCTTGCGGGAAGTTCTCTGCACATTTTTAAAGTTTACGAAAATACCCTGAGCTGTCTCCGGTCTTAAATATACAGTATTCTTTGCATCCTCGGTGACACCCTGAAATGTTTTGAACATCAGATTAAACTGTCTGATATCGGTAAAATTATGCTTTCCACAGGTAGGACAGGGAATGGCATTGGTCTCGATAAAATCTACCATCTGCTCCTGAGACCATCCGTCTACGGAACCATTCAGTTCGATTTTCTTTTCCTCAGCAAAATCCTCGATGAGCTTGTCAGCACGAAAACGCTCATGACACTCCTTGCAATCCATCAACGGATCGGAAAATCCACCCAGATGACCGGAAGCCACCCATGTCTGGGGATTCATCAAAATAGCACAGTCCACACCTACGTTGTATGGATTCTCCTGAACAAACTTCTGCCACCATGCTTTCTTAACGTTGTTCTTCAGCTCCACGCCCAGATTTCCATAATCCCAAGTATTGGCCAAACCGCCATAGATTTCAGAACCGGGATATACAAATCCTCTTGCCTTTGCCAACGCTACAATTTTTTCCATTGTCTTTTCCATTGCTAAACTTCCTCACATTCTATTTGTATATAATATATTGTACTTCTATCTCCGCCGCATCTGTAACAGTGGCTGTGTTCTTATCCTTCATCGTAACACCACCGGATATATAGCAGATGCTTCCATTTACAGACACATCCGTGATTGCATCCGTGATCACCACATGATAATCATTATGGGAAATCACATCACTCTTTTCCGTGGTTTCCTCAGCAGCCTGCCCATCCGTCACAGCATAAAAATCTGTGGAAAAGTCATAGCCTGCAGCCAACCCCTGTACAACCGTTCCCAGAAACAACTCATTTTCCACAAAAGAAGAATAGGCATTATAATCGCCATACTCCATCACAAGCTTTGCGGTTCCCTCTGTCTCCTGAACCTTTTTCAGCTTAACCGAACCGGTAGCACCGGACACCTCATATGTATCAATGGCATCCTTGACATATTCCTCAAACTCGTTTATGTCATAGTTACTTGCGGTAAAATCCCCCACCGAAACCTCAGTGATCTTGCCATCCTTCCCTATAAACAGGGTATTCGTATCGGCATCTGCTGTGGTTCCGCATCCGGTAAGAAAAATAGAACCGGTAATCATTAGTGCCAATAAACTGATTAATTTTTTCATAGTTTCCTCCATGTTATTCTAAAGCATAACGTTCTGGCAAAAGACTCGTTTGCCCTCGGTCCTAAGGCATTCTCCCGACTTCGCCGAGTTCCTCCCTGGGACAATGGATATTATACCTTTTTCATCCATCTATTGCAACAACCCATCCTCTAAAAATTTTTCTGATTTGAATATATGGTTCACATACTGTCCCCGGTAACTGTCTAAAATCTTCTCCAGCTCCCGAAGCACCTCCTCTGTCACAGAAAACCGGAACAATTTGGTTATCTGCGATGCCATAATGTATTGCAAGGTATAGAGTGTGGATGGGTGCATGGTTTTTGCATACTCCTTATCACTGCACTCTTTGCAGATCATCCCGGCCAAACGCAGGGAAAATCCATAGAGTTCCTCCTTTTTCCCGCAGCACTGGCAAGAAAACATATTGGGATAGATGCCATTCAGCATTAACATCTTCCACTCATAGATTACTTTTACCAGCCTGCGTTCATACTTGCCGCTCTCCAGTGCCCGAAGTGACTGATACAGGAGGGAAAGTACTTGTTTCTCATCATTATTTTCCTGGGTAAAATATTCCGCCATCTCCAGAAAAAACATTCCATAGTATGTATTGGCCAGGTCTGATGTAAGGTCAGCGAAATAATTGGTCACCGAGGCACTCTGCAGGTTGTAGGAGTTGCGACCCTCGTAGAGCACAAATTCCCCGAACACAAAGGGATTGGTCGCTGCCAGAAGGGGGCTGTTCTGGCGTCTCGCCCCCCTGGCGAATGCAGCGATTTTTCCCCGGTCTAAGGTCAGGATGGTCACTCTTTTATCGAATTCGCTCATTGGCATTGCGGAAAGTATCATTCCCGTGACAGTGGTATTGTTCCCCATTGTCTTCTTCCCTCCTTACCTGTTCCACTTCCTGCCTGTACTTTAAGTAGTCCGTCACACTTCCGGTCATGCGAAATAGATTCCAGCTTTCTTCCAGCATTGCAGCTACCTTCCTTTTCTTTTGATGTGTTTCCTGATTCTAGGTTCTCCAAAAGTGTGATATGCAATACTGTCAATATCAGCCAGTTTTAAATTTCATCCTCCCGATACCCGAAGTTTTTTATCATATAATCACTGTCCCGCCAGTCTTTTTTTACCTTCACCCATAGTTTTAGATTTACCTTAGCATCCAGCAATCGCTCGATTTCATAGCGGGCATTGCTTCCAATCTTTTTCAGCATGCTGCCCTGTTTGCCGATAATGATTCCCTTATGAGAATCCCTCTCACAAATGATGGTAGCATCAATATCATATAGCTTTTTCCCAGGGCGTTTCTTCATCTGATCGATGGAAACGGCAATTCCGTGCGGTATCTCCTCGTCCAGGGCATGCAATGCCTTCTCTCGGATCAGCTCTGCCACGATCTGACGCTCCGGCTGATCTGTAATGGTATCCTCGTCGTAAAACATTGGACCATAGGGCAGATATTTAAATATTAAATCCAGAATAACCTGGGTATTTTCTCCTCTCAGGGCAGATGCCGGCACAATCTCTGCAAAATCATATTCTCTGCTGTAACGATCAATATAAGTCAGCATCTCATCACGGTTTTTCAGAGTATCCATTTTGTTGATAATTAAAATCACCGGTGTTGACGTACCCCGGAGTTTTTCCAAAATATGCTGCTCTCCCGCTCCGATAAAATCGGTAGGCTCCACCAGCCACAAAATCACATCCACCTCATTTAAGGTATGCTCCGCCACATTCACCATATACTCACCCAGCTTGTTTTTTGCCTTGTGTATACCCGGCGTGTCCACAAAAACAATCTGCCCACGGTTTTCATCCGTATAAACGGTCTGAATCCGGTTTCTGGTGGTCTGTGGTTTATTGGATGTAATCGCTATTTTCTGCCCGATCAAATGATTCATCAGAGTAGATTTTCCTACATTCGGCCGCCCAATCAGGGTAACAAATCCCGACTTAAAATCTTCCTTCATAAGTATCCTTTCTTCTCTTACAGTGTTTCTAATGTATCAAACATTTCCTTCTCTGCCTTCAGATTCTCCTCTGCACCGATGACACACAGACAATCCTGCTTAAGAACAGCCTCCATCATATCTGCTAACCCCTGCAAATCCTCCGGCTGTGCATTTAAGATTTCATCCCGCTCCCGCTGAATATCTTCATAAGTGACACGGGTCATCACCGCACTGATCGAACGTTCCCCCTGTGCAGAAGGAGTTAACGGAACATCCATATCACTCACCGTACCTATGATATATTTCGTCATATCCCGTTCATCAGCCCGGAATGTTCTCAGGTACTCCGGAATACCATCATAAATCATATTGGTTTTTCCCAGGTTCGGATCCCGATAGGAAGTAAAATAGCTGTCACCATTCCGATGGAAGCCGCTCATACAGCCGTAAGCACCGCCCTTCACCCGAACATTGATCCACAGATAATCATACCCCAGCATTACCTTTAAAATGCGAAGTAAACCGGTGTAAGAATATCCCTTCTGCACAAAGTTTCCGGCTCTTGATACATACTGTACCTTGGAGGCATCCATAAAACCTTCGTTTCGATTCCGGCACACCGGAATTTCTGTTTTTTTCTGTGCTTCTCCACAGGACAGTTCATCCAAAAATCCGGGAAGCTTTGAAGCAAGAAGCTCATATCCCTCTTCATCTGCAGTACAGGCCACAGTCAGATTCTTTCTTTGGAAAATAGAAGCAATCATCTCTTCTAATTTTCCTTTCAGGTCTTCGTACCTCTCACGAAAGTGTTCCTCCACCTCCGAAATACGACGATACAAAGCAATTCCGCCCACCCGGTCATTATATGCAGCCACCGGCGAAAAATAGGACATCGCCCGCATGGCAGACACCGTATGCCCTGACGAACTGAGAGACATCTGCAGGATGGACTTTGCCTGCGCTAATATCTCATAGATACGTTTCTCATCCGTTAGCTTCGAGTGATTCAAAATCTGGAGCATCAAATCCAATGCCTCGTCCAGCTTTTCATATAGAATCTTTACCCGTACCTCGAATTTGCAGGATAAATTACTGCTATCCTTGGTATCCGCATATACCTGAATTTTTGATGCCATTCCACCGGTTATCAGATTAATCTGGTCTGCAAGTTCAGCAAATCCGTATTGATCTGTGTCAACAAATCCCAGCACAGCCTTCAATATTCCGAGATATTCCACATCCTCCGGTGCAATATGTGCCGTATCAAACAATAAATTCAAGTATAAAATACCATTGGTATTCACATCTGTGTGAATCACCGGAATCTCACCAATCTGTTTACAGCTATAGTGGAATGACGATGCCTGTTTTCTTAAATCAGATCGTTTTAACATCGGAATCTTCTCCAGATCTTCCTTGGAAGAAGGCTCTTCCTGATACGCTTTCAATTGTCTGGTAGACTCCACAAGCTGCTGCACCTGCTCCGGTGTAAGGCTCGCCTTATAGCGGGCCATCCTTTCTGCCAGTGCTTCCTCCTGTTTTGCGTTCAGGCCCTTCTTCGGTTCAATGCAAACCACAGACTTATGGGTATTTTTTAGCAGATACCGGTCAATCAACTGTTCAAAATACCCCTCGTTCACCTGCTTCTTTAAAAATGCGTAGGTATCCAGAAGCTTCAAATACATAAACGGCTCATTCTCATCATACAGCCAGCTGTCCATACAATCCAGTCCATAAATCAGGCCCTTGGGATAATGTCCATAATCCGCTTCCCGGAATCGAAACTCTGAACTGTTGATTCCGGCCAGAAGAGAGCGATGGTTCAATCCATCCCGTACCAATCTGCGCAATGTCTCGTCCACCAGTTCCACCAAACGTTCCGCATCTGTTGTATTTGCCTTTTTTGCCACTACAGAAAATATGGGTTGCAGGGTACTGTTATCAAAACCTCCCGATACGTCCTTAGCGATTCCGGCATCCAGAATAGCCTGGCGAATAGGTGCACCCGGTGCATTTAACAGTGCATAATCTAATATCTCAAACGCAAGTGTAAGCTTTGGTTCCAGATTCGTTCCAATCACAGCATTGTAGGAAAGATATGCCTGATCCTCTTCCCTTTCCTCACTGGCAATGGGATATTCTTTTGTCATTTTTACCGTTTTTGCAAAAGGCGTTTGCAGTGTAATGGTAGAATCTAAGAAAATCGCATCATAATGGGACAAATACTCCCGATCCAGGAATTCCAGCCGCTCTATCATGTCCATATTTCCATACAGATAAATGTAAGAATTGCAGGGATGATAGTATCTGCGGTGAAAATCCAGATACTGCTCGTAGGTCAGATCCGGAATGCACTCCGGGTCTCCTCCGGACTCATTGCCATAAGTGGTGTCCGGAAAAAGAGATGACAAAATCATCCGGTCCAGCACACCCTCCGGGGAAGAAAAGGCTCCCTTCATTTCGTTATACACCACGCCATTGATCGTAACCGGAGCCTCCACATTCTCCAGCTCGTAATGCCATCCCTCCTGCTGAAAGATTTCTTTTTTCTTATATATATTCGGGTGAAACACTGCATCCAGATACACATCCATAAGATTTTTAAAATCCTGGTCATTGCAGCTGGCCACCGGATACATGGTCTTGTCCGGATAAGTCATAGCATTTAAAAATGTATTCAAGGAACCCTTTACCAGTTCCACAAAGGGATCCTTTACCGGGAACTTGTCCGATCCACATAAAACCGTATGCTCGATAATATGTGGTACACCGGTACTGTTATCCACCGGAGTCCGAAATCCGATATAGAATACCTTGTTTTCATCCTCATTGGGAATCAATGCGATTCTGGCACCACTCTTTTTATGCTTCAGCAGATATCCCTTCGAATGGATATCCGGCAGCTCCTCCTCTTTGATCTGCTCATAAGCGCTCAAATGTTTTAAATCCACGTCTACTCTCCTTTTCTACAATCCCCTGTTTTACTTACTCGTACGGCATTCGTAAGAAATACGTATGCCTGCTATACAGTTATTTTTCCCGTTTCTTTTTATTTTACGTATCATGTTTTTACGGCCTCATCAGCAAGTGATTCGGCCTGTTCTGAACAGGTACTATTTTACTATATTTCTTTTAAGGAATAAACCATATCTTTGAAATTCTGTAAATATGGTAAATATTCTGGATACATTGTAACTATTCAGAACCCCATTCGCAAAAGAAATTTATATCCGTTCAGAGCCCACCTCGAAAACTAACGTTTTCTCGGTGGGGCGTATCCGCCAAATAAAATTCACAAGCAAAAAGCTCATGTATGCAAGCATCCATCGCATTTTACTTGTGAATTTTACTTAGCTCTGAACGGTTACAAAAAAGAGAACCCCGCATGCGAGATTCTCTCCACTCATTCTCTGTATGATTTATAGATTAACCTAAGCGAACAACATTCGCTGCCTGAGGTCCCTTCTCTCCATCTACTACGTCGAATTCAACGGCTTCTCCGTCCTTCAGCTCCTTGAATCCATCCATCTGCAATGCTGAAAAATGTACAAAAACATCATTTCCCTCAGCATCTGAAATAAATCCATAGCCTTTCTTTGCGTTAAACCACTTTACAGTTCCTTGCATCAATTCTTCCTCCTAATACGATAAAACTAGAAATTGCACAACTCTGTGCCCCATTTACTTCCTAACATTAGCACATTTCCCATACTTTGTCAAACAAATTACCTATTTTTTGATATTTATATCCAATTTCTGGTATGGAATCTCAATGTTGTTTTCATCTAATGCATTTTTGATTTCTTCCAGAAGACGCCAGCGGCACTCCCAGTATTTCTCCGTTGGAGTCCAGACCCGGACACCCAGGACCACCGCTGAATCTCCTAAATCGGATACAAACACCTTCGGCTCTTCCTCCTGCAGACGATCCGGATCCTTCCGCAATATCTGAAGAATTACCTCTTTTGCCATCTTCAGGTCCGTGTCGTAGGATACACTTATTTTCAAGTCAATCTGACGTTTCTCACAGTGTGTCACATTGGTCATGCTACTGTTTGCCAATGTTCCATTGGGCACCACTACCACACGATTGTCCACGCTTTTCAGCTTGGTATAAAACAGAGAGATTTCATCTACGGTTCCCTCATTGCCATGGGTATCCTCCACAATATAATCTCCCACGCGAAATGGTTTCAGCATTAGAATTAAAACACCGCCTGCAAAATTGGAAAGACTTCCCTGCAGTGCCATACCGATGGTAAGTCCGGCAGACCCCAAAACCGCAATGGCAGAGGTCGTGGCCACCCCAAACAGGGAAAGTATCATCATAATCAGCAGGAAATAACAGAGGAACTTGATGAAAGCATCCAAAAACTGTTTCAGGCCCTCGTCCGCGTCACGCTTTTCCAACATCTTCCGGACGATTTTGCGCAGCAGGTTAATGATTTTTCCGCCAATAAAATAGACAATCAACGCTACAACAATCTGAAACAGAAATGCCAGAAGATCCGGCACCAGCCCCTGTAAATAAGACTGTATCACACCGGGCTCCTTCACTTTTTCCATCACTTCCACCACTTCATCTGTAGTAATTCCTTCTGTGGACATTTCCACAGTCAGCATATAGAACGGTATCATCTTTTTCTCCTTTTTAACCACTAATCCTATGACAATGCATGAATGAATAAGCCACTGCGCAGCTTGGGCTCAAACCAGGTGGATTTGGGCGGCATCAGTCTACCTGCATCCGCCACGGCAAACAGTTCGCTGATATCGGTGGGATACATGGCAAATGCCACCTTGCAATCCGTCTGCCCCCGTCGCTCCAGTTCCTCAAGTCCACGGATTCCTCCCACAAAGTCAATGCGCTGATCGGTCTTGGGGTCATGAATTCCCAATACCGGTTCCAGCAAGAGATTCTGCAGCAGGGAAACATCCAGTCCATCCACCGGATCGTCGCTGCAATCCTCATCCCGCACCCGGCACTCATACCACTGTCCGGCCAGATACATGGAAAATTCTCCCTTTTCTGTAGGATGAATGGCCTCCTTCTGAGGACGCCCCACCTCAAATATACTCTGCATTTTCTGTAAAAATTCGTCCTCTGTCATTCCAGCCAGATCCTTCACCACACGGTTATAGTCCATAATCATCAGCTGATCATCCGGGAATAATACGGAAAGGAAATAATTGAATTCTTCTTCCCCGGTATAATCCGGATGTTCTTCTCTTCTTAAGAATCCCACCTTCACAGCAGATGCTGCTCGATGATGTCCATCTGCGATATAGATTTCCTTAATGTCAGCAAATGCATTCCTGATCCGTGAAATATCATCCGGCTCATCTATGCGATAAGCCCGATGACCAATGCCATCCTCTGCCACGAAATCATAAATCGGCTGTCCCTCTTTTACCTTATCTATCACTTCATTGATGATTTGATTGGAACGGTAAGCCAAAAAGATAGGACCTGTCTGGGCGTCACAGATATTGACATGATTGATTCGATCCTGCTCCTTATCCGCCCGCGTATTCTCATGTTTTTTGATCACCTGATTCGCATAATCATCAATGGATGCGCAGGCCACGATTCCCGTCTGGGTTCTTCCATTCATGGTCAGCTCATAAATATAATAACAAGGTTTTTCTTCCTTTATAAAATCTCCCTGCTCCACCATCTCCCACAACATATCATGGGCTTTCCGGTATACTTTTGGATCGTAGGTATCCACTGAATCATCGAACTGTGTCTCAGCCCGATCGATACGCAGAAAAGACTTTTCGTGTCCCGCCACCGCTTCCTTTGCTTCTTTGCGATTGTATACATCATAGGGTAATGCTGCAATCTGGTCTGCTTCATCTTCCCGTGGTCTGATGGCGCAAAATGTTCTGATATCTGCCATATTTTATCCTCCTTGTAAATTTTGGCATGAGGTGTCACCACAGGTGACGTATACGCCACTCAAAGTTATGTTCGTTCTAGATTACGCCCTCAGGGCTCCGTCGCCTCTTCGAGACGCCACCTCAGGGCATATTCTCAAAGGTTGCTTTGCGCTGCTTTGGGGACAAAACCTCATGCCGTTTTTCATATTTGATTTGACACTAACTAAAGAAACGGGCTGACATATATCTGCCAGCCCGTCAATTCCATTTATTTTACCACACGAACCTTTAATACACCTTCTACATCAGCAAGCTTTCCAGCCACTTCTGCATCCACAGGTGCATCCAAATCTAACAAGGCGCAAGCATAATCGCCTTTGCTCTTGTTGGTCATATTGGAAATGTTGATGCCTGCATCACCTAAGATTGCGGTGTAACGACTAATCATTCCCTTGATGTTCTTGTGAAGAATCAGTACTCTTGCTGCGGTCTCACAGGCACCCATATTGCAATCCGGGTAGTTCACAGAATGAGTGATATTTCCATTCTCCAGGAAATCACGGATTTCCTTTACTGCCATCACTGCACAATTATCCTCAGACTCCTCAGTGGAAGCTCCGATATGAGGTGTCACGATACATCCAGCCTTGCCTGCAGTGGTAGGATTCGGGAAATCAGAAACATACTTGTGAATCTTTCCCTCAGCTAAAGCTGCCACAACAGCCTCCTCATCCACCAGAAGATCTCTGGCAAAATTAAGGATTACGGTAGTGGGCTTCATCATATCAATGGCTTCTTTGTTAATCATCTTTTTGGTAGAATCCAAAAGCGGAACATGGATGGTGATATAATCACATTCTTTGTAAATATCTTCCACAGATGCCACATATTTGACTGTGCTGGACAAATTCCATGCTGCATTTACGGAGATATATGGATCATAGCCGTATACTTCCATATCCATATCTAAAGCTGCGTTTGCCACCTTAACACCGATAGCTCCCAATCCAATAACACCCAGCTTTTTGCCTGCAATTTCAGTTCCTGCAAATGCCTTCTTCTGCTTCTCAGCTGCTTTTGCAATATCCGCATTTGTCTGCTCGGATTTTACCCAATCAATTCCACCTGTAATATCACGGGCTGCTAAAAGCATTCCTGCAAATACCAGCTCCTTTACTCCGTTGGCATTTGCTCCCGGTGTATTAAATACTACTACACCGGCATCTGCGCACTTCTCTAAAGGAATATTGTTTACTCCTGCACCTGCTCTGGCTACTGCCAGAAGTCCCTCCGGCAGATCCAAGTCATGCATTGCTGCACTTCTAACCAGCACAGCCTGTGCATCCTTTAATTCATCTACCTTGTTATAATCTGCGGTCAGAAGATCCAGACCCACATTTGCAATTGGATTTAAGCATGTATACTGAAACATTATGCATTCTCCTCCTCAAACTTCTTCATAAATTCGACTAATTTCTCAACGCCTTCCTTCGGCATTGCATTGTAGATGCTGGCACGCATACCACCTACGGTTCTGTGTCCCTTCAGGTTCACAAATCCCGCAGCAGTGGCTTCCTTTACGAATTTTGCATCCAATTCTTCGTCGCCTGTCACGAAAGGAACATTCATCAGGGAACGATCCTTCGGCACTACGGTTCCCTTAAAGAGTTTACTCTGATCCAGGAAATCATAAAGAATCTTTGCCTTCTCCTCGTTGCGCTCCTTCATTACGGAAAGACCACCCATCTTCTTCAGCCACTTGAATACTTTTCCACAGATGTAAATACCATATGCAGGCGGAGTATTGTACAGAGAATCAGCATCTGCATGGGTCTTGTATTTTAACATGGTAGGAGTTCCCGGTAAGGTATCCTCTGTAATCAAATCCTCACGAATGATTACGATAACCACGCCGGCAGGACCTACATTCTTCTGTACGCCGCCGTAGATGACACCGTATTTTGTCACATCTACCGGCTCAGATAAGAAGCAGGATGAAACATCTGCTACCAAAGTGTGTCCCTTTGTATTGGGCAGCTCCTTGAACTTGGTTCCATAAATCGTGTTGTTCTCGCAGATATATACATAATCTGCATCCTCAGGGATATCCAGGTCTGAGCAATCCGGAATGTAAGAGAATGTCTTATCTGCAGATGATGCCACCTCAACAGCATCACCATAAATCTTTGCTTCCTGGTATGCTTTCTTTGCCCACTGTCCGGTTACGATGTAAGCTGCCTTTTTATTCTTCATCAGATTCATAGGAATCATGGCGAACTGCTGGGATGCTCCACCCTGTAAAAAAAGCACCTTATAGTTATCCGGAATGTTCATCAGTTCACGCAAATCAGCCTCTGCCTCTTTGATGATGGTGTCATATGCTTTGGAACGATGACTCATCTCCATAACAGACATACCAGTTCCTTTGTAATCCAACATCTCATCTGCGGCTTCCTTTAATACCTCTTCCGGCAGTACAGCCGGTCCTGCAGAAAAATTATACACTCTGCTCATTTTACTTCCTCCTCAAAAATGAATATTATTATTTACTCCCTTTTTTCAAATGTGTATCCGAATGAATTTGCACATTTGGAAACACACAAAAATACAAAGGGCTTACATTTACTTGCTCAGGTCTTCCGCTGTAAATACTTCAGAGATTGCAGCTCCCGGTGCCACCATAGGCCATACCTTATCATCACTGTCAATGATACAGTCGATTACCACCGGCTTATCTGTATTCTGTAATGCCTTGGTAAAAATCTCAGCAAACTCTTCTCTGTTGGTGGCACGATATCCGTCCGCACCCATAGCCTCTGCCAGCTTCACGAAATCCACTCCGTCATCTAATACCGTAGCAGAATAACGCTGCTCGTAGAAGAGATCCTGCCATTGACGAACCATACCAAGTACATGGTTATTTACAATCACCTCAATCAACGGAAGCTTCTCTCTGGCAGCGGTAGCAACCTCATTCATATTCATACGGAAGCATCCGTCTCCTGCAATATTTACAACTACTTGATCCGGGTTTGCTGTCTTCGCTCCGATGGCCGCACCCAAACCATAACCCATGGTTCCCAAGCCTCCAGAAGTAAGCAAGGTACGGGGCTTGCTGTATTTATAATACTGGGCTGCCCACATCTGATGCTGTCCTACCTCTGTCACCATAATAGCATCTCCCTTGGTCTGACGGTAAATCTCCTCAATGACAAATGGCCCGCTGAGACCAGCCTCAGGATATTTCATCGGATATTTTTCCTGATACTCTCTGATGTGTGCCATCCACTCCGGATGCTCCTGTTTCTCCAGCATCGGATTCAGTCTCTGTAAAATAGACTTGATGTCGCCAATGACACTGGCATCCACCACAATATTTTTGTTAATCTCTGCCGGATCGATATCCAGCTGCAAAATCTTCGCATTAGATGCAAACTTCGCTGCATTTCCCAATACACGATCGGAAAAACGAACACCAACAGCCACCAGCAGATCACATTCGCTGACACCCAGGTTAGAGGTCTTCGTTCCATGCATACCCAGCATACCGGTATATTTTGCATCCGTTCCGGGGAACGCTCCTTTTCCCATGAGTGTATCGCACACCGGTGCATCCATCTTCTCAGCCAGTTCCGTTACTTCCTCTGATGCGCCGGAGATTACTGCACCTCCACCCACGAATATGTATGGCTTTTTCGCCTGACGAATCATCTCAGCAGCAGTGGCAAGACTCTCCTCAGTAATACTGTCTTCCTGTCTGCCAATGGGTTCGATATCCGCCTTCTCGTACTCAGCCTTGTTCGCAGTAGCATCCTTGGTGATATCCACAAGAACCGGACCGGGGCGACCCTTCTGGGCAATGCGGAAGGCACGGCGCATCACTTCTGCCAGCTCCTTCACATCCTTTACGATAAAGTTATGTTTCGTGATAGGAAGTGTGATTCCCTTAATATCGATTTCCTGGAAACTATCCTTTCCTAAAAGTGGAACCGTAACGTTACAGGTGATCGCCACCATGGGAACGGAATCCATATATGCAGTGGCGATACCGGTAACCAGATTCGTAGCACCCGGTCCGCTGGTAGCCAGACACACGCCCACTTTTCCGGTGCTGCGTGCATATCCGTCTGCCGCATGGGATGCGCCCTGCTCATGCGATGTCAGCACGTGCTTGATTTCATCCCTGTGCTTATATAATTCATCGTAAACATTTAAGATTGCTCCGCCCGGATAGCCGAATACGGTATCCACGCCCTGTTCCTTCAGACATTCGATTACAATCTGTGCTCCTGTTAAAAGCATCGATTTCCCCTCGCTTCCCTTTTTATGATTCCTTTGGCAATTCTAAGATTGCGCCTCTGTTTCCTGAGGTAACAAGAGATGCATAGCGCTTCAGATATCCCTCTGTCACCTTCGGCTCTCTTGGCTGCCATTTTGCCTTTCTTGCAGCCAACTCTTCATCCGATACATCCAGCTCTAACCGCAGTTCCGGAATATTGATCTTAATAATATCTCCTTCTTCCACCAAAGCAATGGGACCGCCTACGGCTGCCTCAGGAGAAACATGACCGATGGAAGCTCCGCGGCTGGCGCCGGAGAAACGTCCGTCTGTGATCAATGCAACGGATGAGCCCAATCCCATACCCACGATAGCAGAAGTAGGATTTAACATCTCTCTCATTCCAGGACCACCCTTCGGTCCTTCGTAACGGATCACAACCACATCGCCGGCAACAATTTTGCCACCTTTGATAGCTGCAATCGCATCTTCTTCGCAATCAAATACTCTGGCCGGTCCTTCGTGTACCAGCATCTCATCCACAACGGCTGAACGTTTTACTACAGATCCGTCCGGAGCAAGATTTCCCTTTAATACAGCAAGACCACCGGTCTTCGTATATGGATTGTCGACGGGACGGATAACCTCCGGATTTTTATTTACCGCATCCTTAATATTTTCTCCCACTGTCTTTCCGGTTACAGTCATACAGTCTGTATTTAACAAGCCGATATCAGCCAGTTCCTTCATTACTGCGTAAACACCACCGGCCTCGTTGAGATCCTCCATATAAGTAGGACCTGCCGGTGCCAGATGGCACAGATTCGGGGTCTTCTCGCTGATGGGGTTTGCATAAGCAATATCAAAATCAAATCCAATCTCATGGGCAATCGCCGGCAGATGCAGCATACTGTTGGTGGAGCATCCCAATGCCATATCTACAGTCAATGCATTGATGATTGCCTCCTTTGTCATGATATCTCTCGGGCGGATATTCTTCCGATACATCTCCATAACAGCCATACCTGCATGCTTTGCAAGCTTAATCCTCTCAGAATATACAGCAGGAATCGTACCATTTCCGCGAAGCCCCATACCAAGTGCCTCGGTCAGACAGTTCATGGAGTTTGCGGTGTACATGCCGGAGCAGGAGCCACAGGTAGGACATACCTTCTCCTCGTATTCCTTTACATCCTCCTCGGTCATGGTTCCTGCCTCATAAGAACCTACCGCTTCAAACATGGAGGAAAGACTTCTCTTCTGTCCCTTCACACGACCAGCCAGCATGGGACCGCCGGATACAAATACAGTAGGAACGTTCACACGGGCTGCTGCCATCAGAAGTCCGGGAACGTTTTTATCACAGTTCGGAACCATAACCAGCGCATCAAACTGATGTGCCGTTGCCATACACTCTGTAGAGTCTGCAATCAAGTCTCTGGTCACCAGGGAATACTTCATTCCCACATGCCCCATTGCGATACCATCACATACTGCTATGGCTGGGAATACCACCGGCACTCCACCGGCTTCAGCTACGCCCATCTTTACAGCATTTACAATTTTGTCCAGATTCATATGACCGGGCACGATCTCATTGTAGGAGCTGACAATACCTACCAGAGGTTTTTTCAGTTCTTCCTCGGTAAAACCCAGTGCATTAAAAAGACTACGATGCGGTGCCTGTTGCATTCCGCATTTCACATTATCACTCTTCATCATTCTATGTTGTAACTGCTTTGTATTTTACAGTTACTTCCTTTCCTATATTTTATCATTCATGCAAGCATGATTCGCTATGTTTTAATTTACCTAATCTGTAAAAGTTCAGAGCCCATTCGCAAAATCGCAGCTTCGCTGCTTTCCTTTTGCTCATGTTTGGCTCTCGCCAAAGAAATTTTCAAACATAGCTTCATTCATGCAAGCATGATTCGCTATGTTTGGAAAATTGCCTTGGCTCTGAACTTTTACAGGTTTGCGACGATCAAATCACCCATCTGTGCGGTGCCCACCTGAGTAACACCTGCCTTCTTATCATCCTCGGAAGGCATGATATCGATGGTTCGGTATCCCGCTTTTAATACTTTTTTCACGGAAGCCTCAATGGCTTCAGCCTCAGTATCTAAATCAAAGGAGTAACGGAGCATCATGGCTGCACTGAGGATCGTAGCAATGGGATTTGCAATTCCCTTTCCCGCAATATCCGGTGCAGAACCGCCACTGGGCTCATAAAGTCCAAACTTGGTATCGTTCAGGCTGGCAGAAGACAACATTCCGATGGAACCGGTCACCATGCTGGCCTCATCTGATAAAATATCACCAAACATATTCTCGGTAAGAATCACATCAAACTGCTTCGGATCTTTTACTAACTGCATCGCGCAATTATCAACCAGCATATGCTCATAGGACACTTCCGGATAATCCTTTGCCACTTCCTCTACCACTTTTCTCCATAAGCGGGAAGAATCCAGCACATTTGCCTTATCCACGCTGGTGACTTTCTTCCTACGCTTCATGGCAATATCGAATCCGCGCTTTGCAATACGGCGGATTTCCTCCTCATTGTAAGTCAGCATATCGGTAGCAGTCAGTACACCATCCACTTCTTCGGTCTTTCTCTCACCAAAATAAAGTCCGCCGGTAAGCTCACGCATAATCATCATGTCAAATCCATCACCGATAATATCATCTCTCAGGGGACAGGCATCCTTCAGTTCTTCATACAGGTATGCCGGTCTCAGGTTTGCAAAAAGATTTAAGGATTTTCTCAGTTTCAACAGTCCTGCCTCCGGGCGAAGCGAAGGCTCTAATTTATACCAGGGAGATGTCGCTGTATTTCCTCCAATCGACCCCATCAGCACAGCATCCGCTGCCTTAGCATGGGCAATGGCGTCATCCGTAAGAGGAACGCCGGTGGCATCGATGGAACAGCCTCCCATCAAAATCTCATCATAGGAAAAAGTATGACCATACTTCTCTCCCACTGCATTTAACACTTTTCTTGCCTCTGCGACGATCTCAGGTCCGATTCCGTCACCGGCAATCACTCCAACATTGTACTTCATGGAACTTTTCATCCTTTCCCTTCAGTATTTTCACTATCTAAATATAGGCATAGCAAGCCCATTAATCTATATCATATAGCATTTATCCTAATATTTCAACATTTTTCTGACAGTTCAGTCCTACCGCAAAGCATGGCAACAAAATGTCCCAAAACAAAAAATCTGTCCATCTCATGGATGAACAGATTCTTTTCTGCTAATATTATTTCTTCTCTTCAGACTTTGCGGCATCTTCCGGCTTCTCTATTGCAGAGATTGCTGCCTTCTGCATGGGAATACGGCAATTACGGTTATTTCCGAACTCTACGATAACAGTGTCCTCTGCCACATCAATGATGATTCCGTAAAATCCACTGGTAGTTAAAACAGTATCTCCCACTGCCACATCTGCCATCATGGCTTCCTTCTTCTTGGTTTCCTTCTGCTGGGGACGAATCATAAAGAAATACATCACACCAAACAAAACTACAATCCAGATAATCATTCCAAGCATTCCACCTGTAGCTGTTCCCGCCGCTTCATTTAATAAAACAGACATTTCATTTCCTCCTGAACTTTCTCATCACCGTGTAAAACACGGTAAAATTAATCACTTGTATCTGTTCAGTACCTTCACAGATACGATTCGGCCTGTTCTGAACAGTTACAATCACTTCACCTATTCTACACGAAAAAATTGTAAGGGGCAAGCACTTTATGCTTTTTTTAGATTTTCCTGCTTTTCCCGGTCAATCTGCTGCATCCCATCGATTTTAGCCTTTTTATAAGATGCGAAACGCCCCTCATCCAGCGCATCCCGGATTTCCTCCATCATAGTATTGTAGAAATACAGGTTATGCAGCACGCAAAGACGCATGCCCAGCATCTCCTTTGCCTTTAAGAGATGACGGATATAGGCTCTGCTGTATCTGCGACAGGCGGGACACTGACATCCCTCCTCGATAGGACGCATATCCTTCTCATACTGCTGGTTAAACAGATTCCTTTTTCCCTGATTGGTGTAAACATGACCATGTCTTCCGTTTCGGGAAGGGTACACGCAGTCGAAAAAGTCCACGCCACGCTCTACCGCCTCTAAAATATTGATCGGAGTTCCCACACCCATCAGATAAGTAGGCTTATGTTTCGGCAGATACGGCACTGTCTCCTCAATAATATGGTACATTTCCTCATGGGTCTCACCCACAGCCAGACCGCCGATGGCATAACCATCCAAATCCATTTCACTGATTTGCCTGGCATGATCGATGCGGATATCGGCAAAAATTGCTCCCTGGTTGATACCGAACAGCATCTGACGGGGATTCACCGTATCCTCCAGACTATTCAGCCGGGCCATCTCCCGTTTGCACCGTTCCAGCCAACGGGTGGTTCTGGCCACAGAAGCCTCCACATAGGAGCGCTCCGCCACACTGCTTGGACACTCGTCAAAGGCCATGGCAATGGTGGAACCCAGATTGGACTGGATCTGCATACTTTCCTCCGGTCCCATAAAAATCTTTGCCCCATCAATATGGGAATGAAAGTACACGCCCTCCTCTTTGATTTTGCGCAAACCTGCCAGGGAAAACACCTGGAATCCGCCGGAGTCGGTGAGAATAGGCTTGTCCCATACCATGAATTTATGCAGTCCGCCAAGTTCCTTGATGAGCTTATCTCCGGGACGCACATGAAGATGATAGGTGTTGGATAACTGTACCTGGGTCTTAATCTGCTCTAAGTCCTCCGTGGACACAGCACCCTTGATGGCCGCCACAGTTCCCACATTCATAAACACCGGAGTCTGTATCTCTCCATGCACGGTGTGAAGTACCCCGCGCTTTGCATTTCCTTCCTGTTTCAATAATTCATACATGATACTCTTTCCTTTTTACTTTGTATGTCTCCTTTGGGATTGGTGTGAGTTTGTTACCACTGTTTTTTAGTGTAACATAAATGAACAAATGATTGCAACCTTAAGCATAATCTCTTATAATGGTTGAGGTTAGTAGTTACAATTTTTTCATATTGCAGGAGGTATCTCATGGCAGGATCAACTATTGGAAATATATTTAAAATAACGACCTGGGGCGAGTCCCACGGGAAAGGAATTGGTGTAGTCATCGACGGATGCCCCGCAGGGCTTCCCCTCTGCGAGGAAGACATCCAAAAGTACTTAGACCGGCGCAGACCCGGACAGTCCTCTTTCTCCACCCAACGGCAGGAAAGCGATTCAGTGCGCATCCTTTCCGGAACCTTCGAGGGAAAGACCACCGGAACACCTATTTCACTCATGATAGCTAACGAAGACCAGCGTTCCAGAGATTATGGCGATATTGCCACTTACTATCGTCCCGGGCATGCAGACTATACTTATGATGCCAAATACGGCTTTCGCGACTATCGGGGCGGCGGACGTTCCTCCGGTCGCGAGACCATTGGACGTGTAGCAGCCGGAGCCATCGCAGCGAAGATTCTGGCTCACTTTGGCATTACCTTTTTAACCTACAGCAAAGCGATCGGACCTGTCACCATTGACACTACCCGATTTGACGCTGAGGAAATATACTGCAACCCGCTCTATATGCCGGATGCAGCTGCCGCTGCCGAAGCTGCTGATTATCTGAATCGCTGCAAGGCAGAGACCAACTCCGCAGGAGGTATCGTGGAATGCATCATTTCCGGTGTTCCTGCCGGAATCGGTGATCCGGTTTTTGATAAGCTGGATGCCAACCTGGCGAAAGCCATCTTTTCTATCGGTGCTGTGAAAGGTTTTGAGATCGGGGATGGTTTTGCCGTGGCACAGGCTACCGGTCTTACCAACAATGATGCATTCTTTACCGATTCAGAAGGAAAAATAGAAAAAGCAACGAATCATGCCGGCGGCATCTTAGGCGGAATCAGCGAT
Organism: Lachnospiraceae bacterium; assembly: GCA_022766245.1. GTDB lineage: Bacteria > Bacillota > Clostridia > Lachnospirales > Lachnospiraceae > Roseburia_C. Next base: position 61,575 of record JALEPL010000022.1, on the reverse strand, counting down.
GGAAGTGCCATTATCCTGCGGGCAGCCTTCAAGCCTACCCCTTCCATCGCTTCCACCCAGCGCACGGTAAATAAATCCGGGGAAAACATCGACATCAATATCAAGGGTCGCCACGATCCCATCATCGTTCCCCGTGCTGTAGTGGTGGTGGAATCTATGGCTGCCATTACACTTCTGGATGCCATGCTGCAGAACACCACCGCCACCATGGAGTCACTGGAGAAGATATACGGATAAAATCACAAATAACTGCACAAATCAAAGCAGTTCCATAATATGACGAAAAATTGTATCTGCCACCTCATCCTTTGACATGATGGGCAGTTCCTCTGTGGTGGTGGGCGTGATCAGCGTCACTACATTTGTATCCGTACCAAATCCTGCCCCCTCCACTTTCAGGTTATTGGCCACTATCATATCCAGTTTCTTTTTCTCAAGCTTAGCCTTGGAATTCTCCAGCATATGTTCGGTCTCCATAGAAAATCCACAGACAAACTGGTTCTTTTTGCGTGCTGCCATACTACCCAGAATATCCTTCGTCCGCTCCAGTTCAATACTCATTGCATCATCGGATTTTTTCACCTTCTGCTCTGCCACATGGATGGGACGATAATCTGCTACTGCCGCAGACATCACCACAATATCCTGCCGGTCAAACTGCGCATCCACCGCCTGATACATCTGTTCTGCTGTCTCCACCGGGATTACATTGGCAAAAAGTGGTGGTTCTAGATTGGTAGGTCCGGTGATCAATGTCACCTCTGCCCCTCTCCGCATCGCATTTTTTGCCAGTGCATATCCCATCTTTCCGGTGGAATGGTTCGTAATATAGCGCACGGGATCAATGGACTCTCTGGTGGGTCCTGCCGTAATCAGTACCTTTTTCCCTGCCATATCTTTTTCATAGGCTGCTTCCTGCAAAATATACTCCAACAATACTTCAGGCTCCGGCATCTTGCCCTTTCCATCATAGCCGCAGGCCAGAAAACCGGTAGCAGGATCAATGACCCGGTAGCCATAATCTGTCAGCTTTTTGAGATTGTCCTGTGTCACCGGATTCTCATACATATGGGTATTCATGGCAGGCACCACGTACACCGGTACCGTGCAGGCCAGCATGGTGGATGTCAGCATATTATCCGCAATCCCATGAACCAGCTTTGCAATGGTATTGGCACTAGCCGGTGCAATCATCACCACATCTGCCTCCGCTGCCATGGCGATATGCGCCACATGATATCCGCTGTTTCGATCAAAAGTATCATCGATGACTTTATTTCCGGTTAACGCCTCAAATGCAATGGGCGAAATAATCTGCTCTGCATTTTCCGTCATAATCACATGCACATCCGCATGCTGCTTTACCAGCAAACTGGCTAGCGTTGCTGTCTTATATGCGGCAATACCACCGGTCACACCTAATAAAATATGTTTTCCCTGTAACATGATAAAACCTCTTATCTTTCTTTTCTACCCGACACTATCATTCGAAGCTGGGCGATGCTTTGAGGACATTTTAGCATTGCCGCCCTGATTGTGCAAGTCTGTAAGAAGTAACTCAGGCGACCGCAAGCTATGCTGCAGTCGCCTGAATATATGAAATATGGAAAAATGGGGTATGCGTATTTTATCTTCTCTGTCTTCTTCTGTAGATGCCAAAAGCTGCAATCAAAAGTGCTGCAGAGATTACTAAAATCCATGCCCAGGCAGCAATCGGTGTGGCATCACCTGTTACAGGTACGTCACTATCGGTATAAACAATGGCATAGGTGGAAAACCTATCTGTCTCAAATGTGAGCACGCCGGTTGCCTTGTTAAAGTTGCTGTCCAGAAGTGTTGCCTCATCGTTATGAATTCGAACCATCTTATAAGTTCTGTTCACAGAAGCATCCGTATTCAAAAGTGCCGTAGGAACGGTGACTGCCACCTGAAGCTTTCCATTCACTTCGGTCACCTTACTCTTGGGATCATTTCCCAACTGTTTAAACAGTGTAATATCTAAATATTCTCCTATGTTGTAGCCTTTTGCCGCAGTCGTTACCAGTTCCTTTTCTTTCTGGCTGACAGTGGCTGTGATATTTGCCACAGTCATGGAAACATATAATGGTGTACCCTCTGCAATTTTCTTCTGCTCTGCTTCCGTACATAACATGGATGCCAGTTTACTGCTATCGGTCTCGATGCTGACAGACGGTGCTCCTGCCTGACTGCTTGCTGTGACACTTGTGACGCCGCTGGCAGGAGGAACTACCGGAGTTGTAGGCTTTGTGGGTATCTCCGTTTCTACAGGTGTTGTAGGCTTTGTAGGTGTTGTAGGAACTGTAGGCTTTGTGGGCTCTGTAGGTGTTACTGGACTCTCAGAATCTGCAGGTGTTTCCGGTGTCTCCGTTACATCAGCAATCTTGTACAGATAAAAATCATCCAACGATCCCCATGTGTCCTTGCATAACAACAAGTTAGCGCTTACAGTAAGGGTATTATTTCCCTCATCAATCATTTTCTGTGTAACAGTTATTTCGCTGACCGTTGCACACTGCCAATTCATCCAACCAGAAAGAACAACCGCATTTGATGTCAATGTTGTATCACCATAAGCAACCGTCACATTAATTTTTTCTCCAGTTCTCTCTCCGGTTCCGCTTGCTCCCTCAAAAAATGCTTTTGCCTCGTACACACCGGGTTCGGTAATCGTTACATTCTGGGATACTGTTGCTAGATAGCAACCATTTCCATCGGCTGTAAGACCTGTTACATTGGGACCGTATGTCTTAAAAGCAATACATTTTCTATTATTATCTGCTCCATTTCTTGGATTATCTGAATCCTGGAAAACTATGCTTGCCGGCTCAGCCGTCCATCCGTCCATCGACTCAAAATTACCATTTTTCAACAGGTTCTTTGCCGGTTCCACATTTACCGTAGCCTGCACATCATGTGCTTCCCCATCAACTGTAACGGTTCCTTTTACTAAGTATGCATTTCCAATTGCACTATTCGTAGCAATCTTTTTCTCCAACTCAGACAGACTGCTGGCGCTCCATGCGATTGGAACTACCTTATCCCCTTTTGAACCATCATTGTAAAGAATATAAACTCCTTTAATTCCATCCTCTAGTTTTTTCTGAATCTCAGATGCTGTAAGGCCTGCTGAAATAGTAATGCTTCCTTGATCCGCACCATATTCATAATTGTAATAGGACTTCTGACTGGCCACTGCTCCATAATTTACATATTTAAACACATGTAAGGAGGATTGCGGATGACCTGTAAAATCAAACAACGACGCATTCTCGTTATTGGTTCCACCGCCGCCCCATTCGGCCGCACTGGTATCATACTCTGCCGCTGCATCTGTTGCCCATCCGGAACCATAGGTTTCCCACTTATTCTTATTTGCAGCAAGTGCCGTTTCACTCAACTCGCCGTTTTCATCATAAGCATTGCCAACACCTAGCCAGCCCGGCTCCCAGTAAAATGCTCCGATTCCACGTTCACCGACCCCTGCTACTGCTGCGATCACATCTCTCAGCTCATTTGCCTGACCCTGTACAGATACCGGCCATCCGGACAAATCAATATTATTTTTTCCCTCATATGCCTGATTATCTGCTCCATCGTAGTCCTCGTTGGTATAGACATACTGGGTTTCAGCAACCATTACCTCAATGTTGTTGCCAGATTCATTTTGAAGATTCGATATGTTTTTCAGCATGGTGTTTAAGTTGCTGGTGGTTCCATGCCAGAACGGATAGTAAGAAGTGGCATATACATCATAATTCACGCCACCATCCAATAACATCTGCGCAAAATAAGTACCAGCGTTATGTGGATCTGTAAAATGAACCACCTTTTTTATATTTGTACTATTTGCACGATTATATGTATCAACCGCTTCACATCCGGCTTTGAATATCTTAATATATCCGGTATCAGCTAACTTTGCTTTCGCCTCGTTTGTACTTCCCTCTGTACTATACTCAGGAATTCTTTCACCGCAAATTCCTGTGTTGGTCTCGTTTCCTATCTGAACCATTCCAATCTCAACACGGGTTGCAGCAACCTGTGTCAATACCGTATTGGTAAACTCGGACACTGCTGCAGTCTTCTGATCAATGTTCATCCCCTGCCATGCCTTCGGTGCCGCCTGCTTATCCGGGTCTGCCCAGAAATCCGAATACTGGATATCTACGAGAACTTTTATTTCACCGTAAGTATCTCCATATGTTGTATTGTAGTCTCTAATAATATTACAAATTTCTACGGTTCTAACCAAATCATTGTTGCCACCACCATAGTAAGTGCCACTGGTGGTTTTGGGATCATTCCATACACGAAGCCGGATATAATTTACCCCTTCTGCTGCGAACAGTTTGATGAATTCTTTTCCTTCAACTGCCTGACCATCCCAATTCCGATAAACAACACCACTATTTACCTCTGAAATATAGGATGAAATATCGATTCCTTTGATGAAATCGTCTCTCATACCATCTACTTTTTTCACATAGATTTTGGAATCCTGATATACAAGTGACTTTAAGGCTGTATCCAGTGCTGTATAACATGACTCAATCGTGGCAGCATCACTTTCTGCCGTACATCCTTTTGCCGCCTCAATTGCTGCGCTTAAGTCCGCCAACGAACTGCTTGTGAATCCTGCTGTCTCATAATTTCTGGGCACGCTTTCAAGCAATGCTTGCAATTGGGATAAACTGATATCATCATCTTCTTCCGGTGTGACCGCAACCAACTTAATCTCATCCAATCCTGCCCAATAATTTTTCGGCATGGTTCCGGAAATCACTATGGTAAGATTTGATGTATTATCTAATGTAAACGGATTGGTTACCACATTCTTCCAAGTATTATAACCATTAACCTGCGTAAAACTACTGGTAACCAAAATCCTATCCCCATCCCGCAGCTGTACAGCTAAGCCCGGGTCATCAAATGAAGAATCACTATCCAAAATGTAGGAAAGAGAATAAGTTCCTGCTGGGACATCACTGATTGTGCGATTCATACCAAACGTTGCTTCATTTCCTGTTTGGTTATCTATATGGAAATAACTAGTTTGATTATTGGTAGACCACTCAGGTTCTTTTTTGATTGTTCTGTTTACGTTGTTTCCCTCTGTAATAATCCAATCATTCAGAACATTATCAGTTTCAAAATCCTCCAACATACCATCAAATTCCGCTTCGCCTCCAGAAGATGTCGTCTTCTTCTGCAGGACAAAATTATCAAAGCACATCGTTGCTTCTTTTGTCATCTGCATCGTGATTGTGATTTCCAAATTCGATTTAGAATCTAATACAAATTCACCTGATGCGACATCTTTCCATGTTCCCCAACTGTTGGTGGATGATATGGCATCACTTGTATATTTGGACACCCCATTGGACTTTACTGATATTTGAAAACTACTGGTAGAAACACTTGCATTTCCCATCTCTTCAAAAAACAAACGATAAGTTCCAGCTTCCACATCGCTGACAGTTTGTTTCAATGTCGCAGTATTTGAGTCTACTCCATTGTAAAACTGCATTACATGAACATACCCTTCACCCAGACCATCTTTTACCTGTCCACCCGACCAGCTTTCCGTGGAAGTCATATTTGTCGTCCAGACAGTGCTATCGCTCGTCTCAAAATCTCCATTGGTAATCAGACCCGTATCCGTCCAACTATCCTCTGCCGACACCGTTATGCCACCCAGCTGTGCCACAGCAGATGATGTGAGCAGCATCGCAAATGTCAGTAAAAAAGATACTACAGTCTTTCCAACTCGTCTCTTCCCCATTCCCTTTCCACTCATAATCCTTTCCTCCAATTCTTTTCCATAAGTCACCATGATAATGGCGAGGTGTTTGTGAAGTGCGCAATCCCTTTTGTTGCGCAACCGTTTGTTCATGTTTATTATAACAAAATCTTATGGTTTATTCTATTGACACATTTTCCACAAATCACTCGAAATTTTTGTACACATTAAATAATTTTCAGGTATTTTTTCGAAAATTTTAGAAAAAACGGCTGCGCAACCATTGCTCAGTTACGCAGCCGCTCATAAAATCCAGAAACGGATTAGTAAATTTCATCCAATCAGCACCCTTTTCCCCTGAAAAGCAAATCCATAGCTGCGGATATGCTCCGTTGGAATTCCCCGTGCAGCAAGCTGAGCTGCGTACTGTTTTTCTTCAATCTGAATCAGGGCTGCCTGCACCGTGTCTTTTAACGTCTCTTCATCCTCCGGATCATGCACCTTGAATTCCAGGATAATGGCATCATCCACTTGTGGATTTTTCGGCTCCAGCATCACATCATATCTTCCGAAACCGCTTTCCCGGTTGGAGGTGATGAGGTATCTGTCCTGCAAATCCACAATCAATCCTAAAACAAAGCCATGATAAAAGCGCTCCGGTTCTTCCCCGGATGGTCTACTTCCAGCATCAAAATAGCTAAAGGTATTCAGTGCCACACGATTCATATAGGCATTCATAGCCTTCTGATTGCCCTGCAGCAGTGCCTTTACAAAGTCGTTGTAGTCTCCCTTTACTTCCATGAACCAACTGCGCACCATACCATCAAACATACGCACCACTTCGTAGTTGGTCAGTGCCAGTTCATACATCTGCTCCTGCCCGGGGGAGAGCAACTCCATCCGGTCATAGGAAAGCACCTTTAAGTAACCGCTTGCCAGAAGCAGACTCCAGACCGCATCTTCATTGTGATCCAGCTGATTGTACACAATCTGCTCATCGATGGGAATCCGAATGGTCTCCCCCCGCAGCAGCATCTCGAACTGAGCCTTTACGTTCCGGTTTCCTTCCCGAATCAGCTTTCCCACCAGACTATTTGAACTGGTGTTGGCCCAATAGGTGGTAAAATTCCCGGTATCCAGGAAATTCAGAATCGACCACGGATTATAGATATCTTTGTGTTTTCCAAAAATAAATCCATCATACCATCTCTTGACTTCTCCCCTTTCCTCAGAAAGACCACATTCATCCAATGCAGCAAATACTTCTTCCTCGGTAAAGCCAAAAGATGTGGCATACTCGTCAGAAGTTGTGGTTACAACCTTCAGATTATTCAAATCAGAAAAAATGGACTCCTTGCTAACCCTCGTGATACCCGTCATGATGCCCCGCTCCAGCCAGGGATTTGTCTTAAAGGTGGAGTTGAAAAGGCTTCTTGTAAAGGCCACCAGGTCATCCCAGTATCCATCCACATAGGCTTCCTGCATTGGGGTATCGTATTCATCCAAAAGGATGATGACTTTTTTGCCATAATAAAGATATAAAAACTTCGATAGATAATGGATCGCCATGGTTGCATCCACATCATCCATATCCGCAGAAACCCGTTGAAAGAATGCTCTGTCCCCCTCTTCAATAGCCGGACAGTCCAAAAGAAAAGAATTTCTTGTATATAATTCTGCAATCATCTGGCAAATCTTTTTACGAGTAGACTGGTAATTCCTTTCCTTCACATTGGCAAAGGACAGACTGATGACCGGGTAGGTCCCCTGAATCTGTCTGTAGTTCTCATCTTGCCAGATGGAAAGCCCCTCGAACAAATCTCCCCGATCTTTGTAGTCCACAGAAAAAAACTGCTCCACCATACTCATGTTCAGAGTCTTTCCAAAACGGCGGGGACGGTTAATCAATGTCACGCTGTCATTGCTCTCCCACCATTCTTTTATAAAATTCGTTTTATCAACATAAAAGCACTTTTTTTCTATCACTTCATTAAACAGCTGTATTCCAATCGCTACATTCCTTGCCATCTTCCTACCTCCACGCCCCCAAAGGTCGCTTTACGCTGCTTTGGGAACAATAACCGCTATACCAGGTTTCTTTGTATCTGTTCAGTACCTACACAGATACGTTTTTCCTATAGTATAGCGGTTTTCCGTTCAAATTACAATTCTGCTTCTCACTTAACTTCAGGCTCCTGTCTCCGCAGAATATCATACAGCTGCAAAGGCTCACCCAAATCGATATACAGAACCTGCTTGGGATGTGGTGCAGACTCCATGTCCTGCCCTTCCTCATCCACAATCCGCCGCACCGTCACAACACGGTTCTCCCCATCCGGCTTCATGACCTCGATCTGCTCCCCCACAGAGAACTTGTTCCGCTGCTCGATGCGGTACAGTCCCTGCTCATTACATTCACCCACGATTCCCAGGTAAGTATACTCCTTCAGGTAGGTGTTGCTGTCGTAAATCTGGGCTTCCTCGGAAGGTTTTCCGAAGAAGAATCCGGTGGTAAACTGCCGATAGGTGCAGTTGGAAATCTGATCTAAGTACCAGGGCATATTCTTCTCATATAACTCCGGTGACTCCAGATAATCATCAATGGCCTTGCGATAGGTGCGAGCCACAGTAGCCACATACAAGGCAGTCTTCATACGCCCCTCAATCTTAAAGGAATCGATTCCCGCCTCAATCAGCTGGGGAATATGCTCAATCATACACAGATCCTTGGAGTTAAAAATATAAGTCCCCCGCTCGTTCTCATACACCGGCAGATACTCTCCCGGTCTGCTCTCCTCCACCACCGCATACTTCCAGCGGCAGGGATGGGTGCAGGCACCCTGGTTGGCATCCCGCCCGGTAAAATAATTACTCAGCAGACAACGGCCGGAATAGGAAATGCACATAGCCCCGTGAATAAAGGTCTCGATCTCCATCTCCTCCGGAATATTTTTCCGAATCTCTGCAATTTCCTGCAGGGACAGCTCTCTGGCGGACACCACACGCTTCGCCCCCTGTTCCCACCAGAACCGATAGGTGCCGTAGTTGGTGTTGTTGGCCTGGGTGCTGATATGACGCTCGATTTCCGGGCAGATTTCTCTGGCAATGGTATAGATTCCCGGATCGGAAATAATCAGGGCATCCGGACCGATTTCCTTCAGTTCACGAAAGTACTCCCGCACACCATCCAGATCCCCGTTGTGGGCCAATATATTCGCCGTCACATAAACCTTCACGCCGTGCTCATGGGCAAAGGCGATTCCTTCCCGCATATCCTCCATCGAAAAATTCTTCGCCTTGGCACGGAGTCCGAACACCTCACCACCGATATACACTGCGTCCGCACCAAATATAACTGCTATCTTTAGAACTTCCAGACTGCTGGCCGGAACTAATAATTCAACTGGTCTCATGTTACATTTCCTTTCGCTATTTAATATGGGCTATCCTAAAACATGAACTTCGTTCATGTTAGCCCTCCAATTTGGTATCGACAGGAATTACACATAATTCCTGTCATATCGGTCGGGCTATCCTAAAACATGAACTTCGTTCATGTTAGCCCTCCCTCACACTTACTGTGATTCCATCTCCCACCGGAAGGATGCTGGTCACCAATTCTTCATGATGTGTCAGCTCATACAGATATTCCCGCATCCGCTTGTGAATGGTTCGGTTTCTCCTGGTCACAATAAAATGAGACTCGATAATATCTCCATCCTGCAGGACATTGTCAGATATCAGCATTCCTCCCGGTTTCAGCAAACGCAAAATATCCGGCAGAAAATTGATATACTGCCCCTTCGCCGCATCCATAAATATAAAGTCATAGGGTTCCCCCAGTGTTTTTAACACCTGGGCTGCATCCCCCTCCAGCAGGGTAATCTGCTGCTCCATTCCGGCTCTGCGAAAATTCTCTCTGGCAATGGGAATTCGCTTTTCATAATTTTCAATGGTAGTGATTTCACAGTGCACCGGATCATAGGTTGCCATAAGAATAGCAGAAAATCCGACCGCGGTTCCCACCTCCAGAATCCGCGCCGGACGCTCTGCCATCAGTATCATTTTTAAAAAGCTCTGCATCTCTTTACGGATGATAGGCACATAGCTGTCTATGGCCTCCCGCTCGATCTGCTCTAAAACATCAGTATTTCCCCTGTCCAGAGAATTAATATATGTCACCAGACGTTCGTCTACAATCACTCTTTTTCCTCCTCTGTTTGTGACATAACCTGCATCATCTCCTCCGCTGTCATGGAGGAATTTAATGTGTACACACCAGGAACCAGCTTATCCTTGTATGCGGACAGTGTAAGCTGCATAGCAAACAGATTTCCATCACGCACCAGATTTCTTTCCTCCAGGATCTTCCCAATATCACGGGCAGACATGTCTTCCGTAATCTGAAGTGCTACATTTTGTCCATTTTCCTCGCTGGACACCGGCTCCTCTGTAAACAGGCGGTATCCCATATCATAGGCATAGACACCTGACCGAATCAAAACATAGATAATGAGAACAACCAACAGTGTCGATAAACAAATCCGCACAATACGCATCACAACTTTACTGGCACTCATATAAGACCCTCACAATCATCATTCGTTGACGAAACCAACCTCAAAATCCATTCCCTCGATCAGTCTCCAGTTAATCTCCTGCACTACACGACAATAAGCAATCTCCGCGGCCATATACTCCTCTACCACAGGATTTTTAATCATCTGACTGTTCTCCCAGTCCAGATGATCCACTTCATTAAAAAGATCTACGTTTCCACTGTTTTGTATCTGATAATTCCGTTTGCGAAACTCATGCACCGACCGTTCCAGATCCGGATCCTCATGAAGCTTCTGCCTTGCCTCCTGATACCGTTTATATTCATCACTCTGACGGATTGCTACGATAAGATCCGCTGTTTTTTCACAAATTTGATTCATATACTCACCTATACTTCCATGATAATAGGAATAATCATCGGTCTGCGCTTGGTCTCCTTCCAAACGAAATCTCCCAGATCATCCTTGATATCTGCCTTCAGCTTGCTCCATTCATTACTACTTCGGTCTAAGAACCGATCCAATGCGATATTTACTACCTGTCTGGCCTCGTCCATCAGACCACCGGCACCGCGCACATACACAAATCCTCTGGATACGATCTCCGGTCCGGCCACCACCATGCGGGAACCCATCTCCAATGTGACGGTAACGATAATGATACCCTCCTGAGCCAGATGCTGTCTGTCCCGAAGTACTACATTTCCGACATCGCCGACGCCTAAACCGTCCACCATCACATCGCCCACCTGAACATGACCGGTTACTTTCGCCTTCTTATCATCCAGCTCCAGCACATCTCCGGAAGACAAAATAAAAATGTTATCCTTTTCAACACCCAGCTGTTCAGCCACCTTAGCCTGGGCAATCAAATGGCGATACTCACCATGTACCGGAATGGCATATTTCGGTTTTACCAGAGAGTAAATCAGCTTGATATCCTCCTGACAGGCATGACCGGATACATGTACATCCTGGAAAATCACCTCTGCCCCTTTCATGGTCAGATCGTTGATGACATCGGAAACGGCTTTTTCATTTCCCGGTATCGGATTAGAACTAAAGATAATGGTATCCTTTGGTTTGATGGAAACTTTTCTATGAATACCGGATGCCATACGGGACAGAGCTGCCATGGACTCCCCCTGGCTACCGGTGGTGATAATCACGGTCTGCTCATCCGGATAATTGCGCAGCTGCTCGATGTCAATCAGTGTATTGTCCGGCACATTCAGATACCCCAGTTCCGATGCAATATTGATGATGGTCACCATACTGCGGCCTTCCACCACTACCTTACGGCCATATTTATGGGCAGAATTGATAATCTGCTGCACACGGTCTACATTCGATGCAAAGGTAGCAATGATAATACGGGTATTCTGATGATCCCCGAAAATATTGTCAAAGGTCTTCCCTACGGTGCGTTCTGACATGGTAAAGCCCGGGCGCTCCGCATTGGTGGAATCGCACATCAGCGCTAGCACACCCTTCTTTCCAATCTCGCCAAATCGCTGCAAATCAATGGCATCTCCATATACCGGTGTGTAATCCACCTTAAAGTCACCGGTATGCACTACGATTCCTGCGGGGGAATAAATGGCCAATGCAGCTGCATCCTGAATACTGTGATTGGTACGGATAAACTCCACATGGAATGCACCTAAGTTGATATTCTGTCCGTATTTTACCACCTTGCGCTTTACCTTTTTTAGCATATTATGCTCTTCTAACTTATGCTCAATAATCGCAATGGTAAGTCTGGTGGCATAAATGGGAACATTGATATCACGCAGTACATAGGGAATGGCACCGATATGGTCTTCGTGACCATGGGTGATAAAAAAGCCCTTCACCTTGTCAATGTTATCTTTCAGATATGTCACATCCGGGATCACCAGATCCACTCCATACATATCGTCATCCGGGAAGGAAAGTCCACAGTCCACCACAATGATACTGTCCTCATATTCAAAGGCTGTGATATTCATTCCGATCTGCTCTAATCCTCCCAAAGGAATAATTTTTAATTTTGAGCCAGATTCCGGCTTAGCTTTTGCCTTTGTTTTCAATTTTGTTTGTTCTCTCTTCAACTTATCTAATACCTCCAATTATTTGTAGCTGCAAAGTGCACAAAAATAACACCACACACTGCCTGAACAGCCCGCATTTTCTCCTGTTATTTTCTGCTTTTGTACTTTGCTTCCGCTAAGCTTCGATCTCCACATCTTCCAATAATTCTTCAAAGATTTTAGCGATAGAACTTAACTCTTTATCATCTTCAACCATTTCATAAATGGCATTTTGATCGTCTTCGATTTCTTTTTCACGCAATATAAATGCATCCGAATCACCCTCTTCATCCACTGTGACAAGAAGGTAGTTGATTCCTCGGATTGTAGTCTGTTCCAACACAAAAAACTCCAGACTATCACCGGTGTCCGGATCTGTAAAATTAACTTTTTCCATTTCTTCTCCTATTATTTTACATCGGACCACGCACATACACATCCTACTGCCGGTTCTTCTGATAATCCAGATATCCCTGCAGAATAAATGTGGCTGCAATCTGATCCACATATTGTTTTCGATTCTCTCTCCGAATGCCGACTTCCATCATAGTGCGGTCGGCCGCCACAGTTGTCAGACGCTCATCCCACAGCACTACCTCAAGACCTGTGCGGCGCTCTAACATTTCCTTAAATTCCAGTGTCTTTTCACATCGTTCCCCTTCTGTATTATTCATATTCTTAGGGAAACCTAAAACGATTTTATCCACGCCGTATTGCCGGATTAACTCTTCAATTCTTGCCAATGTCTGCCGCAGCTTGCTCTGAGACTTCCGATTAATAATCTCCACGCCCTGGGCAGTGATAAGCAGCTCATCGCTAACTGCGACTCCTACTGTTTTCGAACCAAAGTCCAGTCCGATGATCCGCATAATGACCTCCTTATTTCCAGGAATTAGAATGAATATATTCTCGTAAAATCTCCTCTACCAGCTCGTCTCTCTCAACCTTCATAACCAGACTGCGCGCATTATTATAACTGGTGATATAAGTAGGATCACCAGACATAATATAACCCACGATCTGATTCACCGGATTATAGCCTTTCTCCGCCAAAGCCCGATATACGATCTCCAGCACATCCTTTACCTTTAATTCCGGTTCTTTTTCAACTTTGAAATATTGTGTATTATTAATATTCTGCATTCTCTACGCCTCATCCTGCTCTTTTGTTCTATTGAATGAAAAAGCATCGCTTATCCTATTCTAATATAAGAAGGAGTAAAATTCAACCCTGGATTTACAAGTTCACCAGTAGGACATCTTCCCCTTCCACTCCGGTATAAAACTGATTCTCCATATTACCCTGGGCTCTTACAGCCACCTTCACATACTCTCTGGTATACCCGGTGTAATAACATTCGCCGTCCAGCATAAGCTCCTCTTCCAACAGGACTTCCATCTGTTTTCCTCTATAGTATTCCCGGAACTCAGCAGACATTTTCTTCGCCAGTGTTAAAAGCTCATTGCTTCTCGCCGTTTTTACCTGATCCGTCACCTGATGCTCCATGCCGGCCGCCACGGTTCCTTTTCTCTTGGAGTACTTAAAAATATGCATCTCATAGAAATGAATTTTCTCCAAAAATGCTTTTGTCCGGGCAAATTCCTCCTCCGTCTCGCCCGGGAATCCCACGATCACATCCGTGGTGATAGCCGGATGCTCATAGTAACTGCGAATCAGGCGGCACCCCTCCTCATATCGAGCGGTATCATATTTCCGGTTCATGCGTTTCAGAGTTTCATCACATCCACTCTGAAGAGACAGATGAAAATGTGGGCATACCTTTTTTAGCTCAGAAAGACGCTTCACAAAGTTCTCCGTAATAATGCCCGGTTCTAAAGATCCCAGACGGATTCTCTCTATTCCCTCCACCTGGTGTACCAGCTCGATAAGATGAAGTAAATTGTCTCCGTGGTCGACACCATAGGAACTCAAATGAATTCCGGTCAAAACCACTTCCTGATATCCATTGGCAGCCAGACGTTGTACCTCCGCCACCACGTCATCTGCCATCCTGCTTCGAACCCGCCCTCTGGCATAGGGGATAATACAGTAACTGCAGAACTGGTTACAGCCATCCTGCACTTTTAAAAATGCTCTGGTATGTTCGGCCGTCCGCTCCAGATACATATTTTCAAAGCGCTCCCCACGATCGTTGATATCACCTATTTCTACTAAAAGCTCCCCATCCTTCTTCTGCTGATATTCCTCAATCAACCGCACCAGTTGATTCTTTTTATCATTGCCAAGGATGATATCAATCGCTTCATCTACCCCAGCCTCTTCCGGAGAGGTCTGCACGTAGCATCCTGCCGCCACTACAATACTGTCCGGATTTTCCTTTTTCGCCTTATGAATCATCTGACGGGATTTCCGATCCGCTATATTAGTCACAGAACAGGTATTGATCACATACACATCCGCCTTTTCTGTAAAAGGCACGATTTCATAACCAGCCTTCTCTAACAGCTGCTGCATCGCTTCTGTTTCGTATGCATTTACTTTACACCCCAAATTGTGTAATGCCGCTTTTTTCATTCCACTTTTTTCCTCACTTCTTGTTGACTTTTCCCCCTAAAGCAGTTACTATAAGAAAGAAGATTGTAACTATGAAGGTACTGAATAGTTACAGAAGATTGTAGTAACCACAAGGAGGTCTCTATATGAAAACAGTTCAAATTTCTTTAAACTCAATCGACAAGGTAAAATCTTTCGTTAATGCCATTACACAGTTTGAGTTTGATTTCGACTTAATCTCTGGCAGATATGTCATCGATGCAAAGTCCATCATGGGTATCTTCAGCTTAGATTTATCCAAGCCGATTGATTTAGCTATTCACGCTGAGTCCAGCTTAGACGAGATTATGGAAGCATTAAAGCCGTACCTTGTATAGTTTGATGTTTAAGAGAGATGTATTACGTAAGCTAAGGGATTGCAAATCGCAGTCCCTTTTCTTTACGATTTTTGTATCTCTTCAGAGCCGCTTTTTCATCATTCTGCCGCTTCTATCCGTATGGTTTCTACCGTATCTATGGCAATCTGCATCAGTTCATCTATCTTCTCAGTCAGTTTTGTCTCTGACTTCCTGATATATTCCAGATTTGGTTTTGTCACCGGATGCTTTGCCACATAAATGGTACAGCAGTCTTCATAGGGCAAAATGGAGGTCTCATAAGTCTCTATCTTTTCCGAAATATCCACAATTTCCTGCTTATCAAATCCAATCAAGGGACGATACACCGGCATGGTACATACCTCATTTGTCACATACAAAGACTGCATCGTCTGGCTGGCCACCTGTCCGATACTTTCTCCCGTAATCAATCCCATGCAGCCAGATTCTTTTGCAAAATGCTCCGCCAGCTTCATCATATAGCGACGCATAATGATGGTCAGCTCCTCATGGGGACATTTCTCGTAAATATACATCTGAATATCCGTAAAATTCACTACATGCAGGTTAATGGGACCGCTGAAACGAGCCACAATCCGGGCCAGGTCGATTACCTTCTGCTTCGCTCTCTCGCTGGTGTATGGCGGTGCATGGAAATAGGTGGCGTCAATGGCCACACCACGCTTCGCAATCATATAGCCTGCCACGGGACTGTCAATTCCTCCGGATAACAGAAGCATCGCCTTTCCATTGGAACCCACCGGCATACCGCCCGGTCCCGGAATCTCCTCCCAGTAAATATTAATCATGCTACGGATTTCGATACACACCATAACCTGCGGATTGTGCACATCCACTGTGGCATTGGGAAACGCATCCAGGATTTTTTCTCCCATGTCCGCATTGATCTCCATGGAATCCTTGGGATAATTCTTTCTGGCGCGTCTGGCATTTACCTTAAAGGAAAAATTTCCTGCCGGATAAGCTTCCTTTAGATGAGTCACAACGGTCTCCGCCAGCTTGTCAAAGCCCTCATCCTCCACCTGAAGCAACGGGCAGAACGCAACCACACCAAATACACGCTTTAATGCTTCCACGCAGCCTTCGTAATCATAATCCTCCGATGTCACATCCACGTAAATACGCCCCTGCTCCTTGCGCACCTCAAAAGAGCCCTCCACAGGCTTTAAGGCGAATTTCACCTGGTCCATCAGCATATTTTCAAAAATATAGCGGTTCTTTCCCTTGACTCCGATTTCTCCGTATTTTACTAAAAATGATCGATACATCACGCAATTCCTTCTTTCTGATAATTCGTATCTGTTCAGTACTTCACAGATACGATTCGCAAACCCATGAAAATCGGCCGCACCGATGGGGTTTGCTCGCATATAAATCATGTTCTTACGGCCTCATCATCAAGTGATTCGGCCTGTTACTCATTTTCTGGTAAACCGCCGCAGCGCAGGCAGCAGTTCCTTTAATGCTTCTATGGTATAGTCCAGCTCCTCCTTCTGCGTATGCACGCTAAAGCTGAACCGTATGGTGGAATCCAAAAGCTCCTGCTTTACCCCGATGCTGCTTAAAGTACGGCTCACGGCCGGCTTGTTAGAAGAACATGCGGAGCCGGCTGAAACATAGATTCCCCGCTCCTCCAGTGCATGGAGCAGCACCTCGCTGCGCACCCCCGCAAAGCTGACACTGACAATGTGAGGAGCACTGTCCCTTCCTGTAAGACCATTCACCGTATAATCGTCAATTTCCTGCAAACGGGTAATAAAATGCTCTTTCAGTTTATACAAATGCTCCACATTCTCATCAAACTGCTCATAAATCTCAGCCGAAGCCTCACCCAGCCCGGCGATAGCCGGTACATTCTCCGTGCCGGAACGCATTCCTTTTTGCTGGCCTCCGCCAAGAATCAAGGGCTTTATCTTGACCTTATCCCGCATCCACAAAAATCCACTGCCTTTTGGCCCGTGGATCTTATGTCCGCTGACAGAAAGCATGTCAATCCCCAGCTTCTTTGGATAAATCCGCAGCTTGCCATAGGACTGGATGGCATCCACATGAATCAATGTATTTGGATTTTTCTCCTTAATCCGTTTTACCGCTTCCTCTATGGGTTCGATGGCACCGATTTCATTGTTCACCTGCATCAGGGAAACCAATATGGTATCCTCCTCCACTGCAGCTGTCAATTCATCCAGCGAAATCACGCCATTGTGATCCACACCCAGATAGGTAACCCGAAACCCCTGTTCCTCCAGGAAATGCATGGGATTTGCCACAGAGGCATGCTCAATGGAAGTGGTGATTACATGCATTCCGCTTCTCCGATTTGCCATGGCCGCTCCGATAATGGCCAGATTATTCGATTCCGTACCACCTGAGGTAAACAGGATTTCTTTCTCGGCCACACGCATGGTCTTTGCTATTTTCTTTTTTGCCTCTTTGATATAATTTTCTGCCTCCACGCCCTTTAAATGCATGGAGGAGGGATTGCCAAAATCCTCTGTCAAAAGTTTTACCATCAGCTCACAAGACCGGTCACTGCACCGGGTAGTAGCTGAATTAT
Organism: Lachnospiraceae bacterium; assembly: GCA_022766245.1. Taxonomy (GTDB): domain Bacteria; phylum Bacillota; class Clostridia; order Lachnospirales; family Lachnospiraceae; genus Roseburia_C. Next base: position 43,713 of record JALEPL010000022.1, on the reverse strand, counting down.
CCAAATATGCTTCCATCTCTCGTTCCGTCTTCACAAAACGGGTTCCTTTCTGTGTAATCAAATTCGTCTCATGAACCTTATGCCGCCAAAAGCTTGTGACAAAAGCTCTCTTTTATCCCATACTGCCAGCTTCCAGCTGCAGCATCAGCAGGGAAAGAATACACATGCCTGCCGTATCCGTGCGAAGGATTCTGCGACCCAGGGAAATCACCTCCATAGTCTCCCTGGCAGCTTCAATCTCCTCCGGAGCGAATCCTCCCTCCGGCCCGATGATGACACTGATAGTCTGTCCCGGCTGCACCTTCTCCAGAATCTTCCTGGTGCCTGCCATGCCTTCTTCATTTTCATAAGGCACCAGCCGAAGATCACATGCATTTGCCATGCGCAGTGCTTCCTGATAGTTCACCACATCATGAACCTTGGGAATGATGCTGCGCTTGGACTGTTTGGCTGCCGTCTCCGCCTGTGCCTGCCACTTGCGCACCTTCGCCGCCGCCTTTTTTTCATCCAGCTTTACTACGCAGTACTTCATAGCCACAGGAATAATCTCACAGGCGCCCAGTTCCACCGCCTTCTCGATTACCGTTTCCATGCGGTCGCCCTTGGGGAGTGCCTGAAACAGATAGATTTGGGCAGGAAGCTCTGTCTGGGCTCCTTCTGAAAGAATATCTGCCTGCACAAAATCCTCTCCCACCTCTGCAATTTTGCACAAATAGCTTTCCCCTGCGGAACCGCTGACCCGGATGGTATCTCCGCAACGCATACGCAGCACATTGCGGATGTGATTCACATCCCCGCCTGTGATGGTGACATATTCTTTTCCAATCTGACTGCTGTCTACAAAAAACTGATGCATTTCCTGTCTGTTCCTATTCTGAATCATAATCTTACGGGCGCTAGACATCCGGTGGATGTCTGTTTTAGCACCGACCAAAGTGGAACGGAGACCTATGCGGTTCCCGCTCCGGCCTGTTCTGAATAATCATCTAATATTTCTTACGTGCTGTGATGTTCACCCACTCACCCTGATGATTGATCTCTAAAATCTCAAATCCTGCCGACTCAATGGCTGCAGACACTTCCTGCTCCTTAAAATCAATGATTCCGGAAGTGATAAAAATGCCATCCTGCTTTAATCGTGCCGGAATCACCGGTGCCATGGGAATAATAACATCTGCCAAAATATTGGCAACCACAATATCATAACACTCGCTGCCCACTTTTTCCTGCAGCTTTTCATCATCGATCAGATTTCCCACATAAAAAGTGCCCAGTTCCTCATCCAGATGGTTCACCGCCATATTCTCAGCCGTAGAGGTCATACATGCTTCATCGATATCGGTTCCCACCACGCTTCCTGCACCCAGCTTCAGTGCAGCAATAGATAAAATCCCACTGCCGCATCCCACATCTAACACCTTTTGTCCCGGTTTCAGATATTTGCGAAGCTGACGAATGCAAAGCTGGGTAGTCTCATGCTTGCCGGTTCCAAAGGATACACCGGGATCAATCTCAATCAAAAACTTGTCCTGATCCTCCTCCTTCAACGGCTCCCAGGTAGGCTTGATCAAAATATCATCGATATAAAAAGACTGGAAAAACTGTTTCCAGTTGTTGATCCAATCCAAATCCTCCGTCTGTCCGGAGGTGATGGTTCCCGGTCCCACGTCTACCATGCTGCGGAGGTTCTCCAGTCCCACCCGGACCTCCTTCAGCTTGTCACTGTGATCCTCTCCGGCTTCCAGATAAAAAGTCACAAAGCTTTTTCCTTCATCCGGCGGCAGCTCCGGCGGGAAGTCAATAAACATTCCTGCAGTTTCTTCCTCCGTCAGCGGCACATTATCCTGAATCTCAATTCCCTCGATACCAACCTCAGCCAGCATCATGCTGATAAAGTCTTCGGCGTCAGTGGTGGTCTCTATTGTATATTTATCCCATTTCATTCCGGCTATTCTCCCTCATCTCATTTTTTGTGTCGTGCATCCAGCTTTTTACACAGGGCATCGTATTCCCGGTTGATTTCCTGTATGGTACCGGTATCACCACCCAGATTGTCCGGATGATAGATCTTAATCAAGTCCTTATACCGCTTCTTAAGCGTCAGTTCATTATTCACACCTGTGAAAAACATTTCTCCCTTCAATACGTTGGAGACGGACTTCCTGTGGCTAGACTCATAATCATTCACCCGGCTGTAAAAATCCTTCTGTTTTTCGAAGCGTTCTTTATCGGAAGCCAGCTTTTTTAATTCATCCTCCAAAATCTTCCACTTCAAATCAAACAAATGCTGTTCCTGTTTGATATGGTCCATTTCACTGCTTTTTGTATACTCAAACTCCCGTTTCTGACGAGCGAATTCTTTCTGCTCCTGTTCGAACTTTCTTCTCTCGTCCTCCAACTGCTTCCTGGAATGCTCCAGCTCCACTGCCTGCTGGAATCGCCATTTTTCAAAATCTGCTGCTTTATCATGCTTAACGACAGCACCCTTCTGCTGTTTCATAAGCCACGCTCCTTTTTCTCTGCATTGCAAACAATATATAGCGACAAAAACACAAATAGTCATTTTGATTGTACAATATCTAGTTTCTCTGTGCAATATATTTTTTACCAGAGAATTATACAAAAAAAAGCCCTTTTATCCGCATTCTTTGTCAAAATAAACGCAGATAAAAGGGTAATCGTAACTGTTCAGTACCTTCCAGTTACGAGCGCAAATCCATGCAAAGTTTGCTTCGCAAATGGATTTGCGCTTGCTAAATATACTTTTTCATACGGCATCCGCAGTAAATGCGTATGCCTACTGAATAGTTACGGGTAATCATTATTTGTCGTCTAAGGATTCCTTCAGCTTATCCATAAATCCCTTCTTCTTTTTTCCACCAGTGGAAGCCTGACCTGCAGAATTCAAAGAGCCGCCTGTGGCCTCGTCGAACTCACGCAACGCCTGCTTCGCCCGCTCGTTTAAGCCTGTGGGCACCTGCACCACCAGTGTAACATACTGGTCGCCACGCACTGCAGAATTCCTCAGAGAAGGAACTCCCTTGCCCTTCAGACGAATCCGTGTGTCAGTCTGGGTACCGGGCTTCACCTCATAAAGCACCTCACCATCCACGGTGTTGATGCGGATTTCTCCGCCCAAAGCTGCCTGTGCATAGGTAATGGGCGCAGTGGAGTAAATATTCATATCCTGTCTCTGGAAAATCCGATGGCTGGATACGATTACTTCCACCAGCAGGTCTCCTCTGGGGCCGCCGTTTATTCCCGGCTCACCCTTATCCCGGATGCGGACGCTCTGTCCATTGTCGATTCCGGCCGGTATGCTGACCTTAATTTTCTTTTTGGTGGCAATATATCCCGTTCCACGACAGGAGGTACATTTATCCTTTACAACCTTTCCACTGCCGTTACACTCCGGACAGGTCTGCACATTCTGCACCATACCAAACAATGATTGCTGGGTATATACCACCTTTCCCTTTCCACCACACTTGGTACAGGTCTCCGGACTGGTACCGGGCTTTGCTCCGGTTCCATGACAGGTGGTACACTCATCCTTCAGCACCAGTTCGATTTCTTTCTCGCAGCCAAACACAGCCTCTTCAAAGCTGATGCGGACACTGGTACGGATATTGGCACCCTTCATGGGGCCGTTGCTGTTTCTTCTGCTGCCGCCTCCGAAAATATCTCCAAAGATATCTCCAAAGCTGCCGAAAATATCGCCCATATCCATTCCGGAAAAATCAAATCCGCCAGCACCGCCACCGCTTCCGTCAAAGGCTGCATGACCAAACTGGTCATACTGTCTTCTTTTATCCGGATCACTGAGAACGGCATAAGCCTCGGAGGCCTCTTTAAATTTTTTCTCTGCTTCCTGATCTCCCGGATTCATATCCGGATGATATTTCTTGGCAAGGACACGATAGGCCTTTTTGATCGCCGCATCATCTGCGTTTTTATCTACGCCAAGGACCTCGTAGTAATCTCTTTTCTGTTCTGCCATATCTTTTTCCTCTCTCTATGAACATTTGTATCTGTTCAGAACAGATTTATGCGAAACCGCATAAATCGTATGAAAACATATAGATCGCAACATTTTATTTGTAATCTCTATGTAACCGCTTATATGCGGTAAGAATCACGTTTTCCGGATTCCCACCGCATATATCATGTTACTGCATATCATCTGTTCTTTCATTTGCAGATTTGTATTTTATACCTCTTTGTAATCTGCATCTACCACATCATCGTCTGCGCTGCCGGCATTCATATCCGGGCCTGCGCCCATATCCGGACCAGGTCCTGCCTGTGCACCCTGCGCTGCCTGTGCATTCTCGTACATCTTAGCAAATACTTTCTGTGCACTCTCTGTCAGTTTTTCCTTAGCAGCCTTCATCTCAGCCACCTGAGCCTCTGTCATGTTCTCAGCCTGAGGATTTGCCTCTACCAGAGCTTTCAGTGCATTCAGGTCAGCCTCTACTGCAGACTTATCTGCAGGATCCAAGCTTGCACCCACCTGATCCAGTGCCTGCTGTGTCTGGAATACAAAGGAATCTGCATCGTTTCTGGTATCGATGGCTTCTTTTCTCTTCCTATCCTGTGCTTCAAACTCGGCTGCTTCCTTTACAGCCTTATCGATTTCCTCATCAGACATGTTGGAACCTGCTGTGATGGTGATGTGCTGCTCCTTGCCTGTTCCCAGATCCTTTGCGGATACGTTTACGATACCGTTTGCATCGATATCAAAGGTAACCTCGATCTGAGGAACTCCACGACGTGCTGGCGGGATTCCGTCCAGACGGAACTGTCCTAAGGACTTATTATCTCTTGCGAACTGTCTCTCACCCTGTACTACGTTGATATCAACGGCAGTCTGGTTATCTGCTGCGGTGGAGAAGATCTGGCTCTTCTTGGTAGGGATGGTGGTGTTACGCTCGATCAGTCTGGTAGCCACACCGCCCATGGTCTCGATGGAAAGTGACAACGGTGTTACATCCAGCAGTAAGATCTCGCCTGCGCCTGCATCTCCTGCCAACTTACCACCCTGGATGGAAGCACCTAATGCCACACACTCATCCGGGTTCAAAGACTTGCTGGGCTCTTTTCCGGTTAACTGTCTTACCTTATCCTGAACTGCCGGGATACGGGTAGATCCACCTACCAAAAGTACCTGACCCAGGTCAGCGTTGGTTACACCTGCATCCTTCATGGCGTTCTGAACCGGGATTGCTGTTCTCTCTACCAGATCATGAGTTAACTCATCAAATTTTGCTCTGGTTAAGTTCATATCGAAGTGCTTCGGCCCCTCAGCCGTTGCTGTGATAAACGGAAGGTTGATGTTGGTTGTGGTTGCGGAAGAAAGCTCTTTCTTTGCCTTCTCTGCTGCTTCCTTTAATCTCTGAAGAGCCATCTTATCGGTAGAAAGGTCTACACCCTCTGCCTTCTTGAACTCGTCGATCATCCACTGTGTGATCTTGTTATCGAAGTCATCACCACCTAAGTGTGTATCACCGTTGGTAGAAAGCACCTCGATGACACCGTCACCGATCTCGATGATAGATACATCAAAGGTACCGCCACCTAAGTCGTATACCATGATCTTCTGCTCTTTCTCATTGTCAAGACCGTAAGCCAATGCTGCTGCGGTAGGCTCGTTGATAATACGCTTTACATCCAGACCTGCGATCTTTCCTGCGTCCTTGGTAGCCTGACGCTGTGCGTCATTGAAGTATGCCGGAACTGTGATGACAGCCTCGGTAACAGACTCACCCAGATATCCCTCCGCATCTGCCTTTAACTTCTGCAGAACCATTGCGGAAATCTGCTGGGGAGAATACTGCTTGTCGTCGATGGCTACTTTATAATCGGTTCCCATGTGTCTCTTAATAGAAGAGATGGTCTTCTCTGCGTTGGTAACTGCCTGACGCTTTGCCGGCTCACCGATGAGACGCTCACCGGTCTTTGTAAATGCTACGATGGAGGGTGTGGTTCTTGCACCTTCCTGGTTTGCGATAACGGTAGGCTTTCCACCTTCCATAACTGCTACACAACTGTTTGTTGTTCCTAAGTCAATACCAATAATTTTGCTCATAATTTTTTCCTCCTACTTTAATTGGCTACTTTAACCATGCTATGTCTGACTACTGTTTCCTTGTACATATAACCCTTTTGCAATTCCTCGGCTACTACATTCTCTCCCAGAGCTTCATCCTCCACATGCATGACCGCATTGTGAAGATTGGGATCAAACTCTGCACCGGCAGCCTCGATGGGAACCACTCCCACCTCAGCAAGCGCTGTGGTCATTTGTTTATATACCTTATCCATACCCTGAACGAAAGGATTTTCCTTTTCCTCCTCAGATACGGCGGCAAGGCCTCTCTCAAAGCTGTCGATTACCGGAAGGATCTTCTCGATGATGGTGCTGGCTCCCATGTCAAACATCTGGGCTTTTTCCTTCTCGGTACGTTTCCGGAAGTTATCAAACTCTGCCATCTGACGTCGCAGGCGATCGTTTAACTCCTCGATCTGCTCATCTTTCTTATCCTTCTTTTCCTTTTTCTTGAAGATTCCCTTCCTAGGCTCTGCCTCCGGCTCATCGCCTTCCGCTTCTTCCCCTGCAGCCTCCTGCTCTGTGTCTTCTGTCTCTTCTTCCTCCTCAGAAGGAGCTTCTGCGGTTTCTTCTGCCTCGGTCTCTTCCACCTCTCCCTCTAATATGATATCTTCCTCAAGATCTTCGTTCTTTTCCTTTTCTAATTCTGCCACTTTCTTATCACCTCTCTAAAAATGAGTCGCCTATCCGTTCCTCATTCTGCATTTTCTATTTATCCTTTGCTTTTTTCAAGACTTCATCCAACTGTGATTTCAGACTTCTCAGATTATCCATGACATTTTCATAATCCATACGCTTCGGGCCAATGATACCGATGGTACCCTTGACACCCTCGCCCAGTTCGTAGGTGGCTGTCACCACACTGCAATCCTTCATGGTCTGAATCGGGGATTCGTCTCCTATATAAACCTGAATGCCGGTGCTGTTTTCATCCTCCAGCTTATCGGCGATCAGACTTACAAGCTCCTTCTTTTCTTCAAAAGCATTTAACAGCTCGCTGGCCTTGGCGGAATCAGATAATTCCGGATATTTCAGGAAGTTGGTAGCTCCGCTGGTGTATACCTGCAGGTCCTCTCCCTCGCTGATTACCTCTGCCACTGCATCCAACACATCGCTGACTACTTTGGAATGAATGCCCGCCTTTTCCTTCAAGGCTGCGATGGTGCCCAGATTAATCTCTGCAATGGTCAATCCGGTAAGGCTGGTATTCAGAAGAATATTCAACTTCAGCATATCCTCGTTATTGACAGCTTCCTCCACGGTGATCATTTTGTTTTTCACCAGGTTGCCCTCCAGCACGATAACGGCAAGGATATGGGTCTCATCCACACTGGAAAGCTGCATGAACTTTACCTTATTATGTCCGCTGTGTGGCGCCGTCACCATGGTGGCGTAATTGGTATTGGTTGCCAAAATCTTTGCCACCTGCTGTAATACGTTATCTACTTTTTCGGTCTGCTCGATAACGAAATTCTTCATCTCAGAGACTTCCTTGTCTCTCTCCGCCATGAGCTGATCCACGTAGAATCGATATCCCTTATCGGAAGGAATCCGTCCGGCTGATGTATGGGGCTGTACGATGTAGCCCATCTCCTCCAGATCCGACATCTCATTCCGAATCGTGGCTGAGCTTAAATTCAAATCTGTGTACTTGGAAATGGTCCGGGATCCCACCGGTTCCCCTGTCTCTAAGTAGTTTCGGATCACTGCTTTTAATATCGTAGTTTTCCGTTCATCCAGTTCGTTCTCGTTCATCCACTCACTCCTGCTTCGAAGATGTTTTTGTTTTGTTAGCACTCGTTTAACAAGAGTGCTAATCGCCACATGATTAAGATAGCACTATCATTATGCTTTGTCAACACCATTTTTAAACTTTAGATTTTTTTAATAAAAAGAAGGCGCCACACAGTTTTTCCGTGCAACGCCCTTATGGAATTAAAATACATGACTCCTCATCCAATCAGCACCTTTTTTCCCTGAAAGGCAAATCCATAGCTACGGATATGATTCGCAGGGATACCACGGCTTATAAGCTGTGCGGCATACTGTTTCTCCTGAATTTGAGTCAGTGCCGCCTGCACCGTGTCTTTCAGCGTCGTCTCATCCTCCGGGTCATGCACCTTGAATTCCAGGATAATGGCATCATCCTCTTTCGGATTTTTGGGTTCCAGCATTACATCATATCTGCCAAAGCCACTCTCTCTGTTGGACGTGATGAGGTATCTATCCTGCAAATCCACAATCAATCCTAAAACAAATCCATGATAGAATCGTTCCGGAGCATTGCGAGATGCTTTTTTCCCAGAATCGAAGGAACTGAACATCTCTAGTGTCACCTCATTCATATATGCATTCATCGACTTTTTATCACCCTGCAGCAATGCCTTGACAAAATCATTGTAGTCTCCCTTTACTTCCACAAACCAGCTGCGCACCATACCATCAAACATACGCCCCACTTCGTAGTTGGTCAGTGCCAGTTCATACATCTGCTCTTGTCCGGGGGAGAGCAGCTCCATCCGGTCATAGGAAAGCACCTTTAAATAACCGCTTGCCAGAAGCAGACTCCAAACAGCATCCTCATTGTGATCCAGCTGATTGTACACAATCTGCTCATCGATGGGAGTCCGAATGGTCTCTCCCCGCAGCAGCATCTCGAACTGCGCCTTTACGCTACGATTTCCTTCCCGAATCAGCTTTCCCACCAGACTGTTTGAACTGGTATTGGCCCAATAGGTAGTAAAATATCCTTTATCTAAGAAATTCAAGATGGACCATGGATTATAGATATCTTTGTGTTTTCCAAAAATAAATCCATCATACCATCTCTTCACTTCTCCCTTTTCTTCGGAAAGACCACATTCATCCAGCGCATCGAATACTTCCTCTTCCGTAAAACCAAAGGATGTGGCATACTTATCGGAAGTGGTTGTCACTACTTCCAGATTATTCAGGTCTGAAAAAATGGACTCTTTGCTGACTCTCGTAATTCCTGTCATAATGCCCCGCTCCAGCCAGGGATTGGTCTTGAAAGTGGAATTAAAAAGGCTTCTGGTAAAGGCAACCAAATCATCCCAGTATCCATCCACATATGCTTCCTGCATGGGGGTATCGTATTCGTCCAAAAGGATGATGACCTTTTTGCCGTAGTAACGGCATAGGAAATCAGACAACTGATATAGTGCCAAAGATGCATCGCTGTCATCCATATCTTCCGACACGCGTTTAAAATAAGCAACATCTGTCTCATACAATAAGCCGCTATCCAACAGAAAAGAATGTTCTGCATACAGCTTCGTAAACAGTTGGCAAATTTTCTTTCGGGTCATCTTGTAATCTTTTTCCTTTATATTCGCAAAGGACAGACTGATGACGGGGTAAGTTCCCTGGATCTGTCGATACTTCTCATCCTGCCAAATAGAAAGTCCTTCAAACAAATCACTGCGATTTGCATAGTTTATCGAGAAAAACTGCTCTACCATGCTCATATTCAGGGTTTTTCCAAAACGGCGGGGACGGTTAATCAGTGTCACGCTGTCCCCACTATCCCACCATTCCTTGATAAAGGAAGTTTTATCGATGTAAAAATAATTTTTTTCTATCAGTTCATTAAACTGTTGGATTCCAATCGCTACATTTTTTGCCATCTTCCTACCTCCATTTTGGCATGAGGTGTCACTTTTTTCTATAGTATAGCGGTTTTCTATTAAAATTACAATTCTGTATTATACTGATCAGCTTTGAAAGGTAAATTCATAAATCAATATAATTTTATTTTACTTTCCATAAATGCAAAAAAAGAAGGCGCCACACAGTTTTTCCGTGCAACGCCCTTATGCTTTTTAATACATGGCTCCGCTGGAGCTCAGTCGGTATCCATCGATGGTCGTGTCTGCTGCCATAGCACCACTGTCATAGAAATAATACCAGCTTCCATCGAGGTATTTCCAACCTGTGACCATAACACCGCTTCCTTCGAAGTAATACCAGGTAACTCCTATCTTCTCCCAGCCTACACTCATTGCTCCACTGGGTTTGAAATAATACCATGTATCGTCTATTTTCTGCCAGCTTGTCTGCATCGCGCCACCATCACTAAAGTAATACCAGGTACCGCCAATCTGCTGCCAGCCGGTGGCCATGACTCCACTGGATTTCAGGTAATACCAGATGCCGCCGATCTGCTGCCAGCCGGTACACATTGCTCCACTGGAATCCATGTAGTACCAGTCATTGCCATCCTGGGTCCAACCGGTGGCCATGGCTCCGCTGTCCTCCATATAATACCAGGTGCCGCCATCTCCTACCCATCCGGTCTGCATCACGCCGCTGTTATTTAAATAATACCAGCTATTGCCACTCTGATACCAGCCGGTCTGCATATATCCGGAGTCATCAAAGGCATACCACTCGCCCTCGATCAGGGTCCAGCCATTGGATGGATAGCTGCCGTCTGCTGCCGCATACCACCATTTACCGTCGTCTAATTTCCAGCTTCCATCCGTAAGACCCATCTCTTTGGGAAGCTTTTCCATTTTCTCCGTGTATGTATCCCCACATCTGCTGCAGGTGTAGGTACGCACACCTTCCTGCTCCGTGGTGGGTTCTTTGGTAACAGATGAAGTATAGCTGTGTCCCAATGCCGGAATACTCTCACCACGGCTTAGCACTTGACCACATTCGGTACAAACCGTATCTCCCGTATATCCATTCTCCGTACAGGTGGCCGCCTTCTGTCCGGTAACCCGGATGCTTTCATGATTGGAAGGATTCAACTCTCCGTAAGGCTGATGACATCGGTCACAGACCGCCTGATGACTGCAGGTGGCTGTGCCACCGGTGTGTCCCAACGCCGGAATGGTGCTGCCCCGGGCGATGATGGTTCCACAATCGTCACAGTAAGTATCTCCGGTGTAGCCATTCTCCGTACAGGTGGCCGCTTTCTGCTCTCTCACACTGGTATGCGCATGGTTAGAGGGATTTAAGGCTCCATAAGGCTGATGACATCGGTCACAGACAGCCTGATGACTGCAGGTAGCTGTGCCGCCGGTATGGCCCAACGCCAGAATGGTGCTGCCCCGGGCGATGATGGTTCCACAATCGTCACAGTAAGTATCTCCGGTGTAGCCATTTTCCGTACAGGTGGCTGCCTTCTGCCCTCTCACACTGGTATGCGCATGGTTGGAGGGATTTAAGGCTCCATAAGGCTGATGACATCGGTCACAGACAGCCTGTGCGGAACAGGTAGCTGTGCCTCCGGTGTGACCTAATGGCTGCAGAACAATCCCTGAATTTCTGGTTATTCCACAGATAGCACACTCTGTGTGTGCAATTCCACTGGTGGTACAGGTAGCCGCCGTATCTGTGATCTGTGTTTCGGTTGGATGGGTACATCGATCCGTGGTGATGGTCACCTGTACGGGGTAATAGTTTGCCGCATCCCCCTTGTATGTTGCAGTGGCTGTCACATTTCCTCCTGCCTCCAGAGGTTTCGTTGCAGTGCTCTCACTCCAGCTCCAGTCCCCGGACAGCGGCACATCTGCCACGGTCTTGTTCTTTTTATCATACTTAGTATACATGGTGGTGGAGGGAGGGTTTAACCCATATGCCCGGTCTACTGTATAGTTTGCATGCACAGTACCGGTACAGTTTCCAAATACTGTAATATTCGCAGTATATTCTCCCGCATCCTTCCATACATTGTCAGTGATGTTATAGCTATTTGATTCAATGATATAGGGTTCTTCTTCTTCTCCAAATGTCACCTGCACAGTGAATCCACGCAATGTGTGGGAAGTGCCATCATAAGTCCGAACCGTACCGGGAACTGTCACCACATACTTTTCAATATTTTCTGCCAATGACAAATCAAAGGAAGTTATGGTCACATGGGTGTATGTCACAGCCTCACTATAATTGCCTTTCGCCGGGATTTGCAGCCGGATCACATATTCTCCCTCATCCGTGGGCATGCCATTCGTAAATGTTCCCGCTTCGTCAGCAAGCCCACTTACATGGGGGCGATAGGAAAACTGCGGTGTTTCGTCGGTATTGGTGGTGGTATAAGTAAGGTGCGGGAAGGGCTGATTATCAAATACCTTTGTTTTTACAGCAGACCCATCAATGCTCACCGTTCCCCGAGCTGCATACACAGTCAACCTTCCGGGATTGCACTGTACATTATAATTTTTCGAACCTGTAACAGTTCCCTTAATAACATAGGTTCCGGGGACTAATTCATTACTGTCAGTAACCTTTGTTTCACCATCATTTTTATACACCTCATAGGTGATGGCGCCGATATCTGCAATGGTATCACCGGATTTCAAGCTACTATTTATTACTCCCAGGTCAAAACTTTTCGGCAATTCGTCCCCCTGAACCATGCTGAAATCCTTAACCTTTACGGTAAAACCTGCCTTGTCTACGTGTACTTGAACTTGTGTCTGAGCACCACCATAGACAGTGTCGACCACATCGATATAGATGTATGCAGTTCCTGCCCCCTTAATGGTTACCTTTCCGGTTTTGTCCACAGTGGCCACCGATGGATTATCGGACCAGTAGGTCATAGGCAAATTTCTGTTATTACTGGCATTCAGCAGAAAGTCTGGGTCCGTATAGCTCTTACTAACAGATGAGTTCACAGTGATCTCCGTCGTAGACGCAGATGTAATCTCAACATCCTGCGAATAATAAGTCATAGCTGACGTGTGGTACGCATTTTCTTCCACGTAGGCTACCAAACGATATTTTCCCACCGCAGTCGGTGGCCCTGACAGCTTGTTGCTATCCGCTACACTGTCTTTATACCATTGAAATTTTACTTCCGAATAATCCGCATTATTCAAGGCCAGATCCGAACTTGTGGGATTGGTCAACGCCACCCCGTTATATGCCCGGGATGGATTGTATTCCGGACTGATGGAAATCATTGCAACAGCTTTCTCAATATTAAAAGTTACTTTCACGGTTACTGACTTGTAGTTTGTGGTATCGGTGGGGGTAAAGATTGCATTATGGTATGCTATACCCACGTCCCCCACCGGAGCCGTATCTCCATCCTCCCATTTCCAGCTTCCCGCTGTCTGCTCGGAAGTCACATTCGGCAGTGGGAAGTTTGCCAATGTCTGTCCGTAAGATGCCGTTTGTGTGGTCTGCGGATTCGTAATATTTGGATCTGCCTTGTCAATATACACCCTCACACTACAACTTCTTGTCGTACCATCTTTGGTCACCGTCAGCGTATAGGTATGATTTCCTGCGGAAGCATTGGCAGGCACTGTAAAGAATGCTGCAGCCCCCAAAGAAGTGGTGCCTTCTGCCCAGTTGTAGGTTACAGCTTCCGTGACTTCAGCCCCATCATAGCCCTTTACCGATGCTGTGAAGGTCAGAGTATTTGCCCCATAGGTGGTCTCGTAAATTTCCGTGTCGCTACACACCGCATCTCCCTTCTTGATGGAAACGCTCTGGAAAGCGGGCAGTGTATATCCATTGTCTGCAATTTCCGGTCCACCGGTAAATTCATGTCCCTCTACCATGACCTGATTGCGCTCTATATGAGACTCGGCAAATTTCATGGTGTCAATCTCTGTATTTTTTCCCACCAAAAGGTAATCGGTACGCTCATGATGAGATTCCAGTTCTACATCATCAGAGCCAAAACCCAGAGGATCATTCCAGGTCACGTCCACAGCGTACCAGGCATCATCTATCTGAACGTAATTCCACATATGGGCTTCTCTCGTAGCTTCAGCGGAACTCTTAGCTGTGCCGCTCACCAGCACACAGGGGATACCTGCCTGATCACAGAGCACTTTAAAGGCCTTGGCATAGCCCTCGCACACCGGGGATGTCACTGCAAAAACCCCATCCGGATCCGCCGCAGAAAATGCTGAGATACACTCCCATGCTGCCTGATCACTTCCAGGAGCGGAATTGTAGCAGTTATTCTTCGTGAGCCATTGGTTAAAATAAGACACCTTCTCATCATCACTCTTATTGGAGTCTATTCCACTAAGAATCGTGGAAACAGCCGTATCCCGGGCTGCAACAGCACTCGTCAAATCCTCCACGTTGATGTATTCCTCTTTCCGGATATCCCACAGTTTATTGCCGGAAGCGTCTTCCTGCCGGAGAATCAGATACACATTATACAGCTTGCTTCCGTCCGAATAGGAAAGGATACTGCTTCCCACCGACACGGAGCCGCTGAGCCAGAACACCTCCGGATGATCCCGCAAAAAAGCTGCGTAGGCTGTCTGAATCTCTTCAATCATGGCTTCTTGTGCAGCAGCCGATCCCACCTGGACCTCCGGCAACATGTAATAGATATCTCCATTTATCACTTTCCGGTCTGTTCCATTATGAGGATCGATGAGCGCCGGATTCATTTCGCCCGATTCACCCCCCTCCAAAGGAGTCAGGGCCGCTACCAATTGGTTATATATCCCCTTGGCCTCCGTAGACAGATTCACCCGGTCAATATAATCTGCATGTGAGCCTGCAACCGGTGCCACTGCCCCCAGCTTCTCCTCCGGAATGATGCCCACCTGCGCCTCTGAGTAGTACACACTCCACTGCTCCGTCGCCTGTGTCTGCCCGGATGCACCAAGTACTTCCTCCTCCGCTGCATACACGGTCCATGCACTCAGATCAAAAGACGTTCCAAGCATCGCACCTGCCAGAAGCAGGGCAAACGTTCTCTTTTTCCATTCTTTCCTATTCCTCATCTCTATTCTCTGCCACTCAAAATGTGCAAAAATATACTCACAAGTTCTTATATTTTTCTTGAGTGGTTCCTCCTTTCTATAAATTTTCGGTATCTTCTCAGTACCTTTACAGAAATGACATTTTTTACAACAAAGATTCTAACATGTTTCATTTTTTGAATCAACCAAAGCGGCACCAAACGACATTTAAACGTCTCGAATTGCATGATCCGCCGGAATACCACGGCTTGTAAGCTGGGCAGCATACTGCTTCTCCCGAATCTGTGTCAGTGCTGACTGCACGGTATCCTCCAGACTGTTCTCTTTTCTTCTGTTCATGACCTTAAATTCCAGAATGATGGCATCATCCATGTCCGGATTCTTAGGTTCTAGCACCACATCATATTTCCTACCTCCATTTTGAATTCTGTATGATGCTGATCAGCTTTGAAAGGTAAATTCATGTCAATGCTGGCTCCTCCAGCAAAAATTGTGCCAGCACATAATTGCTGAGATCCATCCCCCGCTCCGTCAGTTTGATCTGTCCTTCCCGCATGTACAGCAGATCCTGCTGCATAAGACTTTTTAACACCTCCGGATAAACCGCTTCGATTTCCACCCCGAAGCTGTCACGGAAGGCTCGTCTGGTGACTCCCTCCACCATGCGAAGCCCCAGAAACATGAATTCCTCCATCTGGGCCGGCCGTTTCACATACTCCGCCACCTGATGGAGCTTCGTATAGGAAATCGTCTGCTTTCTTCTTATGGAGAGATTCACTTCTTTTTCCAGCGGAACTATATTTTCGCATCGCCGGATATATTCCTTGAGATCTGTGATATTCGTATAGCGGATATCCGATTGACCCAAAAGGGATGCCGCACCGAGTCCTATCCCCAGATAAGGCTCCCGTCTCCAGTATCCCACATTGTGCCGGCAGGCGTATCCCGGCCTGGCATAATTCGAGATTTCGTATCGTTCATAACCATATTCCTCCAGCAGGCGTTTTGTCTCCAGTCCAATCTCGTACTCCGTCTCCTCAGATGGAAGAAAACGGGTGGTCTGTCCCTGTTGCCGGCGGCGCACATCCTCGGCATATTTCTCATAAAAGGGTGTCCCCTCCTCGATGATCAGGGAATAGGCCGAGATATGCTCCGGTCGAAGCTGTGCCACCCGCTTCAGACCGGTCAGGTATTTCTCCGTGGTCTGATATGGCAGTGCGCTCATGAGATCCACATTGATATTCCGAAATCCCACCTGTCTGGCCATCTCATAAGTATGTAGAAAATCCCCATACGTATGAATCCTTCCCAACAGCTGCAATTCATAATCAAAAGTGGACTGCAGCCCGATACTGAGACGGTTAACACCGGATTTGTAATAGCTTTCCAGTTTTTCCTTCGTCACCGTACCCGGATTACACTCCATGGTGATTTCCGTCTCCCGATTCACCGCAAAACTAATATGGAGCTGTTTTAAAAGCAGCTCCATATATGATTGCTTCAGCACGGTGGGCGTACCTCCTCCAATGTATACCGAGGTAAGAGCAGGCCGATTCATCTGCTTTCCGTAGAACCGCATCTCCCGCAAAAGTGCCTCGGTATACTGACGCATGGTCTCATCATCCGCCTGTGCCGATAAGAAATCGCAATATTCACATTTTTTTATACAAAAGGGAATGTGTATATACAGCTCCATGGACTAATCCTCATCCAGCTTCAAAACACTCATGAAGGCGGACTGGGGAATCTCCACATTGCCCACCTGACGCATACGTTTCTTTCCTTCCTTCTGTTTCTCCAGAAGCTTTCTCTTTCGGGTAATATCACCACCATAACACTTTGCCAGCACATCCTTACGCATGGCCTTTACCGTCTCTCTGGCGATGACCTTGCTGCCCACCGCCGCCTGAATGGGTCTCTCAAATAAATGTCTGGGGATTTCCTCTTTCAGCTTCTCACACATCTTTCTGCCACGCTCATAGGCAGTATCCTTAAACACGATAAAGGAAAGAGCATCCACCTCTTCCTTATTAATGAGAATATCCAGCTTCACCAGCTCAGACTGCTTGTATCCGCTCATCTCATAGTCAAAGGAAGCATATCCCTTGGATCGTGACTTCAATGCGTCGAAGAAATCATATATGATCTCGTTCAAGGGCAGATCGTACTTGATCACCGCACGGGTCTGCTCGATGTACTCCATGCTCTTGTAAACACCCCGTCGCTCCTGGCACAGATCCATGATGGCGCCCACATACTCAGAGGTCACCATAATCTCCGCAGATACCATGGGTTCTTCCATATAATCTATCTCGGAGGGATCCGGCAGATTGGAGGGATTGGTCAGTTCAATCATGGTTCCGTCTGTCTTGTGCACCCGGTACACTACTCCCGGTGCCGTGGTCACCAGATCTAAGTTAAACTCCCGCTCCAATCGCTCCTGGATCACCTCCAGATGAAGCAGTCCCAAAAATCCACACCGGAATCCAAATCCCAAAGCGATGGAGGTTTCCGGTTCAAACTGCAATGCCGCATCGTTTAGCTGCAGCTTCTCTAACGCATCCCGCAGATCCGGATACTTGGCTCCGTCTGTGGGATAAAGGCCGCAGTAAACCATGGGATTTACCTTTTTATAGCCCGGAAGGGGCTCCTTGCAGGGATTCTTCGCCTCGGTGATGGTATCTCCCACCCGGGTATCCTTCACATTTTTCAAGCTGGCAGTGATATAGCCTACCATACCTGCTGACAATTCCTCACATGGTATAAACTGACCTGCACCAAAATATCCCACTTCCACCACATCTGCCACACAGCCGGTAGCCATCATGCGGATTGTGGTTCCGGGACGCACCCGTCCCTCACGAATCCGGCAGAATACGATCACGCCCTTATAAGAATCATACAGAGAATCAAAGATCAATGCCTGCAGCGGAGCATTGGCATCTCCGGTAGGCGCAGGGATCTTTTTCACAATAGCCTCCAGCACCTGTTCCACATTCAGCCCGGTTTTAGCCGAAATCCGGGGCGCATCCTGGGCTTCGATCCCAATCACGTCCTCAATCTCATCCGCCACCTCATCCGGTCTGGCACTGGGCAGATCCACCTTGTTGATGACCGGAACCACCTCCAGGTCGTGATCCAGCGCCAGATATACATTGGCCAGTGTCTGGGCTTCGATTCCCTGAGCAGCATCCACCACCAGAATGGCCCCGTCACAGGCTGCCAGAGATCTGGACACCTCATAGGTAAAATCCACATGGCCGGGGGTATCAATCAGATTCAAAATGTACTCTTCCCCGTCCTCCGCCTTATATACGGTACGGACTGCCTGGGACTTGATGGTGATGCCCCGCTCCCGCTCCAGATCCATATTATCCAGCACCTGGGCCTGCATCTCCCGGCTGGTAAGCAGACCGGTCATCTCGATGATACGGTCTGCCAACGTGGATTTGCCATGATCGATATGAGCCACGATACAAAAATTTCTGATCTTGCTTTGGTCAATTGCCATTTACTTACTCCTTTACAATTGCATGCTCCAAGAGAAAATCTGTCCACACGGAATAATATTTCCCCAGCAAATGCACTTCGTCATAGGTGTATTCCGGATTTAAGTTTCCTGTCTCATCCGTCACCACTTCATTTACATCAATATAAAATATATCCTGATTATTTGCAAGTTCTGCAATGCGGTCATTCCTTTCCTGGATGGCAGGATTATTAAAAATCGGATCACGGTCAGAACGGCTCTTTTTGATATACATGATGCCCTGCACGTAGATGATGGCATCCGGCTGAAGCTCCCGTAAATGCTCCACTGCTTCCTCATAGGCTTCCATGAAGGTGTCAACATTTCCGGTTCCCATTTCATTGATGCCGATCATCAGATAGACCTTGCCAAACTGATGCTCCTGCAATGCCTGCTCCACAGTGATGGTTCTGCCCTCTTCCTCCACGATAGGCTCCGTAAACATATCATACACGGTCAGCCCTATACTGGCATAGTAGGTGGCATTGTCCCAGCCGGAATAATCCCGCAGTCCCACGGTTCGGGAATCTCCGATAAATACCGCATCATCGAAATAGCTCTGATCCACATGGGTGAATTCATAGGTCTTGGGTTCTTCCACAGTCTCTGTCTCCGGAATCTCTATTGCTTCCGTCTCAGTCTCTATCTCATCCACCGGCAGCAAACTCTCTGTCACCGGCTGCTCATCCTCCGTCACTTCCCCTTTTGCAGAAGACGGAGTATTCCACGGGAATACCCCCCGTGACATTCCATCCACCACGCTTACCAGGGCGGACTCGCGCCACAGCGAACCGGCATATTCCTTATATATGGTCTGACTTCCCACAACAGACACAATACCAATTACCAGCATACTTACCAGCAATGCAACCAAAAGCGGTGTTTTTCTCCATTTTCTCATGGCAGCCTCCACTAAAAACTAAAATACATAAAAGGATTTTTCAGTCCTTTGGCAATCAGATAGACGCACACCCAGAATACAGCAAACAACAGAATCTTGGTGTACCACTTATTCCAGCATTTTTTCCAGAACCGGTCTGCCACCGGCAGAGAAACCAGCAATGCCAGCACAAAAAACAACCAATAATTCTTAAGATAGGTAAGATAGTCTCCTGCATGCACTGCCACACCCGTGCCAAAGAACGGAAACAACCGTGAAAAATACATACCAATCTGCTTGATGTCTGTGATAGCAAACAACATCCAGGTCAGCGGAATCACAAACAATAGATACAGATGTGATATCCAGTTCATGTGGCTCAGTTTATCCTTGAAAACAAATTTTTCCAATGCGATAAACAAAAACAGGACCATTGCCCACAACATAAAATTCCATGTGACACCATGCCACAAACCGGTAATCAGCCATACTACAAGCAAGTTCAGGAAAGTTCTGAGATTTCCCTTCCGATTTCCACCCAAAGGTATATAGATGTATTTTTTAAACCATTCTCCCAGGGTAGCATGCCATCTGCGGTAAAACTCACCCACACTCTTTGAGCGATAGGGATGCTTAAAGTTCCGGGGCAGCGTGAATCCCAACATTTCTCCCAATCCTATCGCCATCAAGCTGTAACCCTGGAAATCAAAAAACAACTGGGCACAATACCCTGCCATTCCAATCCATGCCAGTGGGGTGGAGATACTCTCGAATCCCACTGTCTGCACATCCTTCCACAGGGTACCAAGATGATCTGCGATAATCACCTTAAATCCCAGTCCTACAATCATCATGGAAAGTCCGTGCTCTACCTGAGACGGACGGATTCTGTGTCTGTGCACAGCTTCTATGGAATCCCCGTAAGCGGCAATGGGTCCGGAAATCAGCTTCGGGAACATCCAGACATAGGCTCCTAACTCGATGGGATTACGATTGACCCGCACTTTTTTCCAATAGACATCCAGCACATAGGAAAGCATGCTAAAGGTATAAAAACTAATGCCCAGGGGCAACCGATCCCAGAAGCACTTGAAGAAAAGCAGTATCCCTATATCATACACCAGCAAAAGTACCAGCCACACCCGTCTCCACGCCGGCGAGCCGTTCTTTTTTGTCATAATCAGTGTCAGAAGATAATTCACCAGAAAGGAAACCGCCAGCAAAAGGGTGTCCTGCCAGTTTCCCAACCCGTAAAAAATAACACTGCCAAAGAAAAGTACCGGGTTTTTCCAACGCACCGGTACCAGATAGTATATCAGTAAAAAAATCGGTAAGAACCGAAATAGAAATATTAAATTTGAAAATTCCATGTCACTTCACATCTTTTCCTTCTTATATAGTATGTATCTAACTATATAGAAAATTATTTGGCTTTTCAAGAGATTTTCCTTACAAATATATTAAAATTTCATTACAAGGCATATTCTTTCACGACTTGTTATGCAGTACCTTATCCAAAAGATCAGCCAGCGGAACCAGGGACTGATAGATTTCCCCCTGTGTATTGGTGTAAGAACCAAGCTCCACCAGAAGCGTCTTTTCCCGAAAATGCATATTGTAACGATAGCCCTTCAGGTAAATCGGCCGGGTAAGATTCGGATAATATTCTTCCGCTGCAATCTGCATCTGCAGAGAAAACGCCAGATTTCCCTTGAGATTGGGATTATCCAGATAGGTAATATTTCCCAGCGCATTGGTGTAGCTTAATCCATTAAAAAACATGACCGGTGCCATTTCGACTCCATTTACGTTCCTCACCATATGTCGCTCCACCGAGTCACGATGAAGATCTATTACCACCTCGATACTGGGATTTTCCTCCAGTATTTGTGCTATGGCATCCTCGGCATTGGAATACGCATGATCCCGATCCCCCACATCATACTGCCCCATGTGATGAATCACCGAGAATCCATAACCCTCTAACAATTGCTTTAAATATTCCCCTGCTCCCATGACACCGGTCATCACATCATTCGGGTCAGAGTCCGCATACATTTCCTGGGAATGGGTGTGATAGATCAGTATCTGCGGCTGATCTGCGGGCGTTTTGATGGTCAGATCCATCCCCAGCAGTTCCTGTGCATTCAGCTGGCTACCGGTAATGGTGGTAGTACTGTCTACATTATAAAAATTCTGCAGCAGATAATCGAAATCGTTTAGCTTTTCCCGGGATATTTCCTGCACTTTTCCATCTGACAGGGTTTCCTCCACCAGAACCTGATCCTCCACCTTCTGTACCGCCTCCTGGTTCTCCGCCGCCGCTTCTGCAGCTACGATCCGGGAATTTTCCTGCTCTGCCGCATCCAGCACGTCCCCCGGCACTTCCGGTTCATCCTTCCCTTCCAGTGCAATAATCTCCTCATTGGAAAGAGAACTTTCTGCAACAGTTGCATAGCTGCTCCTGCCTCTGGCATAGGCCCAGATTGGAACTTCCTGTTCCACACGACTCAGCAATACGTCGGATAACGTCTGGTCATCTCTACCTTCAGCCACAAAGGAAAGCTGAGGCATGTACTGTCTTGTCAAAACCAATCGAAACTTTTTCGCACTCTCTGTTTTCAGTTGATCCACCAAGCTTCCCTCCTCCGTAAAGCAAAGACAGGCAGCCATGAAACATATGCCCGCCATTCCTATCAAAAAGCGTTTTTTTCCTGCTTGTTTCTTTTTTCTCATAATATAGTGTATGCATTGGCTGGGAAATATATGAAAAATTCAGGACGAAAACGCCAGATTCAATCCCTCCGCCACCGTATGGCTGAGATTTCTCACCGCATCATCAATATCCTTTGGCGTGACAAACATGGCATTCAGATTCGGGGATAACAGTTCCCGTACCAGTTCTCTTTTTTCAGCGTCATCCAGTGTGGAAAGAGAAGCTCCAAGGCTCTGCAGTGTGTCAGACTGGCGCATGGCCGTCACCAGTTCATCCATAGTATCCGAAACAATGGTGGCTGCATCCACCACCGTAGGAACGCCGATGGCGATCACGGGTACCCCCACGCTCTCCTCATTGATGGCGTGACGGTGATTTCCCACACCGGAACCCGGATTAATACCGGTGTCAGAAATCTGGATGGTGCGATTCAAACGACGAACGCTTCTGGCCGCAAGCGCATCCACTACCACTACCAGACCCGGTTTTGTCTTTCCGATGATCCCGGCAATGATTTCACTGGATTCCATACCAGTCTGCGCCATCACACCGGGCACAATGGCACTGACAATTTTCCCATCCGGATGCTCCAATGCGCAGGGACCGAATTCCTGTAAAATGTGACGGTTGATCATCATGTTCTCCACCACATAGGGACCCAAAGCATCCGGAGTTACATGCCGATTGCCAAGTCCCACCACCAGCACAGACATCTGTTCCTTTTGTTCCGGCATCATATTCTTCACAATCTTCGCCAGCTCCATTGCCACTTTTCTTTGCTGCTGTTCATTCTCCTCCATCATATCCGAGGCTTCCAGTGTGATATAACTGCCTTTGGGTTTTCCCATGATACGGGCTCCATTTTCCGTATCAATATACACCCGGGTCACACGGATTTCCGGTGCAAGCTGCTCCTCCTCCACCCGTACTCCCTTCACTTCCACATTGTCTTCCTCAAACTTTTCCTTTGACTCCAGCGCAAGATCTGTTCTTACCTGAAACATGAATCGAATCCCATCCTCTCTGATCTATTTCTCTTTTCCAGTTACTGTTTCTGCAATTTTCTGTGAATATTTTTTACATTTTTTCTGTAAATATGTATTGACAGATGTAAAAAGCTGGGATAAACTATCATAGTATGTTTACATTAGATCGTCCGTGTCCGGGTTAATGTAACAACCACAAAACATAAATCTAAACAATTGGAGGTGTACAGGTTGGCTAACATTAAATCTGCAAAGAAAAGAATTCTTGTAAATAAGACAAAGGCTGATAGAAATAAGGCTATCAGATCCAAGGTTAAGACATCTATCAAGAAGGTAGAGGCTGCTATCGAGGCAAACGATAAGGCTGCTGCACAGGCTGCATTGCTTGCTGCTACTTCTGAGATTGACAAGGCTGCTACCAAGGGTGTTTATCACAAGAATACTGCTTCTAGAAAGATTTCTCGTTTAACAGTAGCTGTAAACAAGCTTGCTTAATGAGATTCCTTCGGATTCGAAAACACATATAATCATAAAATAAAATCACCGGTACCGTCATACCGGTGATTTTTTATTATCCTGCAATGCTTTTCTATTTTGCTTGTCTATTTTCTTCTGCTGTACTGCACGATCAAAAGCTCCACCGCCATCTGATCATTCAAACGCCCCTGCTTCACATCCTCTTCTGCCTGAGCACAGGCTGCGATGGCTTCCTTCAATTCCTCTATGGTAAATCCTTTTGCCTGTCCCAGCTTTTTATTTACCGCAAACACGGGTGAGCCGTCTGTCTTAGCGATGGTGGCAGCCGGATATCCCTTTGCCGCCATGCTTTTAACCAGCAAAAGACTCTGGAACTGTTTTGCAAGCAAATACAGAATACGCATGGAAGCTTCCTTCAATTCCAGAAGATCATAATACAACGTCAATGCCTGTTTCTGATTTCCTGCCGCAATGGCGTTGATCATATCAAAAATCTGATTCTCTGTCTGCCCCACACAAATGTCATTCAAATCCTGCATGGTAATCTCCGGTCGCTCCAGCGTATAGCACAAAAGCTTCTCCAGTTCCCGGTCCATATTCTCCATATCAGATCCGGTAATGTCCATAAAATATGCAAGCACGGACTGGTTGATTTTCTTGTTTTCCCTCTGTATCCGCCCCATGAGCCAACGTGTCAGCATCTTCTCATCCGGAGTAACGAATTCTACCGCCCGCCCCGCTTTTGCCGCCGCTTTGAAGGATTTGGAACGTTTGTCTACTTCCGATTCCACAAACACCATACAGGTGGTTGACGGAATCTGTCCCAGATACTCTGCAAGCTCCTCGTTTGAATTTTTAAAAAATCCGCTGTCCTCCACCAGAATCATACGCCGGTCACTAAAAAAGGGAAGCGTTTCTGCCAGGTCAATCAGCTGCTTTATCTCCACATCCTTCCCCTCGTAGGCAGAAAAATTCATGGTGTCCCCCTCCGGGATCAGTGCACTTTTCAACTTATCCCTGTATTGACGTTTCAGATAGGCTTCCTCACCATACAGAAGATATACTGTTTTTATTTGTCCATTTTTGATGTCTTCTACAATGTTTTTCATAGGCACATCATACCACAGATGCAGCGCAAAAAACAATCTGCAAATGCGCTTTACTTTCCGAAGTTTTAAGAGATATTCCGTATTCTGTCAATCAAAGAATCCTTCTTCACAGATTTTCCTGTTTCAAATACTAAAATCACCTGAACCAATACAAGCACGGCAATCATCATCAGGGTTGCTGCCACAGGATAATGATAATTCCTGATATTGAACATCCCACTATTTTTTGCCCATAAGAAAATGGGAAGTGACAGCTCATGGCTCATTCTAATAGAAGCCAATGGTGTTTTTAACTGATGAGAAATATCTGTAATCAATGCTTTCGTGCTATTCTCTTCCTGCGTGAGCCGCTCTTTCAGATTCGAAAAATAATATCCCAAGTCTCTTAATTTATCATATACATCTACAAATTTTTGCGAACGGCTTTCCTCTGATAACGGAAGCATATCCACATGTCCATTCTGGAAACGAAGCAGCTGCTCATAGATATCATTCAACTCATTTTCCGCTTCTGTAATCTTCCGTTTATTTTCAGAGGATAATAAAAAATATAGGCTTACCAAGGCTGTCACTGTCAGAAGCACAGCAGCCAGCATAAGCAGGAAATCCATCTCAATGCTCTTAGTTGCATAATAAGATATATTGTCACTTAGTTCATCTGCCAGCTACGGATAAATGATGGATATTTCCTTCTTTTGATCTGCAAAGACTTTTTTCTCATACAGTACCTTACAGAAAAAAACAATTGCAATCAGAGCTATCGCTCCTGACAGCAAGCATATGAAACCTATTTTTTGTTTACCTTTTCTGTCCATAAGTACCCCAGTCCTCTTACATTTTCTATACAGTCTGTTCCA
The DNA here is from genome assembly GCA_022766245.1 of Lachnospiraceae bacterium. Lineage (GTDB taxonomy): Bacteria > Bacillota > Clostridia > Lachnospirales > Lachnospiraceae > Roseburia_C. Next base: position 18,339 of record JALEPL010000022.1, on the reverse strand, counting down.
AGCTTGTTTTTCAGACGACTGATATTGACTGTGACGGTGTTATCATCCACAAACTGCCCCTCCAGCCCCCATACTTTTTCAAGAATACTTTCCTTGGACTGTATATGCCCTGCATTTTCGAGAAGAAAAATCAAAATCTGAAACTCCGTTTTACTTAATGGAATTAATGTTCCGGATTTTTCACCTGCATATCATTTTGCTCCGGCTAATATCTCTCAAACCTTGTTTCACTTCGTTTCAGCTACAATGATTCACATCCAAAATATTCTTGTATAATCCTTTCAACTTGTTCGATACTTAATGGATTATTTTGGGTCTCATAAGTAGTGATCAAATGAATCGATGGTATAATTCCATTTGCACAATAAAGCCTTATCTTATTACATGCATGATTCCGATAATCTTCCTCATCCATCATTCCGAAATGTTCCCAATAAAAGTACTCTCCAGTCACGGGGTGCCTAATTACAAAATCCGGATAAATTGCAATCGACCCAAGCACAAGCTTTTCTTCATATCGAAATGGAATTCTATTTTTATAAAGCAGCATGTCAATGATTGCCTCCGACTTAGATCTAAGCATCTTTCCCTGTGTCCCTTTTATGATTAAGGATTCCTCATGCCTGTTACACCGCTCATAAGGGGCACTCTGCCACTCCTTCAATTCTTCATTTACAGGCATAAAATGTTTTTCAAGCAATCGTCGATACTCCGGATGATACAAAAGTTGTTCCGTTTTGCCTTCTATCGCCTGCATTTTTCGCAGATATGCATTACAAGCGTCAAGCGCACTTTCCAATTCTTGCTTTTTGTACGTATAATATTTTTTGACTGCCAATTTTTCTGCCAGCTCTCTTTCTTTTTTTGAAAGGTAGATAGTTTCTGCTTGATTTTTTACAAACCACTTATACCGACTGTTGTTTTTAGAACATCGCAACTCCCCTTTCGGAAATCTATTTTCCAGACTGTATAGTTTATCAAGTTCCTTACGAAGCTGTTCTTTTTTTCTTCTCATAATATTACAATTAATAACCATGGTGAACCTCTTTTCTCTTTATTATTTTTTTGTATCTGTTCAGTACCTTCACAGATATCATTCGCAAACCCATGAAAATCGGCTGCGACGATGGGGTGTTAGGTGCCAGTGGCACCTGTTCAACACCGACCGAAGCGAAGCGTAGACTTTGTTCACACCTGAATCATGTTCTTACGTCCTCATCAGCAAGTGATTCGGTCTGTTCTGAACAGTTAGATTTTCCGTGTCTCCCTGCACGCTTCTACTGCGGGGCTTATTCCTTTGTTTTGCTTATCCTAGCCCCGCTTCATTTTCTATGCGGGGCTTATTCCTTTATTTTGCTTATCCCAGCCCCGCTTCATTTTCTATGCGGGGCTTATTCCTTTATTTTGCTTATCCCAGCCCCGCTTCAGTTTCTATGCGGGGCTTATTTCTTCGTTTTGCTTATCCTAGCCCCGCTTCACTTTCCCAGACTCCCTGCACGCTACTCTTGAGCTGCCATACACTTAATTTTTCTTTCCATATTCCGCTATCACCACTGCATCATCCTGAAACAACACTTCGATGGCACCGACTTCGTCAGTACGCAACACCTTTGCTCCTGCATCCTCAAGTCTATTCAGTGTCTCTTGATGCGGATGTCCATACCGATTGGTGCTACTGCAGCTGATCACGGCATATTCAGGGGACAACACTTGCAAAAACTCCTCCGAGCTGGAGTATTTCGATCCATGATGCCCCACCTTTAGAAGCTTTACCGAGGCAAGTTCCGACAAAATCCACCGCTCGTCTTCAGCACCTGCATCTCCTGTGAATACCATATTTCCGTCGGGATGGGTGACATATAACACCATACAATTTTCGTTGGCATCCCCGGCATCCACACTGCGGTTGGGATCTGGTAAAAGTGCCCGGATATTACAGGAGCCAATCTCTAGTCTACTGCCCGCCGAAAAAAATACCACCTTTGTCCCCGACTTTTCCGCAATCTTCATCAACTGCTGATAATTCTCATTATCCGGCTCTTCATAAGGCAAACACAGATTTTCTACCCGATAATCTTCCTCCAATAGCTGAATCAATCCGCTAACATGATCTGAATCATAATGGCTTACAAACCAGTAATCTATGGAAGTAACACGATGGTATTTCAAAAAAGGCAACATGCGATACCTTCCCACTTTGCTCACATCACTGCTGCCCCCATCGATAAATACATGGACATTTTCCCCCGGCTGAAGGTAAATGCCATCCCCCTGGCCCACATCCAACACCGCACACAGCAACTGATTCTTCTCCGGAGCCATAATCAGCAACTGCATGATTGAAACGGCGAGAATACCTGCCGCAAACAAGCGCTTTTGCAACCTCCTTTTCTCCCATCTAAATCGTTCAACATCCCACACCCTGACCTTACCTTCTCCCGGGTCATTTACCGTTCCTCGATTCCACACCCTGACCTTCTCTTCTCTCTGGACATTTACCGTTCCTCGATTCCACAACCTGTCCTTATCTTCTCTCCGAACCATTCTCTTTCCTGAAATCCACGTATTCTTTTTCGCACTCTCTTTGAGTTCTTCGTATGTTCTGCGAAATCTAAGCAAAAGAAGCAACGCCAGATATAGCGTCATATAATACCCGATCATCCGCCAAATTTTCAAACCTCCTACCAGATATACAGCTCCGGGAAGTTTCAGACAGGCACTGCTCATGCCGGTAATGCCATGCAGTATAAGCCCTAACGGTGCCGCAGCAAAACCTGCCAATTTAACTGATACAAATCCTAATATTCCGCATGTAATCCCAAAAATCAAAATTACACTTAACATATTTGCCACCAGTATATTTAAAAGTACCGCATACATGGGAATTTCATAATAATAAAATGCTACCAAGGGTAATGTCATAAGCTGAATGGCCACGGAAGCAAGCAACGCCTCCCAAACTTTCTTCCATCGGCACTTGCCGATGGATAAAATCCGCTCCATATCCGCTCTTACCCATGTAGCCCCCAGCACTGCGGCAACAGAAAACTGAAATCCGGCATGAAAAACAAGAAACGGATTTTCCCATAGCAAAAACAACACAGCCACAGACAGTCCGGTGAGAGAATCATAAGTTCTTCCCAGCATCTTCCCTAACACCATCAGAAGAAACATAATAAATGCCCGTTTTGCTGAAATACCCGCACCAACCATACAAACATACATCCCTAATACCACAGATGAAACAACTCCCGCTATGGTGAAGGAAGCTCGTCTTCGAAGCAGCCGATATATGGCCATTCCGAGCAGAGACAGATGCAGTCCGCTGATTGTAAGAATATGTGAAACTCCTGCCTGCTGATAGATTTGCTTTGCCTCCTGATCGAGCAGTTCCTTATCGCCCAAAAGCATGGTGACGAGAATCCCCGCATCCCTATCTGGAAAAATCATTTTATAATTTTCTTTTAATTTTTCTTTTAAATGCCATAATTTTTCTGCAATCCAGTCTGTTTTTCCATAAACTCCAAACACAGACTCTCCTTGCACCAGATAGTCAATATTAAGACTATGGTAATATGCCCTTGCATCATAATTCCCGTCGTTGGTTGCCGATGCAGGCACCTTCATACTTCCGTTGATTGTGATGGTTTTTCCAATGGGATAATCACCGTCCTCGAATGTGACGATGGTCGAATGGGTGGAAAACTGTTTTCCGTCCACCCGTAAGATTACCTGATCCAGGTAGAATAATAGCTGTTGATTCTTACATTCTTTCTTGTAAATCTCCCCCTGTAACTGTATGTCGGCTCCCTCCTTCATATAAGGTTCACAACGCATGCGGATACAACTCTCGTTATTACAACGTATATATCCCATAGCTAATGCCACAGTTACAAGGGCGAATATTAAAACATTATATAATATCTTTTTCTCCTTGTGATTCATGCATGTATCTGCAGAAACGGTTTCTTTTCGATGCAAGCGTTTCTGTCTCAACACAACTTCCATTCCCATCAGGATGATTACGAATATCAACAACTGCCACGCAGGCAATACAGCAATCCGCCACAAAATCCCTACGAGAAAGAAAATAGCCACAAGGCACATTGGTCTTTTTTTTATCAGTCTGCTCCCTCTTCTCCTTCTGTACTAAGTACTTCCTGTTCCATGCTCTGAACATAATCCAGCTTTCTCTCATACTGCTTGTCCAGGCCAAAGGTATCACGATATACACCATTGGAGTTGCCATTGACCGAAATCTGTACTTTATTAATATTAGAAAGCTCTGATAGTGAATTCACAATGGAATAAATCACAATCGCTTCCTGAATTTCATAGTTCTGATTGTAAAATCCCTCATCAAAATTCACATAACAAACTCCGTTTGTTGTACTTACATTAATAAGATTTGTTCCGGAGGGGATGGTCCCCTTTAATCCCGGCGTCTCCGGACCTTTGATAAGGTGCTCCACAACCAGTTTTTCCATTGATACATTACTGCTGTACTGAACCTCACGATCCTCTTCCACAAGGGCATCGCCTGTTTCATTCGCAAAATAGAGATGCAACACAGTGCTCTGAATAGCATTAATCTGCTCTCCCGGATTCTCCACAAAGCTTTCTGCTGTCATCAGCCCCACCAAAGCTCCCTTACTATTTGTCAATGGAGCGTCCCCCACATAAAAGGATACGCAGGTCACCCCCGGCAGCTGCGCCATTGTTTTAACCACTGCTGCACGGCATAACACCTCATCCGAAACACTCATCTGACTGTAGGAATCATTCCAATATAAAGACAACTGACTGCCTTCCATCTGAAAGCTCTCCACTTCCACCCCTTTTGGAATTGGTTTCACATATTCTACACTGTCCACGTCTGTGGCAAGAACGTCAAGCATTTCCTCAATCAGCACTTCCGTAGAGGCATCTGCATCTGTCTTAAGCTCATACGGCTGCATTACAATTTTCGTCTTATCGTTATTCATATAATATATATAATAATCTGATTCTGCGTCCGCATCCTTACCGCATCCCCCCAGTAGCAATAAGGCAAGGACAATGACTCCAAAAAACGATATTTTTTTCATGTCCGTCTCCTATTCGATATAATTCAGCGGGATACGCACCGTGAAGGTGGTTCCTTCTCCCTCTACACTAAATACCTTGATAGCCCCCCGATGCATAATAATTGCATTTCTGGTAATAGCCAAACCAAGACCTGTGCCACCGATTTCCCGGGAATGAGACTTGTCCACACGATAGAATCTCTCGTAAATATGTTCCTGGGCGTCCTCCGGTATCCCGATTCCAGAATCTTCTACCTTCAAATAAAAGTACTGATGATCCGCATTCAGAGAAACATGTACCCAGCCATCTTCCTTGTTATATTTGATTGCATTTTCCACTAAATTGGTGATGGCCAAGGTCAATTTCACCTCATCAATCTCCGCCGTCACCGGTCGAAAACTTTCCAGCACCAGATCAATATGTTGCTTTTCGGCAATTGGACGCAAACGTTTCAGAATCAAATCCAGCATTTCATTAACATTCACTACCGTAATATTCAAATCAGATGCCGAACGATCCATTTTTACCAAGGATAGCAAATCATTAATAATCTTATTCTCTCGCTCGATTTCCGTTCCAATGTCCTGCATAAAATCCCGATACAGTTCCACCGGCACGTCATCCTGTCCATTCAGCGAATCCGCCAGAACCTTCATAGAGGTAAGGGGGGTTTTCAACTCATGAGACACATTGGAAACAAATTCCTGTCTGGACTGATCCAAAATACGCATCCGGCTGTATAGCTTATTAAAGTTCTCAGATATCCGTGCCGTTTCCGTGTAGTTTGTCACCATCAGCGCATCTTCACGGTCCTCGGCATATCCACCCTGCAAATCCGACAATTCCTTTGAAATACGCTCCAGAGGTGCTACCATACTGAATGACGCAAACACTGCAACAGCAAAAATCAGCGTCGTAATCACCAGCTGAATCACAATGGATATCTGCTTCAAATAAGCAAGATTTGCCATGATACTATCCGTAGAAACACTGACCAGCATGACACCAATCACATTTCCTGCCCGTCCATCACTTTCCTGTTTCTGCAAGGGAATGGCCAGTTCGATATATCGGTATTCACTATCGTAGCTATTGATATCCTGCCCTTGAAAACTTTTTACCACTTCCTCAGATATGATAGTTTTCCCCTCATCCATTCCATAGGTATCTTTTACAATATCAAATGTCTGATCGATGATAATCACGCGTCCATCATAAATACGTGAAATCTGATCCAGCTGGGAAGTAATTGATTCGGAATCAAGATTTTCCAGATAATCTGCTGTCACTATATCATTAGCCAAAACCTTTGCCTGACTCAAAATATCGATGCTGCGGTTCGCCACTGCCTTTTTCTCGTAGGCAACTAAAATACCAACCCGCAATACCATCCCGGCCAAGACACTCAGCAGAAAAATAAGGCAGATTAATCGAATTTTTAGGCTTTTTAAAAACCGAAATCTGATCTTTTTTTTCATATCAGCCCCCTGTTATTTCTGGTAGTAATAACCAACGCCCCATTTCGTATGAACATAGCGAGGCTCACTGGGATTGGGTTCAATCTTCTCCCGCAGTCTCCGGACATGCACATCCACAGTACGCACATCACCGGGGTATTCATATCCCCATACCAGATTCAGAAGGTTCTCACGGCTATATACTTTGTTGGGATTTGTCACCAGAAGCTCCAGCAAATCAAACTCTTTGGAGGTAAGATTAATCTCCCGTTCCTTGATAAACAGCCGACGACCTTCACAGTCCAGACGGATATCTCCGCTGGATATCACATTGGAATTCTCTTCCTTGGGCGCAGCTGCTGCAGTCCTTCGCATAATTGCCTTGATTCGTGCTTTCACTTCAAGAATATTGAAAGGTTTGGTGATATAGTCGTCTGCACCATACTCGAGGCCTAAAATCTTATCCATATCCTCCCCCTTAGCCGTCAGCATCACAATGGGCACATTGGAAAATTCACGAATTGCCTGACACACCTCGAAGCCATCCATCTTGGGAAGCATGATGTCTAAAAGAATCATATCAAAATCATGCTCCTTTGCCAGATTCAATGCTTCCTCACCATCGTAGGCACAGGTAACCTCCATCCCATCCTGCTCCAGGGAAAAACGGATTCCCTTCACAATTAACTTTTCATCGTCTACAACCAGAACCTTCTTCGCCATATTTCACCTCAGTTGACTCTAATCCTTCCTTTGATTTTGTCAAAGACACCCTCTTTAATTCCTGATATATTCATCAAATCCTCAATACTGGAGAAACCGCCATGTTCTTCCCGATAGGAAACAATGCTTTCTGCCTTGGATTCTCCAATTCCCGGCAGTGTCATCAGTTCCTCCACCGTGGCAGAATTCAGATTCACTCTCGAATCCTGCTCTGCGTTTTGCAATGCTTCCCTTTCCTCCTGCTGTGTCGGAATACGAATCATCTGTCCATCTGTCACTGGTTCGGCCTGATTGACAGAATCCTCCGATGCATCCTCCGATAATCCTCCCGCTGCCGCAATCACATCAAACACACGACTATTCTCCGGCAATTCGTAAACTCCGGGGGCTTCCACCGCTCCACAAATATACACATAACAAGAAGCCGGCTCCTTTACAGAATCCTCAGTATCCACAATCCCCGCATCCTGTGTATCCGGCTCTAAATAAACTGTGTGTGCCTTGCTGCCACAGCCCTGTATGCTGAACAATGCCGCCAACAGCACACAGCACAATATGTTTTCTCTCATACACGCCCTCCTTATATCCGCAGATATAAGCGAGCTCCTAATGCCTGCACGTTCATTTTAACGAAAAATGCCTTGCTTTACAAGTACTTATTCAAAAACATTCTCACCATTCCACAAACGTATCATTAAATCTTCAAACTGAGCCCAAAAGGATCCACTGTGCACCGACTCCGGTACCAAGGAACTATCCTTGTACTGGCGGTAAGCCACCTTGCCAAAGCTGCTGCGCACCGCATCTTCCTTCACCGGCATATGCCCTGTCTTTGCTTCCAGTACATCACTCTGCTCTTCAATCACATAGTCGATAAAATTCTGGGCTTCCTGCTTATTTTCTGAGAAATCATTGATATAGAAGCATCCCTCTACCGAGCATCCCTCCAAAGGAATTTCGCTGCTGATGTCCGGAAGCATCATAACCACCGCATCCTCTGCGGTAATTTCTGCCAGATCATCCGAACCGATCATGGCACAAATGGTGGTACCCTGATTAAAATCCTTTAATACCGTCTCATCTGTAATTGTTTCCGCATCCAGTTGAACATATGCTGCCAGATTCCCGAAAAAAATGAGCTGCTGCATATAACGTTCTTCCTCTCCCACGATTTTCGCTCCATCATCCGAAAACTCGAGTTCAAAACTACCTGCAATCAACGGATAATTGTAAAATCCGTCTGTTACATTCCACTCCAGAATATTATTTACGCCCTCCGGCGATTCATTATATGCCACATAATTCATGAGCTCTATTAAATTTTCCGGAGCATTGGGATAAAGGTTCTTATGGTACACAAATAACACCGTCTCAAAATATAACGGTGTTTTCTCCTTGGTGGCAATCCCATACAAATATGCTTTTTCTGCCACATCATTTCCGGCCAGATAAAGATCCGGATATTCGTCCTCAGCCATAGTGGCATCATAGATATCCTCCAGATAACGTGCCGACTCCACATAACAGGTCTTGACCTTTACACCGGCAGCCTCCTCATAGTCCTCTGCCGCCTGTTCAAAAAATGTCTGGCACTGCGCATCCTGATACCAAAACAAAAGGTCATAATCCTCCTGCACAACTTCTTCCTGTATTTCTGTATCAGTTTCGTCCCCGGGTTCCGCCTCTGCCATCACTGGTGTATAGGGAGTCCGTGCTCCCAAAGCCAGAAATATACAGGCAATCACCAATACCAGCGACGACAGAATACGATCTTTCCTCATAAGCTCCATATTGTTTTGTTCCCTCATATTCTATCCAGGACATTTCTTAATTTCTCAATCATCTCATCCACATGCTTTTTCTCAATGACCAAAGGTGGAACCATACGAATCACATTGCTTCCCGCAGAAATTACAATCAATCCTTCCTGCAAACACTCGGATGCAATCGTTCCTACCGGCTTCTCACTTACCAGTCCCTGCATCAAACCGATTCCACGATGTGCCGTAATAAAATCATAGGATGCCGCCACCTGATCCAGTTGCTCCGAAAAATAAGCACTCATTTCATTCACATGGTCTACAATATGTTCTTCTTCCATAATATCCAAAACAGTACTTACCGCCGCCCCAACGAAAGGATTGCCCCCATAAGTAGAACCATGATCCCCCGGTTCCAATGAAAGCTTTGCCACTCGCTGCGTCATAGCAAAGGCTCCAACCGGAACGCCACACCCCAATGCCTTTGCACTGGTCATAATATCCGGCTTTATGCCATAATGCTGCCATGCAAACATTTTCCCGGTTCTGCCCATACCGCACTGTACTTCATCCAAAATCAAAAGGATATCCTTCTCTTTGCAAATAGCTGCAATTCCATCCATAAACTCCTGAGTTGCCGGATAGATTCCGCCTTCTCCCTGAACCGTCTCAAGCATAATCGCACAGGTCTTGTCTGTAATCTGTGCCCTTACGCTCTCTAAATCATTGAAATCCGCGAATCGGATGCCACCCATCAACGGTTCAAAGGGTTCTCGGTAATGCTCGGTTCCGGTAACAGCCAATGCTCCTAATGTTCTTCCATGGAAAGAATGATTCATGGCAATGATTTCATGATCGGTATGACCGTCTCTGGTATATGCATATTTTTTTGCCGCTTTGATGGCGCCCTCATTTGCCTCAGCTCCACTGTTGGTAAAGAACACCCGGTCCATCCCGGTTACCTTTAAGAACTTTTCTGCCGCCTCCATAATGGGTACATTGTAATAAAGATTTGAAGTATGCGTCAGCTTATCAATCTGATTCTTAAGTGCTGATTTATATTTTGCATTGCTGTAGCCTAATGCCATTACTGCGATACCCGCAGCAAAATCCAAATACTTCTTTCCATCCGTATCATATAGATAAACGTCCTCGCCATGGTCAAACACTACCGGAAAGCGATTATAAGTATGTAAAAGCGCCGCATCGGAATGCTGCATGTAGATTTCTTTATTCATGATTAAATTTCTCCTCTGAATCTCCAAGAATAGCTGTTCCAATTCCTTTGTTCGTAAAGATTTCCAACAACAGGCAATGTGCGATTCGTCCGTCCAAAATATGTACTCTCGAAACGCCGTTCTCAATAGCGTCGATGCAGTTGTTCAGCTTTGGAAGCATTCCACCGCCGATGGTGCCACCGCCAATGAGCTCTTTTGCCTCTGATACCGTAAGTTCAGAAATAAGGCTGGACTTGTCCTCCGGATCACGATACACACCCTCGATATCTGTCAAAAACGCCAATTTCTCAGCCTGTACTGCACGTGCAATGGCGCAGGCAGCATCATCTGCATTGATATTATATGTTTCAAAATTTTCATCCATTCCGATGGGACAGACGATGGGAAGGAAATCCTTCTCCAACAGGTCGTATAAGGCCTTGGGATTCACATCTGTAATCTCACCTACATATCCGATATCCTGGCCATTAGAAAGCTTTTTCTCCACCTTCAGCATACCGCCATCTTTACCGCTGATTCCGATGGCATTCACGCCCAGCTCCTGTACCATCTGCACCAGAGATTTATTCACTTTATTCAATACCATCTCAGCGATTTCCATCGTGGCTGCATCCGTTTTTCTAAGTCCATTGACAAATTCAGCTTCCATGCCAACTTTTCCGACCCACTTGCTGATTTCCTTGCCACCACCATGAACGATAATCGGCTTAAATCCTACCAGTTTCAGCAACGTAACATCCTGAATGACACTCTTTTTCAGTTCATCATCCACCATGGCACTTCCGCCGTATTTTACCACAATAATCTTGCGATTAAAACGCTGAATATATGGTAATGCCTCAATGAGTACCTGTGCTTTTTCCATTATTTGTTTCATATTTGAATCTTCCATGTCTATCTAACCTCGTTTTCCTTTTATATAATTATCTATTCAGAACCCCATTCGCAAAACAGCTGCTTTGCAGCTTCCCTTTTGCTCATGTGGTTACTTCGCCAAAGAATTTGCAACTGTTCCAAGCCAAACAAAATTCAAATGAAAAATGTGACAAATAGTTGCTGTCATATGGCTCTGAACAGTTGTTGTAATTATGAACGATAATCTGCGTTAATCTTAATATAGTCGTAAGTCAGATCGCAGCCCCATGCCGTAGCAGAAGCATCTCCCATCTTAAGGTCTGCAATGGCTGTCACCTCAGGCTCTGATAAAATACGTGTTGCCTCCTCCTCAGAGTAATCTACGGCTACACCATTTTCAATAATCGTGATTTTTCCTGCCTTACTTTCAAAATACAAATCCACCTGATCCGGATCGAACTTTGCTCCGGAATATCCCATAGCGCACAGGATACGTCCCCAGTTTGCATCATGACCATAAATAGCTGCTTTGGTGAGGTTTGAGGTAATTACAGATTTACTGATAATCTTCGCCTGCTCCCTGGTCTCGGCATGGACTACCTTTACCTCAAAAAGTGCCGTACATCCTTCACCATCACCAGCCATCATTTTGGCAAGAGTTTCATTTACCACATACAGAGCCGCCTTAAAAGTCTCATAATCTGCATTCTTTTCCGTGATTTCCGGGTTCTCTGCCAAACCATTAGCCAGCAGAAGGCAGGTATCATTTGTAGAGGTATCTCCATCCACAGAAATCATGTTATAGGTATCCATTACCGTATCGCTCAGTGCCGCCTGCAGCAATTCCTTTGAGATAGCCGCATCCGTGGTAACGAAGCTCAACATGGTACACATATTAGGATGAATCATTCCGGATCCCTTACACATACCTCCGATCACAACTTTTTTTCCGCCCAGTTCCAGCTCCACTGCCACTTCCTTCGGTTTGGTGTCTGTAGTCATAATGGCAAGTGCCGCATCATGTCCACTTTCTAAATCTTCTTTTAACTTTGTGTGCATTGCTTCAATTCCTGCACACATACGCTCCATGGGGAGCTGTTGTCCAATCACACCGGTAGACGCTACCAGCACAGCATCCGCAGAGATATTCATCAATTCTGCTGTCTTATCCGCAATCTGCTGACAGTAAGCCTCTCCCTCTGCTCCGGTACAGGCATTTGCGATTCCGGAATTAACCACAACAGCCTGTGCATATTCGCTGTCAGCTACAATTTTCTGATCCCATTTCACCGGTGCAGCCTTTACCAGATTTGTGGTAAAAGTTCCTGCTACACGACATGGTGTTTGGGAATACACCATTGCCATATCCGTACGATCCTTATATTTGATTGCCGCCGCCGTAGATGCTGCCGCGAATCCTTTTGCTGCGGTAACACCGCCTGAAATATTCTTCATATTGATTCCTTCTTTCCTTATTACGTTTTATTTGTGATTACATTTATTTACTCCCTTTTCGAATTTGTGTTTCTGAGAATGAATTTTGCTATTTTATTGTAGACCGTAGAGGAACGTCGGTAGCTATTTCATATCTACCGTCACAAAGTTCGTGACATTGTCCGGATTCAACGTACAGTCATAGTAGTTTAAATCCTCACGAAATGTCCATCCCATACTTTTCCAAAAACGATTTCCCACTTCATTACTTTTAAATGCAATGAGATTTACTTTATTGATATGTTCCTTTCGCAGCTCCTCCATGGCCATTTGTGCCATGGCTTTTCCTATGCCATGTTTACGATAAGCCTCGTCTACGCACACATGATAAAAACAGGCCCGTCTTCCATCGTGACCACATAGGATTGCGCCTACAATTCTGTCCTCCACGCAGGCTACAATACTGGTGGTGGGATTGCGTCGGATAAATCGTTCCACCCCTTCTCTGGAATCATCGATACTTCGTATTCCAAAGCCCTTGATACTCAGCCACAGCTCATGTACCTGATCATAATCTTCAACTGTCATACAACGTAATGTATATACTTCATTCTGCATGATTTCCTCCGCTGTTATTTACGGGAACATGGGAACCAGCTTTAAGCCTTCATCCTCCGGAAAGCCGAACAGTAAATTCATATTCTGTACTGCCTGTCCTGCAGCTCCCTTTACCAGATTATCAAGTGCTCCCATCATCACAACCCGTCCGGTGCGCTCATCAATCACAAAATTCACATCCACATAGTTGCTTCCTTCCACCCATTTGGTTTCCGGGCAGACACCTTCCTCCAGAACACGAACAAAGGTCTCTTTCTCGTAATATTTGTTATAGGCAGCCCGAATCTCCTCTTTGGTAGGATATGTTCCATCCTCTTTTTTTACAAGAGATGCGTATTCGGTAGCCAGAATTCCACGATTCATCGGAACCAGATGAGGGGTAAAAGAAACCGTAATCTCTTTTCCGGCCGCGTAGCCAAGCTGCTCCTCTATCTCCGGTGTGTGTCTGTGTGTTGCCACACCATAAGCCTTCATGTTTTCATTCACTTCACAGAACAGATTGTTGACCTTGGCTCCGCGTCCTGCTCCGGAAGTGCCACTCTTGGCATCAATGATCAGAGTATCCGGGTCAATGAGTCCTTCCTTCACCAACGGATACGCCGTAAGTATAGAACAGGTAGTGTAACATCCCGGATTTGCTACAAGTCTGGCTCCCTTCACCTGCTCACGGTTAATCTCGCAAAGTCCATACACTGCTTCATTGATAAACTGGGGACTCTTATGCTCGATTTTATACCATTTTTCGTAGGTATCCACATCCTTGATTCGATAATCTGCTGACAAATCAACAATCCTTGTGTTTTTCAGAATCTCCTCTGTAAGAACACCACCCAAAAATCCCTGCGGTGTTGCTGTAAAAATCACGTCCACCTGCTTCGCCAGCTCTTCTATATTGTCATCCAGACATGTATCTTCCACCAACTGGAACATATTCTGGTAAAGCTGTGCATATTTCTGGTCGATATAGCTTCTGGAACCATACCACTTAATCTCAACCTCTTTATGTCCCAGCAGAATGCGGACCAGCTCCGCCCCTGCATATCCTGTTGCTCCAATAATTCCTGCTTTAATCATAATGTTCACTTCTCTCTTTTACTTTTTCTGACTGGTATCTGCCTTCTTTTCCTTATTGAACGTATAGGAAGATACGCTTTACCTGCATAATTATACATTCACTCACTTTGATTTGCAAGCACAAATTTATCAAATCCTCCTATTGAAATAATATGATATTTTCATAACCCTGCCCCAGATTTATCCCCGACTTACTTTTATGCATTTTTATAAATGCTTTTTGCATATTTTTTCACTTGCGCATTCCCATGATTTGTTGTATATTATCCTTAATGGTGCCTCGGCACACACATATCAAATGATACATAGAAAGGAATAAAAACATGAAAGAAAAAGTTGTTTTAGCTTACTCCGGCGGTTTGGATACCACTGCCATCATCCCCTGGTTAAAGGAAAACTATGATTACGAAGTAATCTGCTGCTGTATCGACTGTGGACAGGGCGAGGAGCTGGACGGTCTGGAGGAACGTGCAAAATTATCCGGTGCCAGCAAATTATACATCGAAGATATCACGGATGAATTCTGCGAGGATTACATCATTCCCTGTGTTCAGGCAAACGCTGTATATGAGAACGCATACTTATTAGGAACCTCCATGGCTCGTCCGGGCATCGCAAAGAAACTGGTAGAAGTTGCCCGCAAGGAAAATGCGGTTGCTATTTGCCATGGTGCTACCGGCAAGGGAAATGACCAGATTCGTTTCGAGCTGGGAATCAAAGCATTGGCTCCTGATATCAAGGTCATTGCTCCCTGGCGCAATGACAAGTGGAAAATGGACTCCCGTGAGGCTGAGATTGAGTACTGTAAGGCACACGGCATCGACCTGCCTTTCTCCACCGACCAGAGCTACAGCCGTGACCGTAACCTATGGCACATCAGTCATGAAGGTCTGGAGTTAGAGGATCCGGCCAACGAGCCAAACTATGAGCATCTTCTGGTATTGGGTGTTTCCCCTGAGAAGGCTCCCGACGAGGGTGAATATGTGACCATGACCTTTGAAAAGGGTGTTCCCACATCTGTAAACGGCAAGGAAATGAAGGTTTCCGATATCATCCGTGAGTTGAACCGTCTGGGCGGCAAACACGGCATCGGTATTGTAGATATCGTAGAGAACCGTGTGGTAGGAATGAAATCCCGTGGCGTTTATGAAACTCCTGGTGGAACCATCCTGCTGGCTGCACATCAGCAGTTGGAGGAACTGGTATTAGACCGTGCCACTATGGAAGTGAAGAAGGATATGGGCAATAAGCTGGCTCAGGTCGTATACGAAGGAAAATGGTTTACTCCTCTTCGCGAGGCGATTCAGGCATTCGTCACCTCCACTCAGGAATATGTAACCGGCGAAGTGAAGTTCAAGCTTTACAAGGGCAACATCATCAAAGCCGGCACTACATCACCCTATTCTCTGTACAGCGAGTCACTGGCAAGCTTTACAACCGGTGATCTGTATGACCATCACGATGCAGAAGGATTCATCACACTGTTCGGCCTGCCTTTGAAGGTTCGTGCCATGAAGATGCAGGAGTTGAATCTGAACAAATAATAAAAGCTTTATATACAAACTCTTTTTATAAAATCACCTATTCCATTGCAGACACGCTCTCGCTCTTGCCGGAACGTAGTGGTACTAAACATGAAATAGCTGCCAACGTTCCTCTACGGTCTGCAATGAAAATAGGTGGTTTTATTTTCAACGCTCAAACTGCTTATTCACTAAGAATCTCCCGTAAGCGGGCAATTCCACGTTCCATGTCTTTTTCATTAAGATTCCCATATCCCAAAAGAAGCGTAGGATAAGGTGTTTTTTTTGCCGGACCGATCCGATATTCCGAGAGACTATGTATTTCTACCCCTATCTCCCAGGCTCTTTGGCAGAGTGTTTCCTCACTCACGCTGCTTTCTACCTCCACCAGTACATGCAGTCCTGCATTGTCACCATAAATAGAGCGTACCCATGTCTCTTGTTTCAACAAAGCCAGCAAGGTATCATGTTTTTGCCTGTAAATATTACGCATTCGATTCAGATGGCGTTCAAAATGCCCTTCCTCCATAAAGCGGAACAACAATTCCTGACTAAATCGGGATACTGTACAGGCATAAAACCCGCAGCTTTTTTCATACTGCTGAAGCAAACGATTCGGCAATACCATAAAGCTGATACGAAGAGATGAGGTAATACTTTTGGAAAATGTTCCAAGATAAATCACATGTTGTCCCGGGTCGTTTCCCCAAAGAGCAGGTATCGGCTTACCCTTATACCGAAACTCGCTATCATGATCGTCCTCAATCAAATACCGATTTTCAAATTCGGAAGCCCATTTAATCAATTCCAGCCTCCGCTTCAGGGGCATAACTGTTCCCAGCGGGAACTGATGCACCGGCATCACATATACAATGTCTGCGTCGCTGTGATACACATCATTCATGCAGATGCCATCCTCCTCAGTGCGGGCTATTTCCAAGGTATATCCCATGTTGCAGAAGGTCTTATATGCATTCACATAGGTATATTCCTCCATTAACACACTCTTTTCCGAACCCAAAATCTGCGATAACAGCATCAACAGATACTCATTTCCCGCTCCCACGATAATCTGATTCTCACTACACTCCACACCTCTGGCCTGATAAAGATAACTGCTAATCTGTCGTCGTAAATCTATCTGTCCTTTCGGATCTCCGGATAACAAAAGTTCCGGCTGTTCTGCCGGAGAGACATTTTTATTTACCCGGTACCAAGCATCACAAGGAAAATTCCGCTGATCCACCTCATAGGGTGAAAAGCTGATCTCCACGTTCCGTTCACCCATGTCTATTCCAGTTGATTGTTCTCTCTTTTTCCCACTTTTCTGTATCTGATACAGTTCGCTGATATCGCAGGCATAACATCCCGATCCCTGCCGGGGCATAATATAGCCCTCAGCAGTCAACTGGTCATAGGCCAATTCCACCGTACTGCGGCTCACTCCCAGATATTTCGCCAAGAAACGAGTAGACGGTAATTTTTCCCCTGGGGAAATCTTACCGTCCGCAATATCCTTTCGTACCGAATCATAGATTTGTTCATATAATGCCTGATCTGAATCAGACTGCAAATCAATCCATAATTCCTTCATATATACTCCTAGTTCTTTTTACAACTATTTTCAGGTGTACGCAAATCCCATCGACGCAGCCGATTTTCATGGATTTGCAAATCGTATCTGTGAAGTACTGAACAGATACTATCTTTTTTTCAATTCGGCAAGTATCTCATCCTTTAACTCCAATGTAAGATCCTTTATCTTATGATTTGCCGTAGCAGAAGTAAGCACTCTGGAGAGACACTTCGAGGCCACATCATACTGCTTAAAGTGTGCAGACATAACAGCCAAAATGTAATCCACCGTATTCTGATCCATTCCACAGATCGGATATGACTCGGATGCCACCGCTTTCACCAGTCCCTCATATGCTTCCTTGTAAAAAGCCTCTTCTTCATCCACACAGGCCTGATAATCCGGATGTTCCACTCCCAATTCCTCAGACTTTCCGCGGAGCAGCCAGGAAATAATCAGGCAATTATATGCTTTCTCACTGGTACGTGCCTTTTTCACCATAGCATTATACAGAGAAAGCTTGTGTTTATCAATTGCTTCATCATAGGAAATACTTCGTATGCCCGAGGTAATTATGGATGGTTGAAACCTGCTACAAATCTGCTCACGTATCAGTTTAATCTGTCCAGTCGTCGCATGTTCGAAATAACGATTCAATGCAGCATAACCACAATGCGGACATGCTGACACATCATATTTCAAGCCATCAATATACTGCTGTCTGGGGCGAAGATCCTGATCTGACTCCAAGCGCTTCGCCTTCCCTGTCTTCATCACAATACTTTTAAATTTAACATCGCACACCGGACACAGTATGGTCTTTTCCAAAAGAAAATCTTCCTCTTTAGGCTCGCTAGTCATGGTCTTCAGTTTTTCCTCTTCTTTCCTTTCTGCCAGCCTTTCATCCTCATACAACCCCATATCCTGAGAAGCTTTGATTCCAAACTTCTCAAGTCCATCAAATAAATTCATCTCTTCTCCTCCATTTTCCCGTGAGAAGCTCTATTGCTGTGT
>JALEPL010000007.1 GCA_022766245.1 Lachnospiraceae bacterium | reverse complement strand
CGTGTAAAAACACGGAAAGCCTTATAATTACTAGCTTTGTGACACTATCAATTGAAATTATTCAACGATAGTAGCAACTCTACCAGAACCTACAGTACGTCCACCTTCACGGATAGCGAATGTAAGACCCTGCTCCATAGCTACGGGATGAATCAGCTCGATAGTCATCTCTACGTTATCACCAGGCATGCACATCTCTGTACCAGCAGGTAACTCACATACACCAGTAACGTCTGTTGTTCTGAAGTAGAACTGAGGACGATAGTTGTTGAAGAAAGGTGTATGACGTCCACCCTCGTCCTTGGTTAATACGTAAACCTGAGCAGTGAACTTGCTGTGGCAAGTAACAGTACCGGGCTTAGCAAGAACCTGTCCACGAACGATCTGGTCACGGTTGATACCACGAAGTAATGCACCGATGTTATCACCAGCCTGAGCCTCGTCTAACTGCTTACGGAACATCTCGATACCAGTAACAACAGTCTTCTGAACCTCTTCCTTAACACCAAGGATCTCTAACTCCTCGTTCAGATGTAAGGTACCACGCTCTACTCTACCGGTAGCAACAGTACCACGACCTGTAATTGTGAATACATCCTCTACAGGCATCAGGAAAGGCTTATCTGTATCACGCTCAGGATCCGGAATATACTCGTCAACAGTTGACATTAACTCCATGATCTTGTCGCCCCACTCGCCGTTGGGATCTTCCAGAGCCTTTAATGCAGAACCCTGAATAATCGGGCAATCATTAAATCCGTACTCTTCCAACTGCTCAGTTACTTCCATCTCTACTAACTCGATCAACTCAGGATCGTCTACCATATCGCACTTGTTTAAGAAAACAACGATATAAGGTACACCTACCTGACGAGATAACAAGATGTGCTCCTTTGTCTGAGCCATAACACCATCAGTTGCAGCTACAACAAGGATAGCACCATCCATCTGTGCAGCACCGGTGATCATGTTCTTTACGTAGTCAGCATGACCAGGGCAGTCAACGTGTGCGTAATGTCTCTTCTCAGTCTCATACTCAACGTGAGCGGTAGAAATGGTAATACCTCTTTCTCTCTCTTCCGGAGCCTTATCAATGTTCTCGAAATCGGTAGCTGTGTTACCAGCAACTCTCTCGGATAATACCTTTGTAATAGCAGCTGTTAAAGTTGTCTTACCATGATCTACGTGACCGATGGTACCGATATTACAATGTGGTTTGGTTCTTTCAAACTTAGCTTTAGCCATTTTAAAACGTCCTCCTTAATTTATGCCTTTTCTCAGGCAATAATATTTTTTCACCTAGACTTGATTATATCTAATAATTGTGATATTTTCAAGCTTTTTTATTATTTCGCTTTAGATGCAACGATCTTGTCCTGTACAGACTTCGGAACAGGCTCATATCTCTCAAAGAACATTGAGTAGTTACCACGTCCCTGTGTACGGGAACGTAAGTCTGTGGAGTAACCGAACATCTCTGCCAGCGGAACATATGCCTTAACCATCTTGCCGCCGCCGATGTCTTCCATACCTTCGATACGTCCACGACGAGAATTGATATCACCAATCACATCGCCCATGTACTCTTCCGGCATAGTTACTTCAACCTTCATGATCGGCTCAAGGATTACAGCGCCTGCCTTCTGCATAGCCTCTTTGAAAGCCATGGATCCGGCAATGTGGAATGCCATCTCAGATGAATCCACCTCATGGTAAGATCCGTCATATACAGTAGCGTGGATACCTACTACAGGGAATCCTGCCAGTACACCAGCCTTGGTTGCTTCCTCGATACCTTCGCCGACTGCCGGGATATACTCTTTCGGAATAGCTCCACCGACAACCTCGGAATCGAACTTGAACAGCTCTTCTCCGTTGGCATCCATAGGCTCGAAGCGTACCTTACAGTGTCCGTACTGTCCACGTCCACCGGACTGCTTTGCATATTTGTATTCCTGATCAACAGACTTGGTAAATGTCTCCTTGTAAGCAACCTGGGGAGCACCTACGTTTGCCTCTACCTTGAACTCACGTAACAGACGATCTACGATAATCTCCAAATGCAGCTCACCCATACCTGCGATAATGGTCTGGCCAGTCTCAGGATTGGTATGAGCACGGAAAGTAGGATCCTCTTCAGCAAGCTTTGCAAGAGCCTCACCCATCTTGCCCTGACCATCTTTGGTCTTAGGCTCGATTGCCAGCTCGATAACCGGCTCAGGGAACTCCATGGACTCCAGGATAACCGGATGCTGCTCATCACAGATGGTATCACCGGTAGTAGTGAACTTGAATCCAACTGCTGCAGCGATATCTCCGGAATATACCTTATCCAGCTCTGCTCTCTTATTTGCATGCATCTGTAAGATACGTCCTACACGCTCTTTCTTATCCTTTGTTGCATTCAATACGTAAGATCCGGAATTACATACACCGGAATATACACGGAAGAATGCTAATTTTCCTACAAAAGGATCAGACATAATCTTGAATGCCAAAGCTGAGAACGGCTCCTCATCAGAAGAATGTCTCTCTACTTCGTTTCCTTCTAAGTCTACACCCTTAATTGCAGGGATATCTGTGGGCGCCGGCATATACAGAAGGATTGCATCCAGTAACTTCTGAACTCCCTTATTTCTGTATGCGGAACCACAACATACGGGAACTGCAGCACACTCGCAGGTTCCTTTTCTCAATGCAGCCTTTAACTCATCAATAGAAGGTTCCTCACCCTCTAAGTAGGCCATCATCAAATCATCATCCAGCTCGCAGATCTTCTCTACCAACTCGGTATGATACAGCTCTGCCTCATCAGCCATATCCTCAGGGATATCGGTAATGGAAATATCATCGCCCTTATCATCGTTGTAGATATACGCTTTCATCTCGAACAGATCAATGATTCCCTTGAAATCATCCTCTTTACCAATCGGTAACTGAAGAACGATTGCATTTTTTCCTAATCTTGTACGGATCTGATCAACTGCTCCGTAGAAGTTTGCACCCAGGATATCCATCTTGTTGATGAATGCCATTCTAGGTACGTTATAGGTATCAGCCTGGCGCCATACATTCTCTGACTGAGGCTCAACTCCACCCTTTGCACAAAAGACGCCGACAGCGCCGTCCAGTACACGGAGTGAGCGCTCTACTTCCACAGTAAAGTCTACGTGACCCGGGGTATCAATGATATTGATACGGTGCTCTAAAGCACCCTTCTTAGCCTTGCAGTTCTCCTGCTCGGTCCAGTGACATGTGGTAGCGGCTGAAGTAATGGTAATACCTCTTTCCTGCTCCTGCTCCATCCAGTCCATGGTAGCAGTACCTTCGTGAGTATCACCGATTTTATAGTTTACACCAGTATAGTATAAGATACGCTCGGTCAATGTGGTCTTACCAGCATCGATATGCGCCATAATACCAATATTTCTGGTTCTCTCCAATGGATATTCTCTTCCAGCCAAGGTTTTTCCTCCTTAAATAATGCTGCGAAAATATGCGAACTAGAATCTGTAGTGAGCAAAAGCCTTGTTTGCCTCTGCCATCTTGTGCATATCTTCTTTTCTCTTTACAGATGCACCTGTGTTATTAGCTGCATCCATGATCTCATTTGCCAGTCTCTCTTCCTGAGTCTTCTCGCCTCTCTTACGGGAGAACATAGTCAACCAACGAAGAGCCAATGCCTGACGACGCTCCGGCCGTACTTCGATTGGAACCTGGTATGTTGCACCACCAATACGTCTTGCCTTTACCTCCAGTACAGGCATGATGTTGTTCATGGCCTCTTCGAAAACCTCAAGAGCTGGTCTTTCGGTCTTCTCTGCAACTCTCTCAAATGCTCCGTAAACAATCTTCTGTGCTACACCCTTTTTACCATCTAACATAATGTTATTGATAAGCTTGGTAACCACTTTATTATTGTAAATCGGATCTGCTAATACGTCTCTTTTCTGAGTATGTCCTTTACGTGGCACGTTACTTCCCTCCTTAATCATCTTCTTTTTTCGATTAATTCAACGGTACTCACATGTGTCTCTCTAAAATGTGTTCGTGCGGAAATATATTGTAAAAAATAATTCCAACACTTACCTTTAGCTCTGTTTGTGATACTATTGGTCTGCTCTAAATATAATTACTTAGAAGCCTTCGGTCTCTTAGCGCCGTACTTAGAACGGGCCTGCTTTCTGTTCGCAACACCGGCGGTATCAAGAGTACCACGAATAATATGATATCTTGTACCAGGTAAGTCCTTAACACGACCACCACGGATCAGAACAACGCTGTGCTCCTGTAAGTTGTGTCCCTCACCAGGAATGTAGCTTGTCACTTCGATTCCGTTGGAAAGACGTACTCTGGCGATCTTTCTAAGAGCTGAGTTAGGTTTTTTAGGTGTAGCTGTCTTAACAGCAGTACAAACACCTCTCTTCTGCGGTGAAGAAGCATCGATAGACTTCTTTCTCAAAGAGTTGTAACCCTTCTGCAGAGCAGGTGCTGTAGACTTCTTTACAGATGTCTGACGTCCTTTTCTTACTAACTGGTTGAATGTTGGCATTATTTTCACCTCCTGTATTATTTGATAAATTCGCACTTGTATGCACGCTAAATCATTATATAAGCGTTATTTGTTCTTGTCAAGCACTTTCTTTGGTGAAACCGGCCATACACAAAAAAAGAGATGCCAATGCATCTCTTCTTTCTATATAGTAGTATTACTCTTCTACCGTCTCGACTGCCTCTTCATTCTCGGCATCCGCAAACTCTTCGGTTTCGATATTCTCTGTATCCTCTGCTTCAGGCATCTCATCCAGAGCATCCATATCGTCAAAATCTTCGAAATCGTCAAAAGAAATCTCAGCGTTCTGATCCACATCCGTGTTCAACTTAATGTTTCGGTATCTCTTCATACCGGTTCCGGCAGGAATCAGCTTACCAATGATTACATTTTCCTTCATACCAATCAACGGATCAACTTTACCCTTGATTGCTGCCTCGGTCAGAACCTTGGTGGTCTCCTGGAAGGATGCTGCTGACATAAAGGAATTGGTTGCTAAGGATGCCTTGGTTATACCAAGAAGTATCTGTGTTCCTTCAATCTTCTCCTTGCCTTCTGCCTCTAACCGCTCGTTGGTCTCGTCAAAGTCTAATGCATCAATCATGGTTCCCGGCAGATAATCAGAATCTCCATTATTCTCTACACGAATCTTCTGTAACATCTGACGTACAATTACCTCGATATGCTTATCGTTGATCTCAACACCCTGCAGACGATATACTCGCTGTACTTCACGGAGCAGATAATCCTGCACAGCACGTACGCCCTTGATGCGAAGAATGTCATGAGGATTTACAGAACCTTCTGTCAATTCATCTCCGGCCTCAAGCTCTGCGCCATCCATAACCTTGATACGTGATCCATAAGGAATCAGGTAAGCCTTGGTCTCGCCTGTTTCACGGTTCGTTACGATAATCTCGCGTCGTTTCTTGGTGTCATTAATGGTTGCTGTTCCGGCAAACTCAGTAATAATTGCAAGTCCCTTCGGCTTTCTTGCCTCAAACAACTCCTCCACACGAGGAAGACCCTGTGTGATATCGTTTCCTGCCACACCACCGGTATGGAAGGTTCTCATGGTCAACTGGGTACCCGGCTCACCGATGGACTGTGCAGCGATAATACCGATTGCCTCTCCCACCTGAACAGCCTGACCGGTTGCCATGTTGCTTCCGTAACATTTTGCACACACACCGATATGCGAACGGCAGCTTAAGATGGTACGAATCTTTACCTTAGTAATCGGATTTCCATTCTCATCAACACCCTTGCTTATAACAGCAGCTGCACGCTTCGGTGTAATCATGTGATTCTTCTTCACTATGACATTTCCGTCTTTATCGCAAATCGTCTCACATGAGAAACGCCCGGTAATACGCTCCTGCAGACTTTCGATTTCTTCTTTTCCATCTACAAAAGCCTTTACGTACATACCCGGAATCTCTCTTCCGGTTCCCTCGCAGCAGTCAGACTCACGAACAGTCATGTGCTGGGATACATCTACCAGACGTCTGGTCAGGTATCCGGAATCGGCGGTACGAAGTGCGGTATCGGAAAGTCCCTTACGAGCACCATGTGCAGACATGAAGTACTCCAATACGTCCAGACCTTCACGGAAGTTTGACTTAATAGGCAACTCGATGGTTCTACCGGTAGTATCTGCCATCAATCCACGCATACCTGCCAGCTGCTTGATCTGCTTATCAGATCCACGGGCTCCGGAATCCGCCATCATGTAGATGTTGTTATACTTATCCAATCCACCCAGCAGTGCTGCTGTCAGTTCATCATCGGTTTCCTTCCAGGTCTCCACAACCTCTTTGTAACGCTCTTCCTCAGTAATCAAACCTCTCTTATACTGTCTGGAGATCTTATCTACTGTTTCCTGAGCCTTCGCAATCATTTCAGGTTTCTGAGGCGGCACCGTCATATCGGAAATGGATACGGTCATTGCTGCTCTTGTAGAGTACTTGTAACCCATGGACTTAATGTCATCCAAAACTTCAGCTGTCTTGGTAGCTCCATGTGTATTGATAACCTTCTCTAGAATCTGTTTCAACTGCTTCTTTGCTACCAGGAAATCTACCTCCAGTAACAGCTCATTTTCTTCCTTGGTACGATCCACAAATCCCAAGTCCTGAGGAATAATTTCGTTAAAGATAAATCTTCCCAATGTAGATTCAATGGTTCCGGTCTTCACAGTTCCATCCGGCAGCTGCTTTGACACACGCACATGAATCTTGGAATGCAGAGTAATTACTTTATTCTCATACGCCAGAATTGCTTCATTCACACTCTTGAAGTATTTGCCCTCGCCCATTGCACCGGGTCTTTCCTGAGTCAGGTAGTAGATACCAAGCACCATATCCTGAGAAGGAACAGCCACCGGACCACCATCGGAAGGCTTCAACAGGTTGTTCGGAGACAACAGCATAAACCTACACTCAGCCTGTGCCTCCTGAGACAACGGCAAGTGTGCAGCCATCTGGTCTCCGTCGAAATCGGCATTGAATGCGGTACATACCAAAGGATGCAGCTTTATTGCCTTACCTTCGACCAGAATCGGCTCAAATGCCTGAATACCTAATCTGTGCAGAGTAGGAGCACGGTTCAACATAACCGGATGCTCTTTAATTACATCCTCCAGCACATCCCATACCTCAGGCTGAAGTCTCTCTACCATTTTCTTTGCACTCTTGATATTGTGTGCAGTACCGTTTGCCACCAGTTCCTTCATAACAAAGGGCTTAAACAGCTCGATTGCCATCTCCTTCGGCAGACCACACTGATAAATCTTAAGCTCCGGTCCCACTACGATAACGGAACGTCCGGAATAGTCAACACGCTTTCCTAACAGGTTCTGACGGAAACGTCCGGACTTACCCTTTAACATGTCTGACAGGGACTTTAATGCACGGTTTCCGGGACCGGTAACAGGTCTTCCTCTTCTACCGTTGTCAATCAGAGCATCCACAGCCTCCTGAAGCATTCTCTTCTCATTGCGAACAATGATATCCGGAGCACCAAGCTCTAACAGTCTTCTCAGACGATTATTTCTATTGATAATTCTACGATACAAATCATTCAAATCGGAGGTAGCAAAACGTCCGCCATCCAACTGTACCATAGGACGTAAATCCGGCGGAATAACCGGGATTACTGTCAGCACCATCCACTCCGGCTTATTTCCTGACTCACGGAACGACTCAACCACTTCCAGTCTCTTGATGATTCTGGCACGTTTCTGACCGGTGGCATCCTTAAGCTCTGCTTTTAATTCCTCAGAATCCTTCTCCAGATCAATTTTCTCAAGAAGCTCTAAGATGGACTCTGCGCCCATACCCACACGGAAATTATTTCCGTACTTCTCTCTGGCATCCTGATATTCCTGCTCAGAAAGCACCTGCTTTTCTGACAGTTCTGTAGTTCCCGGATCCAATACGATGTAGGATGCAAAATACAGAACCTTCTCCAATACTCTCGGAGACAGATCCAAAATCAGACCCATACGGGAGGGGATACCCTTGAAATACCAGATATGGGAAACAGGAGCTGCCAGCTCGATGTGACCCATACGCTCTCTACGCACACTGGCCTTGGTGATCTCCACGCCACATCGGTCGCAGACAACACCTTTATAACGAATCTTCTTATATTTACCACAATGACATTCCCAGTCCTTGCTGGGTCCAAAAATCTTCTCACAGAATAGACCGTCCTTTTCCGGCTTTAAGGTTCTGTAATTGATGGTCTCCGGCTTCTTTACCTCGCCTCTGGACCATTCTCTGATTTTTTCAGGTGACGCCAGACCAATTTTGATTGCATCAAAACTGATCGGCTGGTATGCCTCTTTATTCATTGCCTCTGGCATTCTATGACACTCCCTTCCCTTTATTCTTCATCGAAATCGTCGGCTGATACATCGTCAAAATTGAAATCATCCTCATCATCGACTTCTTCTTCCTCGATGTCATTCAGTTCTCCACTCTCTTCATCAAATTCCTGCTTGGTGAATCCCATTTTTCCAAAGGACTCATCATTATCAAATGCAGCAAAATCCTTATCTCCGGCAATAATGGAATTCAGATCGGTATTTCCATACTCACTGGTCTCCATCAATTCTACCTCGTTGCCATCCTCATCCAGTACCTTCACATCCAATGCCAGTGACTGCATCTCTTTCAAAAGTACCTTGAAGGACTCCGGAATGCCAGGCTCAGGAATATTATCACCCTTAATAATAGCCTCATAAGTCTTTACACGACCTACCACATCATCGGACTTCACGGTCAAAATTTCCTGCAATGTGTAAGCAGCACCATATGCCTCTAAGGCCCAAACCTCCATCTCTCCGAAACGCTGTCCACCAAACTGGGCTTTTCCACCCAAAGGCTGCTGCGTTACCAAAGAGTAAGGACCTGTAGAACGTGCGTGGATCTTATCATCTACCAAATGATGCAGCTTCAGATAATGCATGTGACCGATGGTAACCGGTGAATCAAATTCCTCGCCGGTACGTCCGTCACGAAGCTGAACCTTTCCATCTCTTGAAATCGGAACGCCCTTCCAAAGTGCCCTGTGTTCACGATTGTCTGACAGATACTGCATCACATCCTCGCGCAAAGTATCCTTATATTTCTCTTCGAACTCATCCCACTCCATATTGACATAATCATTTGCCAATTCCAGAGTATCCTGAATATCAATCTCTCGGGCACCATCAAATACCGGTGTCTCAATATTAAATCCCAACGCTTTTGCAGCCAGACTCAGATGTATCTCCAAGACCTGACCGATATTCATACGAGAAGGCACACCCAAAGGATTCAACACGATATCAAGTGGACGTCCATTGGGCAAGAACGGCATATCTTCCACAGGAAGCACACGGGAAACCACACCCTTGTTACCATGACGACCAGCCATCTTATCACCAACAGAGATTTTTCTCTTCTGTGCGATATAGATACGAACCGCCTGATTTACACCAGGAGACAACTCGTCACCATTCTCTCTGGTAAATACCTTTGCCTCAACAACAATACCATACTCTCCATGAGGAACCTTCAGGGAAGTATCTCTTACCTCTCTGGCTTTCTCACCGAAGATAGCACGGAGCAATCGCTCCTCTGCGGTAAGCTCTGTCTCTCCCTTAGGAGTAACCTTTCCTACTAATATATCACCGGCACGAACCTCAGCTCCGATACGGATGATTCCTCTCTCGTCCAGATCCTTTAACGCATCATCACCAACTCCAGGGACATCTCTGGTAATCTCCTCCGGTCCCAGCTTGGTATCACGTGCCTCTGCCTCGTACTCCTCAATGTGTACAGATGTATACACATCATCCTGCACCAGACGCTCACTCAAAAGAACCGCATCCTCGTAGTTGTAACCCTCCCAGGTCATGAATCCGATCAACGGATTCTTACCAAGAGCCAACTCGCCACCGGAAGTAGAAGGACCATCTGCGATTACCTCGCCCGCTTCCACATGATCTCCCTTGAACACAATCGGTCTCTGGTTATAGCAGTTGCTCTGGTTACTTCTGGAGAATTTCGTCAGTTTATATACATCCTTGGTACCATCATCATTTTTCATGGTAATCTGGTTTGATTCAGATTTCTCAATGGTACCGGACTTTTTCGCTACTACACAAACGCCGGAATCCACGGCAGCCTTTGTCTCCATACCGGTTCCCACAACGGGAGCCTCAGTGGTCAAAAGTGGCACTGCCTGACGCTGCATGTTAGATCACATCAACGCACGGTTTGCATCATCGTTCTGCAGGAACGGAATCAATGCTGTTGCAACAGAGAACACCATCTTCGGAGATACATCCATGTAATCAAACATCTTCTTATCGTACTCCTGGGTTTCCTCTCAGTAACGACCGGAAACAGACTTTCTGACGATATGTCCTTCCGCATCCAGCTTCTCATTCGACTGTGCTACATGGTAATTATCCTCTTCATCAGCGGTCATATATACCACTTCATCCGTAACACGAGGATTCTTTGGATCTGATTTATCAATCTTACGATACGGTGCCTCAACAAAACCATACTCGTTAATTCTGGCATAACATGCAAGAGAGTTGATCAAACCGATATTCGGTCCCTCAGGGGTCTCAATGGGGCACATACGTCCATAATGAGAGT
The DNA here is from genome assembly GCA_022766245.1 of Lachnospiraceae bacterium. Classification (GTDB taxonomy): domain Bacteria; phylum Bacillota; class Clostridia; order Lachnospirales; family Lachnospiraceae; genus Roseburia_C. The sequence continues at coordinate 106,624 of JALEPL010000007.1, read as the reverse complement.
AATGTACATCTCGCACCTCGAATCCGGCACGGTCACGGGACAATCCACCCGGTCCCAATGCAGACAAACGTCTCTTGTGAGTCAACTCACCCAACGGATTATTCTGATCCATGAACTGAGACAGCTGAGAAGATCCAAAGAACTCCTTCACTGCAGCGGTAACCGGCTTAATATTAATCAGATTCTGAGATGAAATATTCTCCTGATCCTGTGTAGTCATACGCTCACGAACCACTCTCTCCATTCTGGAAAGACCGATTCGATACTGGTTCTGCAACAACTCGCCCACTGCACGGATACGTCTGTTACCCAAATGGTCGATGTCATCATCATTACCAATGCCCCACTCCAGGTGCATATTGTAATTAATAGATGCAAAAATATCATCTTTTGTAATATGTTTCGGAATCAGTTCAGAAAGATTCTTGCGGATCGCATCCCTAATATCTTCCTGACTCTCATTCTCGTCTAAAATCTTCTTAAGTACCGGATAATATACTAACTCTGTAACGCCAAGCGCCTTTGGATCGTCGATATCTACATAATTAGTAATATCAACCATCATATTAGAAAGAACCTTGACATTACGCTCTTCGGTAGCAATCCATACATAAGGAACTGCTGCGTTCTGGATCTGCTCTGCCAGTTCTCTGGTAAGCTCGGTTCCCTTCTCGATCACTTCACCGGTAAGAGAATCCACTACGTCCTCTGCCAGAACCTTTCCATTCAGACGGTTCTTAAATGCCAGCTTTTTGTTAAATTTATAACGTCCTACCTTCGCCAGATCATAACGTCTGGGATCAAAGAACATTGCAGATACAAGGCTCTCCGCACTGTCCACAGAAAGCGGCTCACCCGGACGAATCTTCTTATATAATTCCAGAAGACCTTCCTCATAATTGGTTGACACATCCTTGCCAAAGCTTGCAACAATCTTCGGTTCCTCACCGAACATGTCAATAATCTCCTGATTCGTTCCCACGCCAAGTGCACGAATCAGAACTGTGATTGGCACCTTTCTGGTTCTATCCACTCTTACATAGAAGATATCATTTGGATCCGTCTCATACTCCAGCCATGCACCACGATTCGGAATTACGGTACAGGAATACAGCTCTTTTCCGGTTTTATCGTGGCCAATTCCATAATAGATACCAGGAGAACGCACCAACTGACTGACAATAACACGCTCAGCGCCATTGATCACGAAGGTTCCCGTCTCTGTCATAAGAGGTAAATCGCCCATAAAGATCTCATGTTCGTCGATAGCACCTGTTTCCTTATTGATAAGTCTCACTTTAACCTTCAAAGGAGCTGCATAAGTAGCATCTCTCTGCTTGCACTCCGGAATCGTATACTTTACATCATTCTCGCAAAGCGTAAAGTCCACGAACTCCAGACTCAGATGTCCGCTGTAATCCTCAATCGGAGAGATATCTGCAAATACTTCTTTCAGACCCTCGTCCAAAAACCACTGATAGGAGTCCTTCTGGACTTCAATCAGGTTCGGCATTTCCAGAACCTCTTTCTGTCTTGAGTAACTCATACGTATGCCTTTTCCGGCTTTCACCGGACGTATTCTGTTTTTCTCCATTGACGTTTCACCTCTCGTTTTTATTAAAATATACCTATTAGCAAAATAAGGTTATACTTTTACACAATAAGCCTATCTCACCACAATAGTGCATCGTATATGATACCACAGGCAGGAAATAAAAGTCAACAAGTTTTTTAAAAATACTCACTTTTCAGAAAAGTGTTCTCGAATGTCTCAGTAACACAAATCCGAAAAGGAAGTAAAAATATGCGTAAAAAACTGCGGCAAATAAACCGCCGCAGTGCAAACTTTTTATTACTCAAATGTATTCCAATCGCTCTTCATCAGAAGGTATGTAATTAGGTAAACTCATGCCATTCCGCTGCCATAATCCAAAATGTAATCGCAGGAACAAGCCCCTGACCAATCAGTGCTACAAAGACATTGTATCCTACAATTATATTAAGAATAAACCCAATTGCAGCAGAAGCAATCATCAAATATAGTCCCAGTTTTTTCCCTCCAAACAGGATCAATCCAATCCCCACTGTTGTCACGACACAAAACAAAACATTCATCAGACCTCCAGCTATGCCAACCGCCGTCACAAGGCCACCGAACATCTCTGCCATAACCGGTGCCATAACTGTCGCTGATAATACCCAGCCGCCGATACCTAATACATTCAAAATAAACCAAATCCATAACCAAACTTTTAAACCTGTACTCATTTTCATAGTCCTCCCTTTTTAAAATATGATACATCGTCCCAGACGACAATATCCTTTATTCAACTTTTTCAAAAAAGGCAGTCGATTCAAAACCGACTGCCTTCTTATTTCCACCTAGGAATTCACCGATTACTTTAATGTAACCTTTGCTCCCTCTGCCTCTAACTTAGCCTTGATGTCATCAGCGGTAGCCTTGTCAGCCTGCTCCTTTAAGATCTTCGGAGCGCTGTCAACTAAGTCCTTAGCTTCCTTTAATCCTAAACCAGTTGCCTCACGAACAACCTTGATAACCTTAACCTTGTTCGGACCAACCTCTGTCAGCTCTACGTCGAACTCAGTCTTCTCCTCAGCTGCTGCTGCACCGTCAGCTGCTGCTGCAACTACAACGCCTGCTGCTGCAGATACGCCGAACTCTTCCTCACAAGCCTTTACTAAATCGTTTAACTCTAATACGCTTAACTCTTTGATTGCATCGATAAACTCTGCTGTTGTTAACTTAGCCATTTTAATTTACCTCCATTTGGTTTGATAATAATGATGAGCCCTGCGGCTTACTCTGCCGGGGTCTCTGCTGCTTCTGCGGGAGCTTCCTCAACCGGAGCTTCCTCTGCAGGTGCTTCTGCCTTAACTTCTACATCTGCTGCGCCGCCCTTCTCTGCGATCTGATTAAGAACACGAGCAAGGTTGGTAATAGGAGACTGAATGCTTCCAAGGAACTTGGACAGTAATTCATCTCTTGACGGAATACTGGCAATCGCCTTCATTCCTGCCTCGTCATAGAAGGTTCCCTCTACAACACCAGCTTTGATTTCAAGCTTCGGAGCAGTCTTTGCGAATTTAGCAAGGATTCTTGCCGGTGCTGTTGCATCTGTCTTAGAGATTGCAAAAGCATTCGGCCCCTCTAAGGAATCAGCAAGGCTTGCAAATTCTGTTCCCTCAATTGCACGGTTTACCAATGTATTCTTATATACTTTATAAGTAATACCAGCTTCTCTTAACTGCTTACGCAGCTGAGTATCCTCTGCAACTGTAAGTCCGCGGTAGTCAACAACTACAACTGACTGTGCATCTTTGATCTGCTCAGAAATTTCCTGTACGATCGGCTGTTTAAGTTCTACTTTTGCCACGAATCGTGCACCTCCTTCTTTTATTTTCATATTCCAAAAGACAGGTACGATTATAAAAAATCCTCCCTTGGAAGACAGGGAGGATTCAATGTCAATCAACAAATACATTCGTATCTGCATTCCTCGGTAGGCCCTATGGTTACGCCTTGCGGCACCTACTGTCTTCGGCAATATGCGTTGCTATTATAACAATTAATATTTAGGATTTCAACATCAAATTATGCTAATTTGATGGGGTTAACCTTTACACCAGGACCCATGGTAGGAGCAACAGAAACGCTCTTTAAATACTGACCCTTTAATGTAGCAGGCTTTGCCTTATTTACGGCATCCATAAGAGTCTGGAAGTTGTCCGCTAACTGTTCTTCTGTAAAAGAAGCTTTTCCAATTGGCACATGGATAATATTTGCTTTGTCTAATCTGTACTCGATTTTTCCGGCTTTGATATCATTTACTGCCTTGGTAACATCCATGGTAACTGTTCCAGCCTTCGGGTTCGGCATTAAGCCCTTAGGTCCTAACACACGTCCGAGACGTCCTACAACGCCCATCATGTCAGGTGTTGCAACAACAACATCGAAGTCTAACCATCCATCATTCTGGATCTTCGGAATCAACTCCTCGCCACCTACGAAATCAGCGCCTGCTGCCTGTGCCTCATCTAACTTGGTTCCCTTTGCGAAAACCAATACCTTTACAGTCTTACCTGTTCCATGAGGTAATACTACAGCGCCACGGATCTGCTGATCTGCATGACGTCCGTCACAACCTGTACGGATGTGTACCTCGATGGTCTCATCAAATTTTGCAACTGCTGACTTCTTAGCCAGTGCAATTGCCTCTGCCGGATCATATAAAGTTGCTCTATCGATTGATTTTGCAGCTTCTACGTATCTTTTTCCTCGTTTCATTCTAAATAACCTCCTGTGGTTTTATCGGGAGTTGCCCCTCCCACTCTAATTACAATTAATCTTCTACTTCGATACCCATACTTCTTGCTGTTCCAGCGATCATGCTCATAGCCGCCTCTAAGGAACCTGCATTTAAGTCAGGCATTTTCAGCTCTGCGATTTCCTGAATCTTAGCCTTAGAGATCTTAGCAACCTTGTTCTTATTCGGAACTGCTGAAGCACTCTTTAAGTTGCAGGCTTTCTTTAATAAAACTGCAGCCGGAGGAGTCTTGGTAATGAAGCTAAAGCTTCTGTCTGCATAAACAGTGATGACTACAGGAACAATGGTATCGCCCATATCAGCTGTCTTTGCATTAAACTGCTTTGTAAACTCTACGATATTTACACCATGCTGTCCAAGCGCAGGACCAACAGGCGGTGCCGGTGTAGCTTTTCCGGCAGCAATCTGTAATTTGATATATCCTTCTACTTTCTTTGCCATTTGGATGTGCCTCCCTTTTAATTCATCTTCTTAACATCTGAAAAACTAATCTCAACCGGTGTCTCCCGGCCGAATAATTCTACATTGATCGTGCAAATCTGTTTTCCCTGATCCATACGCTGGATTACTCCGATGGTGTCCTTCCACACACCACCGATCACAACGACGGTATCTCCTTCCACGAAATCCACGACAATGTTGTCTGACTTGATTCCCAGCGGTCTCATTTCCGCATCGGTGAGTGGTACCGGTTTGGATCCAGGTCCAACAAATCCGGTTACGCCTCTGGTATTTCTTACCACATACCATGTGTCATCATTCATGACCATATTGATAAGAACATATCCCGGGAACATCTTCTTCTGAACCTGCTTCTTGGCGCCATTCTTAATCTCGATGACTTCTTCCATCGGAACTCTGACCTCAAGAATCTGGTCTTCTAAGTGTCTGTTCTCAATCGCCTTATCGATATTCGCTTTTACCTTATTCTCATAACCTGAATAGGTATGAACTACGTACCAGTTAGCCTCTGCCATAACCACCTATGCCTCCATTACAAATTCACCAGAAAATCAACACCGTACTGAATGATCACATCCAGTATTGCGATGATCAGACCAACTACAACTGACACAACAACAACTGCTGTCGTCTGACGGGCAAGTGATTCCTTGGTCGGCCAAACAATTTTGCTAAATTCAGCCTTAAGACCGGTAAACCAATTTTCCTTACGAGCTGCGCTCTTGTTTTCGGTTTCTCCCATACTTGTCACTTCCTTTTCCTTTCACTCAACAGGTGATACATTACTTTGTCTCTTTGTGTAATGTATGAGTCTTACAGAATCTGCAATACTTCTTGGTTTCCATTCTGTCCGGATGAGTTTTTTTGTCCTTTGTCATGTTGTAATTACGCTGCTTGCATTCTGTGCATGCTAATGTAATCTTTGTGCGCACAACTTCCACCTCCATTACTCTTTTTATGTTTTTATGCCTAATTTTGAGCATAAAAAAAAGACTTACTTCCAAGCTAAACCACTATAGCACAATATGGCAATCTCGTCAACAAGTTTTTTCGCCTGTTTTTGCAGTTTTTATGGTCTGTTTTGCATCTACTATATATAGGAAGAAACTGCCTCAAATCTGTCCATATTTTGTTGATGACATTTTATATTCTTTGTGATACACTAAGGATGAATAACTAGATATTTAGGTAGCTGTTCTGAACAGTTACCGATATTCAATACATTAATCCCATGTCTTCATAATTACAAGAGGAATCAGATGCAGGGATCGCATTTCTAAATTCCGGTGAAGACACATTTCAAGGAAGAAAGGAGGGGATTTGATATGGCTAGTGCTGTAATGGACACCATGTACAACTATTACCTCAGCACCTATGGCAATTCTACCGTTTCCAGGTATGACTCCCATAAGAAGAGCGAGTTGCGCTCTGTATACAACAATATCGTCAAAGTAAACAAAGAATCCCCTCTATATAAGATAAAGAATTCCACGGATATGCAGCGTTTTGCCATCGATATCAAGGAACACGCAAGGCAGATTAACAACGTCATTGCCTCCTTGTCCACTGGTGACAGCTTAAAAGAAACCTTCCAGAAAAAAGTTGCCGTATCCGATCAGAAGGATGTGGTGGATGTGTCCTATATCGGCAATGGTTCCGATGGGGAAAATACCGACAGCTTTACCATCCAGGTCAAGCAGCTGGCATCCGCCCAGGTGAATCAGGGCAACTATCTCCGGCAGAATGGTACTGATTTTAAACCGGGGAGCTATTCCTTCGATCTTACCACTACCAACAACTCTTACGAGTTTCAGTTTACTGTAAATGAGGAGGATTCCAACCGGGATGTGCAGGAGAAACTGGCTCGCTTGTTTAACACTGCAAAGATTGGCATTCAGGCAGAAATCACAGAAAACAAATCCGGCGAAAGTGCTCTGTCTCTCACTTCGAGTCAGACAGGACTAAGCGATACCGAAGAATTCCTTTTCCGCATCAGCCCCGATGGTTCCAATGAATCCGCAGATGCCATTCAAAAACTGGGAATTGGGGAAATCACTACGCCTGCGGCAAATTCCTCTTTCCTGTTAAATGGTATGGAGCGCAGTTCCTATGCTAACACCTTTACCATCAACAACACTTTTGAGGTGCACTTAAAATCCATAAGTCCCGATGACACTGCTGCCACATTAGGCTTTAAACCGAACATAGATGCAGCAGAAGACAATATCCGGGAACTGGTAAATGCTTATAACTCCATTATCGAAACAGCCAGGCAGTATGAGGGACGTCAGAAAGAAAGCAATAAACTTTTAAATGATATGGGGAAGGCAGCCATCCACTACCGGGATGCTTTTGAGCAGATTGGCCTGATGGTACAGGATGATACCACTATTACCATTGACCGTGAGAAACTGGCAGAAGCGATAGAGTCAGAAAATGCGGAGCAGAATTTTTCGGTGCTGCATCACTTCAAAAACAGTCTCAGTGCCAAAGCAACTCAGGCATCCATTAATCCGATGCAATATGTAAACAAAGTGGTGGTCGCCTACAAAAATCCAGGAAAAAACTTCGCCACCCCGTATATCACGTCCATGTACTCCGGCATGATGTTGGATAAATATTTATAAATATCTCCCCTTTCATAAAGAGAAAGCAGCTCTCGGAACTACTCATTCCGGGAGCTGTTTTATCTGTTCAGTACCTTCACAGATACAATTCGCAAACCCATAAAAATCGGCTGTGCCAATGGGGTTTGCAGTTACCATTTTTACATTCCTAGCAGATTTCTGCGCCGGAAGGCATCTTCTTCTCCGGAACCATCAGAGACAGTGTTCCGTTTTCATCCTCTGCACAAAGCAGCATTCCTTCAGACAGTACTCCTGCCAGCTTCGCAGGCTTTAAGTTCACCAGAACCATTACCTTTTTCCCCACCATTTCCTCAGGGCTATAGTCTTTGCGGATGCCGGATACAATCTGTTTTACCTGGCTGCCAATCTTCACCTGGGAACAAAGAAGCTTCTTGGACTTCTCCACCGCTTTACACTCGATGATTTCTCCTACCTGAAACTGCATTTTTGTAAAATCATCAAAGGTAATCTCATCCTTTGCCTGAATATCGATTACAGCTTCTTCCACTTTCTCACCATCCGATTCCACAGGCAGTCCCAATGCCTTCTGTTCTGCCTCATACTCTGCTCTCTGGGCTTCACGAATGGCCTCAACCTTAGGCATCACCTCTTTCAGGTCCAGACGGGCAAACAAAATCTCCGGCTTCTCCACTACCTTAGTGCCGCTGACATACAGCCCAAACTGATCCATCTCATCAAATGTGCGCTCTGTGGTATTTAACTGTGCCAGAATCTTCTCGGAAGTCTCCGGCAGGAAGCTGTGAAGCAGGCTGGCTCCAATGGCGATAGACTCGGTGAGATTATAAAGTACTTCACTGAGACGATCTGATTTTGCCTCGTCCTTTGCCAATACCCAGGGCTCTGTCTCATCAATATATTTGTTGCAGCGGCGGAAAATATTGAACACCTCAGTAATGGCGTCTGCCACGCGAAGACTCCCCATTTTTGCAGCCACCTTATCCCGTGCTCCACAAACCACTGCCTTCAAATCCTCATCTACAGCCTCCGCAGCATTGGTATGTTTTACCACGCCATCAAAGTATTTATTGCTCATGGAAATAGTACGGCTTACCAGGTTTCCCAAAATATTTGCCAAATCCGAGTTGAACCGCTCCACCACCAACTCCCATGTGATGATACCATCATTTTCAAAAGGCATCTCATGCAGGACGAAGTAACGAGTGGCATCCACGCCAAACAAATCCACCATATCATCTGCGTAAATTACATTTCCCTTGGACTTACTCATTTTTTCTCCACCCTGCAGCAGCCATGGATGACCAAACACCTGCTTGGGCAGTGGCTCGCCCAGTGCCATCAAAAAGATCGGCCAATAAATAGTATGAAAACGGATAATATCCTTTCCAATCAGATGCAGATCTGCCGGCCAGTTCTTTTTATAAAGATCGGAGTGACCTCCATCCGCATCATAACCGATTTTGGTAATATAGTTTGTCAGTGCATCCAACCAGACATATACCACATGCTTATCGTCAAAATCCACCGGAATTCCCCATTTGAAAGAGGTGCGGGATACACACAAATCCTGCAGTCCCGGCAGTAGGAAGTTGTTCATCATCTCATTTTTCCGGGATACCGGCTGGATGAATTCCGGATGTGTATTGATGTGCTCAATGAGTCGGTCTGCATATTTACTCATTTTAAAGAAATAGGCCTCCTCCTTTGCCGGCTGTACCTCACGGCCACAGTCCGGGCATTTGCCATCCACCAACTGGGACTCTGTCCAGAAAGACTCACAGGGTGTACAGTAAAGTCCCTCATAAGCACCCTTGTAAATATAACCCTGATCGTATAGTTTCTTAAAAATCTTCTGTACCTGTTTCTCATGATCCTGATCGGTGGTACGAACAAAATTGTCATAGGAAGTATTCATTAAATCCCAGATACGTTTTACCTCACCTGCCACCTGATCCACATACTGCTTGGGTGTCACCCCTGCTGCCTCTGCCTTTAGCTCAATCTTCTGTCCATGCTCATCGGTTCCTGTCTGGAAATAGACATCATAGCCTTCCTGTCTCTTGTACCGGGCAATGGCATCTGCCAATACAATCTCATAAGTATTACCGATGTGAGGTTTGCCGGAAGTATAAGCAATGGCTGTTGTCATATAAAACTTTCCCTTGTTATTCATTTTGCTTTCTCCTTTTTATTCATATTTAACATGAAATGCTGTTTGACATATCCTATCTTCACAAAAGTCATCACAGCAAAAAAACCCCGTCTTCCAAAGAAGACGAGGTCAATCACCCGTGTTACCACTTCCATTCACCCATGTCTCACAACATGAGTCTCATCAGGTATCTCATCAATACCCCTCGCTATAACAGGCGACCCTGTCAGAACTTATTCTACGATGCTATTACATCCTTGATTCAGTTCTGCCGCTCCAAAGCCATATTCCACACATCTTCCCGCATTCCCTCGCAGCCACACTCATCCGTATGAGGAATTTCTCTGTAACTTTCCAATGCATGTACTCTCTTTTTCTTTGCGTTTTCCACTCATTATAATAACCACATTTCAGAAAAAAATCAACGGATTAGTTATCAAAATCGTAATATTCTCCGGTCTGCTCATAATAGGACTCCTGAAATGCATCCCAGAACGCATCCTGGAATTCGTCAGATCCCACACCGATAACCATGCAGACCAGGAAATATATTCCCACTATGGTTCCTAAAATAGAGGTAATCAGTCCGGCAATCGCCATTCCTTTTCCGCCACGTCCCTTTGCCAGCGAAACAATGGCCATAATCAGTCCGATCAACCCCGGAATCCATCCACCCATACAGCATATTGTCATAGAAAGGATACCAAGGACCATAGATGCAATGGCCAATCCAGTCTTTTTCTCTTCCGATTGATAATTTAAATTATTTTCCATTTTCATTCTCCACCTTTTCTATCTTTTTCTCTTACTCCTCAGTCATCTCCGGAGCCACCGATGCCGGTTCACTCTGGAACGATGCAGATGACACCTCACCCTGAGCAGGCGCTGCCTGTGCCGGTGCCGATGTATAGGTCTGGGATGCAGACGTCATCGGTGAAGGTGCAGACTGGTAAGCGGTTGGGGCTTCCTGTGCCGGTGCTGACTGGTAAGCGATTGGGGTCTCCTGTGCCGGTGCTGATGTATAGGTCTGGGATGAAGCTGTGGCTGTAGTAATTTTAGTGCCGCACTGACCACAGAATCCGGTTCCTGCCGGCAACTGTGCACCACAGTTCGGGCAAGCAACCGCCCCTTTTATTTTCAGGATTTCATCCCTCATTCTGGCAATCTCCTGCTCTGCCTCGCAAATGGTACGGATGCAGTTCATTCCCTCTGCCGCCGGGTCATCCTTATGTGCCGCATAGTAAATCCTGCCCAGCTCTGTGTACTGTTTCTGAATCAAATCTTCCTTCGCCTTAATATCTAAATTCAGTTTTGCTGTCCCGGAAAGATCCTTCGCCTTCTGAGAAACATCTTTTCCTGCCGACGATAAGGTTGCACCCAATTTGTTAAAAAAATCCATGGAAATTCCTCCTTAATTTGTCTCTTAATAATTATTTATGATTATATACTTTTATGTTCTAATTTGCAATTCTTTGTGCTAAAATTGGAACGTAAACGGTATCTGTGAAGTACTGGACAGATACCGTAAACTTATGAAACAAGGAGATTTTTATGAAACATAGATGTTTTTCACGTCTGACCAGCGGCTTATTGGTTATATCCATGCTTCTCACCGGCTGCACCACCGGTTCTTCCCCTGAGAAAACTGTAGATGAGACAGAGCAGCCCACCGTTTCCACAGATGTAACAGACACTTCTGAACCCCGGAAGGATATTCGCTACCTCAGCTACAGCCATGAATATACCACGGATACAAATCAGCTTCTGCTATCCCTTTCCTATATTTATCCGTCTCTGACTTTGCCCGGTCAGGAACAGGCCGCCGACAATATCAATAGCTACTTCGAGGACGATCTGGAAGACTTCAAAGCTTTCGGCCACGATACTCTGCTGCCGGAGGCCACCTCTTTCTGCCGGGAGAACTCTGATGATTTCAGCTCTTATGATTCTTATCGTTACTATGAACTTATGCGCTGTGATAATCGTCTGATTTCTTTTTTATACACCAGTAACAATTACTATGGATACAACGGTTCTGACTATAATCTGCAGGGCATTTCCTTTGACGGCACCACCGGAGAAGTCCTCTCACTGACGGATCTCACCTCAGATATGGATGCCTTCAGCGAAAGTGTCTTGAGCTATATTTTAAATCAGTTAAAGCGTCCCTGCTATGCAGATGAGCTGAAATACGCTCCGTCGGACTGCGCAGATCTGATTCGGCAGGAGGTACTGACGGACGGAAACTGGTATGTATCCTCTGCCGGCATTTGTATCATCGTTCCCGCAGGCCTGTTGACCGAATCTGAATGGGAAAACTTGCAGTTTACCATACCCTATCAGCAACTGAACGGTCTCGCTGTAGCTTATGAATACGATGGTCCCTTTGAGATGGTGGGGCCTTTGGGCACCACATTGACGGCCGATATTGATAGCAACGGAGACGCAGATGCCATTTACTTTGATGCTGTATACGATGAGGAAAGCTATTCCATCCGAGCCACGCTGACTGTCAACGGCGATAATTATTCCCATCTGTTAAACAACGACACCTGTATGCTTACAGATGGCGCCACCTACGGTCTGGACTATTATCTAATCGATCTGGATACCTCAGATCCGTATATCGAGCTGGCCATTCAGGACAATGGAATGAGTGACGATCCCATCACGCACTTCTTCCGGTATAAGGATTTTGAACTGGAATATATGGGTAGCATTAGTGATTTAATCAGCAGTTCCAGCTTTCGCTGGGATGGTAGTGGCACCTTCACCTGTGACCTGCCGCTTAGTCTGATGCTCACCATCAATGTCACTTCTGCCTACGAAATCAGAAAGGATCAAATCCGTCCGGTGAAACAGGACTGGTACGAACTGGATCTGTCCATGATTCCCCTGGATATGCAATCGAATGATATTCTGGAAAACTTCACCGCCTACACCGAAATGAGCCGCCGGTCAGAAACAGTCACTCTTGCCCCGTCAAATGGTGCAGTGACATTTACCGGAACGGATAACGAACACTGGGTATCCTTCCTGACCGAGTCCGGCGAAACCTATTATCTATATCTCACCGATTTCAGCACATTGGAATCCGGTCAGTACACTTACGAAGTATTCGATACCCTTTATCTGGTGGGATAATCATCAGATACTGTATGCAGGCTCTGCATGATGCCCATGGACACCGCCCAGGCAACCTTATCCTGATATTCCTCAGTGGATAACAGGGTTGCCTCGGCGTCATTACTGAGGAATCCACACTCTACAATGACAGTAGGTGAAACAGTTCTTTTCAACAGGTAATAGCTATCGTTGGCCTTTGCCTCCCTGTGATTATCCGGATTCAGATAGAACTTTAGATTTTCCTGCAGAATCTCTGCAATCTCTTTTCCCTCCACTGACTGAGCATAATAAAAGCACTGCGCCCCACAGATAGCCTCCTGGGTATAACTGTTCTGGTGAATGCTGATGACCATATCCGGCTGTATCTGTTCAATCAGTTCCACCCTTTTTCTCATATCGCACACCTTCTGATTGCTGACACCCGCATCTGCCAGACTCTCGTCCCGCTCCCGGGTCAGCACCACCTTCACATCGTTTTGCTCCATTAGAATCTGCAGCTTTTTGACCACAGCCAGATTGATATCCTTTTCTTTCTCCCCATGTATTCCTATTTTTCCCGGATCATCCCCTCCATGTCCCGCATCCAGAATCACCACATACTGACTCTCTTCCACGCTCTGACTGCTGACAAGTACTGCACCTTTTCTAGCCAACAGGGCAATTCCTGCCAGCAAAGCAATCGCCATATATAGCTCTATCTTCTTTTTCACACAAAAAACCTGCTCTTCTCATTCATTATTTTATATGAGAAAAACAGGCTTTTCATACCTTAGTCCGTATATTTAATAATGGTATCCCAGATACTCTGAGTTTCAAATCCCAGCTTCCAGAAGGAACATCCTGCCAGCTGATTGCTCTTCATCACATCCAGCTTCAATGCAATGGAATCCGCATCCTCCAGCCAGACCTGATAGGTCACACCATCCTTCTCAAACTCTCCATAGTTCTGTCCATATTCATTGCTCCAGCTATAGGTTGCCCCATTCAGTTCCAGACGGCGCTTGGAGGTATCCATTCCCAGATTCTCATAGCCAATCGTATAAGCAGGCGAATCTTCTGCAACCTCCTCTTCTGCAGCCTCATCGTCCGGTGTCTCCTCTTCTGTCTCTTCCTCTTCAGGCTCCACCGGAGTTAATGACCAAAGCTTGGTATAGAACGGACAGCCAAGTATTGTCTGCTCAGCAGGGACTTCCTTCAACGTATTCTCAACTGCCTCCGTCACCCATCCGATAGATGCGACAGATCCAACTTCACCGCCTCCGCCATAGTGCTCATCGTATGCCATAATCACAATATAGTCAGCGAAGTTGGCCTGTTCCGCCCGATTGTAAAAAGCTGTATACTCTGAGGGCACATAATTGTCCACTGACAGTACAATTCCATTATTGGCACACTTTAAAGAAAGCTCGCGGATAAACTGAATATATCCGTCTCCCACCTCACTGGATAACGATTCAAAATCCAGATTAATTCCGTCCAGATTATAAGAAATCGCCTCGGAAATCAGCTGATTTACCAGATTCTGTCTGGCAGAGGTGTGGGTCATGACATAGGTGGTATCCTCTACCGTGGTGTTCTCCGTAAGGTTACTTACAAGTCCCCAGACCTCGATTCCCTGCTGGTGACAATAATTCACATAATCGGATGTAGCAAGAGATCCGATATCTCCATTGCTGTTTTTCAAATAAAACCAGGTGGGAGAAATCACATTGATTCCCTTGGTATTCTGCAGGACAGTCGCCACATTGCTGTTGGCATCCTTTGTGGTCACCTGATGCCATGCCATCTCAATGGTAAAGTCCTTGGTGATATGTGTAAATACCGGTTCCTCAAACTCGTTGCTGCGGGTAATGGTATTCCGGTCGCCCAGATAATTATTTTTTACATAGCCTACATAACCATCCGTGGTACATACCTTTGTCCACTTTTCTCCTGTCTCAAGCACATCCAGAACCTGTCCCTTCTGCACATCGCACAGAATCGGGCTCTTGATTCCACCCTTCAACCGAAGCTGAGAATCACGTTTTACCTCAATTGTTTCCACGTCGCCCCACTCCGTATAAATCACGACGCGGTTCGGATTTTCGTATACTGTATAGGTCAGATCCGAGAACTGCTTCACAAAATCCAGTGCCATATACATGGTATCCTTATCATTTCGGACAATCGTGTAATCCACCGTCATGGTATCTTTATTCTGCTGATAGGTATTTCCGCCAGATGGAATGGTAAGCAGTGCATCCGGCAATGTGTACAGCAAAAGATTCTCATTCGCATCCCAATAAAATCTCGTATTAAACAAATCATGCACCGTATTGTAATCTACATATACCACACCATCCAGATATCTCGCCTTGATATCCGTCACCTGATCATTTAACACCAATGCCATGGACTCCTGACTGTCCGTGAGTCCGTAGTATTCTGTCAGATCCTGTCGCTCATCCGAAGGCACATACCGCTGAATCAGCTTTGTACCTACCACAATCATTCCGATAACCACCAGCAGTATTACGCCTGCAATCACCGGTCCCATCTTTTTCTTTCTTGCCATCTTATCCTCCAGTATTCTAACCTGCCCTGCTTTTCTGTCATACATGTGAATTCAGCAAAACAGTCTTTTCCATTGTATCTTGCAACACTACTAGAATAAGTCATATTTATTCAAATTTCAACCGGAAAGTTCCACTAAGATCTGCATTTCAGTATACAGAAATAAGAACTGCGGGGCAGTAGCTGTCCCGCAGTTCTTCGATACAGGCAGGCATTAGGAGTTCTGCCTATATCGGCCTCTTCTTTTTTAATATTATCTCACATTCCGTTTCCTTAAAAATTCTCGTGATATGTCAAAACAAGGTACTAAGAAATTTTGTATCTGCTTCCTTAAGATGAAACGGATCCTCAATATAAGGGCAGCAATAAATGGGGATTTTGTATCTTTTCTGAAAGTCTTTTTTATCTTCTTTATTTCCCAAATGAGCTAATAATGTTATTGAGTTACACCATTTTTCTCCCTTATATATGTAGGTCATAAACTGTTCTACCTCTTGTCTTTTCCATGGACTTAAGGACATAAGAATCAGCTTTCTGTCACAGCGCATGAACTCATTTTTACTGCGATAAAAGTCACTCCCTGCATCCACAATATAGGTATCGCATTCTGACTGCATCCACTCTCCCGGAGAATTGCCTGACTGGTTTGGGAAAAACATGGCTCTCCCCGCATGATGAAATCTTCTTCCTGCCACATCCTGCAGCTGTTCTATTTCGTGATTTCCACTAAGTTCTACGTAAGCCGTTCTGCTTCTGCGGTATCGCAGAGAGTACTCCATCATGGCCACCCCCAGATGTGTCACACCCACACCGGGCTGTACGCCGAGAATACCTATACTTTCTTTTCGGTCCATGTCTATATGCGCTCCTTCCTCTTCAACATTTGCGTGAATAATGTCTCTGTTTTCTTATTCTCCCGGAACGGATCTGGCTCATACGGAACGAAATAGACTTTCCGCCCAGTCAAAGCGGCAAACCATTTTACCTGCTGTCTATCCCCATGATTACAAAGAATGACCAGATTCGATATCTGCTTCAACTGCTGATAAGCTTTCACTGCGGCTTCCTGCCGCCAGACAGACAGATCTACCACCAGCATCATCAGATCCCCTTCCTCCAACAGGGCTTCCTCCAGCCTGGTCCCGTAATCACAAATCCACGTTCCAAGGTGCTTCTCCGCAGCAGTCTCCTCCATACTTTTTCCCAGAAAGTACTGATAAGATACGCTCCCATCCTGCAGTATCTTCGCCGCGTGGTGCTTTGCAACCCCATCCGACACTCCCTCTCCGGAAGCATCCAGATACAGACTGTTATTCCTTTGGCGGTTCAGATACGAGTTGAGTGCGATTGCAATGTGAGTCGCCCCTGCGCCCGGGCTCGCTGCCACCACATAAATGCGATGAAAGAGATGCTCCAATGAATTTCCCCCATGATCTAGTATTTGTTGCAATGCATATTGCAATTCCTCTACACTCCGGTATCGCCGGGAAGGATTATGCCGCATACATTTTGCAACCACATGCATGAATGATCTGGAACAAGAATGGATATTACGTTTTTGGAAATACGCCAGCACTGCTCCCAATGCATATATATCTGCCTGCACTTGCAGTGCCTCATTGGTATATTGTTCCGGAGCCGCAAAACCTTTTGTTCCGAATTTTTGGAAATTTGTTCCCTGATTGGAAATATAAGATGCAATTCCAAAATCGATTAATTTCACCTGACTGCCACATACTATAATGTGCGCAGGTTTCAAGTCCTGATAAAGAATCGGTTCTGGTTCATGATTATGCAGAAACACCAAAACATCACATACCTGCAACGCAATCTGCACCATATATTGTTGGGAAATGGATTCCTGTTTAAGCAAAATCTGTTCCAATGATTCACCCTGTATGTACTCCTCTACGATATAGATGGTCTGGTCATCCTCTTCCATATCGTAAATAATGGGAATACCCGGATGTCTCAGGGAATCGGTCAAATTCGCTTCTGAGAAAATTGAAGTCGGCATAGAACGTGTCTTGGATATACACTTTATTGCGCGATCAGTCTTCAACTTTGTATGTCGGGCAAGATAAACAACACTGCCGTTGCCTCGTCCTAATACTTGACGAATCTCGTACTTGCCTAACAGTAGTTTTGATTTTATCACTCAGATCACTCCCTCCCGCGAGGGAGAAATCAATGGATATCTCTTGCATACATATATAGCACAGCATATATATGTATTGCAAGCGAAAAATAGTTTTTTAATAGTTTTTAGAAAATTTTAATTGTTTTTCTCGGGTTTACAAACCATATCCATTCACTTATAATATGGTTGTAAATTCTTGTTTACCAATTTTCGAATGCAAAAATCCCATCGTCAAAGACGAATTTTATGTATTTTTGCATCGTAACCGTAAAGGTAATGAACGGTTACGGATAATCTTAAAAGGATGTGATTTTATGAAAATTGAAAAAATTAATGAGAACCAGATCCGCTGCACTCTTACAAGAGAAGATTTAGCTGACCGCCATCTGAAGCTCAGCGAACTGGCTTATGGTTCTGAAAAAGCCAAGTCCCTGTTTCGGGATATGATGCAGCAGGCCAATTATGAATTTGGGTTTGAAGCAAATGACCTTCCGCTGATGATCGAGGCTGTGCCTTTATCACCGGATACCATATTACTGATTATTACCAAGGTAGAATACCCGGAAGAGCTGGATACACGCTTTTCCAAATTTTCCGAGCCGGACGAAAACGAATATCCGGAGTTCTCATCATCATCACCCGACGATTTTCCCGGCAGTGCAGATGACATTCTGGATTTGTTTGACCGGGCCAGACAGGCATCCGGTAAGTCCCGGGAAGAAGTTCCTGCATCCCCTGCTTCCATGGGCTCCGCCGCAGCTGCCCCAGATCCAAAAGCCCTTGCAGATACAACACCTGCCTCAGATTTGGTAAGATTATTCTGCTTCCGCAATATGGAACAGATTATCTCCTTGGCACAGGTATTAAGAGGCTTCTATCACGAGGAGAACTCCCTGTATAAAGACACGGACAGCAACAATTTTTATCTGGTGGTTCGCAAGGGGCATCACAGCCCGGAAGAGTTCAACAAAGTGTGCAATATTCTTTCTGAATATGCGGCAGCTCTGAAATACACCTCTGCCACCGGAGCATTCTTCAAAGAGCATTTGCGCACCATACTTTCCGATTCCGCCTTACAGGTCCTGGCAGAACTGTAAGACATCGATTATCAACCAAACAAAAACATAAAAAACCAGATTCCTGTTGCTCATGGCGTACAGGAATCTGGTTTTTGTTATTCTTTTCAGGTGATTCGGCCTGTTCTAAACAGTTACCTTTTCAGTAGCTATAATCCTCGATTACAGCACACGAAATACTGCGGCACTGAGTCCCGGCAATGGGAATGCAATGGAAAACTGCTGATTATCACACTGCTTCTTCACTGCTCGGTATGATGGCAGTTTCTCTGTGTTATGGCCTCCGAATCTAGCCTCATCGCTGCTCAATATCATGCGGTATGTTCCCTTTTTCGGCACACCCACCCGGAAATCCGGACGGTCAATGGGTGTGAAGTTGAATACAAACAACAATGATTTCTTCTTATCCTTGCTCATACGAACAAAACTGAAAGTACTTCTGTCGCAGTCGTCTGCATTCATCCATTGGAAACCATCCCAGCTGGAATCCAACTCATACATACAGGGATACTCACGATAAATATGTAACAACTCCCGCACATACAGATTCAGCTGCTTGTGAGGATCCTCCTGAAGCAGGAACCAGTCTAACTCTCTCTCCTCGCTCCACTCTCTCAGCTGTCCAAAATCCTGTCCCATGAACAAAAGCTTCTTGCCCGGATGCCCCATCATAAAGGTGTAAGCTGTCTTCAGATTACGGAACTTCTCCTCCTCATATCCCGGCATCTTGTTCCACATAGAGCATTTCAGATGTACCACCTCGTCATGAGACAACACCAGAATATATCGCTCGGAAGTATTGTAGCTCATTGCAAACGTCATCTTATTATGATTCGGCTTTCTGAAATAAGGATCCAGCTTCATGTAATCCAGGAAGTCATGCATCCAGCCCATATTCCACTTATAATCGAACGCCAGGCCTCCATCTGCAGCATCTCCTGTCACCAAAGGCCATGCCGTGGACTCCTCAGCAATCATAAGAGCTCCAGGATTTCTACGGCTAATCAAGCTATTAATATGTCGGAACAACTCGATCGCCTCCAGATTTTTATTGTCGCCATAGCGGTTCGGCAACCACTGGCCATCCTGCTTTCCATAGTCCAGATACAGCATGGATGCCACTGCATCCACACGCAAACCATCTATGTGGTAATGCTCAATCCACATCAATGCACTTCCAATCAGGAAGTTCTTCACTTCATTTTTGCCATAGTCAAAAATCTTCGTTCCCCAATCCGGGTGCTCGCCCATTCTGGGATCTGCATACTCGTAGAGTGCCTGTCCGTCAAAATCTGCCAGGCCATGGGCATCTCTGGGAAAATGAGCCGGCACCCAGTCCAAAATAACTCCGATGTTATTCTTATGGAACTGATCCACCAGATATGCAAAGTCCTCCGGTGTTCCATATCTGGAGGTTGGTGCATAATACCCGGTCACCTGATAACCCCAGGAGCCATCAAAAGGATATTCCGAGATTCCCATCAACTCTACATGGGTATATCCCATTCCTTTTACGTACTTAATCAGCGCATCTGCCAATTCCCGATAGGTATAGAATCCTTCATCCTCTCTGCCCGGATGGCGCATCCAGGATCCAAGATGCACTTCATAGATAGACATAGGGCGCGCATAAATGTCCTCCGCCTCATCCCGCTCCTTCAGCCACTTTTCATCGGTCCAATGGAACTTATTGATGTCATACACACGGGAAGCATTACCCGGTCGCAGCTCCGCATAATTACCATAAGGATCTGCCTTGTAAAGACGTCTTCCATCCGGTGTCTGAATCAAAAACTTATACAGGTCACCCTCGCAGATCTCCGGGATAAACAACTCATAAATACCCATCTCATAGGGTGCCAGGCGCTCCATCTCATAGGTACCTTCATCCCAGTTATTAAATGAGCCAATTACCCACACTCTCGATGCGTGGGGTGCCCACACATCAAACATAACACCTTTTTTCCCCTCGATGGTCATGGGATGTGCTCCCATCTTTTTGTATATATCATAGTGAGTTCCCTGTCCCAATAGATACATATCCAGTTCCGTAAAATTTCCCATTTGCAACACCTTCCTTTTTTTCATTTCAACAACTGTTTCTTATTCTCACAGTCGCATTATTGTATCTGTTCAGTACCTTCACAGTTACACATTATTTTCATTTACTCCTCAAAATCCTTCTCCCGCAAAATCACATAGTCCTCATCGTCTTTCTTTTTTGAGAACAATGTACGTTTCAAACTAAACTTCCCTGCACAGGCAATCGCCTCATCCACAATCTCCTTCACCTCTGTCAAAGTAACCGGATGCTCCAGCCGCTGAATGGAACTGATTCGATTATACAGTGCCAAAACTGCCATGGCATCGATGGTATATCCCAGTTCTCTGGAATACGACTTGGCAAAGGAAACCAGCTCATCACTGGTGAAAATAGGTAATTCAATCTTTTCTGTAAACTTTCTGGCTAAGCTCTCATCCCTGGCCAATGCTTTGGCTATACCCTTTTTGGTATCCTCCATGATGACCAGGAGACCACTGTAATCATTCTCCAAGGCCAGCGAAAGCTTTACTGCTGTTTCCCGGTTGAGATTGCCTGCCTTCTCGATAATCAGGCATCCACCCTCTACCTTCTTTAACAATGCGAGCAAATCCTTTTGGTTCAATACGGCTGCATCAATCTTTCCAACCCGATTATTGGGCTGATTCCCCACCTTTTGAAGCGCCTTCACAAGCGATGTTGCCAACACAGTCTTACCACTTCCGCTATCTCCCACAATCAGGATATTACCTGTACCGGCGCTTTCCTGTCTTCTAAAATGTGCTCTGGTAGCATCTAATACCCGGCAAAGCTGTGGTTCCATACCTGTTACCGGGACGAAATAAGTAAAAATTGCTCTCTGCTCCGGACTGAGCTTCGTAGTGGGCGCATCCTCTTCCTCGTAATCCGGCATAGCAATTTCCGGGAGCTCCTCTTCCTCCTGCGATTGCTGTCCCTGATTTGCCAGATCCTCCATCAGATCCTCCGGCAAAGATATCTCCGGGAGAGGCTCCTCCGGCTCCATCTGGGGTTCCTGTTCTGCATTCTCTTCCTCCAAGAGAACCTCTGGCTCAGCCTCTGCGGCATCCTGCTTCTTCTGTGCAATAAATTCATCAATCTCTGCATTTGCCTGACTGATGGAATCAATCTGCTTCTGCAATAAATCGTTCATATTTGCCATGAGCTGTCCTGCTTCCTCCTCCGGAAGCTTGCTCAAATACTCCTTTTCCAACAACTCTTTGGGTGTAACCCCTGCATCTAACTGTGGAATCACGCTGGCAAGACGCTCCATAATATCTCCCGCCTCTGCCAATGCTTTGGCCTTTGCAGACTCCAGCTTCTGCTGTTCTGCCTCCTGAAGTGCCAACTCTGCTGCGCGCTTTGTACGCTCCCACTCCTCCAGAATATCATCAATGCTCATCTGGCCGGTAATCTGTTTCTCCTGTGCATTGCGCTCAGGCACCATAAGGCTGATCTGCCCATCATAATCCTCCGCCAGCATCTCCTGAAAATTAATTCTTAAAGAACCATCGATTTCTTCATCGGTAGGAATATCTGCAAAACGATCCTCGCTCTGCTCCTCCTCCTGAGGAATCTGCAGATAAGGAATCTCCTCCACCATCTTTTTGATTCCTTCCATGGTGTCGGTTACTTCTTCCTTTTCTGTGGCCTCCATGATCTGGCGCATGCTGCGCGCCAGCTCCTCCTGCAGATTCTGGGTATTAAACTTCTCCGGATTCGTAGTTACCTGAGGAATCTGCACCGGCTCCGGAATGATTTCTCCGGAATCCAGAAGGTCCTCCGGCCTCACCTCCGTAATGCCTTCCTTACGCTGCTTGAACTGACGGTACTTGTCCTCCTGCACCTTAGTCAATGGCTGATACAGCATTTTTAATTCCAATGCCTTCTCCACAAATGTGCCATCACCAAACCACAAAATCAACTCGTCACAGGCACTGATACAATCGTCGCTTCTGCCTGCCTTGTGATACAGATATGCCAGTTCGTAAGCCCAGCGCTCCGTGTATTCCTGCTCCTTAAACTCCTCCAATGTCTGAATCAGTTCACTGATATCTGCATTCTGCGCCGTCTGCATCTCATAGCGCAAAACATATCTTAAACTATCATGCGGTGCAATCTCCACAAACTCCTGATAATATTCCTGAGCTTCCTCAAAGTCCTGAGTCTTAATCGCGAGCTCTGCCAAACGATAAATAATTACCCGTCCGATGGGAGACCGGTCATAGGCCATCAGAAGCACATCCTTTGCCTCTTCGTAACGCTCTGCCTGCTCATATACCTCCCCTGCCTTCATCAGTGCATTTACATTCCGAACCTTACGCCAGTTGATACTGTCTGCCACGGCTGCCGCCTGTCCGAACTGCTTTCCCGCCGCAAGATTTTTCATTTCATCTAATTTTAATTTGTATTCATATTTATCCAAAATATGTCACCTCGATACCATGCTGCCATTATTTTTTAGTGTACCATACACAACATAGTCTGTCAAAGCAAAAACCCGGCATCTTTCGATGCCGGGCACACAAAATTTTCAATGCATTTTCCAATCTGCAAATCTCTATTTCTGAGGATTCTTCTCCTGTTTCTCCGGGTTGTCAGGCTTCGTTTCCATCGCAGCCTCCTCCGCCGATGCCACAGCTTCTTCCTGCTCGACAGTAATTTCTTCCTTCTTTGGGTAAATCATGGTGTTATTGTGTTTATCCACGGAATCCAGATAGATATAATCGTCCGTTTCCGTAGACAGATGACGTTTTCTCAGCCAGTGGTTCACTGCTTTCTTCACCAGATAATAAATCACGGCAAAGGTAGGCACACCCAGAAGCATTCCTATGAAACCGAACAGTCCGCCGCCCACCATAATGGCGAATACCACCCAGAAAGAGGTCAGGCCGGTGGAGTCTCCCAAAATCTTCGGTCCGATAATATTTCCATCGACCTGCTGCAAAATCAGCACAGCAATCAGAAAATAAAGTCCCTGCATAGGGCTTGCCAGTACAATAATGATAAAACTGGGAATCGCCCCGATAAATGGTCCAAAGAATGGAATAATATTGGTCACACCCACAATGGCTGACACCAATAAGGTATAAGGCATCTGCATGATGCTCAGTACAATGTAGCACAGGAGACCAATGATAGCCGAATCCAGAATCTTTCCGGTTATGAATCCGCCGAAAATCTTATGGCTCATCCGGGCAGTCTCAATAATAGTATTTGCTGTGGATGGCTTAAACACCGCATAAAGCACCTTTTTCGACTGACCCACGAACTTCTCTTTGCTCATCATGACATAAACGGAAATAATCACGCCAATGATGGCATTTAACAGCATCTTGAAAAAGCTGAACACACCGCTGGTAACAGAAGTGATATAATTCTGTACATCCGGCAGGAGTGTAGTCTCTGCCCACTCCTTCAGATAATTGGTCACATTCCTCAGCATCTCCTCTAAGTCCGCCGCCATCGAATTGTCCGACTTGATATAACCGTTAATCCAGTCAATGAAGCTGTTCACCTGGGATGGCAATGTCACCAGCATACCGGAAATACTCTCGATAAGCTGAGGCAACATCATCTCAATCAGCAGCCCGATAATCAAAACTAGGAAAACCACCGCACCAAAGGTTCCGATTACCCGGGCAACTTTCTTTTCCTTCCGGCGACTGCCAAGCCTTCCGTCCAGCAGTTTTAAAACACCCTTTTCCACAAACATCATCACCGGATTCAATAGATACGCCAGTACCAGTCCGATGATAATGGGCTGGAGCACATGCATCAGATTGCCAAATGCTGCCAACATTCCCTGATAACGATAAAAAGCTATAAATACAGCAAGACAGGCACAAAACGTGAGAAATACTACCAACGCAATGGAAAAATATTTTTTTATGCCACTTTCTTTTTTGTTTGTTGTCTCCTGACTGTCTCCCATGAGTGAACTCCTCTCTCAAAATTATTTGCTACTATTCAGCAAGAACCAACACGAATTTTGGTCATGTTGGTTCCCTGCTTCTCATGTTTTAGACATGCTTATTTACGGTTATAATTTATGAGACATCCCTTCAGGATAATCTCACGCTCTTCGTTTGTTAAATCACCTAATGTCATGGTGAATTCTACCAGCTCCTGTCCCTTTACAGCATAAGCCTTCACCTCTGCCGCCTTCTCCTCCACAGCCTTGCGGATACCGGGCACAAAAATGTAATCTCCGTTTGCAAAAGGAAGCTCTCCCGCAGGAATGATGAAAGGAAGCATACCCCAATTGATCAAGTTAGAACGATATCTCTTGGTGGCATACTCGTTGGCAATATTTGCCCAGCCGCCCAAAACCTTCTGGCAGGAAGCAGCCTGCTCACGGGCAGAACCGTCACCGGGCTTCACTGCAAAAATAGTACTTCCGATTCCGGTATTCTCCTCGTTTAATCCCTGGAACTTACTTCCCAGCGCCTCTACTACCGGCTTCAACTCCGGAAGCACTGCATAGGGCTCTGCACCCTCCTCTCTGGCCTTCTCTGCCTTCTGTACTTCCTTGGCACGTCCCACATACTCCGGATCCTTTCTGGAAAGAGTGAACTCTGCCAACCCCAGAGGATTAGAACGGTAAGAAGAAGTCTCACCGGAAGGAATCAGCTCATCGGTGGTGGTTACCGGATCATGAATCTCAGACACCACTTTCAGAAGCAGATTCTCTGTCAATGCTACCATCTTCGGCCAATCCTTGATATTGGGGCCAAACTGAATCTCCACAGAAGGATCTGCCACACCGTGGCTATCAAATACACGGTTTTCGTAAATGGTCTTATCAAAGAAATACTTCGGCTTGCTGAAGTTTACATCCATGTCTGTAGCCGCAGTAAGGAATCCCTTGTTTGCTGCAGTTGCCGCGATAGAACGGGCATCCATCAATGCTACCGTTGCAATCTGTCCGCTCTGAATCTTAGATCCCTCTCTGTTGGGGAAGTTTCTGGTGGAGTGACGGATGGAGAATGCATTGTTGGAAGGAGTATCGCCTGCACCGAAGCAAGGTCCACAGAATGCAGTCTTAACAATTGCACCTGTCTCCATGAGCTTAGCCACTGCTCCGTTTTTCACCAATTCCATGTAAATCGGTGTACTTGCCGGATATACGCTTAAGGTAAACTCATCCGGTCCGATACTGGCTCCGGCTAAAATATCAGCCGCATCACAGATATTTTCAAATCCGCCGCCGGCACAGCCTGCGATGATACCCTGATCCACATACAGTTTGCCGTCACGAACCTTTTTCTTCAGATTCAGCTCTGCACCATTGAAGCTGACCTTTGCACGCTTTTCGCACTCATCGAGAATATCCATAAGGTTTGCATTTACCTCATCGATGGTGTAAGTATAGCTGGGGTGTGTAGGCATAGCAATCATGGGACGGATGGTACTCAAATCAATCTCAATCATGCCGTCATAGTAGGTCACCTGACCAGGATTTAACTCCTTGTACTCCTCCACTCTGCCATGGATATCATAGAACTCCTTCACCTTCTCATCTGTCTGCCAGATAGAAGACAGGCAGGTGGTCTCTGTGGTCATAACGTCCACACCAATACGATAATCTACGCTTAAGTTTGCCACACCGGGTCCTACAAACTCCATTACTTTATTCTTTACATAGCCGTTTGCGAACACCTCTCCGATAATAGCCAGTGCGATATCCTGGGGACCCACGCCCTTAATCGGTGCTCCGGTCAGATAAATACCAACCACGCCCGGCATATTGATATCATAAGTCTGCTCCAAAAGCTGTTTTACCAGCTCCGGACCACCCTCGCCCATAGCCATGGTTCCCAGTGCACCATAGCGGGTATGGGAATCAGAACCAAGGATCATCTTGCCGCCACCTGCTAACATCTCTCTTGCGAACTGATGAATCACTGCCTGATGAGGAGGAACATAGATTCCGCCGTACTTTTTCGCACAGGTAAGACCAAACATGTGGTCATCCTCGTTGATGGTACCGCCCACTGCGCAAAGACTGTTGTGACAGTTGGTCAGTACATAAGGAATCGGGAACTTCTCTAATCCGGATGCTCTTGCTGTCTGGATGATTCCTACGTAGGTGATATCATGGGAGGTAAGCTTGTCAAACTTGATCTTCAGCTTCTCCATGTTACCGGATGTGTTATGATCCCGCAAAATTCCATAGGCAATGGTATTGGCTGCTGCCTGCTCCTTGGTCACTTCCTGACCGGTCATGCTCTTAATGGCCTCTGCAGCCTCTGCTGTGTCTGCTACAATCTGGTTACCATTTACCAGATATGCGCCGCCTTCATACAGTTTCATAATTGTGTCCTCCTCTTATATGTTATTGATTATATTTCCCCTTGTCGTATAACTTACTATACCGAGCAATCCCAATTTCGGATGCTCTCACTCATTATACGTGCAGCCTTTGAAAAAATCAAGGGACTACTCCGTGCGAAGTGCCGTCACGGGGTCTTTTTTTGCCGCCTTCTTCGCAGGGAGCCATCCGCCAATCAGTGTCAGGATTACACTGAGCACTACCAGGATACATACCCCGGGGATGGGAAGTATGGCGTTTACGGTATCCAATCCGGTGAGACGATGAATCACGGCATTGATCGGAATGATCAAAAGCTCCGTGATACCGATTCCCATGGCTCCGGCACAAAGACCAATGATAAAAGTCTCCGCATTAAATACCTGGGAAATATTCCGCTTTGATGCACCGATGGCACGTAGAATACCAATTTCCTTGGTCCGTTCCAGCACAGAAATAAAGGTAATGATACCAATCATAATAGAAGAAACCACCAGAGAAACTGCCACAAATGCAATCAAAACATAAGAGATTACATTGATGATCGTGGTCACAGAGGACATCAGAAGTCCCACATAGTCCGTATAGGTGATCTTATTTTCCTCGGTAGCATCCTCATTATAATGCTCAATACAGTCTGATACCGATTCCTTGTCCTCAAAGCTGTCTGTATAAATATTAATCTGGGAGGGTGCCTCCGGGCTCACATAACCGAAATCGCTGAGGTTGTCATCGTAATCACCGGCGGAAATGCAGGAATCGTAAATCGCCAGCAAGGTTTGCTGCGACTGGCTGTCATCCCCTGTGGTATAGGAATCCAATGCCGCTGCTAACTGAACATCCGTCATATTCATCATCTGCTGGGTGGCTGCAGCTTCCCCGTACGCAGACAACATAATACTGCGGCAAATATCCGCCTTTTCCTGCTCGGTAATCATAGAGAGATAATTTTTTGCATCGGCTATCTTCGTCTCATCATCCGCCGGTGAAAATTCCGCACCATTCAGCACATTCACATCCGGAGAATCCATCTGGTCCTGCACCACATCACTGTTGTTGGAATAGGTGATGAGATAATCGGTAAGTGCTCCGGTATATCCCACAGTGGCATCTATCAGGAGATTCTCCTCATCTTCCTTGGGGCGGACGATTCCACTGATTTTTAATTCCACTGCATCATCCAGCAAGTCTTCCAATTTCTCTGTATCCTCTTTAGCAAACTGGTACAGGCCGCCCTCCGTCTTAGTGTAGCGGTCACACCGGGGAATCAGATAAAAGGTATGCCGGCAGATATCCTCATAGCTGAATTTCTCCTGATCCAGCTCCACCTTTTCTCCGGCATCAATGCGTTCCAGCACATCCTCGTAACCGGAATTCGGCAAAAATCCAAGCTGATACAAAATCAACTGATTCATCTCATTTTTGTGATTCAAAACCAGAACTACCTCGTCATAGTTCTGGGGCCATGCCCCATAAACCACATCATAGCGGTCTGTCACAGCCTGACTAATCAGTGTATCGTCGGTTCCCCGCAAAATCTCTCCAAAATTTCCGGCGCCACCAGGCATCATGCTTCCCATCTGGTTCATCATGCCATCCATTCTCTCAGAACCGGTACTGGGCTGTTCTACCATACCGCCATCTGCATTTACCAACACATCCTCCGGGTCGTAAGCATACACATCGAATTTGGTATCATAGGAATAAATCACTCCATTTTCTCCGATGTACTGCTGAATCTCGCTATCCGGGTCATCCAGATATTTTTTAAACTCTGTGAGATTGTTTTCTGTAAGACTAGTGGTAAGTGAGGATGCCATCTCAAACTGGCTGCCATCGGAATACACCGCATCCAGTTCATGATCCGGTTCCTGCATACTATTCTCCGTCATTTCCTGCCCGTCTAAGATAAATTCCGTCAAATCCATGGTCTGGGCACCGATGGAAATGGGATAGGATGTCATGGTACTTTTCTGAATATCATTGATATAAGTATTCACACCGGTGGAAAGGGACAGAATCATGGCGATTCCAATAATACCGATGGAACCCGCAAACGCAGTAAGTATGGTCCGCCCCTTCTTGGTCTTCAAATTATTAAAGGAAAGGGACAACGCTGTAAAAACAGACATAGAAGCTTTTCCCATGTTTTTGTGCTCTGCGGGCAGCTGCGCACTCTCATCGATCTCATAGGGATCCGTATCATCCAGAATATGTCCATCCTTCAGCTTTACGATACGGGTGGCGTAGGCCTCCGCCAGCTCCGGATTGTGAGTCACCATTACCACCAGGCGATCCTTTGCCACCTTTTTCAAAAGGTCCATAACCTGCACGCTGGTCTCTGTGTCCAATGCTCCGGTAGGCTCGTCCGCAAGAAGAATATCCGGGTTATTCACCAGTGCACGGGCGATGGCCACACGCTGCATCTGGCCGCCGGACATCTGATTGGGCTTTTTGTGAAGCTGATTGCCCAGTCCCACTTCCTCCAATGCCTGTTTTGCCCGCTTCCTACGCTCACTCTTTGAAATGCCGGAGATGGTCAGTGCCAGTTCTACGTTTGCCAGAACGGTCTGATGTGGAATCAGATTATAACTCTGGAACACAAAGCCGATGGTATGATTCCGGTAGGAATCCCAGTCCCGATCCTTGTAGTTTTTCGTGGAGATGGAGTTGATAATCAGATCTCCGCTGTCGTAACGGTCCAATCCACCTATGACATTTAAAAGAGTGGTCTTGCCGGAACCGGATGGACCTAAAATGGCCACGAATTCGTTGTCTCTTAGGTTCAGGCTGACATGATCCAGTGCGGTCTGTACCAGGTCGCCGGTTTTGTATTGTTTGCAGATGTCTTTAATTTGTAGCATGGGGGGGCCTCCTGTTGGATTTTTATGGTTTAAATATTCCAATATCTTAATATCTTAACATCTTAATCATATCTTAATCGTACATGTGGACAAATCTACCATCAAACGACTGTAACGCACATTCTGAACAAGTACCTCTAAAGATGCAATATCCCCAGATGTTCCAGCAGAATCTTTACCCCCAGCAAAACCAGGATCAATCCACCTGCGAACTCCGCTTTGTTTTTGTATTTTGCGCCAAAGACATGTCCGATTTCTACACCCAGTGTGGACAGGAAAAATGTGATGAATCCGATGAAGAGCACTGCCGCTATGATGTTGGTATCCGGCAGGAAAGCAAAGGTCACGCCTGCTGCCAGAGCGTCAATGCTGGTGGCTACTGCCATGAGAAACATGGTCTTGATGCCAAGAGACTCGTCCGGCATCTCCTCTTCCTTGGAAAAGGATTCCTTAATCATATTTCCACCAATGATACACAGTAGCACAAATGCAATCCAGTGGTCAAAGGATGTAATATAATTTTTGAACTGACTTCCCACCAGATAACCGATAAGCGGCATCAGTGCCTGAAAGCCTCCAAACCAGATTCCGCAGACAGCTGCTTTGCGGAAGGTACATTTTTTCATGGCCAGTCCTTTGCAGATGGATACGGCAAAGGCATCCATGGACAAGCCAATGGCTAAAATCAATAATTCCCAAATTCCCATACAAATTCCTCCTGTTCAGAACAGATACAAAAATTCCCAGGTAAGCTATACCTGAGATTTTTAGACAGACTCCATGTATAACTTTACCGGTTATACATGAGTCTCGTTATTTAAGATAAGCCAGACCAGGGGTCAGTATGTTGACTTACCACATTGATTAAAAATGCTAACTACTCCCTCATGCGCGAAACTTGATACATTTTAACAAGTAAGGAAAATAGTGTCAATGTTTTTTGCATTTTTTATACTTTTTTATATTTCCGCAATCTCCACCACTACCCGGAATAAACTGCCCTCCATCTCCGCACAAATCGTGCCGCCCAGCATTTCTGTAAACTGTTTTTCCTATATAGGATAGCAAGCATCTCTGAAAAAACACTTAACACAAATCTTAAAAAAGTCTGAACGCCCTAGACCACGCAGTAACCGATGCCCCACACCTGTCAACTTTGAATTAGAGCGTTATTTCTTTGCATTTTCCTCTAATTCCAATATATATTTATCAAAGTCTGACATAAACAATCTGTCCTGAACAACACGATATTTTTCAAATTCAGTCTCAGCTTTTGCCAGGGCAATCTCCGCTGTAATTTTGCCTGCGTCCTGAAGAACTTCTCTGTCATCTGCCATCAGGAATAAATCCAGACGCTTTGACCAGTCTTCCATCGTCATCGGGATGTGTCGTTCTGCACGGTCTTCTGCCAAATCCAAATATGCCGATACAATACGTTCTAACGAGCGCATCTCTTCTTCGCTTAGATAATTCTTTGCAACGCTCACATCACTTTTTACTATTTTTCCATCCGGTGCTGCTGCCCATGTGGTAAGTCCCATATGTGGCTTTTCTGCATCTGCACGCTCATAAATCAACTCTGCTGCCGTATGCCCATGTACCGCATAATGCATCTTGTTTTGCACTTTTGCAAAAAATTGCTTCGTTGTTTTAGCATTACGATCATAATCGAGCGATGTGGCATATATATCTGTTATCTTCTGATAAAATCTACGTTCAGACAGACGGATTTCACGAATCTGCTCAAGTAAACGGTCAAAGTACTCTGTAGTGAGCACCGAACCACCATTTTTCAAACGCTCATCGTCCATAACCCAGCCTTTGATGGTGTAGTCCTTGACGATGCCATTGGCCCATTTACGAAACTGCACTGCACGCTCATTATTCACTTTAAAGCCGACTGCGATAATCATTTGAAGATTATAATGCTTGGTATCGCGTGTAACCTGACGGGAACCTTCCGTTTGAACTATCCGGAAATTCCGGATAGTTGAATCTTCCTCAAGTTCTGAATCAGAATAAATTTTTTTGACATGTTCGTTGATTGTACGAACATCCACATCATATAATGTCGCCATCATCTTCTGTGTCAGCCATATATTCTCATCCTCATAGCGCATCTCGACGCTGTCCTGTTGGTCACCGGCAGTCGCAACATAGCTCAGATATTCTGCTGCGCTAGAACGAATAGTTACTTCATCTTTTTTCTTTTTCAATTGGGATTCCTCCTTAGACCATGCGGTAACCGATGCCCCACACTGTATCGTAGATAATACTTTTCGTACAGGTGCGTCCGGGATTGGTAATCAGCAGTTGCTCCTGCTTTGCCTGTAGTTGAATAGGTATCTATGCCTGTGATTATACTAAAGGAGAAAAAACATGTCTATTGATTTATTTGATTGCTTTCCACTCTACAATCGCTATATAATAATACATGATTGATAACAGATGGGTGGGTTAAGTGTATGTTTCTTACCGATGAAACGGATATTTATACATATTTTGAAATAATTGAACGAGTAGAACCAGATAGAATTCTGGACGTGGGAATGTTTTTAAAGAGAATCGGCAGTGTATCACGCCAGGTTAAGGATAAAGAAATTTTGCCGGGTAAGCAACTGACCGGGGTCGATTTTTTCCCAGACTTCCAATGTCCAGTTTGGTCTACTGTATATAATGAGATTTATAAACCAGATGATTTTTTTGTGCCCGACAACAAAAAAGAATATGAGCTGGCAATACTATTTCAAATGGAACAGTATATCGAAAAAAGCAAAGTTGCGAGCATGTGGAAATGGTTGTCCTTGCATACGAAATATCTTGTGACTGACTGGAATATTGAAATTATATCCAATACAATTTCAATTCCAACAGAAAAAGAAATTCGTATCAATGAAAAATCTTATCGATTGATTTTTTTCAGGGAGCTGATATAGATGGATACAAGAATTTACGTCATGACACACAAACCAATTGAACCAATTGATAATGAAATCTATATTCCTCTTCATGTAGGCCGGGCAGGGAAAGAAGATTTAGGTTATCTGGGAGATAATACGGGCAACTCTATTTCTGAAAAAAACAACAGTTATTGTGAGCTAACAGGGTTGTATTGGTTATGGAAAAACGTCCACTGTGATATTGTGGGAATTTGTCATTATAGAAGATTTTTTATCAAGGATGAGCAGATTCTAGAAAAAGACTATATCGAACAAATACTGCAGCACTATGATATCATTGTACCCAATAGCATATGTATGGAAGAAGGTAATATTGAAAGACATTATGAAACGAAACATCATAAGGAATACATGTTATTGTGTGAGAAAATTATAACGGAGAAATACCCTGAATATGCAAACGCATTTCAGGTTGCTATCCAATGCAACTTATTGTCGACGAGGAATTTGTTGATTACACACAAAAAAATCTTTGATGAATATTGCACATGGTTATTTGACATTTTGTTTGAAGTAGAAAAACAGATCGATTTTTCAAAATATGATGCTTCTCATAGCAGGGTTATGGCATTTTTATCGGAATGGTTATTTCGGGTTTGGCTTTTGCAGCATTCTTATGTTATTCGGGAAGAAAACGTCAAAATGATAGAACCAAAAGATTTCTTGAATGACATGAAGGGAATGCAACTTAAGTATCAATTGGTGAAAACCATTTTAAGACCTTTGATTCAATTATATGAAACAAATCGGCATAGGTTGGATTCCATGCCAAGCTTAGCAGAAGAATTTGAGCCAAAGGATACTGTCGATGGAAAAATACCTGTTTGGGTGTGTTGGTGGCAGGGAGAAGAAAATACTCCTGATATAGTAAAAGTGTGCATCAACAATATTCGGAAAAATATTCCTAGTGATAAATGCGTTTTTCGTCTCATCACGTTAGAAAATTGTTTAGATTATGTAACATTTACCGATACCATAATCAGAAAATTTCAGGAAGGCAAAATAACGTTGACACATCTTTCAGACATACTACGAGCAGAATTGTTATACCGTTATGGGGGTATGTGGATTGATGCTACCTATTATGTAGCTCAACCAATGCAGGAAATCTTTTTGGAGCCAGACTCATTCTATACATTGAAATACCCCTATAGTATATGGAAATCAGATATATCGCAAGGACGTTGGTCCTGCAATCTACTGAAAGCACCAAGAAGAAATTTATTTGTTCGTTTTCTGATGGAATCGTTTTGGTACTATTGGGAAGTGAATGATTCACTCGTGGATTATTTTTTGATTGATTATGTAGCTGCTGTTGCGTACGATATATTCCCTCAAGTACACGATATGATCGAACAGTGCCCGCAGAACGATTCGGCAGTTTTTGAGCTTCAAAAAAATCTAAATCGGAAGTTTTCTGCAGAAACATATCAAGAATGGCTAAAAAAAACATCTTTCTTTAAATTAAATTGGAGAATGGAAACAGCAGAGAAAACGATAACACAGGAGCCAACATTTTGGGGATATTTAAAGGAAACGGATCTCTACATATCTGTCTGAACTACTGTCTCTTCCCGCACAAGATATCCATGATTCATCACCCATACACGAAGCAGACGCTCTGCTAAAAACCCGTATAGTCTGGCTTGATAGGCGTCATAGTCTTCTATATTTGTGCGCGCTTCTATCTCACTTAACAATGGAAACAGCCATTCACAGTATTCATCAAAAATGTCTTTCCGGGTAATGATCATATTTCCTATATTCATAAGATTAGATGCCATACAACAATCAAACGATTGCAGATAGTCCGGGCAGAGTTCCTGTATCACCTGCCGACAAATGGTCAAATCATTCTCTCGATGTTGCTGTACATAATGCTGATATACGCTTCCGGTCGGAGACATGGCACTATTTCCTAAAATCAAATCGTAATGAGATAGGACCTGACGAATTGACTCCTCTGTGAGCAATCTTCCATCCCTGGCAAAATATCGACGATAGTGGCATAGTCCAATCACATCACAGGATACGTTTTTCCACATCCAGTACAAGCCCGTCAACTCGCAATAGCTGCTGTTTTTTCCAGATATATGATTTCCTGTATTATCTCCAATATAACCTAAATCTTCCTTGCCTTCCCTTCCCACATGTAACGGAATATAGATTTGTTCCTGGGGCGGGATAAACTGCTTATGAGCTGCCACATAAATACGCATATCATCACCAAGCTCATGCGGTCTTTGTTCCCGCACTGTTTTTACCGTTTCCTTTTCTCTCATTTGCCCCTGGACTAGGATATATCGGTCCGAATCTACAGTTAACTCCTCACATCTTGTGTTCGCTGATGCATACTGAAACAACGACGAATTGGTCGCCTCAAATATAATCACACCACAATGTGAAAACAAATACTCCCACTCCTGCACTCCACAATCCCCTGTGTCCACATGGAGCGCCATCCCCAGATCATATACTGCATCTTTCTGATATAAATTTTCCCATGACAAATAAATCTGGTCATATACCGTCTTATAAACCGAAAGTTTCTCCGTCTCTCTGGTACACACACCCTCTAAAGTAATTGTCTGCGGCACTTCACATCCCATGGCCTGTCTGCTGACTGCACCAATCCGACTCAAAAACATCCCCACATCCAAAACAGATGTCGGCTGAAGCTGACGCATTATTTCAAAATACAGATAAATATCATTTTCATTTGTTAACATTTATTTGCTCCTTTAGGAATTGGCATAAGGTGTCAACGCAGGTGACGGAGTCCTGATGCCGTTTTTCAAATATATCATTTGCTTCCGATCATATCCTGCAATTCTCTCACCCGATGCTTCAATCTCTCGTTTTCATCAAGAACCTCATTACAAAGCATAACTGTTCTTTTCATATTTTCCGCATCTTGAACAAGCTGACTATTGTGCCTCCCAAATATTTTTTCAAAACTATAATACCCCTTAACATTGCCTAACACAAATATTTTCACTATACTTTCTTGGGTTAAGCAGTGTCGATTCTATATACCATTTCACCGGAATATCCGTATTGTGGTATAACGATGCATAATTACCTGCCTTTGCTCCACAAACTATAATAGCTTTTCCCCTCGTATAGATTTCATCTTTCAGCATGCGTCGAACCATTGTCACATCATGGAAACGAATCTCTTTGATTCTATCCAACAGACTAGAATCGGTAATCTGTCCATCTTCCCTGTTTACAATCAGTAGCGCCTCTTTAATGTCTGTCATAAAATATGAGGCCAAAAGATTGAAATCCTCCAAACTATCTGAAAATACAATGGAACTATTCATAAATTGCGATATACTATACTGTCTTCGAGTCAATTCCTTATAGGAGTATTCTCCCAAATCAATATCAATTCCATAGGTTTCATTAATCCAAACATTGACTTTTCCTAGATTGTCACAATAAGTCCTGGCCATCACCGAAGTCGCATACACGGAATACTCCTGACGAAATGCTGCGACATCAAAATCCACTTTTCCGTACTCAATGCGGTTTAAATAATGCCTCAAAGCTCTAAAATGTTCCATCAACATCCTATGATTCATATTATTATGATAAAAATGAATCTGCGAATTTTGGTCTTGTTCCATGTCCAGAATATTTTTTATCACACGATAATCTTCCAACAAAGAAAATTCATTTGACTCTTCTCTATTCAGAAGCGTCTTCACCTCATCCATTTTCCCCATGTCAATCAACAATGCAACATTTTCCTTCATCTCTCTGTTAAGTTGATCATAATCCGTGCATCGTTCCACATTTACCCCGATAGGCGTGTCAGGTGAATAAAAATCCTGATATTCCCGAACAAAAACATCCCGACATTTCACATACGAGCTAATCTGACTATGCTTATTGTCATGATAACACCAACACTCTTTCTGATAAGGTACAACCGTCTTATATCCTGCAAGCCTGAATTCGTAACATTGGGAAATATCATAATAGTCCCATTGGGTAAACAAATCCTCTCTCCAAGGAATATCATACTGCGTAACCATCATCAGACCATCCGCTGTGTCCACTTCAATGCTTTTTCCATTTTGGTATCCACAAAATACCCCAAAATTATGATAAATCTTTCCTGTGTCCCAAGCAGATACAGCCACAGCGTTTTCCGGCAACATTCTACAACCGACCAAGCCAATGAGCCCCACTTTGTCATCCACAGAAAAAACCTCCAGTATATCCTGTATGAAGTTTTCATTGATAATGAAGGTATCCTGATGCATATACACCTTGTACTTAGCATTGGAGGACTGCATTCCCGCATTATATCCCTCAGCCATGGAAGAAGCGTCTTGTATGGTAATTACATCCATAGAAAATCCATCCGGCACTTTTAATTTACTTAGATAATACTGGCATTCTGAATATTCAAAATCATCATTGACACATATAATAAATGCTATCTGGTTATTGTTCATTTTTTCCTCTATGCAAACAGAATCTGTCGTACTCTGTCTGCATTCACTTTCTCCATATTGCGAAGAGCCACCTCCACAGCAATAACTGATACACTATGCTGGGCAAAGAACTCCTGACACTCCGGTGTGATTCCCTGCTCTCCAAGCATCTGTAAAATCTCCCTCAGTCTACAATAATAAATGAGCTGTTCCTTCAAATCAGCCGAAACCTGTGCTAATCCAACAACCTGCTGCTGCTGTTCCAACTCCAAGATATACAAAATCTGCTCTATGAGTGGGAACTCACCTCTTATATCACTGATAGGAAGGCGGACATCCGGGCGGTCAGCGGTATAATCATAGAACAACTTCCTTGCATTGCTGTACGCCTGACTTCGCACCAGTTCTGCCAAAGCATTCTTCAACTCCATTGTTTCTGCTTTTTCTGCCACTATGCCAATTCTTGATTCATAAGGTTTCAATCCGTTCTTATGTATCCATACCATCAGCAAAAACTCTGATAAAAACCCATATACACGTCTATGGTAAGAATCGTAACCACTAACATCGATCGATTTCTCAGATTCTTTTAATATGGCAAACAGCCAATCACAATAGGAATTAAAGAGTTCATGTCTTGTAATCAAAAGATTTGCGTAATATGAACGTTTTTCCTGCATCATATAGTCGAAACTATCCTTATATTCCGGCGTCAATCGTGAAATAACATCACCTACTGCCAGTAAATCCTTTATATTATGGCTTTCTTTATATCGTTCACTATTTGTTTGTGACGAAACCGGAGCATCCGATACAATTACATCATACTCAGCTAAAATCTGTTGCAGCTCTCCCTCATTCATAAACTGTCCCTTATCATTGAGAAAATAGCGGCGGTAATGACAGACCCCTATTACATCATCTGCTTTATAATTTTTCCAAATCCAATAATACCCTGTCAGTTCTCCATAAAAAGGATTCTGGTCAGATATATTTTCTCCGGTGTCATCCCCTAGATATGGCAGCGATTCTCCTGCTGTTTTCCCTACCTGTAATGTGCGATAAAGCGAATCCTGCAGTTCATCATATTTTTTATGCGTCATCACAAAAATTGTTGCCGTCATATAGGTTCTCCCTTCTTGTGAACGGTTGCTTTTTCTTCTGTTAATACTATATAATAAACCTAAAATCGTCACAAGCATTTTTAAAGGAGTATGTATGAGATTTCTATTTTACCGTTATGGCAGTATTTGTGAACCGGACATGATTGCAGCCCTAGAAGAATTAGGACATGAAGTTGATACCATAAACCTAGAAATTACTGATAAATCTACCACACCACAGCAGACAATAGATGCCGTAAAAGTGGAACTGTTTGCAAAAGACTACCATGGTGTAATCAGTGTGAATTATTATCCTGTGCTGTCTGCCATTTGCAATATTTTCAAAATCCGCTACATTAGCTGGACAGTAGATTCTCCAGTGATGGAGCTCTACTCTCATACACTTTCCAACGAATGGAATCGCACCTTTCTTTTTGATCGATTACAATACGAAACCTTTTATGACAAAAATCCGGGGCATATTTTTCATTTACCCTTGGCGGTTAATGTAAAACGATTGGATACTTTTTTTGCTAACACAAACTCCACAGATGAGTCTCGTTTTCATAGCGAAATATCCTTTGTTGGCTCCCTCTATACGGAAAAATGCCCCTACGACAAAGTACAAAATCTAAGTTCGCACACGGAAGGCTATCTGAATGCCATTATGGATGCGCAAAGCCTCATTTATGGCTACTATTTTATTCCGGAAATTTTGCAACAACGGCCTGATATTATCCAGGAATTTCAGACTCACGTACCCGATTATTATACTCCTCCCGAGGATTTTACCGTAGATGATGCTATGACAATGGCACTTTTTTACATCTCACCCAAAATCACCTCTATCGAGAGACTTCGTCTGATGCGCACACTAGGCCAGCATTATTCCGTTGATCTCTACACTGGCAGTGACACTTCCGGGCTGCCTGTCAACAACTGTGGTCTAGTCAAAACCCATACAGAAATGCCCTTAGTCTTCCGTAACAGTATGATTAACCTCAATCCCACTGCAAAGGGAATTCGCAGTGGACTACCTCTACGCATATTTGACATTCTGGGATGTGGCGGATTCCTGCTTACCAATTATCAGCCGGAACTATCCGAACAATTTATCGTTGGCGAAGATCTGGATATGTATACTTGTGATGAGGATCTGCTGGAGAAAACAGCCTACTACCTGTCCCACGACAAAGAACGTCAGGAGATTGCACACAATGGCTTGGAAAAAGTACGCACCAGCCATACCTATACGATACGACTGGCACAAATGCTGTCACTGGCATTCTCTATCTAAGTGTTCAATCATTATTATTGTGCATTCATGCGACGCTGATATTCCTCCAAAATGCTAAGAAATGCTCCTGTGGAATCCATATATTTCTCCGCCTGCTTTTCTGCCAATACAGATTGAGCCTTGTAAAATTCCTTGTCCTGACTGTAGTGAAGAATCTGATTTTTCATATCCTCCAAGTCTTTGCATACAAAGATATCTTCTGCAACTCCTCCTACATCACCAAATCCAGTTGTTATAATAGGTTTTTTCTTGTACAATGCCTCTACAGAAGATGTCGCACCTCCCTTTCGTATCGGGTTTACATAGAGGTCACATACCTCCAATCGAGATAATACATCACTACAAAAGCCCAAACAATAAGAATATCTTTGAAGCTGTTGGTACTTTTTTGAATTCTTTAGTTCATCAATCCCAATAAATACCGCCTGAACTTGTTCACTTAAGACTTCATCCAGCATTTGTAAAAATTGTTCAGACATCTCCTCATTTAACCGACCTCCTACTAATGCCAATAGAAATGCATCTTTTGGTAAGCCCAGCATTTCTCTAGTTACATACTCTTTCTGTGTCTTCAGCGAAAATGTAAACGTTCCTTCAATTACATGCTCTTTTTTTCGTTTCATTCTCTCAACAATCGCACGATTCATAGGATTTAGTGCACTATTTACTACCTGATAATCCGCCATGGTCGTGTACAGACCCGATTGAGTAGTTCCAACTGTCAAAACCGGTATCATCTCATTAACCAAACCCGCAAATAGACTTCCACCACCAACACAAATCACCATGCCCGGCTTTAGTTGACGTATCGTCTGCAACAACATCTCCAAAACAGGTAAATTGGGCATATTTTGTTCACACTGGAAATAAGAAAAGCTTTCCCCCTGCCATTGGCAGGATTCTGTTGCTAGCAATTCTGGTATATAGGACGCACATGTAACTCCTTCAAATGGAACGTATCCCTCTAGACTCATCAATTCCGCAGTATTAATTATTAGTACCTTTTTCCCTAAACAGTGTTTTACAACATAACTTCTATCTAAAACGGTCTTTGTTGGTCCATGTTCCGAACCTAAAAACTGTTCGATAACCATGATTACCAATTCCTGATTACGCTGGGATATTGGAATCGACTCCAACTGATGCGACAGATTTCGTTTACATCCCTCCAAGGACTTTTCAAGGATTCTCCATTTTCGAAACACACTCTCCTCTGTTTCCAATGCAGGATTCATAAATATCATCCGTCCAATCTGTCCAAACAAAAAATACAATGTGTCCCATGGCAAATCACAGCTATTCAAAATCGACTGTTCTAATTCCAATAACCAATCCAGTCGTTTTTCCACTGACAAACATTTCGAATAAATGTAGATTTTCTCTCGATTATCTTTAGCATTCAATAATTCCTTATATATTGTTTCCATTTCCTCCCCCATTTTCTTCCTTTACCTCTTTATTTATCTTAAACACTGTAACACCATATAGCAAAATTGAATCAATTCCCACTGAGGTTGCGTCAGATTTTCCATAAAAATCAATTCCATAAAACTATAATGCTTCAATACTTCATATTCAGCCAAGAACTTGTCATTTCCTTGCAATTCTTCAAGATTCAGCATACTCCACTGCGCAATAAAACCAACCCAGTTTTCTTTGTATAAATATCCAAATTTTTTTTGAATAATAGGATTTTCCTTAAAATTCGGGCAATTATGAAAAAGCTGTGTTCTCATAATTTGCCACAGCGAAAGTGGCATTCCCCCCTGCCTAGTAATCAAAGTACCCATGGTATTTAAAAAATATCGTTCAAAAAAGGCTGCTTCTACATAATCATGGAATTCCGCTTCTATTCCACGTACTCTCAATTCTTCCAACAGAAGCAGTTCTACCTTCAATCGATCAGTATGTCTTGAAATACTCTTCTTCATGCTTACGGACTCCGTGTTTACATACCAATGATACATCTTGTCTTGGCAAAAGAAGTATCGTTTTCCATAGAAACATACCAATCCTGCAAAAAAATTATCGTCATAAAACACGCCTGATGGAAAAAAGATTTCATTCTCTATCAACATATTTCGTTGATAGAGCGCAGCCCAATACCCTCCCAAATCTTTTATTTCAAAAAGCTCTTGTCGTTCTTCTTTAGATTGAATTTCTATAAACTCCCCTATCTCCTGCAATTCACTAGCAATTGGTTCATACATATTTTCTTCACGACACCAATCACATTTTACAACATCACAATCATATTCTTTTCCCTTTTCATACAAAATCTGATACATTGCCAGATCCACCCAATCATCCTGATCTGCAAACGCTACATACTCACCAGTTGCATAGCTGAGTCCAATAGTCCGGGCCGCTCCAGGACCACCATTTTCGGAACAACGAATCACCATGATAGTTTCCGGTTCACGTCTCTCATACTCCTGGAGTTTTTCATAGGTATCATCTGGAGAGCCATCATCCACTAACACAATTTCCAGTTTTTCTTTTCCCAAAGTCTGATTCAGTAAGGACGTCATAAGACCATCAAAATATTCGTCTTTCACACAATAGCATGGTACAACCACGCTGACCGCCTTTTTCACTAAAATGTCCCTCCAAAAGCCTCAGCAAATAGCTTTGGCAATAATTTCTCATAAGTAAATATCTGACTGGCTGTTTCATGTCCTTGACTGGCCAAGCGTTCTCGCAGTTCATCATTTCGCAGAAAATATCCTATTTTCTCCACCAAATCCTCCGGACAGTCAAACCATACGATATCTTTTCCATACGTAAAATACTCTTCAAATTCCGCCTGATAATTGGATAGTACAAATCCTCCCACTCCCAAAATATCTATCACGCGAAGAGGTATTCCTGACTGAATGGAACGCAACGTAATATTCAGATTAATTTTGCTCGTATAAAATATCTCAGGCATCTGCGTAAGATAGTCGGCGTATCCCAGATAATTTACCGGCAAATTATCTGGCTCCTTGGGCGAATACAGATCCAACGAAAATCTTTCCCCCACACGCTGTAGCAAATTGCGTCGTTCCTCTACTGTAATTTTTTTCTGAATCATTTTACGCAAAATATCATTTCTACAATCCTCATAATTCTCCGGCAATTCCACACTTATGTACTGCAAAAGCTGTTTACACCGCTCTGACGTCATCAGTTGTTCGCACAAATCCATTCCATAAATCAACTGTTGGCACGCAATAATTCCCTCTACATATCCTCTCTCATTCTCAGGTATAAACTTAATCTGATCCCAAAAATTATAGCTATCATCATATAACGTTCCTAAAAAGCATACTTCATGCTGATACTCTCTCGCCCGTCCCCTAGGGAAATCGTTCATTCTAGTTCCATTATATGCCAAGGGCATATAACTAATTGTGGAAATCCCTCGTTCCTGGTATTTCTCACACAATTTACGATCAAACACAAAGACTCTATTACATGTATTAGATATTGTATCTGACTCCAACGTCAAATGTGGCGAATCAAATACCCATGACAGATACAAAATGCCATTTTCTTTTGCGATTTTAGACAAAATCGGATAAAAATTGAACGAAAAGATACAATCATATCCCATCTTTAATACCCGACTCATCTGTTCCTCAAACGACGCATCATTTTCGTAATCAGTCAAACGATATTTCACTACAGACACCATCCAGCCCAAAGCTTTCATTATATCCATACAATCCCGACCGGTATACTCATCCCAATCATAATACAGAATTTTCATCACACAGACAGTTCCTTTGCAATCTTTTCAAACTTTTCGAACACCACAAGAACCTCTCCCTCCAGAAGCTCTGCCATTTTCAAGTCATCCTTACCCATATAAGCCTCATTAAACTGTAAAATTGCCTGATTGAAAGAGTCCTTATTCAAACGCTCCTCTGACTCGTTGATATATTCTTTGGTGAGATTAAAAATCTCAATCTCCCAGTTCATACCATTTACAATACTAAGCAGATATTCATCTGTATCCGCCTGTCGGTTTCCTTTCAATTCTTCCACTACTGCCTTCATCGCCCGAATCAGCTTCGGACTGTACTCTGCCAATACCTGTAACGCTTCCTTCTGCTGCGTTCTCAAATCTTCCATGATCTTTCCTCCATTTTCCAAACTCCATTGTATTTTTCTTACACCATATTCCAATCCAATATGGTATCTTCCGGCAAATCTGTCTTTACTGCCCTGCCAATCACCACATCCGCATATTTCGGTGATATACCGGTTCCCGGGCGTTTCGCCATGAGATCCCTCTCTCTAATAATCTCGCCTGCCTTTAATGCCCGTGTCAATACCAGAGAACGCCTTGCCTCACGCCGCGGCACCTGCTCACATTCCAACACGGTCTTTTCTCCGGAACCCGTCACGGTACAGATTAGTTCAAAGTTTTCAATCGCTTTTTTGAAATCCTCAGGATCTCCGGCATGGTAGTGGTCATTTCCCGGCAAAGTCTTATCCAATGTAAAATGCTTTTCAATCACCTGTGCGCCATATAGAAAGGCAGTAGACAATATCGTCATCTGCGGATCCGGCAGGGTGTGATCGCTGTATCCCACCATCACATCCGGGAAAATACGCTTTAAGGTCTGTATCACTGCCAGATTCGCATCTTCATTCCGGGTGGGATAGGACAGAACACAATGCAACAGTGCAATTTCCGGACAATGCTCCTCCTTTAGAATACGCAGTGCCTCCTCCACTTCTGACAGGTAAGATGCACCCACGGATAGATACACAGGCTTTCCCTTCCGGGCAATGTGACGGATAAAGGGAAGATTACTCAAATCCGAGGATGAAATCTTGTAAATATCCACCAGATTCTCCAGATAATCAGCCGACGCATAATCGAAAGGGGTAGACATAAAATCTACTCCCACCTGTTTACAGTACCGACATAACTCCTCATAGTTCTTTTGATCAAAATGATCAAACTTAGTAAACAGTTCATACTG
The DNA here is from genome assembly GCA_022766245.1 of Lachnospiraceae bacterium. GTDB lineage: Bacteria > Bacillota > Clostridia > Lachnospirales > Lachnospiraceae > Roseburia_C. The sequence goes on along the minus strand of JALEPL010000007.1, from coordinate 62,140 downwards.
TGTCTTTGTTGGCTCTTTTGTGGTATCCCAGTAAGCCGGTGAATTTTTAGACACAATTGTTCCCGCCTTATAGGACTGGAACTTCACCGCATCCACCCCTGCCCATTTTGCCTGATCGATATACTTTTTTGCCGCCTCAAGGGGAGTGATTCCCTCCACCTGGGCTGTATCGTAAAAATTAACGCCCAACTCTGCAATTACATAAGGTTTTTTCATCCATAACTCCTTTTCTATAGACTTTGTAACAGTGTCATCACGTTGCGTCTTCCTTCTCTCAGGTTATGGGAAAGCAAAAGACTCTGATATCTGGTTCGTTCTTCTTTACGCATGTGAATATACATATCCAGTGTAGCCTCTATGGTCTCATCTGCAGGATTCATTCCCAAATAAGCGAATCCATTGTCACTGCAGATGAATCCGTGGGTCTCTTCCCGCTCATTCTGTGCCATTGCAATGGTAGGAATTCCCAGCATAGCCAGCTCGTATCCGGTTCTCCCTCTGGAAGTAATACCCACATCACAGGATGCCATCAGTTCCGGCATATTGCTCACATCATAATATACCTGTATATTTTCATACTGATTATAACTCATCAGTTCTTCCACATTTTCTTTTGCCCGCCCCAACACTACACAGAACTCCATATCCCGATACTTTTCCTGGGCAGCCATGACAAGCAGACGATCAGAGTAGTTCCGAGGATCTGCCCCGCCAAAGGAAATGAAAACTCGCCGAACCTTTTCCCTGATTTGGATTGGCTCATAAAACATAAATAATTTGGACGAGATATAATATGCCTCTCCCGCTTTCACATTTGGCATATTCGAAGCTGGAAGAAGTGCATTCACCACTAAATCTGCTTTATATGCTCCTTCCCCGTCATCCTCAAAGTTGACAATCTTTGTTTCCGGCAGTGCCTTTTTCAGTGCAATCATATAATCCACGGAAGTAGATAAAATATCATTGATAAACAAACGATATGACTTTTTCTTCAGTTCTTCCAATAATTCTCCAATTCCGTCCACCGGAATCAGTGTGTGGGTGGTTTTCCCAAAGTTTTGCACATCTGTCTGGTTTACATCATAATAAATATCCGGTTTACTATAGAATTCGTCCGCCAGCTCCAGCGCCCGGTAAATATGTCCCATACCTCTCTGATTATTGCCGTTTACATAGATTGCCACCTGCTGCTTTCCCAAAATATTCTCTGCCAGGCGCAAGTCCTCAAAGGTGTCAATATCCACTGCCTCCTCATGGGATATTTCGAACACATCACAGTAGCTGCCGAACCGGCTCTCCGGCTTTACCACGCTTCCCTTAGAGATAAAGAAAGCTCCTGTCTCCAAATAATAAGGGGGCAGATATTGGCGATTCAAACGAGCTCTATAGGCAGCTTTCTTCTCCCCATTCTCCTCTATCCATGCCAAATGAGGATCATTTACCACTGAAATTAAAGTGTCTGTTCCCTTTTCCATGGCATACTCAATAGCCCGATCCAAAGTCTCCACTTGCAATGTGGGGGATGTGGGCTGCATGGAAATCACATAATCAGCCTGATAGTCCTTTGCCGCATCATAGATCACCGCATCCAATGTCACTGCGTCCCCGGAAAGCTCCGCTGACCGATGTTTTACCGCAACTCCCATCTGCTTTGCAATAATTTCAATCTCCGGAGAATCCGTAGACACCACAATATCTGTAATCCACTTAGATTCCTTTGCATTGCGAATCGCATAGTAAATCAATGGGTGATTATTCACCAGTCGTATATTTTTATTTGGAATTCCTTTGGACCCTGCCCGGGCAGGTATCACCGCCAGTATCTTCATCTGCTTCCCCGCCTTACCTAATATTTGTATACTATATCGACAAACGTGCTATTTTCTGTAAGTAATTAACTACATTTTTTGATTCTTATTCACCATCCTACTTCTAGATTCAACTCCGAGCCTTTACTACATACTGATAAGTATCGTACATATGCATTTCTACATTCTCTGATAATTCCATCAATTTACTCTTTAACTGCTCCTGTTCTTCCGTAAGATTTCTCTTCGTCCCATATATCCCTTCAATGGAATAATCTTCCTGCTGAAACATCAATATTATCTCATAGTATGTAAACAAATGGATATGAGTCCTATCCAACAAACCCATATCTGTATATTCAAATCGTCCATTCAATAACTGCTGCATGACGGAAATGTGCATAACATTCGGTATACTGGCTATGATATGCCCATTTTCCTTTAACAATTTCTGCTTGCAATAGCGTATGGTTTTCTGAGGATTATGCAGATGCTCCAAAACATCCCCGAAAATAATATAGTCAAATTTCTCATGAAAAGAAAGATTTTCCTCCTCAATATTTCCTTCCTCTACGTCCAGCAAACACTTTGCAATGGATACCGCTGCCGGATTAATTTCAACCCCCTGCACTTTACTATTGGGAAATTTGTTCTGTATATTCAGCAAATTAGCGCCTAAATCGCATCCTATTTCTAAGACAGAAAACGATGTCTCGCTCTCCTCACTAATTAGTGCTACTAAATTCCCATTTGGCACACAATTAAAATAGTTCATATTCCATGTATCTTTTAAAACTTTTCTATCATTGATAATATCCGCCTCATACATGTTTTTATCCTGGGATTCAACCTCCGTATCAAAAGCCAATGCATCAATGCACACAATTGCCGGATATCCGTTTTGTAATAAACGGAACTCATAATCTGTTACTACATATTCCGCGGTCATTAATTTATCATTAAAACGCCCATTTTCCAGTAACCGCTCCTTTGAAATTGCCCATATTCCGGCCCAAACATTTACCACGGTTTCGTATGTACTCTTTATGGTACTTTTCTCATTGTCAATCTCCAATGCCAGCATTTTTTCCACATTATCAACACTCAAATACTGACTTCCCGCCACGCCATTTATTCTAGGCCCTACAATTCCAGTTTTCATATTATGATGCACTGCATCAGCTAGCTTTGTCAAAGTATTTCTTCCCACTATGTAACGAATATTCATAAACACAATCGTGTCATCCAACTCGAAATTATCAATAACTGCATTCCAAACTGTCCCGTACCCTTGTCTCCCTTCATCAAACAAAATATAATCGTAGCCTGATGTGGACAACAGCTCTCCTGTTCCATCCTCCGACCCATTATCTACAAGGATGAATCTACACTTACCATTTGTTGCGTTCAACCACCTTAAATTCGTCTCTAGCAGTTCCTTTTGATTATGCATAGTAATGATTACACTAATCTTTTTTTCCATTTTATCCCTCTAAACTTCCTCTCTTCTCTTCCATTCCCTAAAACCTATACTTATTTTATCCCACTTTATGTGCAATCACAACATAATCCAACTCTTTTTATTTGTTTTTCACTGTATTTTATATATAATAACATTGTCAGTATAATTCCTAGTATTAAAGAGAAAGAGGTAAATTCCTATGGATATTCTGCTTTTAGATTCTCCTGCCTTTGCCAAACTGGACATGGTCGATGCTTTTACATCCTATGATATACACGTTGATTTATTTTTCCACGAAGGCTATAACCAACGTGAAAATCCTGACTATGAGTCTGCATTTGACGATGCCGTTTCTCAAAAAAAGTATGACTTTGTATTCTCCTTTAACTATTTTCCAATATTATCACGCTGTTGCAGCAAACATAATCTCAAATATGTGTCTTATGTGTATGATAGTCCTTTGGTGGCACTTTATTCCTACACCATCACATATCCGGGCAACTATATTTTTCTTTTTGACAAGACAATCTATCAGGAACTTCATAACGGAGGAATATCCACCGTTTACTATCTTCCGCTAGCCACCAACCCAGACCGTTTGACTTCTCTTGCAGATTCAACTACCGATTTGGATCGCTATCAGTCTGAAATATCCTTTGTGGGATCTCTATATAATGAGGATCACCACCTCTATGAACGGTTGGTTCACAATGTATCTTCTTATACCAAGGGTTATTTGGAGGCTCTTTTAGATTCTCAACAGCTCATTTACGGTGAGTTCTTCTTAGAGAAAATGTTGACGTCGAATATTCTCTCCGATTTGCAGCAGTCCACTCCCTACACACCCAACACAGATGGGATTGAGAGTCCTGCCTACGTCTATGCCAACTATTTTCTAGCAAGAAAGCTGGCGGAACTGGATCGCACAAAAATCCTGCAAACACTGTCCGAACACCATCCAGTGAAACTTTTCACGCAAAATGCGACTCCTCAGTTACCTAAAATCCAAAATATGGGTACTGTGGATTACTATGCGCAAATGCCTCTGGTATTCCATCACTCCCGCATTAATCTAAACATCTCTCTTCGCAGCATACAAAGTGGTATTCCTTTGCGTGCATTTGACATTATGGGCAGCGGTGGATTCCTGCTATCCAATTATCAGGCAGACTTCCCGGATTACTTCACCCCAGGGGCGGACTTTGTCTGGTACGGCTCAGTGGAGGAAGCTGTACAGCTATGTGACTACTACCTCTCCCACGAAAAAGAGCGTGCCCAAATTGCAGCCAATGGACTTGGCAAAATTCAGGACGCTCATACATTTAAGCATCGTGTACAAACCATTTTAAACACTTTATAATGCCTGCTCAATATCATCCGCTATGGCCATTAACGCCGGTTTGCAGGCTTCATACCATTGGAGAAACTTCTCACAGAGTTGTGGTACCGTAAAATCCCCGGTAAAAATGTCCTCCCCCACTCCATATTCCGCCTGGCTATTATAATATAACAATAAATCCTGTATTGGTTCAGAGAGAATTTTTTCATTAATCTCTTTCAATTCTTCCAAAAGTCTCTTTTGTGCTTTCCCATCCTGTCTTACATTGGCCTGCGATAACTCTCTGGCAGATTCCATACCTTTTTCTACCACTGATGCTATTTCCCGCAGTCGCTGTGGCTCCTTGCGAATATTTTCCCAAATATGCCGTCTCTGTTCTTCGTCGTAGGCAAGAGGCACTTCCTGCAGTAACTTGGCAAAATCTACATCTCTTTCACAGTAATTATCAATGGTATCCTTCAAAGAAAGAATTTTTGTTCCGGAGATTCTTGCACCTCCCTCTGTAGCATCAATGATACGATACTCCTGCGGCAGATCTGCAATTTCCTTTTCCAACCATAGTCGATACATATTCATCTGATAATCCGTCTCAACAGGATTTCCTTCATAATCTTCCGCCCACACCCGAACACGACTATCGATATACCGCTGGTTTGACTGTTCATCCTTTACCAGACTTTTGTTATAACTTTGACCTCCTGTAAAGGCCAGATCCTGCCCGACAAAAACAATGGTCCGAAACCCTAAATACAGCGCTAACGAAAAAGCCACCGTAGACACAGAGCCTCCACTTCCCAATGAGACAAATTCATTGTCTGACACTTCTTTTGCCAAAGAGTCAAACAAGTCATTTGGTGCCAAATCATAAAAATGTCTTCCCTTATGACTACTGATCAGTTGCTGTTTTGAGGAACAGGAAAAATAGAATGGTATCCCCTGAATGTCCACATCAGCAAAAAAGTCATCTCTCACCCTGGCATCCACAGACAATGCTAAATCCGGAGTGATTTCATGCGCACTCATAGCTCGAAGAGCCGCATCCACCACCATAAGAAACGCCTTTCCTTTTGCCCGCTTTAATATTTCTATATTTTTGTTTAAAGATGGTCCTGCCGCCACAATAATTACCGGCACATCACAGATATCCTTTTTCTGAAAATACTCTCGCATCTGGTAAATATTACTCTGATACAGGGCATCCTCCATACATTGAATTCCTGCACGGGCAAATTCACGATGAAACTCTTTCACTGTATTTTTTATAATCTGGCTGTACTCCACCTGCATTACCATCTCGTTAATCATTTTCTGACATTTTTCGTGATATAACACATCATATCCAGGCAAAATACAATGTTGTATCAAAAAACGATTATTATAATTAATACTGTTTTTCAGAATATTCTTTAAATCTTCTCCGGATTCTACCACTAAGTATACCTGTTCGTGAAAAAATATATCTGACAAATCGAACTCTTTTATTGCCAAATAGAACCACTCTCTGCTAGGCTCATACACAATCCAAAAATTTGTCTCATCGCCATAAGAAAGCATTTGACGCAGTGCCCGTCCATCAGAAAGCCCAAATACCACTATACTTTCATAAGATTGAAGTTTCTGGTATCGATTGGCATAGACCAGTGCTGCCTGTTCCGGATTATAACGGCCATTTAGCTGCCACACACCCTGCGATGTCTCTACCACCGGATACCTCTGATCATTCATCGCCAGTTCTATCCGAAAAGTATAATCATCTACTCCTGCTTCTCTCTCATTTCCTTCATCAAGGTTAATCTGTGGCTGTCCTTTTTTTAGCGCCGCCAAATTCTTCTCATAGATTTCCATTCTTCATCTCCCGATCCAGTTCTATTATCTGCATCACCTCATAGCGCATGCAGTCCGCCAGTTCCAGCATCTGCTGTCTTTGATAAGCAGAAATGAGTCTTTGTAGAATCACTACTACCAGCTGTTGAATCTCCTTCGTGGGAATTTCCGGAAACTGCTCTGTATCGGATGCAATCCGAAGCAGTTCATCCTTTAGTTGTCCCAGATTTTTTCTCATCCACTCAAACGTTTCCTGCTCCCGATTCTGATACATAGCCTCTGAAATCGTTATGATTTCTTCTATACTCATTCGAAAATCCTCCTATCCTCTTTTCTTACTTAACGCTTAAAACAAATAAAGCCGGCAAACGCCGGCTTTATTTGTTTTCGTAGTCTTATGCTTACTGCAATAAGGACAATGCACCCTGAGTAGACTGGTTTGCCTGAGCCAACATGGACTGTCCGGCCTGAGCCAGAATGTTGTTCTTGCTGTAGGTAACCATCTCGGAAGCCATATCTGTATCACGGATACGAGACTCAGCTGCCTGTGTGTTCTCAGATGTAGTATCCAGGTTTGCAATGGTGTGCTCCAGACGATTCTGAACAGCACCAAGAGCAGATCTCTGAGTGGAAACCTTGTCAATAGCTGACTGGATCTTTGTCATAGCGCTTCCAGCCTTAGCATTGGAGCTAACAGAAAGACTATTTACACTAAGAGATGTTGCATTCATATTTCCAATGGAAATAGTGATTGACTGTCCCTCTAACGCACCAACCTGAAGCTTCTTTCCTGTGAAATTACCATCCAACAAGTTCATGGTGTTGAACTGAGTCGTGGACTGGATACGATCAATTTCAGATACTAACTGATCAATCTCACTTCTGATTGCGCCTCTGTCAATAGATGTGTTGGTATCGTTTGCTGCCTGTGTTGCCAGCTCATTCATACGCTGCAGGATAGAGTGTGTCTCGTTCAATGCACCCTCAGCAGTCTGGATAGCAGATACGCCGTCCTGTGCGTTAGAAGATGCCTTGTTCAGTCCACGAATCTGGCTTCTCATTTTCTCGGAAATGGAAAGTCCTGCTGCATCATCAGCTGCTCTGTTGATTCTGTAACCGGAAGATAATTTCTCGGTTGATTTTGCCTGAGCGCTGGTTGTGATACCTAACTGTCTGTTTGTGTTCATTGCCTGCATATTGTGCTGTACTACCATAATTCATTCCTCCTTGAATATACCGCCGCTTCCCTGCGGCTGGTTGTTAATGGTGTGAAGTGCTTCTCTCCGGCCGTACGCTCCGTTGTCAGCTTTTTCACGATTGTTAAGTAAGTTTCTTTACTTGTAATATATATCGGACAGTCCCCCCGATACTTTATAGTAAAAAGAAAATTTTTTACATTTTCTTATTTACTTCTTGTTATCCATGAACTGTGGGTCCACGTAGTTCATTTTCATCATGTTCCTGTAGTAGGAATTCACCGCCTGTTGGGAGTTCTTTACCTCACGCACCTGCTTTTTTACGGTAGCAAACTTCTGCTCCATCAGAGATTTATTCCGCTGCTCCTGGGCACGGATATCTGCACTCCGCTCCGTAATGCGGCTGATATCCTTCTGCATCTGAAGGATGTCTGATGCGTACCGCTCCTTGTGATGGGTAAGTTCCTCCTTCACCCGGTCATAGACCTGCTCGAACCCATCGTCCAGTGCCACCAGCTGATCCACCAGCTCCCCCTTGGCCCGGAAGTTCTCTTCCAGCTCCTCCGGCATAAGCTCCGGATCCTCCAGCATCCGCTTCTGCTCCACATTCAGTGCACAGATGGTATCTAAAATCTCCACCTTTTTTGCCAGGCTCTGTTTTAATACTGCTACATAATCCTTCTCTGACATAGCTTCTCCCACCAATGATAACTGCCTCATCCTAGGACACCTTGGTTCCATTATTGGTGAGGCGCATGACCTCTTTCCAGGTATCCCGCATGGTGCGAAGATGCTCCAGCACTTCACCCAGTATCTCCGGATCCTTCTTCATGTTCGCCTCAAATAGTCTTTCTAATAAATAAGTATAAACATTGTCGAAGTCTTTTGCAACCGGATATTTGTGATTCAGCGTCGCCTGAAACTCCTCGATGATATGCTCTACCTTTACAATATTATTGTGGGCTTTCTCGATATTCTTTTCCTCAATACCCATCAATGCAATATTGCAGAACTTGATGGCACCCTCATAGAGCATCAGGGTCAGCTCTGCCGGAGATGCCGTCATAATCCTGGTATTCTGATAGTTTGCATAGGCGTTGTTCATAGCCATAATGTTTCCTCCACGATCATCTATATCTTTTTATCCCATCAGCCCTGTCAGGGAACTGGTGCTGCTCTGCAGGGTAGCCAGTGCTTTCTCCATGGCTGCAAACTGCTTATAGTAACGATCCTCCATATCAGAGACCTTCTCCTCCCATTTGCTGATGGTACTGGTGTACTCCTTGTAATCCTTCTCCATCTGCTTGTCGTTGTACACCTTGTAGGCGCTGCTCAGGGATGTGGACTTCATCTTTGCATCCAACGAACTATAGAGTCCCTCCGTAAGCTGTTTCATAAATTCAACCAGCGTATCCGGATCATCCTCTATGGCTGCCCGCAGCTTATCCTTCTTGCCACTGGTATTCTCATCATCCGGGTCTCCATCGATGTGATAAGCATTCTGCTGATTCTCCGAGGAATTCAGGTATCCCATGGTGGAGATGCCGAAGCTGCCCAGACTGTAGTTCTTTCCATTGATGCTGAAGCTCTTTGCCATGGCATTTGTCATGGCGTTCATCACGCCATCCAGCGTATCATCTCTCCGCAGCAAAGACTCTTTTATCTTCTTCTCCCATTCCTCAATCTCGGTATCGGTCATGGCATCCTTCTCTTCGCTGGTCAAAGGCTCATAGCCCTTGGCTGAGCTGGCGTTATACAGAGAAGTCATCTCGTTAATCAACTCATTATACTGTTTGATAAAGTCTTTAATCTTATTGTATACTGCATCCGTGTCCGTATTGGTGGTGATGCTGATTTCACCCTGGGTTTCCTCCAGTGCCTCGATGGTCATGCCATTTACTTTGAAGGTATTGGATGAAGCGGTAAACTTTGCGTTATTCAGCAGGATCTCTGCATCCTGCCCATTCACACGAGTCGCACCCTTGCTGTAGGTTAGTCCTCCTGCCAGGGCTTTGGTTGCATAGCTGACACGGTCAGCCAGTGCGACTGCATCCTGTCCGTTATTTACCAGTGCATACCGATCTAACAGCTTATTTGCATCTGCAATAACCGCATTGTTATTCTCTATTGTGGCCTGACGTGCTGTGTTATCAGCGGTGAGGGCAGCCGTATAATCTGCTATAGATGTATAAGGGGCATCTGCCGCTCCCTCATAAATCTTTTGAACTGCCTCCTTTGTCACCTCATCGTCGTAAGCGTCCATTGTCTGCAGATTCTTGCTGTAGGCAGTCGCCGCAGACTTATCGGTAACGGTCTTGCTCTCTCCTGTTTTCTCGTCGATTTCTTCCTTTGTGGTGATGAGCCCGGCCTTTTTCTGCAAATCCTCCAGTATGTCAGAGCCTTTTGCAGTATGATAAAGATCCTTATCATACTCCCCACCGGCTTCCATCAGCTTCCCTTCCGCATCGTAGGCCAGATTGCCGTTTTGATCTACCAAATACTCTTTATTCAGATCTGCAGTGGACAGCTTTGACAGAGTCTTTAAGTCTTTGAGCTGATCATCGCTCATACCATTGTCCTTTGCAGTTTGATCTGCATCCTGAACTCCTGCATAAGCATTGGCATAGCTGATTCTGCCATTATTGGTGGTGATGGCTGCCTGCTCCTGGGTAGAAGAATTTTTTGCAGAGGATATATCTTCATTCGCCTTGTTGATCTGATCTAAGATGCTCACCAGATTGGCCTGCGTCTTCGCCTCGCTATAGGTCCCGTTGGTAGTTCCGTCCTCATTGTAATACGCATTTCCGTCCTCATTCAGTGCATATGCTCCCCACTCCTGATAGGTAGCCGTGGCCGTTTTGGATGCAACATTCAGTCCCAGACTGGTCAAGGCCGCAGTACCCGCCTCATTTGCTCCGGTGAGGGAGAAGTCATTTGCTACGCCTGTCTCCTTTGCCGAAATAAAGATGCGCCGATTGGTCGCATCGTAGGATGCGTTTACTCCCGCCTCTCCCAGCTGCTTCACCAGGGAATCAACGGTGGTATTCTCATCCACTGTGATGTCTGTAGTCTTCCCGCCTGAGGTGATACTGATGGATCCGCTGCCGGATGCATAGCCCAGCTCGCCAAGGGTTGTTGCTCCCGTAGTTCCTGATGTCAGCTCACCTCCCGTGAGATATCCACCCTTTGCCAGCTTCTTTATTTCCAAAGTCTGGCTGCCATTGGTGGCAGAACTGCTGGCAGTCACATTTGCCTTGGTACTGTCTGATACAACGGCTTTCTTTGTGGTGTATGCGGAGCTATAACGCATATTACCAATCTTGCTGTATAAACTGTATATTTTTGTATTCAGGTCCTTCCAGGCGTTCTGTTTCCAGGACAGCTTGGTCTGAGCCTTTACATAAGTATCTTTCTTATAACTGTATGCGGATACCAGCTGCTGCACAATCGCTTCGGTATCCAGTCCTGAGGATAATCCTGAGATTCGAATTGCCATACTGATTCCTCCTTATCGTTTCTCGTCCACCATCAGTCCGGCCATCTCCCAGACCTTCTCAATCATATCTAGTGTCTTTTCCGGCGGGAATTCCTTCACCACTTCCCGGGTATCCTTATCTACGATCTTAATGGTGACGCGGTTGGTTCCGTCGTGAATTCCAAAGATTGCTTCCGTGGCCTGAGAATTCTTATTAATGCTCTCCACAGCACTCTTGAGCTGGGAGTTTGATTGATTCTCCTCTTCCTGCCCGTTCACGTTAATATTCTGTAATGCACTTTCCGACGGGGCATAAGAAGCTGACGCACCCTCTCTGAGACCCTGGGATTGGTCTGTCTCTTTTACAACGGGCTTTACGCTCTCTGACACGCCTGCACTTCCCTGATACATGATGCCATTATTTTTAATTCCTTCAATCGTCATTTTCTACACCTCCATGTGTATATTCTAATATCCTTTATCCTTTTTCAGCTCTGTATTTCTAAGAATGAATTTTTCTATTTGCAAATTCATTCGAGAATACTGTGGAAAAAGAGATATCTTTATAGCCTATATCGGAAATTTCTCCCAAAAGTTTAGCACTACAGTAAATTTTTTAATGCTTCCAGTCCATCAATCTGCAGCGATTCCTCATTCTCCTTCTGGATTTGCAGATAGACCTCCTTGCGGTACACAGGCACGTCCTTTGGTGCTGAAATACCCACCTTTACCTGGTCACCGCGGATTTCCAATATAGTGATTTCAATATCGTTATTGATGACGAGGGATTCTCCCTTTTTTCTGGTTAATGCTAACATGCCTATTCACCTGCCTTTTCCTTTGCTGCTTTCAACATTTCATAGATTTTATACTTCACCGGCAAATCATCATCCACAATGATCTGGCTGGCCTTTAATGTGTCGGTATTGACCACGATGGGTGCCTTAAGATTGATGGCCATGTTCTCGATATCCTTTGGAACGGTAACCGTTACCAGTACATAGAGATTATCCTCAGCCACCTCGCCCAGTGGTTTTAACAGTTCATCATCTACAGAAGGATTGTACTCTGCGCACACCAGCAACGGATCCATCACCGGGAATGCCACATCCGGCTCATCCATAGACTGCAGCCAGGAAATGGTAGGCACGCCCTGCTTTTCGCTGTCAAAAATCAATGTAAAACGTTTCATATCCGGAAAACCGACCATTCCATGCTCAAAATAAATGATCTTTTCCTCTGCAATATCAATCTCCCCAAATAATCTTGTTGTCACTCTCATAGTATTCCTCCTAGATATAATCCAACAGTGTCTGTTTCTCAATCTTGGCTGCGGCCTGCAGCGATGCCTGATATGCCATGTATGCTGCCGTGTAGTCGATGACAATCTCGGACAACTGGGCATCTTCGTTATCGGATTTTAATGTCTCTACTGTTGTCTGTTGATTGGACATACGTGTCTTGGTGATATCCAGCCGCTGCCCCTTGCTTCCCACATCGGTAATGGCAATGTTTACAGCGGACATATAGCCCTCAAACTTTGTCATGCCTTTTCCAAACAGCTTCTCCAAACGGTCATCTGCGTAGTCTGCCTGCTTGCTGGCTGCATCCAGACAGCTCTGCAGATATTTCTGGGAATCCTTATCTGAATACTGCTGCTCTGTCATCATGGATTTGATCCGGTCCACCGTATCATGGGCATTGATGGCTTCCTGAACCACATTAATCAGGTCATCCACATCCCGCTTGATATCGGAATCAAATACATCGTTTGCCTGAGTATTTACCGTCAGTGTCTGGTTTGCGGCGATGGTGTACTCGATATCCTGATTGATTCGATTTCCCTGCATGTCATAGTTGGTATAGGAAACCGGGTTTGCCGCATCTGAGGTGTTCACACAGTCGTAATAATTCTCCGGCTTAATCTCCCCCTTATTAAATCCCGTCTTATCATAGCTGACATGAAATGTGGCATGCTTGGAATTGAGATCCGATGCAATATCCTTCCCCAGCAGAAACTCTCCCGTATCTTTATTGAAAACTACCTTATCATCCGCCACCGCATAATGAATGTTTTCCAAATCAGCCGTAGTCATCGTGGTGACCGCCAGTGTATCTGAGGCTGTACTTCCGTCTGCTGCCGTATAACTGTAATTTAAGCCGCTGCTGGTAATACGCGAAATATTGTCATAGGCCAAGCGCAGTCTGCTGACTGTGGTCTCCCCGGGAGAATTCACCGAAGTCTTGTTTGCCACATCTGCTGCTGTGGGCGTATCCACGTTGCCGTAGCTATAACGGAACTCCTCCATATTCTCATAGGATAGATATTCCTTTATGTTATAGGAATCCGTAGAATCCGTCTGGAATGTCAAAGTATTATTGGTCTTATATCCGGTAAATACCGTTCTTCCCGCATAGTCCGCATCTCCCTCGGAATAAACCTGCTTGCTGAGTGCCTGCAGCTGCTTTAGAATGGTATTGCGGTCCTCTGCATTCATGGTGCCGGTAGCACCATTTACACACAGTGTATGAATGTCTGTCAGCACTTTTTTCATGTTGTTCAGTGCTGTCTCCGTCACTTCCAGCCAGGACTCTGCATCCGGTATATTTTTCTCATAATATTGATTAATCTGGCTTAAACTGCTGCGCAAACGCAACGCACGGATGGCGATAACCGGATCATCCGAGGGTTTATTGATCTTCTTCTGGGATGACATCTGGCTGTTTAAAGTGTCCACATTGATCTTGTTTCCATTAATATTCGTTTTTGTATTGCCCATAATCATATTGTTGGTTATTCTCATGGTTCACGCCTCCTCTTCCCAGACTTTATACACCGGTCTCTAAAATCAGACGGTTATACATTTCCGACATAACCGAGATCATTTTGGATGCCAGATTGTATGCATTCTGATACTTCACCAGGTCCATGGCTTCCTCATCCTCATCCACACCGGAAACGGACTGTCTCTGATTTTCGATGGAATCTACAATATTCTGATAATTGCTTGTAAAAAGCTTTGCCTCCTGAGTGTCAATAGATACGTCCGACAATAAACACTGCAGGAAATCATCCGATCCGGTACCGCGATAGAGCACCACATCACTCTGCAATTTTGCCAGACTTTCAATTAGAGTGTACTTGTCTGTTCCGTCAGTATACTCCGCCTGGGTTACCGCTGCAAACCTCGCCGGATCATTCACCGATGCCTCCGCCACCGCAAAATTCGTAGCCGTAAGTTTGTAGTAAGTATCCGCAGTAGAACTCACAGCGGTCTCAGAAAAATCATACTCTCCGCCCCAGTTATCCTTTGCCACAAAAAAGGCTCCCATGGGGTCACCATTCGCATCCACACCGGGATCCGTAGTACTGCCCTGCTCAATGGTGTTGAATTCCCGGGCAAAATTCCTCAGGAACTCATTCATCTGGGACATATAGTAGGGAACACCCATGGTATCCACCGCTTTCCCAATGGACATGGACGCTCCGGAGAAACGGCTTCTCTCCAGTGCATTCAGCTGTTTTTCCAGTGTAAAAGTATAACTTCCGTCATCGTTGATGGTAAATCCGGAATAGGTGTATTCTGTATTGGATACTGTGATAATTCCTTCCTCAGCGATGCTGAGTTTCGCCAGATCCGTGATGGATGCGTCATAAACTGTAATGGCTGTCACATTTTTTCCATCTACCACAACATCCTCTACGTCCTTGGCTGCTGCTCCGATTTTTCCATAAAAATACTCGGAATTGTTCCCATCCCGCACCTCAAACAGTGCTTTTAACGATCCGGACATGGATGTACTGGTGGGATCAAACTTGACACCTGTATCACTCCAGATAAGATCATAAAGTCCATCCACGTCTGCCTGATTGATGCGATTCTCTCTGGGAGTATAGGCCAAGGTCCGGTATCCATATCCATCCACCAGCTTCTGTCCATTGATCTTCACGGAATAATTGTTGATTCCCAGATCCATATCGGGATAATTGCTGTTGGTTATGGGCGTTTCTGATATGGTCACCGGCACAATCTGGGACAGCTCATCCACCAAAAGGGCCCGTTCATCCCGCAGCTCATTGGCAAATCCCCCCTGAATTTCAATCTGGTTGATCTGCTTATTAATGAGCGCAATCTTCTGGGCAATGGAATTCACATTATCTACGGTGGATTTGATCTCATTATTTACACTGGTCTGAAGCTCGCCCAGGCTGTTTGCCACACTGTTAAAGTAACTGGCCAGACTCTGCGCGCTGCTGATAAACTGTTTTCTGGTATTTAAATCCCCGGCATTGTCCTGCACCGAGTTGAGATTATTGAACATGGTATTCAGCAATGTGGAGAATCCTCGCTCCGTATCATCATCGGTGTAATACATCTCTATCTGCTGCATGTAATAAAGCTTTTTCTCATACAGCCCCAGGCTGGAACTGTTATTCCAGTACTTGGTATCATAGTAGCTGTCCCGAAGCTGAGTGACAGATACTGCCTCCACACCGGTACCGGTGGTGCCGTATTTTGCATTGACACGAAGGGCTCCTGTTGCCTGAAGATTCGCCACCTGCTTGCTGTAACCCTTGGTCTGTACGTTGGAAACATTATTTGCTGTTGTATTTACGGATGCCTGAAACGCTGCCAATGCACTGCTGGCAATATTCAGTCCAAAAAACTGTGAGGATGCCATCTACTCACCTTCCTTCTATAAGCTGGTAATCAATGTCTCAATCATCTGGCTCACCACATTGATGAACCGGCTGGCTGCATTATATGCGTTCTGATACTGTATCATCTTCGTCAATTCCTCATCGGAGGATACACCAATGGCCTGCTGCCGCTGATTTTCCACAGATGCTACTGTGTTTGTCAGAGTCTCTGATGTGTTAGAATATATGGAGCCCACGGTTCCCAGCTCTCCGATCATCTGAGCATAGTATTCGGAGAAGGAACATTTGCTGGTAACTCCCGGATTTAAGGACAGCTCACTGGTCTGCCATGCCTTGGACATGGTGGTTCCCAATCCGTAATCCACCTCACCGTTCTGCTTTAAGGATGGAATAAGGGACGGCTGTCTCGAAATCTCTGCATTTACATTGACACTGGCTATGGTATACATCTTGGACGAGTCTGTGGTGCTCTCCTCATTGTACACATAGTAGGTCTGAGTGGTTCCATTGGCCGCCATTACACTTACCTCTGTATAACGGGCTGTTCCCACACGGGTGAAAAGCTCCTGAGGCGGCAGCTTCCCATCATTTCCCACCGGACAGTTGTCTGCATCCAGAATCTTTTGTCCATTTGTGATGGTGACGGTGGAACCATCCGCAGCAGTCCCGGTAAGATCCGGTCCACTGTACTCTGTGTTGGGGCAGAGAATATCATTGACAGTCGTAATAATCTGATGTACCAGCTGATCCATCTCTGCCTGGGTAGAAAGCATCACGGAGGTTCCTGTTGTATCCTGATAAGTCTTCGCATCCAGTCCCTCGATATCTCTGTAATCAGCAATCTTGTTTCCGCGCTGCATCACCAGCGCCTTCAGTTCACCAATATCTGTATTGTATTCCGGACAAATGTCCACGCCAAAATTGAACACTTCGGAAATCTGTCCTCTCTCTGTTGCAGACATTTGTGGCCAGTATGGAGTGATAAATCCGGTGATGGAATCTGTGTATTTTCCCATTTCATATACTCTGGAGGGTGCCACAAAGTCCACCCCTTCCAGCTTTACCGTCACTGCCCCATCCCATTTCTCATCGTAGGAGATATTAGCCAGAGATGCCAGTTCATCCAATGCGCTGTCTCTCTGATCCCTAAGGTCCATGGCGGTCTCCGTTCCACCCACCTCGATTTTGGTAATCTGCAGATTCAGACTGAATATTTTATTTCCCAGTTCATTAATCCGGTCGATATCGTCTGATATCTTGGAATTCAGATTGTACTGGTATGACTGCAAGCTGGAGTAAATTGCCTGAGAGCGGCTGATAAAAAGGCTTGCCTTCTGCATTACCAGATTCTGATTGACAGAATCAGAAGGATCCTTGGCAAATTCCTCAAAGGAATGGTTCAGATCTGTCAGACAGTCCTGAAATGCCTCTCCCTCCAGCTCCTGAAAATAGGTGTAGAGCTCACTGGCTGCTGAAAAGCAAGTCTCATAGAAAGCCTGTCGTCCCGCTTCACTGCGGTAGGCTTTATCTAAAAAAACATCTCTCGCATGTACCACATCGCCGATGGTAACGCCCAGACCGGCCTGCTGGTTGCTGATCGATGCTGTTGTGCTGAATGTTGTATAATGCTGATCGGCCTGCAACACCTGCTGACGCACATATCCCTTGGTGTCAACGTTTGCCAGGTTGTTGGCCGTTGTATTCAATGCGTTCTGACTGGTACGTAATCCGCTGGTACCAATGTATAGGCTTCCCATTCCGTTTGCCATGGCGCACTCCTCCTGTTTCCTGACACGAGGTGTCACCGCAGGTGACGGATTCCTGGTGCCGGTTTTCATCTTTGGATAGGCACTATCTCGGCCTACTTACTGCTTTGCATCAAAGCCGCCGCTGCCCAACAAGTCACCGGTATTGTAGGCAGACTTGTTATAATTTGCGGTCTCCGGTGCCTGCCGCAGACTCCGAAACAAGGTGAGATCAAACTCCACCATCTCCAACGCCTGTTTAATCAACGCCTGATTCTGTGTATTGATCTCCGCCATTTTGTGCAAGGTGATGCGAAGCTGGTCACGCAGTTCTATCAGCCGGTTCTGTTCCTCCGGCTGTGATGCCAAGGCCCGGATCATGGCTTCCACGGTAAATGTTTTCGGGTCTTTGCCCAACACCTCTGCCATATCCTTTAAAATGGATTTTCTTTTCATTTCATACTGATGCAATACATCGGTCTGCTGCTGTTCTAAGGCCGTAATCTGCTCCAATCGGTTCACGTCTCCTCTGACCAGCACCTGACACTTTTCCTCTGACAGAGCAATCAACTCCTGATACTGCCGATTCTCCTGCTGTAATACATCTTTCAAATCATCCATTAAGCTAGCCACTGCACATCCTCATTTCTTCGCTTTTTGTAACTGTTTCTGCCTCTGTTACTGTGCGTTATACTTCGCTAACAGCACACTTGCAAAATCTCCGGAATCTACATTGTAATTCCCTGACTGTACTTTTGTTTTAAGCTCAGCGACTTTATCTTCCCTGATGTCCGAAGCTTCTGCGACTGCCTGTTTTGCGATCTGATAATCCCGCCCGATCTGTGAAATCTGAACCTGATCCTTTCCTCCGGCTACTCCGGCGCTCTTCTGGGTCTTCACAGTACCGTTTGACTTATAAACAGAAGCTATCTGATTATAGGCTTCTATACGCATAACGGCATCTCCTTTCTTCCTTGAACTGGCAACCATATCCGGCTGTCTTAGTATATTTATCGGATGTTTTTTCGGAAACCTTAGCACGAAAATAATTTTTTGTAACAAAGAAACAGGCACTGGCAAAACCTGTTCATTCATTTCGGGTACGATTCCATACGAATAATACCCGGTGGTTTATCTTTTGCACATGCAGATAGTATTTGCGGTACAACTCGTCACTCATGTTCAAATTTCTCCCAACGGGCTTTTTACGTTTATTTGATGTTTCTTTGTTTGCATTTTTCCGCGACGATATTTCCAACGCCCTTCGCGGACATGGTCAGATTGCCTGTGCACCGTAAAGTAAATCGTGCAGTCGTTACGCATCCGGCCAATAAGCGAACGGCGGGGAAGCGCACAGGATGTGCGCTGAGGGAAGATTTAAGCCATGGACGGCGGTTCTTCCCGCCCCGCCGTGAAGTTCTCGAAGAGTGGCCGGATGCTTACGAATGCTAGATTTACGATCTCGCGTGCACAAGGCAACTGCCATGTCCCGAAGAGGCGGGAAATAATCGCACTCACCAAATGCAAAGTCGAAACATCTGACGTAAAAAGCCCTACCTTGGGGAAATTTTGAACATGAATGCGAAATGTTGTACCGCTAATACTATCTGCATGTGCTAAGTTGCAAACCATCTGAGATTATTCGTATGGAATCGTACCATCACAGATTCAAAAGTTTCGCCAGTGCCTCTTTCGCAAATAATCATTTACCGTGCGATGATGTATGCCATGTAGCCTACATATATGGCAAGCATCACAGCGCCCTCCCAGCGCACAATCTTCTGTTTGCTCCAGGCAAAGGCCCAGACAACGAGACTCATCACAGTAAGCAGGATGATGTCGATGACATTTTCCATATTGAATGCCACCGGGCTGATGGCTGCTGCAATACCAAGTACCATCAGAACGTTAAAGATGTTGGAGCCAATTACATTACCCAGTGCCATGTCCAGCTCTTTTTTCCGCGCTGCCACCAGAGAAGTCACCAGCTCCGGCAGAGAGGTTCCCACTGCCACGATGGTCAGCCCGATGAGATTCTGGGAAAGCCCAAAGGTCTCTGCAATCACTGCTGCGGAGTCTACCACCAGATCACCGCCCACGGCGATGGCTGCCGCACCGCCCACGATGAAGATGATACAAAGCCAGATGGGATGTGTCTTCTTTGTTACATCCGGCTCTCCCTCCACCGCTACCTGCTGACCTGCGGCCCGTGCCTTCATGGCAGAGCGAACCATCCACCAAAGGAACAGTGCAAAAATCACCAAATAAAGAATTCCATCCAAATGCCCCACTTCCATACCGATACATCCGGTTACCAAAAGCAGAATTCCCACAAGAATTGCCAGCGGGAACTGCTTTTTCAGCGTATCCCGGTCTACCATCAGCGGAGTAAACAGTGCACAGGCACCACATACCACCATCAAATTAAAAATGTTAGAACCCACCACATTACTTACTGCCAGCTGGTTGTTTCCGGAAATCGATGCAGTGATGCTGACGGCACATTCCGGGAGCGAGGTTCCCATTGCCACAATGGTCATACCGATAATCAGAGACGGCACCTTTAATTTCTTTGCCACATCGGAGCTTCCCTCCACGAAAAAGTCAGCTCCCTTGATCAGCAGGACAAAGCCCACCACCAATAATACATACGTCCATATTCCTGTCATATTCAGACCTCCTTATGCCTGTTTTTCATTTTTGATGAGATGAAAAAAGACCCATGCATGTGACACAATCACGATTACTATGATTGTGCTCCACATGCATGAGTCTCATTCTTTAAGATTTGCCAGGTCTACATCAGACCGAGGCTGTTGACAAATCACGCCAGTGCGCGAACTACTCCCTCATCAGTTAGTATTAACAATAAGAGAAAACCGCTCATTTGTCAAACAGTTTTTTGTAAATGATTTTTGTAAAATTATTGTAATGATTGTGTCAACTGCGTTATAATGTGTATAAAAATTCTGGTAATTGTTCAGAACAGGCCGAATCACTTGCTGATGAGGTCGTAAAAACATGATTCATGGATTTTGTATGAAGATAATGCAACGCATGTAACTGTATTGACTTGTTACGAGAGGATAAGAAAATGAACGGAATATCTATGGTATTAACCCTGTTAAGCGGCATTGCCCTGTTTCTGTTTGGTATGTCACTCATGGGAGACGGCCTGAAGAAGGTGGCCGGAAACAAGCTGGAGCTAATTCTCTATAAACTGACCAGTACTCCTATCAAGGGTGTTTTGCTGGGTGCGTTGGTGACCGCCATCATCCAGTCCTCATCCGCAACCACTGTTATGGTAGTGGGTTTTGTAAACTCCGGTATGATGAAGGTGGCTCAGTCCATTGGTATCATTATGGGAGCCAATATCGGAACCAGTATCACAGGCTGGATTCTGTGTCTTTCCTATATTGAAGGCTCCAGCGGTATGGCACAGCTTTTATCCACCGCTACCATCTCTGCTGTTGTAGCTATCATCGGTATCATTTTTAAAATGTTTGTGAAAAAAGTCGCCTATCGGAACGTAGGCGATATCATGCTGGGCTTTGCCATTTTGATGGTAGGTATGCAGTCCATGAGCGGTGCCGTTGCTCCCTTAAAGGAAAACGAACATTTCATCAACGCTTTCTCTATGTTTTCCAACCCATTAATCGGTATTTTAGTAGGCATCCTGTTTACCGCCGTGCTGCAGAGTGCTTCTGCTTCGGTAGGCATCATGCAGGCTCTGTCCATGACCGGAGGAATCACCTTCGCATCCGCTTTCCCTATTACGTTGGGAATCGGCGTCGGTGCTGCCTGCCCTGTGCTTTTATCCTCCATCGGAACCAACAAGAACGGAAAACGTACCGCCCTGATTTATCTCATCAACGACCTGTTCGGTATGATTTTCTGGGGCATTGTATTCTATGCGGTAAACGCTTTTGCCCATTTTTCCTTTGTGGATGCAAAAATGGGTCCGGTACAGATTGCCTTGTTAAATACGGTTTACCGAACTGCTACCATTCTGGTGCTGCTTCCTTTTACCAGGTTTATTGAGAAGCTGGTGTTTGCCCTGGTAAAGGATTCGCCGGAAGACATGGAAGATCAGGCCGATTTCGATCTTTTAGAGGAACGATTTATTGCTTATCCTGCTCTTGCTCTGGAGCAAAGCCACCTGGCCATGAACGGTATGGCAAAAAAATCCCGGAAAAATGTTTTCCGCGCCCTAAGCCTGTTTACCAATTTTACAACAGACAAATTTCAGAAAGTGCAGGAAAAAGAAAATCTTATCGATAAATACGAGGATAAGCTGGGCACTTACCTGATGCAGATTACCGGAAATGAACTGTCCATCCAGCAGTCCACCCAGGCATCCAAGATGTTGCATAGCGTCAGTGATTTTGAGCGGTTGGGGGATCACGCCGTGAACCTGTCCCTGGTAGCCAGTGAACTGCACGAGAAAAGGATTTCCTTCTCCGACGAAGCCCAATACGAATTGGATGTGCTGACTTCCGCAGTGAAAGAAGTGGTGGAGCTTACCGTGAATGCATTTATCAATGATGATCTGAAAATGGCTGTCCAGGTAGAGCCTCTCCGTGAGTGGATTTCCATCCTATGCAACGACTTGAAACTGCGCCACGTTTCCCGTCTGAGTCAGGGAAAATGTAACTTAGAGCAAGGTTTCTCCTTCAACGATATGCTCACCAATCTGGAACGTATTGCAGCACATTGCTCCAACATCGCAGTAGCCATGATCGAGCTGGAGACTGCAGACTTTGACACCCATGAATATCTGAAGAGTGTCCGGGAACTGCGAGATGATTCCTACACCGCATATATGGAGGCTTACGAGCAGAAATACAATATCAATAATTACAAGAAAGCGAAGAAAAAAGCCAAAGCATAATTTTCCGTTGACAAACCCGTCTTCCGTTTTTATAATAAAAAAAGCTTAAAAAGTAAATGCTTTGACGGGAAAAAGTAGCATGGCACACAGCCAACAGAGAGTTACCGGATGCTGAGAGGTGCAGGCATGATCCACGGCGAATACATCCCCGAGCTTCACACCCAAATCCATTTTTGATGGAAAGTAGGCTGTGACGGAATTGCATCCGTTATTCGTGCAGGAGTGTGTTTGCACTCCATAAGGCAGATCATGTGAGTGATCTGTAAATAAAGGTGGTAACACGAGATTCCCCCCTCGTCCTTTCTTCTTGGGTTTCCAGGAAGGGGACGGGGGATTTTTAGTTTTTTAAGGAGGAGCGTATGACTTTATACGATGAATTAGTTGCCCGGGGACTGATTGCCCAGGTAACAAACGAAGACGAAATCAAGGACATGATCAACAACGGAAAGGCTGTGTTTTACATCGGCTTTGACCCCACCGCTGACAGTCTCCATGTGGGACACTTTATGGCTCTGTGCCTGATGAAGCGTCTGCAGATGGCCGGCAATAAGCCCATTGCCCTGATCGGTGGCGGAACTGCCATGATCGGTGATCCATCCGGACGTACCGACATGCGTCAGATGATGACCAAGGAGACCATTCAGCACAACTGCGACTGCTTCAAGCAGCAGATGAGCCGTTTTATTGACTTTTCCGACGACAAGGCTCTCATGGTAAATAACGCGGACTGGCTGCTGGACTTAAACTACGTGGAGGTTCTCCGTGAAGTGGGCGCACACTTCTCCGTAAATCGCATGCTGACTGCAGAATGCTACAAGCAGCGTATGGAGAAAGGCCTAAGTTTCTTAGAGTTCAACTACATGATCATGCAGAGCTACGACTTTTACACCCTGTTCCAGAAATACGGATGCAACATGCAGTTCGGCGGAGACGACCAGTGGAGCAACATGCTGGGCGGCACCGAGCTGATCCGCCGGAAGCTGGGCAAGGATGCTTACGCCATGACGATCAATCTTCTGCTGAACTCTGAGGGCAAGAAAATGGGTAAAACCCAGTCCGGTGCAGTATGGCTAGATCCCAACAAGACCTCACCCTTCGACTTCTACCAGTACTGGAGAAACGTATCTGACTCTGATGTGCTGAAATGTCTGCGGATGCTGACCTTCCTGCCATTAGAGCAGATCGATGATATGGACAAATGGGAAGGCAGCCAGTTGAATCAGGCCAAAGAAATCTTAGCTTACGAGCTTACCGCATTGGTACACGGCGAGGAAGAAGCCAAAAAGGCACAGGAAGGTGCCAGAGCTTTGTTCTCCGGTGGAAACACGGAAAACATGCCGGTGGCTGAGATCACAGAGGCAGATTTAAAAGACGGCGTCATCGACATCATGGGACTTTTGGTTGCAGCAGGACTGTGTCCTACCCGTTCCGAAGCACGCCGTGCAGTAGAACAAGGCGGCGTCACTGTAAATGGCGAAAAGGTCACCGATGTAAAAGCCATCTACACACCGGATGCTATCAATGCGGAGGAATTCGTGTTAAAACGTGGCAAAAAGAAGTTCTGCAAGATTGTGGCAAAATAAGCCCTTACAGTTGTCGCAGAAACTCCTTAGGTGTCATGTGGTATCTCCGCTTGAACACCTTATGAAAATACGATAGATTATGAAATCCTACGGACAGGGAAACATCTAAAATGGAGGTGTTTCCCTGTTCAAACATTTCCACTGCTTTTTCTAACCGCAGATTATTGATATATTCCACACAGGTCATATTGATGTGCTTCTTAAAAAACCGCATAAAATGATATTCACTGAAATAGCACTGTGCCGCCAAATCCCCCACGGTCAAAGGCTCGGCATAATGCAGTTCCATATAATCCAACACGGTTTTCAGTTTATCCGAAGTGGTATGATCCGCTGTCTCATCCTTTTCCCCATACTGAAGCAATAAGAACACCGTCTGCAAAAACAAGGCTTTCAACGCCAACTCATAGCCAAATACCGTTTCGTCATACAGAGTATGAATCTGCTCAAACAGCTTGCGCAGAGAAGCATAGGCCGGATGATCCGGCTTAATCAGATAAGGCAGGGTGTACTCTCTGTTTTGCAGCGGTGTCAGATACTTGGTGGCACACAGATCCGTGCCATTGCCTCCCAGAAAGTTTAAATGAAACACATAGGTATCCGAGCGGGCCTGCTGTCCTTGCTGTGTGGTGATAGAATGCAATAGTCGTGGCGGGATAAACAGTAGATCCCCCTCCTCGACCGGATAATCCTCCAGATCGATCTGATACATGGCACTGCCGGACCGGATCATGGTAAATTCTGCCTCCTCATGCCAATGGGTCACCACCACCGGATAAGATGCGTCCAGGGTAGTCACATATTTTTGCATTGGAAAATACACTTCGCCGTGCTTGGCGGCCTCCTTTTGCTCTAACGCAAGAGTATGTAATTTTTTCATTTAAATTGCCAACCTTTCCTGTAATATATGTAATATACTCGAATAAATGTAACTGTTCAGAACAGGCCGAATCACTTGCTGATGAGGCCGAAAAAACATGATTCAGGTGTGAGCAATCCCCGAGCGCAGGATTGTGTTATATATTGCAAATATATTGCAAGCAAATTATATATTTGATTTCTATAATGGCAGTATAAAGCAATAAGATGATTCTTGCAAGAAAAGAAAAACAATCCAATTACATGATAAAAGGAGCGATTACTATGACCAAAAAATGGTGGCACGACAAGGTGGCATATCAAATTTATCCCAAAAGTTTTTGCGATTCTAATGGGGATGGCATCGGCGATCTGCGGGGAATTATTTCAAAGCTAGACTATTTAAAAGAACTGGGTGTGGACATTATCTGGCTCTCCCCCATTTACAAATCCCCCTTTGTGGATCAGGGCTATGACATTTCCGACTACTATGCTATTGCTGAGGAATTCGGCACCATGGAGGAGTTTGATGAGCTGTTGGCGGAGGCTAAGAAACGGGATCTGCACATTATCATGGATCTGGTGATCAATCACTGCTCCAGTGAACATGAGTGGTTTCAAAAGGCATTGGCAGATCCCTATGGGGAGTATGCGGACTACTTCTACTTTCGTCCCGGCAAGGAGGGCAACGCTCCCAACAATCTGCGCTCCTACTTTGGCGGAAGCTGCTGGGAACCGGTTCCGGGCACTGACCTGTACTACCTACATATGTTTGCCAGGGAGCAGCCGGATCTAAACTGGGAGAATCCTAAGCTCCGTCAAAAGCTTTATGATATGGTGAACTGGTGGCTGCAAAAAGGGCTATCCGGCTTCCGTATCGACGCTATCATCAATATCAAAAAGGATTTGGATTTCCCGGATCTACCCGCCGACGGTGCGGACAGCATGGCCAGCTGCTGGCGCATGGTAGAGTCTGTGGATGGAATTGATGCATTTCTCACAGAGCTTCGGGACGAAACCTTCCGCAAGCACGACGCATTTACTGTGGGAGAAGTATTCAACATAAAAGAAGGGGAACTGCCCTGCTTCATCGGTGAGGACGGCTACTTTTCCACCATATTCGACTTCTCCGCCCACTCCCTCAGCGATGGAAAACACGGCTGGTATGACGCAGTTCCCATCACTTTTGAGAAATGGCGGGATACCATCATCCAGTCACAGCTCGACGTACAGAAGGTGGGATTCGAGGCCAATATTATCGAAAATCACGACGAACCCAGAGGTGTGTCCCGGTTCCTGCCTCCCTATGACCAGACACCTGCCGGCACGAAAATGCTGGGCACCATCAGCCTGCTGCTCCGGGGCATTCCCTTCATCTATCAAGGCCAGGAAATCGGTATGCAAAACGCCAAGTGGAACAGCATTGAGGAATTTAATGACATCAGCACCATCGACCAGTATCACGTAGCCCGGGCTGCTGGGCTAAGCGACACAGAAGCATTGGAGGTATGCTCCAGCATGAGCCGGGACAACGCCAGAACCCCCATGCAGTGGAGCGATGCGCCCCAGGCCGGTTTCACCACCGGTACACCCTGGTTAAAGGTCAACGAGAACTATCATACTATCAATGTGGCCAGCCAGGAAAATGAGCCGGACTCTGTACTAAACTATTATCGTTCCCTGATTGCCCTGCGAAAGTCCCCTGAATACCGGGATGTATTTACCTACGGCACCTTCCGGCCGGCTTACGAAAAGACGGAGTCCGTGATGGCTTATTACCGGATATCGGAGGATAAACGCATGCTGGTTGCCGGAAACTTTGGTGAGAAAACTGCCGTGCTACACCTGGAAAAACCGGTAAAAAAACTGCTTCTAACCAATGAAACGCCGGAATATACCGCGGATCAGCTGACACTGAAAAACTGCCAGGTGGTGGTATTGGAACTGGAATCATAGACAATTCCGTATTAAAAATGAAATAGAGACTCTCAACTAATCACAAAAAAAGAACCTCATACCTGAGGTTCTTTTTCTTATGAACGAAGAGGTGACTGCCGGATTTGAACCGGCGATGACGGTGTTGCAGACCGGGGCCTTACCACTTGGCTAAGTCACCTTACGTTTAATTATTCTATCAAAGGCATCTGTATCCGTCAACCCTATTTTATGAAGATTATCTCATCAAATATAACACCCTTTTTATTCTTTTACTCCCTTTTATTTTCTCTGCATGTGCTTCTTCCGAAGGTTTTTCCCAAATAAAAACAGCTCCCCCAGCAGGATAAACAGGGCTAGAAGCGCCACAATCATATAGGCCACTCCGATTCCCAGGGAATAGCTGTTGGCCTGAGACAAATCAAATCCAAACCACCCAGTGGGGGCTCCGTAATTGATAAAGTTATAAGGTGCCATCATGTTTCCATCACTCCAGCGCACGCCAAAGCACTGTGCTAAAATCACCACATATCCTACGTAAACCAACGGCGGGATCACAGCGTAAACCGCATGCACCGGAGTGGACTCGTACCGGCAATCGAATAGCAAGAAGTCCAGAATCGCCAACACCGGAGTAACAAAATGCACGCAGAAGCTTCCTGCATAATTGGAAAAATATGCTGCCAAAAAACCATCCTCACTGGTGGGTGCCAGGATACACAAATACACTAAAAACGTCAGAGTGATAGACAGGGTCAGAAGAAACTTCACTACATAAAATCCATTTTTCTTATCTTTTCCTGACAAATCATATACCAACGATGCCAGCAGTCCCAGATCTATAGCTATGTTGGACAGGTTCGTAAAGTATGTAAAGAAGCTGAGATTCTGGTAGCTTCTTATCATCCCATAAATGGACGCCACTATGGCAATCACTTTCACCATAACCGATAATATATTGATTTTATTGTTTTTCTTTGTACCCACTCTCTTAATTCCTCCCTCATTCAAATATGACGATTGAATTTATTTCTACTCTGTCTGCTGCCACATTTGGACGAACTGCTGCAGCAGCTCCTCCAGTTCCCCATAGGTGGTTACTTCATTGATTTGGCTGCGCAGCTTCGAAGCATGCTGATAACCACCCGTATACCAGGCTGCGTGCTTGCGCATCTCCCGCATTCCGGCCAGCTCACCCTTGAACTCAATCTGCATTCTGGCGTGTCGCAGAATCATCCGGGTCATTTCCTCCACCGGCGGTTTGTCCAAAAGCTCTCCGGTTTCCAGATAGTGATTGATACGGGAAAAGATCCACGGATTTCCCTGGGCACCCCGGGCAATCATCAACCCATCGCAGCCGGTCTGCTGCTGCATGGCTATAGCATCCTCCGGCGTGAAGATATCTCCGTTTCCAATCACCGGAATCTTTACAGCCTGCTTCACCTGACGGATAATGTCCCAATCCGCTTTCCCGGCATAATACTGCTCTCTGGTGCGTCCATGCACCGCCACGGCTGCTGCCCCGGATTCCTCTGCAATATGGGCCATTTCCACCGCATTCACATGGGCATCATCGAAGCCTTTCCGAATTTTTACCGTGACCGGCTTTGAGATTGCCCGTACCGTCTTTTCAATAATCTGTCCTGCCAGTAGCGGATTCTTCATCAGGGCGGAGCCATCCCCGTTATTGACGATCTTTGGCACCGGACAACCCATGTTGATGTCTAAAATATCAAAGGAACGATCCTCAATACGCTTTGCCATCTGGCTCATAATCTCCGGATCAGAGCCAAACAGCTGCAAAGAAACGGGATGCTCCCGCTCATCGATGGACAGAAGCTGCTCCGTATTTTTATTGTTGTATAAAATTCCCTTGGCACTTACCATCTCCATGCAGATCAGACCTGCTCCCTGCTCCTTGCAGAGCACGCGAAATGGTCGGTCTGTCACACCTGCCATTGGTGCCAATATCAAATTATTCTCTAAAACTACTGTTCCGATTTTCAGCTTCATCATTTCTGTTTTGCATAAATCAGGCGCATTCCCTCCAGTGTGAGATTGGGATCATAGTGATGAATGCAATCTGTCTCCTGGGCGATAATTTTTCCCAATCCGCCTGTTGCAACTACCTTTACATTTTTTAGTCCGGACTCTTTGATCATATTCTTTACGATATACTCAGTCTGTCCGATTTGTCCGTAAATCAAACCTGCCTGCATACTGCTGATAGTTTCCTTTGCCAGAATACTTGCCGGTTTTTTAATTTCAATCTCCGGCAGCTTGGCTGCGTCCTGCCACAATGCCTTGGCTGAAATGCGGATTCCAGGACAAGTAACCCCTGCAAAAAAGTCTCCTTTGTCGTCCACGAAATCATAGGTGGTGGCTGTGCCATAATCAATAACGATGACTGGTCCACCATAGAGCTCATAGGCTCCCACCGCATCCACAATGCGGTCAGCTCCAATCTGGGGAGGATTCTCCGTAACGATACGAATGCCGGTACGAACACCGGGCTCCACCACCATGGGCTTGATATCAAAATATTTGATGAGACCATTCCGCAGGGAATGCATGATATTTGGCACTACAGAAGACACAATAGCTGCCGTGATATCCTCTACCTGAAGCTTATTATGCTCCAGCAGATCTACCATGGTGATGCCGAACTCATCCGAAGTCCGTTGCATCTTGGTAGTCATGCGAAACGTGCTCACCAGCTTTTCGCCGTCAAATATTCCGATTGTAATATTGGTATTTCCCACATCGATTGCCAATAACATATGATTCCTCCCGGGCTCCGCCCTATTCTTCGCTATATTCTTCCCACAAAAAGAATACTCGTATCTGTTCCGTACCCTCACAGATACGATTCATGTTCTTACAGCCTCATCAGCAAGTGATTCGGCCTGTCCTAAACAGTTTTGAATACTCTATAATACATTTCCAGTGATTCCAGCAGATCTGCTTTCTCTCTTTGAATCTGTTTGATTTTCAAAACACTTCCGATTTCATCGTAACACAAATCGCCCTCGTCACAGTCTGTTTGAAAATACAGATGGCCTTCCTCATCATAAATCAGCTGAAGCACGCCACCGATATCCTCCGTATACAACACACAAAGAATCTTCAGTTCCTCCTGAATCCCCTCCGGAAGTCCCTTAAAATCCGGATTTAAATAAAACTTCTGTGTGTAGGCGCTAGCGCCACACAGTAATACATGCTCCTGTTCCATCTTATGCTCCTTTATACATAGCCATATATCCCACGCACGGATACTTCACCAGAAGAAACTTTTTTCAACACTCCGTCGATTTCCACCAAAAGCTCTCCCCGCTCCGTGATTCCCCGGGCAATGCCTTCGAAGGGTTCTTTCGGATCCAGCACACGCACTGCCCGGTCCAGATTCACCAGATATCTGTTATATTCCTCCATAATAGCACTCAAATCCTGATATGCCATAAAACGTTCATAATAATCCTCAAATGCCTCCCAGATTGCCTCGATTAACTGGGCACGCTTCACATGAACTCCTGTCTCCAGATAGAGGGAGGTTGCTGTCTGGGAAATCTCCTCCGGGAACTCCGTATTGTGCACGTTGATCCCGATTCCAATGACAATATGATTCACATAGTCAATCTGCGCACTCATCTCTGTAAGGATCCCGCAGACTTTTTTCCCATTGAGCACAATATCATTGGGCCATTTGATCTGAGGCTTTATATCGCAACACTGTTCTATTCCCTTCGCCACTGCCATGGCCGCCACGAGAGTCAGCATGGAAGCATTGTTTGTCTCTATCTCCGGCCGGAGCAGCAAAGTCATAAAAATACCGGTATTGGCCGGAGAATTCCAGCCCCTGCCTCTTCTTCCTCTTCCCGATTCCTGCTTGTCCGCCACGATCAGTGTTCCGTGGGGCGCCCCCTCCTGAGCCAGGCGATTCGCACACATATTAGTGGAATCTGTCACATCGTAATAATAGATAGAATTTCCCACCCACTGTGTTTTTCGAATGCTCACCAGTTCATTTTCACTCATAATATCCGGTGATGAAAGGATACGATAGCCTTTATTCTGCACAGCCTCGATGTCGTATCCATCCTTTTTTAACTGATTGATGGCCTTCCAGATAGCGGTACGGGACACACCAAAGGTCTCACACAGCTCCTGCCCGGACACATATCCCTCTGCCTCCCGCAGGGCAGCCAATATCTCTGCTTTCATTTACTCTCCTAATGTAGCCAGCATCACTGCTTTGATGGTGTGCATACGATTTTCTGCCTCATCAAATACCACGGACTGAGGGCTCTCAAACACCTCGTTGGTCACCTCCAGCTCGGCATAACCAAACTTCTCATTTACTTCCCGGCCAATCTTTGTGCCCAGATCATGGAACGCCGGCAGACAATGCATGAAAATAGCCTGCTCTCCTGCGTTCTCCATAAGCTTGCGGTTTACCTGATAGGGCATCAGATCACCGATACGCTCTGCCCAGGCCTCCTCAGGCTCTCCCATAGATACCCACACATCGGTGTAGATGACATCTGCACCCCTGGTTCCTGCCATGGCATCCTCAGTGAGGGTAATGCTTCCGCCGTTTTCCTTCGCTACACCTTCACAGTATTCCACCAGCTTGGGATCCGGGAAATATTTTTTTGAAGTACATGCCACAAAGTCCATTCCCAACTTTGCACAAGTAACCATCAGGGAATTTCCCATGTTATAGCGGGCATCTCCCATATAGGCTAATTTCACGCCCTTTAATCTTCCCAGATGTTCACGGATGGTCAGCATATCTGCCAGCATCTGGGTGGGATGAAACTCATTGGTTAATCCATTCCATACCGGTACTCCGGCATATTTTGCCAGCTCCTCAACAATATCCTGCCCATATCCGCGATACTCGATTCCATCAAACATCCTGCCCAACACCCGGGCTGTATCCGGGATACTCTCCTTTTTCCCGATCTGGGATCCAGAGGGGTCTAAGTATGTCACATGCATGCCCAGATCATGAGCGGCCACCTCAAAGGAGCAGCGGGTTCTGGTGCTGGTTTTCTCGAAAATCAATGCAATATTTTTCCCAGCCAGAGTATCATGGGGAATATGATTCCTCTTCTTCTCCTTCAGCTCTGCCGCCAGATCGATCATGTACATAATCTCCTCTGGTGTAAAATCCATTAGTTTTAAAAAATTGCGTCCTGATAAATTCATGTTCTTTCTCCTTATGCAGAAAACGAGCTGTCTTTTGTGTGACAGCCCGTTTTGTATACACTTTTTTGCTTACCTTAAGGTGAAGCCTGCGTTTTATTTGTCTGATGCTACTTCTGTCACAGATTTTACAAGCCCTGCAATACCCTGAATCTCAGACGGGATGATAATCTTGGTTGCCTTTCCGTCTGCAGCCTTGGCGAATGCCTCTAAGCTCTTCAGCTGTAATACACTGTCATCCGGTGCAGCTTCCTTTAAGAATCTCAAACCATCGGCATTTGCCTGCTGAATCTTTAAGATAGCCTCTGCCTGACCTTCTGCCTCTTTGATGGTAGCTTCCTTCTGTGCCTCTGCACGAAGGATGGCTGCCGTCTTCTCTGCCTCTGCGTCCAGAATCGCAGACTCCTTTTTACCTTCTGCCACAAGAATGGTGGACTTCTTCTCACCTTCTGCACGGAGAATTGCTTCACGTCTCTCACGCTCTGCCTTCATCTGCTTCTCCATGGCATCCTGAATGGCTTTCGGCGGCATAATGTTTTTCAGCTCTACACGGTTTACCTTGATACCCCAAGGATCTGTTGCAATATCCAAAGATGCACGCATCTTTGTATTAATAGTCTCTCTGGAAGTCAAGGTCTCATCCAGCTCCAAATCTCCGATAATATTACGAAGAGTGGTAGCAGTAAGATTCTCGATAGCCATGATAGGATTCTCTACACCATAGGTGAAAAGCTTCGGATCTGTGATCTGGAAGTAAACCACGGTGTCAATCTGCATGGTTACGTTATCCTTCGTGATAACCGGCTGAGGAGGAAAATCCACCACCTGCTCCTTCAATAAAACTCTCTTTGCCATACGGTCTACGAAAGGTGCCTTAAAATGAATACCTACATCCCATGTGGTGAGATATCCGCCCAATCTCTCGATAACTACGGCCTGTGCCTGCGGAACGATTTTGATACATGATACAATAATCCACAGAGCAATGATAATTAAAACAATAAGTGCTATTAATCCTGGCATTTTGTCCCCTCCATTCATTTTCAATATCTTTCCCAAGATAGGTTCTATCATACTATATTTTTCCATGGAATACAACCAGCTTTCGTAGAAATTCATGTAAAAAAGCTCGTGGACGCTTACATCCATGAGCTTTTACAAATTCTATTTATGTTTAATAAAAAACGTGGTTTCCAATTACATAACCGGCATGGCCGGAACTGGCTCTACGGAAGTAAAGCGCTCCACCGGTGTTGTCGGTTCCTGCCAATGCTTCCTGTGCAGCCTGCATACAACTGCTGCTGACACCGGAAGAAAGAACATTCGCCAGCTTTCCACTTCCTGCCGGAGAAAACTGTCCCTTCTGATAAACCACCTCAGAAATAGTGGAAGGATAAGATCCGCTGCGTACACGATTCATAACTACTGCCCCTACGGCAACCTGACCTTCGTAGCACTCTCCACCTGCCTCACACTGAATAATGGCCGCCAGCAATGTGGCGTCATCGACGCTGGCTGCAACTGATTCATTCTGTGTTACTGCTGGTGCAGCGGCCTGTGCTGCCTGCTGTGCTGCTTCTTTGGCTGCAGCTTCCTGCGCCGCCTGTCTGGCTGCCTCTTCCTCCTGCTGCTTCCGAATGGCTGCCTGCTCTTCCTCTATAGAAACCGCCTCTCCCAGAGACTCTGCCACATCCACATACTTCGAAGCAACATATCCTGTGTGGCCATTCACAGTTACAGCCACCCATCCGTAAGGTGACTCAACCGTCGAGTCTAATGTCAGGGTATCTCCCTTATTCGCAGAGCTTATCACCGTTCCCTGCTGAGAAGGATTTTTGCGGATACGCAGCCCGTCGATTAATACTGTGGCTACCCTATTACAGTCAGACTGTGCCAGTTCATAAGCCGCCTGTCCTGTTACACAGTACTCAGCCTTTACATATCCCTCTACGGAACCGGAACTAATATGATACCATCCGCTCAGTTCCTCGATAATATCGGCAGCTCCGCCCTTATATAACTTTCCTTCAATCGAAGCTCCCTCATTTGGCTCGCTGCGGATATATAAAAATCCCTCCACATCCACCATGAGCCTGCTGCTCCATAGCTTTTCTTCCTCGGAATACTCCGGTGCTGCCTCTGATACCACAAAGACATTGGAACGTTCAATGCTGGCGACCTCCGCTGCATTACTTCCTACTTCCTCTAATTCCTCACATACACCTGCCACCATATTATTGGCAGCTTCTGTCTCAATCTCGCTTGTAACTTTGTTTTCTGAATAATCAGGTGTAACAACGGCCGTGATTGCTGTAACTGCTGTGGCTGCAACTGCTACAAGGATACATTCAATCACATTCTTTCTTAACTTCATACGAACCTCCGTAAAATAGCTTTTTACATAAATATTATTATTGTTAACTATTTATGCGATTTTATTCATTTTTATTAAGATTTGTTACAAATTTGTTACGTTCGGATTATAACAAGGTTACCAACTTTTGTCAACCCCTCTTCTTTTCCCCAGAAAACGGGCTGATTACTACCTTCCCGTCCACCACCTCGACCTTCACTTTATTGCTGTCTATTCCTGCCTTTTTCAGAATCTCCCCACTGAGCTGCACGCGATGTGCCTTATCCAGCACCGAATACTCTTCCTGAGAATTTTCTTCCTGTTCTCCGTCGGAAAATCGGCTGTCCAACGAATGGCGATACATCTCTCGGCGGATTTTTTCCGTGCTGATCTTGCCATCGGATATCATCACCACTCGATTCACTTTGTTGGCAAGACTCAAATCATGGGTCACAATCAATATGGTAAGTCCCAACTCTTCATTCAAATCACGAAACAACTGAAATATATGATCCGAGGTTTTGGAATCCACCGCTCCGGTGGGCTCATCCGCCAAAAGAATGGTGGGATTGTTCGCCAGTGCCACCGCAATAGCCACCCTCTGCTGCTCGCCGCCGGATAACTGATCCGGAAACTTATCCGCATGGGAAAGCATCCCCACCTTTTCTAAAAGTTCCAGCGCCCGCTTTCTTTTTTCCCGCTCCCTTCCCTTTACAAAATACATGGGTGCTTCCACATTCTCTGCCGCTGTCATATAGGGAAACAGATTTCGGGCACTTTTCTGCCAGACAAATCCCACCGTATCCCTGCGATAGCGCACCATATCTTTCTCCTTAAGCTGGGACAAGTCCTGCCCCTCCACCAGCAGCCGCCCGGCTGAGGGTGTTTCCAGACCACCAATCATATTTAAAAGTGTGGACTTTCCGGAGCCGGATTTTCCGATAATAGCCATCATTTCTCCCCGCTTCACATCCAGCTCCAGTCCCTGCAATGCCATAACCTTCAGACCATCCGACATATAGATCTTTACCAGCCCATCACAGGATATGATGGGATCTGCGGAAGTACTCTTTTCTTTTTCATCCTTTTCTCTCATCCCACAATCTCTCCATCCTCAATCTCAAACACCACATCTCCCAACTCCATCAAATTCGGATCATGGGTGGTCATCACAATGGTGGCACCCTCCGTCTCCACCAGTTCCCGAAACAGATTCATAACCGCCAGACCGGAAGCCGTGTCCAAAGCTCCCGTTGGCTCATCCGCAAAAATCACTTTAGGGTGATGGGCCACCGCCCGGGCAATGGCTACCCGCTGCTGTTCTCCGCCGGATAGCTGGTTTGCCATGTGATCCATGCGCTTCGTCAGGCCTACCCGCCCCAAAACTTCCCGAATCCGCCGGTCTCTGTCATCCGGGTAACCAGCCAGCCGCAGGGCAAAATCAATATTTTCATAGGCGCTCATCACGGGTATCAGTGCAATAGACTGAAACACAAATCCCATGCGAAACCGCCTGAGATTCTCCTTTTCTACAGTACTTAGGCCGGAAAGCTTCTCTCCGAAAAATTCCACCTCTCCCGCAGTGGGTTCATCCAGGGCGCTGATCATATTTAAAAGAGTGGTTTTTCCGGAGCCGGACCGACCTTTCAGAATGGTCAGCCTGCCCTGTGGAATGTCCAGATTCACATCTTTCAGTGCGTAATAGGTTCCACCTTTTCCTACCGGAAAACACTTTACCAGATTTCTTGTCTCAATGGCTGCCGTCTCCATACTGCCTCCTAATCCTCACCCAGCTTTAATGCCTGAGCAATCTTCATATTCTTTAACAGGTTCCTCAGTACCACCCCGCAAAAAATCACCACCAGAAACACAAGGGCAAACAGCTTCACCATATCCGTTCCATACAGACAGATTCGAATCGGTATATTATGCTTCCTTGGCAGATAAACCAGAGTAATGAGTCTTACAAACAGCAACGTACTGATGACCCCCACCCCTGCTCCTGTCAGAATAGAGAGCAGGGAGCCAAAAATTTGTTCATTTATAAGCATGGTACGGATTTCGCTCATCCGCATTCCCATGGCCCGGTAAATGCCAAACAACATTTCCCGCTGCTTCATAACCATAATCCAGTAAATCAAAAATCCCACGGAGCAGACCAGCATCGATATGAGAAAGCCCATGGTAAACATGCCGTTGGTAATCTGTATTAATGCTGAGCTCTTGCTGGCTTCCAGCTCCTCCTCTAAGGAACACCACTGTGCTATCTTACACCCGTTTTCTCTCATATAGTCCGCTACCTGTTCCGAAGATGCCCCCGGTGAAAGTCTCATCCAGATATGGTAAGGCGTCATGCCAAAAAGATCGATGACAGTGGCATAATTGGCCACGATCAGATAGTTTTCCTCTTCTTTGAGCTCTCCCTCACTGTTATAGACATACCGATATCTCTCATATCCGGGAAAGCTGTCCACAATGGCGCAGACGGTAGCTTTCGCTGTATTGATAGGATCATCTCCCTGGGAAAAATATGGGCTGTACCTCATATAATTGATGGAATCCCCCACGGAAACCTCCAGCGCCTCCGCTGCATTGCGGGAAAGAATGACCCCGTCCACATCCTCCGCCAGGGCATTCAGGGCATAGAACCAGTGCTTGTCATTCAGTCCGTCCATAAGCTCCGCTGTCTCCCCAAATTCTTTCGTATGGATGCCCATGAGCTGACAGGCGGACAGCTTCCTGCTTCCCACCACCACATCGGTGCTGTCCTCCTCCACCACCCGGGTGATGCTGTTGCAAATCTGATTTTCCACCAGTCCTGCATATTCCTGAAAGTCCGGCTCTTCATAGGTCACAGATACCTTCTCGTCATTACGATATACATGCATTTTCCACTCCTGCTGCAGCCGTACATCCGCTCCCACATTATAACGGATTCTCTCCTCATTGTTTGCATTCATGGTACGGGCCATGTTTGCCTGAAAAATCCCCATGGCTATGGTCATGATCAGAAACACCGATATAAAACTCTGCTTGTGAAAGGTGCGCCGAATCTGTAAAAAGGATGCATACAGGGCACAGTTCCAGCGCCTTTTCCCCAGATGATCCACCAGCATAATCAAATACTTCGTAAGCCTCAAAAACACCAGCCCGCAGGAAAAAATAAACAGTGAGGCATCCAGAAAGATCATGGGGTCTAAGCGTTCCCCGGCAATGACACTGGCAGATAACGCGTCGCTCTGTTTCCCATAGTTATAGAACAGATAGCAGGAAATTCCCAGCAAAATCAGATCCAGAAAGGTTCTCTCCCAGATGGGGCTTTTGCCCGCCTCCCGGCCAGCACTTTTCTGTTCCACAATGGTGATTTTTGACTTTTTCCATACAGGAAATACCATAAACAATGTGGCTATGATGCAGGCAGCCAGAGCATACGGAAGCATTTTCCAGCTAAAACTGTACATGCTCACATCCTTACCTGTAAACTGTAAAAATGCGTCAGTTTTGGCAGCAAATTTACACATCACATATCCCAGCAGAAGTCCAAACACTGCGCCTGCGCCGGACAGGATCCACGACTGCAGTACATACAGCAGCATGGTCTGCCCCCGGGTCACACCACGACTCCGCAGCACTGCTATTTCCCGCTCCTCCGCATACAGGACCTGACCGGAAACCATATAGATAAAAAGCAGCAGAAGCACTGCGCAGGGAAGCTCCAACACCCACAATATGGTGCGCACGGTCCTGCTTTCTATCTGATAGTTTTCCAGAATCTGAATAAAATTGGCCCCAAAGGAACCGTCTGCCTTTCGAAACTCCTTTATATAGTCCAAATACGCCGCCGCGTTGTGATGGTTAATCTGGGTATAATCTAAAAGCAGGTTGTCCTCAAAGGCCACCGTCCCATACCCGTATTCCGCCATTAACGTATCAAACACCGCTTCCGACACAAAAATCTGCCGTTCATAATAGGCGGCTTCGTGATACCAGTAATTGTCGCTGTCAGAGGATTCGCGAAAAATACCGGATACCACAAATTTCACCGGCTCTTCCCGGTCATTCAACGCGTAAGGAAAGGTAATCTCCTCCCCCACCACCAGTCCCGTGGCATCCATGACACTTTCACTTATGATACAGGGAAAGCTTTCCGCTTCCGTATCCGCATCCAACCCTTCCCCTTTTACAATTTCCATATGGGATTCCATATCCCGCAGAAGTCCGATTCCCAAAAAACGGTCCGAAAATCCCAGATTGCTCTGGGCATTGGAAGGGGATAGTTTCAGGGATTGCTGGGAAACCACCGAATCCACCTCCACATATTCCAGCCATTTCTTCTCGTAGGCATCCATCCGCTGATAGATGGACTCCGCCGTGGGATAGTCCGAAGTTTCATAGGATCCCGTTCTGGAAAAAACAGCCGGAAACTCCTGATGCTCCTTTGCATAATTCTCAAAGGCTGTAACCAGCAGCTTGTCATTGGATCCCTCCTCCAGCATGGGATGGCAGGCGAACACCGCCACCAACAGGGAGATTCCGGTAAAAAGGCATAGGTTCAGCCATTTTTTATTTCTTATCTTTTGGTGGATTAATCGTATCACTTTTCCGCCTCCTTAAGATTTTTGACACTGGCTTACTCTGCTGCAAGCACATCGCCTTCTTTGATTCCCGACAGCACCACCTGCATGCCATCGTTTACAAGCGTGTCTGAAACCTGCACATACTGTTTTACCAACTGATCATTTTGTATGCGCCACACAAAATATACCTGTTCGGACTCCACGTGGACCAGCGAAGAGGGAATCACCGCCACATCCTTCATACAGATGTAGGAAAATGTCAGAATCCCCGTCGGCGCCTCTTCATAAAAGCCAACATCATCCATCTCCACGTAAAAAGCCGGATATTCATATCCTGAGGACATGCTATGAGAAAGATACGCCGTATCTCCCTCCGTGGTCAGGTATGCCTTTTCTGAATTATTGGAGTTTACCGTCCAGCCGATACAGGTTCCGGTATAGACCAAATCTCCTGCTTGAATGGATATCTGCTCTCCCACATCCGCGATATTGTCCCCATAGGTCTTCATACTCTTTATAGGTGCCATCTCTACCAGAAGTTTTTCCCCTGCCTGCGTACTGACAGACAGTACATCCGTCCCGGGGCTGACTTTATCCCCGTCCATCAACAAAATTTTTGACACCGTGCCATCTTTATCCGCGTATACACTGACTTTGCCGTTTCCGTCATTGTTCTCACCGATGGCATTGTAATTATCCTGAAGCTGCCGGAGTCGGTAGGCGTGACTGAGAGCTGCCAGCTCTTTTTCGTAATTCACAATGCGGATCTCGTACTCATCCGTAAGCTGTGCAAGCTGACTGTCATATCCCTTTCCCATTTCTTCGTAAGAAAGATTTTCCTGATTGATCTGATTCTGTGCCTGGGTCAGCGCAGCTTTTCCCTCCCCGGTATCCACCACGTACAGCAAATCTCCTTTTTTCACCTGCTGATCTGCTTCCACGGCAATATCTGTGATGGTTCCCTCATAATCCGAGGTGTACCAGAAGGCAAGGGAATTACAGGAGCTATAAGTTTTGGAATAATTGGACAGTTCAAAGTCCGACAATCCCACCGTATAGGCATCATAACCCGCCGGCATCCTCGCATCGGAGGAATAATACACCAGCTCTCCTTCAGACAGCCCTCCTGTTACTTCTATATAATGGGTATCCTCTTCCCCGACGGTAATCTCCCGCTTTTCCTTTTCGTCTCCCTTGGTTTTTACATAGACAAAATAATGGCCGTCCTCCTCATAAAGAGAGTCCTTTCCAATGATAAGTACATCCTGGACGCTTTTCTTTCTATAATAGACAGGATAGGTGTCACCGATGGTAAGCGCTCCCACATCCCCGCAGGTAAGACGCACGTTGGGATAACTGCCTGCTGCTTTCGCCAGAATCAGCTCCTCCGATGTATAAGGGATTTCCGTCACAGCATGGGCTTCTCCCTCAATATTTATGTATTTCACCTCATAATCGGAAAAGGAATAACTATTCACGGTAACATCAGAAAGTTCGATGTAGGGATCTTCCAGATCGGAGATAATGACAATATTTTCAGAAGCTCCTGCACTGGAATTTTTTGCTATGTTTTTGGTAAAGGTCACATACCCAGAGTGTGTGGCCCGCAACGTTCCATCCGTGATGATTGCCTGCTGTGCTCCAATGGATTCATTCAGCTTTCCCACCCGATACTGGTGCAGCAGCCCGTCATAGCGCAGGTCTTCCTGTGCCGTGGCAATCTGGGCAGCCAAGTCCTCAATTTGTGCTGCGTCCTGTGCAGTATCGCTTTCCTGCGTTTCCTCTTCGTCGGAATCCTGCACGGTATCCGGGGAATTCTCTTCGCCGGAGGCCTGTGCCGCCTCGAGACACTGCTTCTCGTATGTCATCTTTGCAATGCGCTCCTCTGCGATTTTACAGTTCAGCTCGTAAGTCTGATTCTCATAGGTCAGCTCCTGCTGAAGTCCGGTGAGGGTTTTCTGTGCCTCCTCTATGTCCGCATAGGCCACCACATCCCCTTTCTCCACGTAGTCTCCCACTTCTACGGAAATCTCCGATATTTTTACGTTGGTATCATAAAAACTGCAATAGTCTGTGGGCACCACTGTGCCAAATCCAATCTCCACATCTCCAATGTCTCCCCGCTCCACCGGGCGGTATGCGGAATTAGCAGCCGCCGGCTCAAGAAGCTTTGGCACATCCGACAGGGTATTTTTTGCGCATCCGGAAAACAACAGTACTGCCACCAGCAGAATACAAAGATATCTGATCTGCTCCCTCAATATGTCACCTTCTCTCCTCCGGACAACCCACTGGTAATCACCAGATAGCCGTCCACCACGTCCCCTGTGGTGACCCACACCACATCCCGGTAGCCCGCCTCATCCAGAACATAGACGAACTGGCCGTCCCCCACTTTATTTACCGCAGCTGCTTCCACATACACCGCATTGGTCAGCTGCGGCTTTTGAATGGTGATGGTCAGAGTGTCCGCATCCGACACTGCCGACATGTCAGAGATAGGTTCAAAAATCAGTGTTTGTCCGCTAATATCCATTATCTGTAACTCGTATGTTGCGACACCGGAGACAGCTTGATATGTCTCACCAATAGAAAAGTTGTAATTTTCCGTGTTGGTTGCCGTGTAGTTTCCTGTGCTGCATACTTCCGTAATCAGCTTACTTCCCGGCCGGTAATAACCATTTTGCAGGTACTCATCCATCTCCGTGATGGTTCCGTCGCCCTCCGCAATGATCTGATATCCCGCCAGCTTATTTTCCGCCTCCTCTATATACAGCTTTGCCACCTGTGTATCCTCTTTCAGCATGGTAATATCCGTACTGTAATCCACACTGTCATCAATCTCCATCAGCTTACTGTAGTGCTCAATGAGCAGTTCATTCTGAGTTACCTGTTCCTGATAGGATGCTATGGTTTCTTCCAAACTATCTGACTGAAAGGATACCAGCAGATCTCCCTTTTTTACCTTATCCCCCACAGACACGTAGACATGCTCCAACTGCAGATCCTCATTGGTGGCTCCATAGGTCTTCCGCTCATAGCCCTCGGCCTTCAGTGTCAGAGTGAACTCGGGACACACGTCCCCCGTCTGCACCTCCACCGTGCGATATACCGCTTTCTCGTAAGGCGCATGCTGGATGGTCACCACCTGAGTACCCTGGGAACCGCAGCCTGTCAGCATGCCAAGGCCCAGGCAAAGGGTTATAATTCTGCCTTTTTTTCTAATAATATGCATTCACAATTCCTCCATCAATGGCATTTACCATCACAGGACAATCCACATCATATCCGTCCAGCTTCCATACCGGCACAAAACTGTAGTAGCCCTGTCTGGAATCATCCGCCACCCTGGCATAAAGAAGCTCCATGGTCTGATACGTGTAGTCCCTTTCACTGGTGCTAAGGAAATAATCATCCGCATGCTCCGCCATTTCATTTTGCATAATCTGCTGAATGGTATCTAGGGGCAGCAACGGCACATGTTCCGTCATACTAATGATCTGATATGGATTTACAATATCTGCGGAAAAAAC
Source organism: Lachnospiraceae bacterium (assembly GCA_022766245.1). Lineage (GTDB taxonomy): Bacteria > Bacillota > Clostridia > Lachnospirales > Lachnospiraceae > Roseburia_C. The sequence continues at coordinate 19,690 of JALEPL010000007.1, read as the reverse complement.
TCCTCCATCATTCACATAAACCACGATGCTGCTGTCCGGAAAATCTGTGAGATTTCCTTCCCTCTGTCCATAGTAAAAAGCATATCCGTTTACTTCCTCCTTATCATCCCGAAAGGTATAGTGATCCAACTGCTCCATATAGGCAAACCAATACAGGTCATAGGTACCGAGCAGGTTCAGCTCATCAAAAATGCCCATATCCCACAAAAACACTTCCGCCATCTTCTCCGCTTCTTCCTCACTCAGTTCACACTGGTTATCCCCGGTTATTCGTATTTCATTGCCATCCTCCACATGTATCAAGGCTGCTTGTTCCATTTCCTCGGGGCAAACCGAAACATAGTCCAGGGGACGCAAAGAAATCTGTGTGTAGTCTCCTATATAGTCTCCTGTGTAGTCTCCCTCTGTTACCTTAAGACAATAGGGGATTGTGTCCAAATACCCCAGATAGCTGTCGCTTTCATAATCTGTAACCGGGACATAATCCTCCGGCGCTGTCCGCATGGCATTTTTGATATCCCGGATCTGCTCCCTGCAGTTTTGAAGCGCCTGCTCCTTTGCCCCCGCCTCCGCGGAGGATCTCCTGCCATCCTCCCACTCTTCCTGTATCATTTCCCACACCGTCAAAAGTTCCTGCAACTGCTGTCCGGTGAGATAGGTGGCGCAGTAATCCACATCCCCCGCCTCATACTCGTATCCTATGGCACTTTCCTTTAGTACATCCACATCCTCATAGTAATACACCGGAGTGGATCCAAAGATTTGGTTCACCAGTGCTTCCCGGTATGCAGCATCCACCTCAGGCCGTTTTACCTCCACCACAGACATTTGCTCCATATCCGGAAGCACCACCTTCGCATGAATGCTCACGGTGGCATCCCCGCCGGTTTCTCCGGTGACACTCAGCTCCTCGGTCCATCGTTCCCCATCCACGAACTGAGCCAGACCAGAGACATCCTCTCCTTTTTCCGTCTCCATCACTTCAGTATCATCCACGTTATAATCCACCGTGCGTGTGCCGCAGCCGGAAAAGAGCGTGGCCACCATACACAGACTCATTCCCGCCATCACTTTTCTTCGCAACATATCTTCTCCTCCTACTGAAACTCCTCCGCCAGATCAATAATGCTGCCATCAATGGCATTGACCATAACCGTATTCTCACAGGTTAACCCAAAGAAATCACTCGAATGGTCGCACAGCCTCCATGACGGAATATAGCTGTAATAGCCCTCCCGGCTGTCATCGTGAACCCGGAAATAGATCAGTTCCATAGAATGGAAGGATACCTTAGTCTGCCCGACAAAGGGATACTGATCAGGGTGCTCCATCAATTCATCACTGATGATCTTTTGGATATTTTCAAGAGGAAGCAGCTTCACCTCCCGGGTCACTCCGGTCACTTCCACCGGATTGTGCACCTCCATGGCAATCACACCCCGCTCTGTTACATAGACATCCGCATAGGCACCCATGGAATAAAAACTGCTGCTTTTATCATAGTCCCAATACAAGACTTCCTCCCCAAACCCGGTGAGGGACAGCTCATCGATACCCAGTTCATAGCGGAACCAGTATCCATCTGTCCGCTGGGTATTGCTTTGAAATGTTCCATCCCCCAGATCCTCCATATCTCCGTACCAGTATATTGCGTCCACCCGTCTTTGCACCGGATTGGAAAATCCTATGTTCTCCAAGGTTTGTTTCACAACATTTTCAGCCTCCTGCTCTGTCAATGCACACTCATTTTCACAATTCTCCAGAGAGAAACTATCGTAGGCCAAGCCCTCCGCCCCTGCCACTTCCTCCGGACACACCTGATAAATGTCTTCCGGGTACAGAGAGATCAGTACTTCTTTCTGTTCATTCAGGGGGCCATCCCCATCTACCTCCATGGAGATGATACCGCCTTCCGCATCAGAAAAGGTGATTTTTCCATCAGTCGGTGGCCATTCCACCCGAAGTATGTAGGCGGCACCTTCTATGATTCCCCGATATATCTCCCCGTCATATGCATCCACAGGAGTGTAATTCTCCGATGCCGTTTCCAGCGCTGCTCTGCATGATGCCAGCTTCTCCTGCTCCTCTTCAATGGTGTTTTGTATTTCCTGCTCCATGGACGCTCCCACCGGATGGTGCTGGTCCTCAAGCAATTTCTGATTGGCTGCAATCTCATCCTCATAATAGGCAATTTTTTCCTGTAACGGCTCCTTAGGCAGGCGCACATCATCATAGTATGAAACCTCACCGTCGCCAAATACTGCCTTTACCACCTGCTCTGTGTATGCCTCCCCTTCTTCGGGTGCCTTCACCTCTATCACATGCATGGAGTCCGCCTCCGGCACGGTAATCTCCGCATTCACTTCGAACTCTATGGTGTTGCCACTTTCTGTTGTGGACTTCCACTCTGCTTCCCACTTTTTTGTATCTGTTAACTGGGCAAGGCCGGAAGCACTTTCCCTTTGGGTGGATTCTGTCACTTCCGTATCATCCAGGCTGTAATCCACCGGGCGATCACCACACCCGGAAAGAAGCGTGGCTGTCAAAAAAAACATAAGCACGGTTTTTACTTTTCTGTTTCTCATGATCTATCCTCCAAAAGATATATCTTTTGTTATGGGTTCATTTTATCCGCAGGTTGTAAACATTTTGTATCCGGAATGAAATCGCATAAAATTACCCCCGGAAAATTTGTTTCCGGAGGCAATTCATATGCAATATTCATCTGCTGCATTGGATGGCCTGCACTTTTGCTTTTGGCACACAAGGGTCTACTGTGGAACCATGGCACCGAGATAGCGATCCCCGGAATATGCCTGTAGGATATAACAGGTCTCCTCTTCACGGGTCATCTCCACCAGTGACTTCCATTGCAGATTCGTCATATCCATATCCGGATACACCGCCCAATCTGCCAAATTTGCCCCCTGGGTATCCTGTTCCGTCACCACCATATCCTTCACTTCCAGACTTTGCAAATAGTCCGCCACATTTCCTGATGGATCTGTCTCATAGTCTTCGCTGTATTCCGCCTCCACCAGAAAGATGGTGCCATCCTCTAAGAGACATACCGTGTGCTTCTCGGAACCGTCATATCTGCTGAAACAGATCTTCCAGTAATAAGCTGTGTAGGTCTGGAAAATGACATCCACCGCCTTGTAAGGCTTCGCCTCCCAGGCATACCAATTTCCATACTCGGTGGAAATGTTGCTGGGATACAACCCGTTTTCATACAGTTCTTTCATGCCTTCCCGGGCTGCAGCCACCGCCTCATAATCCTCTAAGTTCATCTCATAGGAAGCAGCCTCCGTCAACCGGCTTTCCCACTGACCGGTGATGAGCTGCAATTTCTGGTATACCCCCAGCTTCGCAGAGGCATTCCGGGACATGGCGGAGCCTGCTGCGGAATAATACTCTGCCGGCGCTGCCGACACCTGATCCAGCTCTGCCTCCCGATACTGTATCAGAAACAATCCAGGCAGCAGAATTCCTGCCAGTACAATGGCAAAAGTACCGGCAAACAGGATTCGATATATGGTTTTTCGGTTCATTATCATTTTCTTTTTCATATATGGAAAACTTCCTCTCCCAACATCGGTCTTTCATCATGACTCTGAATCTGCCTGTGTCTCTTCCAATGAAAAAATCACCCGCATCCGGGTTCCTTCTCCCAATTTACTCTCGATTACAAGCTCCGCTCCATGTTTTTCCAGAATCAGTGCCACCAGCGACATGCCCAGTCCTGCACCGCCCTCCCTGCGGGAGCGGGATTTATCCACCATATAAAACTCATCACAGATTTTTTCCACATCGTCCTCTGACATACCCACTCCGTGATCCGTGACTGTGAATTCATATCCTGTACCATTTTCCTTTTGTACGTTCGCTTTTGATGCATCACTCTCCTGCTGCATGGTACAACATCCCGCAAATTCAATGGTGTCGCCTTCCCGGGATGCCTTTCTTGCATTGTCAATCAGGTTGATAAACACCGTCACCAACAACTCCTGACTTCCCTCAAGCACTGCCGGTTCTATATCTGTCACCAGACAAATCTTCTTTTTTAACAGTGCCGGAGAAACAATTTTCACAATTTCTTTTCCCAAATCTGTAGTATGAAGCTTTGTTTTTTCGATTTCATTCTGTTTGAGATAAATAAGCTGAAACAGCTTGCCGGACATGGTCTCTAACCGTTTCCCCTCAGAGAAAATATAATTCAGGGACATAATTTCTTCCTCCCTGGGCAGCTCCATAGAGCGCATGGTATCCGCATACCCGATAATGGTGGTCATGGGTGTCTTGATCTCATGGGTAAAGTCTGCCACAAACTGATCCCTTCGACGGATCATATCATTCAGCTCCTCCACATGCTCCGACACCGCCTCTGCCATGTGATTGAACTTTTCCGCCAAAAGTCCCACTTCATCGTTTGTTTTCACTTCAATGCGGGTATCGTAATTTCCCTCTGCAATCTCATCGGACACCTGATTAAGCTTTTCCAAAGGTCTCGTCAAATATCGGCTCACTCCATACATGATGAGGGATGCCGCCATCAAAATCCCAATGATGAGAAACCGGAAATAGACGATCTCCTGATTCATCAGGAGATAGGACTCCGAAATATCGCGTTTGCTGATAATGCACAGACTTTTTTCATTCACGTTGCTGTAGGATGTGACATAAATATAATGAGATCCCTCCTCCCGGCTGATGAGATAGTTCTTCCCACCGGTATCCAGATTGGAAAAAAGCTCTTCACTGATTCCAGCCTCGTTTCCATCACCGGAGTACACGTATTCGTTCCCGTATTTGATGTAGAAGGAGGAATTTGCCGCCATCATTCCACCTGCCACACGCTCCCCGATCTCAGAAAGTTCCTCTTCAATATTATAATTTTCACTGTTTAGTACCTGCAACAATTCATACTCCACCGACGACTGCACCAGATTGTTTTCCACTATGGCGTTCTGTAACTGTGTATTCTGGGCAAGGGCAAAGTTCTTGCGAATCATCAGATACCCGATGATTCCCAGGCTGATGGACAGCAGTGTGAGATTAATGATTAAAACCTTATAACGAAACTTCATGCGTATCCTCGAGTCTGTATCCTACTTTAAAAACGGTCTTTAGTGCATCCCCCATGTTCAGCTTTTTGCGTAGTCTCTGAACATGCAAATCCAAAGTTCTCGATTCCACCGAATACTCGGTGCCCCAGATTTCCTCATATATCTTTTCACGAAACAATGTAATGTTGCGGTTTCGCATCAAAAATACCAAAAGCTCCAGCTCCTTGGGTGTAAGCTCCACTTCACTTCCTGCCTTTGTAACAGTCTGGTTTTCCACATCCACCACAATGTCCCCAAACCGCAGTTGGCTTTCTGACTTGTGATATCTGCGCAGCACGATGTTTACCCGGGCCAAAAGCTCCACCACCTCAAAGGGCTTTACCATATAATCCTCCGCACCGGAGGTGAGACCCTTCATGCGGTCGTCCAAAGTAGCCTTCGCCGTGAGAAAAATAACCGGAATCTGAAGAGGACGAATGTATTCCATCAATTCATAGCCATTGATCTTTGGAAGCATTACATCGAGAATAATCAGATCAAAGTTCTGTTCCTCCAGCAGATCTGCCGCCTCCAATCCGTCATAGGCGCAGATACATTGGTATCCCACCTTACTTAAATTCAGTTTTACCAGATCTGAGATTGCCCGCTCATCCTCCACGATCAAAATCCGGATCATGTTCTAAACCTCTCTTTCAAAGATATACTGGATGAATGGTTAGAAACACCCTTCATACGTATCCTTTTTATCATACGTCTTACATGTATCTAAAGTGTATCTGAAACAACAAAAAAAGACAAGATATTCCAGATTCTGACATATTGTCAAAACCCGGACTATCCTGCCCATAGTTACCATCTTTTCCCTTCTGGAGATTTTTTACGGAAACATTTCCTGCAACACTGCATCCAGAACCGCCTCCTGCTGTTCCATCCGCTTTTTCTGGATACTCTGGCGCATCTGCTGTTCCTGGGTGGATGCTGTCCGCGCCTCATCCTCCTCCTGCTCTGTTTCCGATTCCTCCTCAGCCAGGATTACCTTCAAATAGTTCTCCATCCCGCGCTGCAGCCGCTTGATGCGACGATTCACTGCGAAGATTCCAATACATCCCACAAACAGAATAAGAGCTAACACTCCGATTCCCGCCACAAAAACAATCATATCATAAGTCTGCAATAACATTTCTACATATCCCATGTCGACACCTCTCCTATCCTTATTCCATTTTGTATCTTTTGGGCAAACACGAAGCGCCTTTTCAGATACCATTTTTCAGGTTTATTATAGGGTTGTCCCACTACGAAATAAGTAAAATTTTATCGACAGATTGACATTTTCTCTCAAGGGTATAATATGATATAAAGGTAACTGAGAAGTACTGAACAGATACGAATAATAAATATATCACTACATATATTACTAATACAGAAGAGAGGCTCCGTTTTATGAAAAGAATCGTTATGACAGGCGGCGGCACCGCAGGCCATGTAACCCCCAACATTGCACTTTTTCCGGCACTGAAAGCCGCCGGCTATGACATACAGTATATCGGCTCCTACGCCGGTATGGAAAAAAATCTCATTGAGGAGCAGAAGATTCCATATTACGGAATTTCCTCCGGAAAATTAAGACGTTACAAGGATCTGAGAAATCTCACCGATCCCTTTCGCGTGATAAAAGGCTTCGGCCAGTCCGTCTCCCTTTTGCGTAAACTGAAACCGGATGTGGTATTTTCCAAAGGTGGATTTGTATCCGTCCCGGTGGTGACGGCAGCGCGATTTTTGCGTATTCCCGCCATCATCCACGAGTCCGACATTACCCCGGGGCTGGCCAACAAGCTTGCCATTCCCTCCGCCACAAAAGTGTGCTGCAATTTCCCGGAAACATTATCCTATCTACCTGCAGACAAAGCTGTGCTCACCGGATCTCCCATTCGACAGGAATTGCTATCCGGTGACAAATATGCTGCCGCAAAGCTCTGCAATTTCACACTGGATAAACCGGTAATTCTCGTTGTGGGTGGAAGCAGTGGTTCCAAATTTATCAATGATTCCCTTCGTTCTATTTTGGACGATTTGCTGGAAAAATATCAGATTCTGCATCTGTGTGGAAAAGGGAATTTAGATCCGTCCCTAAAAAACCGTACCGGATATGCACAGTTTGAATATGCACACAAAGAGCTTCGGGATATGTTTGCATTAAGCTCGCTGGTCATCTCCCGAGCCGGTGCCAACGCCATCTGCGAACTGCTGGCACTGCACAAGCCCAACATACTGATCCCTCTTTCTGCCAAGGCCAGCCGTGGCGACCAGCTTTTAAATGCCCGTTCTTTTGAAAAGCAGGGTTACAGCGTGGTGATCGAGGAGGGGGAGCTCACCGAGCAATCCTTGAAAGAGGCCATCCATAAAGTAATGAATGATAGAGAGGCATATATCCGAAACATGTCCGGCAGTAAGCAGTTAGACTCCATCCAAACCATTCTGGATCTGATTGAAGACGCCGCAAAAGGCAAACACAACTAATACCAAAATAAAGAAAATGTCTCTGCAAGAGTTTCCTCTATACAGAGACATTTTTATTTTATTTCGTAATCATATCCTTTAATTCTGCCAGCTCCTCTGCGTTCATCTTAAGCGGTGTGTAACGCAGCATATCCGCATTGGGTGCATTCTTATACCGGGGAATGATATGCATGTGGAAATGGAATACTGTCTGTCCTGCCAATTCTCCATTGTTCTGCAGAAGATTTAATCCGTCTGCCTTCAGGACATCCACCATTTTTGTTCCTACTTTCTTTGCAACCTGAAGCGCCTTTCCTGCCACCTGCTCATCCAGTTCAAAAAGATTTGCATAATGCTCCTTGGGAATCACCAATGCATGTCCCTTGGATGCCGGGTTCAAATCAAGGATTACCCGAAACAAATCATCCTCGTAAAGAGTGTTGCTGGGGATCTCCCCTGCTGCAATCTTGCAAAAAATACAATCATCCTGTCTCATGTTTTTCTTCTCCTTCATCCTAGTATTCTTATTCAAAAATAAATATTTGATCCAACATACGCAAGGTCTTGAAATTTCCTTTTGCAGTCATATCTCCCGCCATAAATGCTCTCTGGAAGGTCATTCTTCCTGCAATAATCTTCTCCATTACCTGAGGCGTCATCTTTGCATAGACATCTACATCTTCTTCCTGTCCATAACGACAGCTCAAATCCTCGCCGTCCACTTCCACCACCAAGGGCTTCTGTTTTCCCTCTATCATAAACAGATACTTGGCTGCGAATCCCTCCTGGGCATTAAAATGAGACTGCAGGTCTATGATATACTCCAACTGTCCATCCATCTGTTTCTCATTCATGCGGTCTCGAAACAGAGACGTAAGCTCCTCGATATCTTCCTTCTGTTTCTTCACGTAAGTATCATCTGCCACATACTGTGACAACTGTTCACTCTCCTGGGGTGTCAGCTCCATCTGCTGAGTACGCAGGACGCTCTGCTTCACCGCCTGGTTAGAATTGGGAAGTCCACGCTGCTTCTGAGAAATGGTGCGATACAGATTCTCCGCCTTCTTTTCGATAATTAAAGAATAATCATGATTCATCTCAAAGCTCACCAGATCATCTACATATCCACACACACCGCTGCAGGGTAATCCACCCAATATTTCCCATGCGTTTTCCAGAGTCAGTTCCCCCTCTCGCTCCCCATAGGTGGTAGACATCACAATCGGTTGCATGTATAGTGTCTTTATCTTATCCTTGTCTCCATATAGCCAGCAGGCATCCAGAAACTGCTGCATATATCCGCCGATTCCCAGCCATTCCACTGTAGTGGCAAGTATGATTCCATCCGCATCCTTAAATGTCTGAGGGAGTGTGGAAATGCTGTTCTTTTTTTCATAAATGTTGTAGCGTTCCACAGTAACCCGCAGCTCCTTCAACACTTCTTCCATCTTACTGAGCACATAAAGCGTAGGGTCATCCAAAAGTCCTCTTCCGCCATAATATATATTTACCTTCATACAGCCTCCTGATCTTCCAGTGCAGTACTAATCCGTCTCTCTTCTCGAATCTACATCTCTGATTTCGCAACTGTAACTGTTGGGTACTTCACAGTTACTTGATTCCATAGCCTCGGAAGAGCCCATTCACTACTAAGTATATAAATTTTCCTGTCGAAAATCAAGACCGGTCAGGCTTTCGATACAAAGCGACAGAAAGAAGAAATCCTCCTACTAAGCCACCTGCATGCGCCACATTGTCAATGCCGGTATCGGAAAATCCATAATACAAACTTAGTGCCAGCATCAGAAACATACGCTTCAAAGTGATATCCCCCATACGTCCCTTGTGACGGATGACAATCCAGAGCAGTGCTCCAATCACTCCAAATACCGCCCCGGAAGCCCCACCGGACACGGTGTGTGCCCCGGTCTGCAAAATATGGTACATAGAACATATCCCACCGGTAAGCCCTGCCAGGAAGTACAATACCAGGTATTTCACGTGGCCCATCAACTGCTCGACCTGATTGCCAATGAAAAATAAAATAATCATATTATTAGCCAGATGGCCGATACTGAAATGATAAAACATGGATGTGAAAAGCATCATCCACTTTCCCTGCTCCACCACCCAATTTGCATACATGGCTCCATGCTTTACCGCAAAGTCCACATCTCCCGCATCTCCCCACATGGATAAAAGCAAGAACCATATCACATTCAGGGCAACAATCACGATATTTACAATCGGCTTCCTTTGCTCCGTCATTTATGTCACACTCCTTACAGAGTTGACCATACCATGATACGATTTTACTGTCAATGTCAGGGCTGAAATTACAAAATCACTTACAGAAACACGAAACACTGTCTCCCTATCATCACCTGGTCGTACATATTTAACACCTCTGGATTGTGATAGGTAAGCATGGTATCGTTGAGCCAGGTTCCATTCGTAGAATTCATATCTTCTATGTAGTAGGTGTCCCCTTCCCGGGAGATCCGCACATGAGAACGACTGATTCCCGCCACATTCAGAACCGCATCTGCCTGGTCGCTGCTGCCAATCAAAAAGGGGAAATGATCCAGTATAATAGTATCCAACCCATCATGCCCGTCATAACGCAGAATGCCCTGTGCAGACTCCTCCACTCCTAAATACTCTGTTGGTTTATCCTCAATTTGGCTGGTGTAATCCTCCGGCGTATACACGTATGGATTCTCCTCCATATTCTCATCCTTTTTCTGAAACAACCATCCGGGACGTTTACTCCAAAATGTCTTCCAGTCAAAGGGGACATTTTCTTCTGCAATATCCTCCTGTGACTCCTCCTCCCACTTCTCTTCCGGAACATTTTCTGAAATCGCTTCTTCCTCTTCCTCCTTACGTTTCACCGGCTGCTCCTGATGCCGATACAATAGTTGCAACACATCCTCTAAGGAAAAACCATCCTCCGTAGCACGTTGATAAACCTCATAGGCAGCCAACACCAATGTCTCATCCTCATGACGCATCCTGGATAAAAAAGACTCCATAAAATGCCGGAAACTGTCCATCACAGAATCCATTTTCCCCGGATAATAGGCAAAACTGATCTGACGTCTGTCATGATCAAAATAGATTGTTTCCGGCAGCAACAGGATTCCCTCCTCCTCCAGCAAATATGGTTTGATACTTCGGCTGGCAGACAGCAATGCCTCCACCAGACGAATAAAAATCTCCAGGGTAAATTCCGAACTTTCCAAAATATGTTCAAAAGATGTTTTTCCTGTAATCTCATACCAGAAATAGGGCCGTCCATCAGCCACTACAAGCTGGAATCCCAATAGACTGGAAATCCGGTTCTGACGCAGCATGTGAAGCTGATAGCCTGAATACATCTGTTCCGGTTCAATCATCATGTAGCTTCGATTTAAACTTCGCTTATAACTAATCCTCATAAAAAAAATCCTTTCCCTCCTTCACACAATCAATTCCCCGAATCTCATCCATAACCGGTATAGCCCAGTGCTTTGACAGATCCGCAGCCTCCTTCACCACATCATGAAGTCCAAATCCCAAACGTAAAATTCCACAAAATAAAAATAAAATAATCGGCACAATCACGGCCGCCTCTATACTATGCATAAGAGAAACACCCCCAGATACGCAATCAGCAGACAGGGAATAAACGGGATACTATCTTTTCTGCTTTTCCTTTTTGTCAGTAACAGAACCAGTGAAATCACAGCCGAGATAAACAGCGCAATGCAAAGAATCTGTAGATTTCGGCTTCCTCCCAGAAAAATCCCCATCACCATAACCACAAGACCATCCCCTATTCCCACTGCCTGTCTGGAAAGAAAACTGATTCCCAGCAAAGCAATTCCCGGCAGCAAACCTGCCATCATACTATAAAACGTCTGCTGTCGCCATAGAATATGAAAACACACTCCCACCATTCCCATCAAAAGAATCAAAATACTATTCACTCTTCGATGCCGGATATCCTCCACCGAACACAAAGCCAGCATTGCCATTACGGCACACGATGTAATCAACCTCCGCTTCCTCCCTTTGTCTAGTCTATTTTGATATGCGCACAGCGGGGACAGGGCGGATATCCTTCCACCTCACTCTTAGGAACCCGGTAGATGCCTCTCCTCAACCCACTACAGGAAATATCACTATGATATGTTTCTCCATATTCCGTAAGGTACACCTCACTGCTATGTGCGTCACCACATACTTCACAGCACCGGTATTTCTCACCGGACTGATTTCTTCTTGTCTCCACCTGTTCATAGGGAATCCTTTGGATTGAAAGTGCCAGATAGGGGCACTCCATTGTCAAATGATATACCGTTCCGTAATCTGTGATATACACATATTCCCCTGATATCCCGTTTTCACTGTACGCCCCCTGCCATTTATGACACCTGGCACGCTGCGAAAAGCGGTACTTCCAGATTCCCAAAAGTTCCAGCGGGTTATTTACCTGGTAGGATACACTCAAATCAATATAGGCATCCTCCCCCACCGAATCTGCAAAAGAAAAACCTGCCCAGGACTTTTCCACGTATGTCACGGGGACATCCAATTCCTTCAGCTTTGCATAAAACAAGGCTTCTCCTGTAGCAATACCATCCCAATCCGGCTCTTTGTCATGAGATAAGATTGCCGTTTCCCTGGCCGCATAGCACAACGCCTGTTCCACACCCTGCTGCACTTGAAGCAACCGGAAAAAGAACAGAATCCCACAGAAAAAAACAACAGCAAAAGGCAGGATCATGGCTGCTTCCAAGGTGAGTGATGCCCGGAAGAAGGCACATAAAGGTGTCCCTTTATCATAAGATAGGTTTGGTGAGAAATGTCTTATGGAATAGGATGAGAGAGTATATTTTTTTAGATTTTCTTTATTCCTGAAAAGAGACACCTTTATGCACCTTCTTCCTTAAACTCTACTTGTAATAAGAAAATTTCTTAATTCGCACGAACTGGTAATTTCGATTCCATCCCTCCCCACTGCCATACAACCCAAAAAACAAAGGCTCAGCTTCATACACCAAGTTCACCGTCACTGCGCTTACCATACAGTCCATGCGAAAAGACAGATTGCCCTCTGTCCTCCGGATATACTGCTCCATTAGATTTAGCGTGCGCATTGCCAGCTTTTTTTCTGTGGTACTATAAAGAAGCATTCGAAGATATGCCTGATAGTCCATTCCCAACCCCGTTTCCGTTGCATCCTCACCAACACACTCCGTCTCATACGTGCTCTCCGAAATCTTTTGGAAATTACAGCCCCAGTCCCCGCTTGCTTTATACAAGGAAACTGTCCCGCCATTCAGCAATATCTTAACATCCTGCACCGCCTCAGAGTATGCCCACGCTGCAAGGATTCCCTCCTGTATTACCTGAATTACCACAGGATTAAGCGATATTCCTCCTATCGCCAACGCCATCGTATGCGCCAGAGATACCTTTTCCGGATCCTGATGCAGCGTAACGTAATTTGCCAGTTCCCGCAGGGCAAGAAGCCGCTCCACCACCTTCGTCAGATTTTCTTTATCGGAGTTCTCTCCACAGATGATATACTCCAGTTCATACTGCAATACACTCTCAGTCCGGGGCTTGGTATAATCAGAAAACTTTTCCAGCAGATACTCCTTGAACAACAGCTTCTCCGTAGCACCGGGATTCTCCACGGGATAATTCCCTTCATAAAGATCCCGGTGCAGCAAATCGCCCTTCTCCTGAAGCTTTTGATTGGACACCTCTGTCACATCCCCCAGAACCTGTGCCAGAACTGCACTATTTTTTAGATCCTTCACGTACTCAATGGGATTCTCAAAATCATCCTCCAAAGGCACCAACGGAATCTGCTGCGTTTCCCCGACAGGATTCTGCATCTGCGCCGCTTGATTTGCCGCCTCCGGATCCCTCAGTGCCGTATCTGCCTGGGACAGATAATCATCCACATCTCCTGTGGATTCTTCCAGCTGCCCCATCTCCTCTGCATGCTCATACAGACCCTCCACTGCAGATAACAGGAGTCTGGACTTCATATAATCTGCAGCCTGTTTGGCAAAGGCAGCTCCCTTCTCATCTGTTACCACCTGTTTCTGCACCACATGACATTGGGCCAGATTTAATGCATACAGGTTAATCGTCGAGCCGTTCCACTCTCTGTTTCCGCCACGCAGATTCTCCATTCCCAGACTCTGCATATTTGCATCCACACCGGCCATGGATAAGACATCCCCCTGATTACATTCCAATAAATATATTCCATACTGCTCATATATCCCCGGATGATATTGCGCCATCTGAGATTCCAGCATAAGCTGACTTTCCATGGTAGCATGACTCTGCAGGCCGTAAAGACGGGCCGATTCTAAAAGAGTAAATAACAGACTCAGTATCATGGTAAGTGACAAGCTCATAAAAATGGTGATACTTCCTCTGTTCCTCATACTACAAAGTATCCGCCCGCTCTGTAATCGTAGAGAAAATTTTGTTCATCAAAACCGTGAGCTTTGCTTTAAAAATGATGATGAGTCCCACCAATACCACCAGAATCAGTATGACTTCCACAACACCCACGCCATCCTCTTCTTTCAAAAACCGTTTCAAACTGTTTATAACCATAAGTCTCTCCTTTCTGTAAATCACAATCTAGAATTTGTTCTGAAGTTACCTACTATCATTTATAAATTCATGCTCATGCAGGCAGGTACGATGAGAACCACCATAACCACTACCAGCATCAGCATCATGGGAAACAACAGCTTCGTTCCTGCTTCTTCCCCTGCCCTTTGTGCCATATTTTTTCGATCAACAAATGCCTGCGCTGCCTCTTTTTCTAAAATTGCTCCAATTCCGGCAGAACCCTTTTTCATATTTTGGGTAAGAATCGTGGCCAGACGCCGATACTGGGACAGTCCGCAGCGTTCTCCCATATGCTCGATTGCCTGGATCTTTGGCATACCGTCCTCCATTTCGTGTACCATTCTTCCGATCTGCTCATATCCTGCCCGCTTACCCCTATAACTCCCTCTCTTTTTCTGTTCATATCCCGACAGAATCCGCCCAAACGCCTGTGTCAGAGACATTCCAGCCGACAGAAACAGACTCAGCTGGCTGACAATTTCAGGATAGTCGCGGGCCATCTCCTGTCTGGCCTGCTCACGCAGTTTCCGTTTTTTTGCATATTCTCCATACAAAACCGCTGCCGATGCCACCAGACCTAACAGCAGGAACATGAGAAGCCGGGGTTCCTTTTTGGATGTCCAGGTTATTTTCTGACCTTCCAGTTCCGATGGCAATGCAAGGACTCCTGTGGTCATATCCTGGCGCTGCATATAGTCAGAAACCGCATTTTCAAAGGTCTGCTCTTCCGTTAACGGCTGCCGGAATACCTGAAAGGGAAATTCATAGCAAACTTCATATTCCTGATAGCGGATGATCGCTGTAGCCATAACCACATCACCATCTATGAAATTCTCCTCCAGCAGATTACCTTGCGGATCGATGCAAAGATCCGGCGTAAAACTCCACTCCACAGTAAACAGCCCATCCTGCAATTTCTCACACAGATTCACCTTCCCACTGACATGGTCTGTCCCCGGATTATCCCCCAAAAAGGTGTCAACCACCTCTTCCTGTGCTGCCCGGGCACGAACTTCCCATTCCTCCCGGGTCAACACACGCTCCGGCACCTGCATTTCATAATCCATCGGATGCTCCCCATCTTTTTGATAGGAAAGAGATGCCGTCACACCACCTTCCCCGGGCTCCTTCTGTATGAGCTGATTTTCCTGAAACGCTGACTCATCCGCTGCCATATACTGAGCCAACACTCCCAGAATCAACGCCACTGACATAATCCCTATCAGCTTTTTCCATAAACACTTCTCCACCTTAAACCTCAATCTGCACCATCCTTTCCGACCAGAAAAATGCAGCCACATATACCCCAAAACATACCGTCATAATACATACGCCTGACACGTTGTGATACAGCGCAGACATAAATTCTTCCGATGTCACATTGATGAAAGCCATGATAAACAATGGAACAACATCCATGATCCGCTGCTCGAAACGGCGGGCAGCCAAAGCCGTTTCGATGGTATCCATGATTTCCACCTTATCGGAAATCTGGCTGACGCAGCTCGAAATGATTCCGATAAAATCTCCCCCGCTTCTTTTGGCAAATCCCATAATGCAACAGAAGGATTCTACATCTTCAATCTGACATCGCCTGGATAGATCCTCCAACAGTTTCTCTATGGGAATATTACATGCCAGCTGTCTGCGGATCACCCTAAGTTCCACCGCCATATCACAGTTTTTTCCATGAAGGCGAATGATATCCTTCTCAGCCTCCCCCAAGGCATTTTCTATGGAATACCCGGCACGCATGGCTCCCGCAACAGATACCAGCATATCCTTAAACTGTAGGGAAAGCTTCTGCTTTCGCTTTCGGATATAGCACTTTTCCTGATACCTGTAAAAAAGAGGTAACCCCATAAGTCCAATGACTCCAGCAAAAACGGACCGATAAAACAATCCTGCCATCACCATGTCCAGCAGAAGGTAACACCCAAACAGCTTCAGATGCTCCTTTAGTGAGAAGTAATAGTGACTATAATCCGGCAGCCCGCAGTTTTTCCGGATGCAACAGCTCCCCTTTCTTTTGCCATCGTCCGATAATCCTTCCATCCTGTTCTTCCTGTTCCTCAAACCGATACAGCTCATGAAGCCGAATCTCTCCTCCCTCCATTCCATCTACCTCCGTAATTCCCAGCAGCTTACGGCTCTTGTCCCTTAATCGCCCCAGATGAATCAGAATGTCTACCCCGGACGCAATCTGGCTACGAATGGCTGACACCGGCAAATCCATTCCCATCAGCACCATTGTCTCCAGTCGATGAAGCATATCCTCCGCCGAGTTTGCATGCCCTGTGCTGATACTGCCGCTGTGTCCGGTATTCATGGCCTGCAGCACATCCAGCGCTTCCGGTCCACGGCACTCCCCCACAATAATCCGGCTTGGTCTCATCCGAAGTGCACTGCGAATCAGATCCCGGATTGAAATTGGCTGAGCTCCCTCCACCTGAATCTCCCTGGTCTCTAACCGAACCAGATTGGGAATCCCCAGAATCTGCAGTTCTGCAGAATCCTCTATGGTCACAATCCTCTCATCCTCCGGTATATACTCCGATAGGGCATTTAAAAACGTTGTCTTTCCACTGCCCGTTCCTCCGGATACAAAGATATTGTATCCGGCCTGAACCAGATTTTTTAAGAAACATACGATTTCCTCCGAGACAGACTGCCACTCTACCAACTGCTTCATGGTGATGGGATGTTCCGGAAAACGCCGGATGGAAACGGCTGTACCATCAATTGCAATGGGCTTAAGCACAATATTTACACGGGCTCCGTTCTCCAGTCTGGTATCTACAATGGGATGCATCTCATTTACCATGCGATTGCTGGATCCCACGATTCTCTGAATGACATCAGAAAGCGCTTCCTCCGAAGTAAAATGATGATCCCACTCCCGGATGCGTCCCTCTTTTTCATAAAAGATGTGACTGGTTCCATTCACCATAATCTCCGTCACCTGCGGATCATCCACCAGTTCCTGCAGAATATCCAGCCTCCGCAGTCCGTAAAACACTTCTTTCGCCAAAAGCTGCCGCGCAGGAACCGTAAGCAGATATTCCCTGGAACATTCCTCTAAAACATCCTCGATCAGTTCCCGGATTTCCTCGTCCGAAAGAACGCGGGATACATCTATCCGTTCCATCACCAATTCCTTAACATGCGCTGTCGTCAGCACTTCCAATCTCCTGTTCCTCCTCTCCCTGCTGCATCAACCACTCCTTCATCCGGTTACAGTCCGTCAAAAGCTCCTCCGCCGGACGTTCCCGATACCAGCTTTCCAGCTTCTCCGGAATCCATCGAAATGCAATTCGTGGAATCTGCCCCAATTGCTGCACCAAATCTTTTGAGCCATAGCCCTTCTGAATAAAACAGAAGATTCTATCCGCAAGTTCAAACATATCCCGGATTCCCTCCTGCTCCGGCGGCACCTCCATCACTACATAGTCATAGTCCAGATACTGCCAAATCGCCTCAATCAGTCTGATATAATCCTCTGTATCCGTTCCCTCAATCTGCATAGGAATGGAAACCGGACAAAGATAATCCAATCCATCCGCAGATACGATAGCCGCCAGAATCCGCTGTTCCATATTGCTTGATTCCAATCGTATCGCTGTCAACACATCGGTAACATCTCTGGCTTTCCACTGTTCATTCTGCAATGGCATCCCATGAAATCCGCGCAGATTAACATAAAGCACTTTTCCCTTTGACATTAGGCTCTGCGCCAGTGCAAATCCAGCCAACATCTGAATCCCCTGATACCAGGGCTGATACAACAAAACCAGTTTCCCCTTTTCCTTCCCACGAAGCTGTATGCTATGACTCTTCTTCGATAGCTCTGCATACATTTCCTGCAGAATCCGATCCGCAGACTGATACTTATAAATCTGCCTCACATCCTGCAATGCACAATCCATCTCATCCTCTGCCAGGCAAAGTACCGACTCATCTTCTGAAGCATTCCTTTGCCACTGGGGCAGCAGGCTTCCATGAACCAGCCAAAGATCCTTTTTTTCCCGAAAAATCTCATCCGAAACCCGGGAAAAACTAACCATATCCGCCAACCGTCCGGTCTGCACCAGATAGTGACTTAATTTTTTACCATACTCCTCATCCGGATCGCATATCGCTACTGCCAGCTTATGCAATTCACCACCTCCTGCCATGATACAAGGGCAAAGCCCATTGCAATCGCCACTGCAAAATGAATCCTATGCTTATCCCATTTCAAATCCTTCAAAAAGATCTCCGGATGACCGGTAAGAATACTTGTCCGTACACACTGCAGAAACAGCAATGCGCCAGCGATCAGACTTCCGGATAGAATTAATCTTATCAGACCCCATATGGCACCTATTACAAATGCTGCTGCAATCACATAGCAGCTTTGCTTTATTCCAATCCATATTGCAATAACGGAAAATAATTTGATATCACCTGCGCCTATCGCACGCATCAGAAATAAAAGAAATAGTAGAACTATGGGAAATAGCATGTTTAATATGGCGATTCCCATGCCATGAGTGCCATCCTCCCATACCCGATAGATAACTCCTCCCCCTACTCCCAGGGCAACCATCCAATTAGGTATCTTTCCTGACCAGAGATCGAACCCCGCTGCCCCGATGAGATAAAGTAGAACGATTGTATAAATGTGCCTCCCTCCTTTACTGTAACCCGATTATACCCTCCCCTCCCAGACTCTGTACATGAAGTTATAGGAAAATTTTTTCTTTCGTCACATATCACAATAATTGCAGAGCCAAGATTCCATACAGGAGGACAAAACCGCACACACCAAGGATTCCCACTGCCAAAAGGGTGAGCGGATTGATTCCGACACACAGCGGAATATGCTGCATCTCAAAAAAATAGTTCGCCAGCAAAATTCCACCTGCTCCCAAGACCAGACGGAATATCAATCCAAACAACATCTTTGCCTGTTTTTTCATCACACCAATCAATAACACCAACAGGCAGATTCCTACCATAACCAGAATACTCATATATTTTTCCATTGTCTTTTTCCTTTCGGTATTGCAATAGAATCCCTATAAATATAGAAAAATTGGAAAAAAATATTCCATTTTCGTATAGTTTAATTTTTTTCTGACTATAATGAATATATAACTGTTCAGAACAGGCCGAATCACTTGCTGATGAGGCCGTAAGAACATGATTCAGCTGTGAGCAAAGTCTACGCTTCGCTTCGGTCGGTGTTGAACAGGTGCCACTGGCACCTAACACCCCATCGGCGCAGCCGATTTTCATGGGTTTGCGAATCGTATCTGTGAAGGTACTGAACAGATACGAATATATAACTGTTCAGAACAGGCCGAATCACTTGCTAATGAGGCCGTAAGAACATGATTCAGCTGTGAGCAAAGTCTACGCTTCGCTTCGGTCGGTGTTGAACAGGTGCCACTGGCACCTAACACCCCATCGGCGCAGCCGATTTTCATGGG
>JALEPL010000058.1 GCA_022766245.1 Lachnospiraceae bacterium | reverse complement strand
ATATGTGTGTGTAGCTCAGCTGGATAGAGCACTTGGCTACGGACCAAGGTGTCGGGGGTTCGAATCCTCTCACGCACGTGAATAAAAATAAGAGATAGGGAATCATCCCTATCTCTTATTTTTGTTCGAGTCCAGTCGGACTCGAACGGGTTCGGTCTCCGCTTCGCTACGGTCGGTCCAAAGCCAACGTCCACAGGACGTTGTGGACCCTCTCACGCACATTTTGCTAGAACCAGTCGAACTCGAACGGGTTCGGTCTCCGCTTCGCTGCGGTCGGTCCAAGCCAACGTCCACAGGACGTTGTGGACCCTCTCACGCACGAATTTTAAGAATCAGTGGGACTCGAACGGGTTCGGTCTCCGCTTCGCTGCGGTCGGTGTGATTTTACGTAAAAAGTCAAGAAATATCTCGGACAATCGTATAAAATAGTCTTATCGATCGATAAAACAGATAAACGGAACAGAGGATTGGGCGATGGTAAATAATGCGGAAGTGTTGCTCCATGCATTGGATTATATTGAAGACAATATTGCAGGGGAGATAACGTTACAAGAGCTGGCAGATGATTGTTATGTATCAGTATCAAGTCTTCAGAAGACATTTAAATATGTATTTCATGTATCGGTTTAAGAATACATTCTTAGAAGGCGCTTTTCCTGTGCTGCGAAATACATGTTGCAGTTGGATGATAGTATACTTGATATTGCGCTTAGATTCGGATATTCCAACGCAGAGAGTTTTACCAGAGGTTTTCGTAAAATATGGGGAATCACACCCAGTGAATATCGAAAAACTTGGCACTTTTCAGATCATACGCCGAAATTTTCTGTTCAGAGAATGTATTTCGATTTGGAGGATGATGATATGGGTAGTATAAAATATGATCTTACACAATTATATGATGTGATACAGGAGAGGAGAAATAATGCATATGTATGTGAAGATTTGAGTCGATTAATGTGGATTAATGATAATCTTGGGAGGGATGCAGGGGATGCCGCATTATTGGAGTTGATGCGTCGTGTAGAAAACGCATGCAACGATGAGGATATTTTTCTGAGAATTGGTGGTGATGAATTTGTGGTATTCACGAACAGCCATGAAATGGAGCATGCGAATGAGATTGTACAGGAGGTAACGCGTAAAAATAATCAGACAATCAAGTGTGGTGATAAGGAATTTCCGGTGCAGGTTCATATTGGTGCTTTTCAAGGCAATTTTGAGAAACACGTCAATGTAAAGGATATGTTTGTAACGATAGCAGAAGGCATCCATGAAATACATATGAGATAAAATATATGGTGCTAGTGGCTCAGAAAAAAGCAGAATAAGGATGTATATATGGTGGCGCTAAGGGAGGAAGGAAAGCTGATTGGGTACTACGAGAAGCATGAATATAGAAATACCCATACTCAACGGAGACGTTTAAGAATCTGTCAGCAGTACTACGAGAAGCATGAATATAGAAATACAGAGACAATGAAACGATATGATTTGTGGTAGTAGAAACAGATGAATATGCAACCATTGGCAGGAAGAAACAATCCTAAGATAATCGTAAGAAATTCATGAATTCATTTGGGTATAATATACAAGTTAAGACATATTTGTTTAGAATTAGGAATGAGTATCATGAAGAAACAGATTTTAATTGTGGATGATGAAAAAGAAATTGCGGATTTGGTAGAAGTATACCTGATTAGTGAGGGGTACGATGTCCTGAAATACTACAATGGACAGGATGCTCTCCAGGGGATAATGACGAAAAAAGTGGATTTGGCTATCCTGGATGTGATGCTGCCGGACATGGATGGATTTACACTGTGTAGAAAGATACGTGAGCACTTTTTCTTCCCCATCATTATGCTCACAGCCAAGGTGGAGGAAAGTGATAAGATTACTGGAATCACAATCGGGGCAGATGATTACATCACGAAGCCATTTCATTCCTTGGAGCTGATTGCCCGTGTGAAGGCACAGCTAAGGAGAGTAGAACAGTATAATTGTGCACGCAACGAGTTGGATCAAGGGGAAATCTATTATGCACATGGTCTTGAGGTAAATGCAGATACACATATCTGCAGGCTGTATGACAAAGAGATTTTGCTGACGCCCATTGAATTCGATATTCTCCTGTATTTGTGCAGACATATGGATCAGGTTGTGGGTTCTGAAGAATTGTTTGAGGCGGTATGGAAAGAAAAGTATATGGAGGCCAATAATACGGTTTTTGTGCATATAGCCAGAATTCGGGAAAAAATGGGAGAGAATTCCAGAAAGCCTAAGTACATAAAAACGGTTTGGGGTGTGGGATACAAAATAGAAAGTGAGGCATAGCATATATGGAAAATGCAGCCAGGACATTGCGGGGGCGATGGATTAAAAAATATATCCTTCGGTTTGTTATTACATGTGTGGCAGTGGGCGCACTTCTGTGGATTGGAAAGGTGGTATTATTTGCCATTCATCCATACTGGCAAGCTTCGGACCGGTTTTACGGTTTACTCAGTTTTGTGGATGATCATGTATATGAATTTGGAATTACAGTGATCATGCTGATTCTTCTGGTATCCACAGGAATAGAATTGGGAGAAATCGCGAAAGTGATTGGGCAGATAACCAATGCTGTAAAAGTGATTTATGAAGGCAATGATGGTCCGATCAAACTGTCTGAGGGATTTCATGAAATTGAGATGGGATTGCGCCAGATTCAGTTGGATACCAAAGCAAATGCTCAGGCAGCCAAAGAAGCGAATCAACGCAAAAACGATATGATTATGTACATGGCACATGATCTGAAAACACCATTGACCTCCGTAATCGGTTATCTTTCACTGGTGGATGAGGAAAAAGATTTGCCGGAGCAGATGCGGGAAAAGTATGTGGGAATTGCAATAAAGAAAGCTTTAAGACTGGAAGAACTAATCAATGGATTCTTTGATATTGCGCGATTTAATTTTACTCATATGGTATTGGAAAAAGTAACTGTAAATATGAGTATGATGCTGTCACAGATTGTTACAGAATTTGATCCCATATTTAAAGAGAAAGGTTTGAAATGCCATTTAGATGTGCAGAGTGATGTTATGGTTACCTGCGATACGGAAAAAATGGAACGAGTGTATGATAACTTGTTTAAAAATATTGCAAATTACAGTTATCCAGAATCAGAAATTCAGATAACCCTTAAGAAAAACGGCAATCAAGGAATGAAGTTGGTCACCATGAACAAGGGAAAAAATATTCCGAAGGAAATGTTAGAGCATATTTTTGATCAGTTCTTCCGGATAGATAGTTCCAGAAATTCTGAGAGTGGAGGCAGTGGGCTGGGGCTGGCCGTGACGAAAGAAATCATTCAGCTTCATGGGGGCACCATTAGCTGCGAGAGTGAAAATGAGGAAATTGTTTTTAAAATTATCATTCCAAATGAAAGAATAAGAATATAAGAAAAAGTGTAACTGTTCAGCAGGCATACGCATTTACTGCGGATGCCGTGAAAAAACGCATATTTAGCAAGCACAAATCCATTTGTGAAGCAAATTCTGCATGGATTTGTGCTCGTAACTATGAAGGTACTGAATAGTTACGAAAAAATTAAGAAAGCGGATAGTAATGCGTAAGAATCTTCCTTCGATAATCTGAGAAAATATAGATAATTGAAGGGAGATTATTTTATGAGCGATTTAAGGAAAAAAAGAACAAGACGCAGAAGAGTACGCCGAATGAAAACCATATGTTTGGTTGGATTGATCAGTATGTTCGTATTGGTGTTCGTTCAAAATGTGAGAAAAACAGCGAATATGTCAGCTTTTGATAAAGTGGAGCTGAAAACTGCCGGATGCCCGGAAAGCCTGATTGAACTGGCTGAGAGAAATCCGGAAACAGTTGCATTTGTAAACGACTATGAAAAATATGAAGGGAATCCGGATGATATTGATCTTTCCGGGGATGTTGTAGATGGAGAAATCCCGTTGTTTTTGCAGTGGGATGAACGATGGGGATATGAATCATACGGGAATGATTATTTAGCAGTCACAGGGTGTGGTCCTACCTGCCTTTCCATGGTTTATTGTGGGTTGACAGGTGATGTCTATATGAATCCATATCGGATGGCAAAACGGGCAGAGGCAGAGGGCTTTTATGTTGAAGGAAGTGGATCTGCATGGAGTATGATGGAAATCCTGCCCCAGGAAATGGGGTTGGAGGTTCGTTCTGTTGTTTTTGATGAAGAGCATATCCAGGAGGAACTAAATAATGGCCATCCCATAATATGTATTATGGGCCCTGGTGATTTTACCACCACGGGACACTTCATTGTGCTAGCAGGGATAACCGGCGAGGGAAAAATTATTGTTAACGATCCTAATAGTAAAATAAACAGTGAAAAAGAATGGAATCTGGAAGATTTGATGCCACAAATAAGAAATTTGTGGAGCTATGATAGATAAAAAGTAACTATTCAGAACAGATACGATAAAAAGTAAGAGATAGGGTTCGCACCTATCTCTTATTTTTACAAAAGGTTTTATTCCTGGGAAATTGCCTGTTTTGCAAAGGAGGTATCCACCAGTTCTTCATAAGGAACATCTATATCCAGTACGCCGGCATCTGTGAGCATCTCCACCATGAAATTAAAACTTTCCTCGGTAAAGATCAGATCCGTTTTCCAGGTTTCCTGGTCATAGTAGCGGGTGACGATGGTGGTGATGGTATTCGTGTCGTTATCCGGGAATTGGGGGGCAATCACCTGGGCAATCTCAGCGGGAGTATGGGTGGCTACATAATCCATACCCTTTTGCAGTGCATTGGTGAAATGCTGGATCAGCTCCGGATTTGCGTCGATATAGCTTTGCTTTGCTGAAAAAGCAGTGTAGGGCACATAACCGGAATCCACACCCAGAGAGGCCACCACATATCCTTCTCCGGCTGTTTCCAGGGCAGTGGCAGAGGGCTCGAATTCCACGGTGAAGTCACCTTTGCCACCGGAAAATGCGGCGGCAGTGGAACCGAAGTCGATACTCTGATCGATGTTTACTTCGGAGGGGGAGATGCCGTTTTTCTTCAGGATATACTCAAAGACAATTTCCGGAGTACCGCCTGCACGGCCACCCAGCACTTCCTTTCCCACCAGATCATCATAGGAAAAACTGTCCATGGGTTCCCGGGATACCAGGAAATTTCCGGCACGCTGGGTGAGCTGGGCAAAATTGCATACGCAGTCGCTGGTGCCCTCGGCATAGGCGTAGATGCTGGCTTCCGTACCCATAAATCCAACATCTGCCTCTCCGGATATCACGGCAGCCATGACCTTGTCAGCACCGAATCCGGTGGTGAGCTGCAGGTCTATCCCTTCCTCTTCAAAATATCCGTTTTCAATTGCTACATACATAGGGGCATAGAAAATTGAATGAGCCACCTCGTTCAGAGTGACCGTGGTTAGCTTTTTGGAATCGTCCTTCTTTGTGCAGGCGCATAGGGACAGCAGCATCGCCACAGCCAGAGAGCAGGACAGAATCAGGCGTAGTATTCTTTTTTTCATAATTTCTCCGTAAAGGCTTTTTTTTATCTTATGAAAATCACAGGAAATTGTGAGCGTGTGTAAAATATTTTCTCCCTTTTCGGATTTATGTTTCTTAGAATATTCATTCGAGAACACTTTTCTGAAAAGGGAGAATATTTTTTTTGTGTTTCTAAAAGCTACGAAAACAGATTTTGATTTCCAACATGAGAAAAAAGTGTGAGACAATAGAGAAAAAAATTCTTGTCACATAGTTTTTAATACTATATAATATACAAAGAGGTGACATGAAATGACGATAGATGATAAAGATTTATTGAACAGCATATTAGCCAGCCTTTCGCGGATCGATTATATTAAGCCGGACAGCATACCGAATCTGGATCTGTACATGGATCAGATCACCACTTTCATGGATACGCAGCTGGCGGCCTGCAGACGATATCCGGAGGATAAGATTCTGACGAAGACTATGATCAATAATTATGCCAAGAACGATCTTTTGCCTCCGCCGGTGAAGAAAAAGTATTCCAAAGAGCATGTGTTGCTTTTGATTTTTATTTATTATTTTAAGAACATTCTAAGTATTGGGGATATTCAGGAAATTTTGAATCCTCTGACAGAGAAGTATTTTGGTAAGGAAGAAGACCTCAATCTGACACGAATCTACGAGGAAGTATTCAGTCTGGAAAAGGAGCAGGCTTATAACCTGTCTAAGGACATTACCAGAAAATATCAGGTGAGCCGTACCACTTTTTCAGATACAGAGGGAGACGATCAGGAATATCTTCAGAATTTTGCTTTTATCTGCATGCTCAGTTTCGATGTATTTGTAAAAAAGATGTTGATTGAAAAGCTCATTGATCTGGAAAAAGCAAAGCAGGAGGCAAATGATAAGGAAACAAAAAAAGAAACAAAAAAGGAAGCCAGGAAAGAGGCAAAGTAATTTACGAGTTTTCTTTTTTAATTATGTGGGTGCGGGCAAATACCATATCATATCCATCGCTGCCATAGTTTAAGGAGCGATTTACACGGCTGATGGTGGCGGTGGATGCACCGGTGTGCTCTGCAATGTCCAGATAAGTATGGTTCTCACGCAGCATCTTAGCTACTTCGTAACGCTGGGAGATGGCCTGTAGTTCTTTGATTGTGCATACATCTTCAAAAAATTTGTAACATTCTTCTTTATTTTCTAAACACAAAATTGCATCAAATAAATGGTCTACGGAATCGGTTTTCAGATTTTTACTCATGGAACATAACCCCTCTTTTCTAAGAATATGAACTAACTCTTTTTGAATATTAGCATATTAAAGTGCGAAAGTAAACAGATGTTTTTAAAATAAAATAAAGAAAATACATGGAATAGCGAAACTTTGTTTGACATTTTTGGCGGGATACATATAATTTAAGGGAGGAGCTTTTTGGGCGGATACGCCACAACGAGAAAACGTTAGTTTTCGAGGTGGCTCTGAACAGATAACATTTTAAGGATACGGAGGAAAATCATGAGAAAATTTAGTAAAGTAATGTCTGTTGCAATGGCAGCAGCAATGGTAATGTCAATGACAGCTTGTGGTTCAGGAAATGAGACCACTCAGGAGCCTAACACGGATTCTTCAGCTACCACATCAGAACCGGTAGAAGATGCCGCTGGAAAGGTTTACAATGTTGGTATCTGTCAGCAGTTAGAGCATCCGGCATTGGACGCAGCCACCGAGGGATTCCAGGCAGCTTTGAAGGACAAGCTTGGTGACAATGTAACATTTGACGTGCAGAATGCACAGAATGAGCAGGCAAATGCAGCAACCATCGCAAATAACTTTGTTGCCGGCGATGTGGATCTGATTCTGGCAAATGCTACCACAGCTTTGCAGGCTTGTGCAGCAGCTACCACAGATATTCCGATTATCGGAACTTCTGTTACCGATTATGCAACTGCACTGGAAATTGACGACTGGACCGGTGTGACCGGAAGAAATATCTCCGGAACATCTGACCTGGCACCTTTGGATGAGCAGGAGAATATGCTGGTAGAGTTGTTCCCTGAGGCAAAGAACGTAGCTATTTTATACTGCTCAGCAGAGCCGAACTCCAAGTTCCAGGCAACCAAGTTTGAGGAGTATCTGGATGAGGATGGCATCAGTTACAAAGAGTTTACCGCATCTGATTCTAACGATATCGGTTCTGTAGTACAGAGTGCAATTGAGTATGCGGACGTCATCTACATTCCTACCGATAACACCATGGCACAGAATACCGAAGCAATCAATAACATCACTCTTCCTGCAAAGGTTCCGGTAATCGCAGGTGAGGAAGGTATCTGCTCCGGATGTGGTGTGGCAACACTTTCTATCAGCTACTATGATATCGGATACAGAGCCGGCGAGATGGCTTATGAAATTTTAGTAAATGGTGCGGATGTTACCACCATGGATGTCGAGTATGCACCTCAGGTTGTAAAGGAGTACAACAAGAGCATCGTGGACGAGCTTGGAATTACTATTCCGGAAGATTACGTAGCAATCGAGACAGAATAAATAAAAGGGAATCATTAAGGAGGATGGAAACTGTGTTATTGACAGCATATTTTACCTCCCTGAACCCCATGGCACTGTTTCGTGCCCTGCCGGGTTCCATTGCCCAGGGCCTGATTTGGGGGCTTCTGGCATTGGGAGTCTATATAACTTATAAACTTCTGGACTTTGCGGATCTGTCTGTGGATGGCTCCTTTGCAACAGGTGGTGCGGTGGCCGTTATGCTGATTCGTGGAGATATGAATCCATGGCTTTCACTGTTGCTGGCATTTGCTGCTGGTATGGTTGCGGGACTGGTAACAGGTCTCTTACATACCAAATTGGGAATTCCCCCGATTTTGGCCGGTATTTTGACTCAGATAGCACTGTATTCCATCAACCTGAATATTATGGGACAGTCAAATCAGGCTGTAAGTGTGGATAAGTATAATCTTACAGTTTCTCTGCGTTATGTCTCCGGCGAGACTGCAGATAAAATAAAGGTGTTTACCACCTGTATTCTGTTTTGTGTAGTGGTTGTTGCTGTTTTGTACTGGTATTTTGGAACGGAGCAGGGACATGCGATTCGTGCTACCGGATGTAATGGACAGATGGCGAGAGCACAGGGAATCAATACGGATTTCTGTAAAGTGCTGGCATTGATGCTTTCCAATGGTCTGGTAGGACTGGCCGGTGGTCTGTATGCACAGTATCAGGGTGCTGCAGATGTTAACATGGGAAGAGGTGCCATTGTCATCGGATTGGCAGCAGTGATTATCGGAGATGTATTGTTCGGAAAACTCTGCGCAGGTAAGAAACTGGCATTTGCTTATACCCTGTTTTCTGTAATTGCAGGAGCAATCCTGTACTATCTGGTACTCAGTGTTATCCTGTGGCTGAAGTTCCCTTCCGACGATTTGAAGCTGTTTTCAGCAATTGTCGTAGCGATTTTCCTTGCTATTCCTTATCTGAAGGAACGGAGAAAGGCAGCAAAGGGGGTGTAGCAGATGGCAGAAATGTTAAAGATTGAGAATGTAAAAAAGGTATTCAATCCTGGCACAATCAATGAGAAGCTGGCACTGAACGGCGTGAACTTAACGTTAAATGAAGGTGAATTTGTCAC
Source organism: Lachnospiraceae bacterium (assembly GCA_022766245.1). Taxonomy (GTDB): domain Bacteria; phylum Bacillota; class Clostridia; order Lachnospirales; family Lachnospiraceae; genus Roseburia_C. The sequence goes on along the minus strand of JALEPL010000058.1, from coordinate 7,366 downwards.
CGTAATTGGTGGAAACGGAGCCGGGAAATCTACTACATTGAATGCAGTGGCCGGTGTGTGGCCGGTGGATTCCGGAAAAATATATATCGGTGGCGATGATGTGACAAAGCTTTCTGAACATAAGAGAGCCCAGTATCTGGGAAGAGTGTTCCAGGATCCCATGATTGGCACGGCAACTACCATGTCGATTGAAGAAAATATGGCGATTGCAGCCAGAAGAGGAAAGCCCAGAGGCTTAAGATGGGGCATTACCAAGGCAGAGCGGGATAAATATCGTGAGATGTTAAAAATGCTGAATCTGGGATTGGAGGATCGTCTCACCAGCAAGGTTGGATTGTTATCCGGTGGACAGAGACAGGCAATTACACTTTTGATGGCTTCCATTCAAAAACCGAAACTTCTTTTGCTGGATGAGCATACGGCAGCTCTGGATCCTAAGACAGCAGCCAAGGTGCTGGAGATTTCCGACCAGATTATTGCCGAGAATCATCTGACTGCTATGATGGTAACCCATAACATGAAGGATGCTATTGCACATGGCAATCGTCTCATCATGATGCATGAGGGGAAGGTGATATTAAATATTGCCGGAGAGGAAAAAAAGAAGCTTACCGTTGCTGATCTGCTGCAGCAGTTCGAAAAGGTGAGCGGAGAAGAATTTGCAAACGATAAGGCACTCTTGTCATAAATAGATTCCATCGTTAAGAAAGAAACCGGTGGCCTGGTAAATATATCCAGACGCCGGTTTTTTGCTATATCAGCATGAGACAGTGTAAATTTAACTGATACAGGTCTGGTAACAAAATCTTAAGAAATCAACTGGTGGAAAAGGCAGGTATCCTGTGCTATACTTAATGGGCAAAAGTTAGAAAAAAGTGAGAGAGAATGAGTAATGAGCATATACGATACGTTAAATGAAGAACAGAAGCAGGGCGTATTTACCACAGAGGGACCGGTATTGCTGCTGGCTGGAGCAGGCAGTGGGAAGACCAGGGTGCTGACTCACAGAGCGGCTTACCTCATTGAGGAAATGGGTGTGAATCCATACCATATTATGGCTATTACCTTTACAAATAAAGCCGCAGGTGAGATGCGCCAGAGAATTGATGATATGGTGGGATATGGTTCGGAGAGTATCTGGGTAGCTACATTCCACTCCACCTGTGTGCGTATTTTGCGCAGATACATAGACCGTATCGGATTTGATACGAACTTTACTATTTATGATACGGACGATCAGAAAACTGTCATCAAGGATATTTGTAAAAGATTAAATATTGATCCGAAGCAATATAAGGACCGTACCTTTATGAATGCCATATCTTCTGCGAAGGATGAATTACTGAGTCCGGAAGCCTATATGCTGCGAGCTCAGGGTGATTATGTGAAAACCATGCAGGCTCAGGTTTATCGGGAGTATCAGGCTGTTTTACGTAAAAATAATGCGCTTGATTTTGATGATCTGATTATGAAGACGGTGGAGCTGTTTCGCAGTGACCCGGAGGTTTTGGACTATTATCAGGAACGTTTCCGCTATATTATGGTGGACGAGTATCAGGATACCAATACGGCACAGTTTCAGCTAATCAAACTGCTGGCAGGAAAATATAAAAATCTATGTGTGGTGGGAGACGATGATCAGTCTATCTATAAGTTCCGGGGAGCCAACATTTATAATATTTTGAATTTTGAAAAGGAATATCCGGATGCGGTGACCATTAAGCTGGAGCAGAATTATCGTTCCACACAGAATATTTTAAATGCTGCCAATGCGGTGATTGCTCATAACGTAGGACGTAAGAGCAAACGCCTTTGGACGGAAAATGACGAAGGGGATAAGATTGCTTTTCGCCAGTTTGACACCGGTTATGACGAAGCCAATTATGTGGCACATGATATTGCAGAAAAGGTGCGGGAGGGAAAATATCAATACAAGGATTGCGCAGTATTGTATCGGACCAATGCACAGTCCCGTCTTTTCGAGGAGCGTTTTATCACAGGAAATATTCCCTACAAGATTGTGGGCGGCGTAAATTTCTATGCCAGAAAAGAAATCAAGGATCTGCTGTGCTATCTGAAGACCATCGACAATGCCATGGATGATCTGGCAGTGCGTCGCATTATCAATGTGCCGAAACGGGGTATTGGTGCAACCACACTGGCCAGAGTGCAGGATTACGCCATGGAACAGGGAATCAGTTTTTACCGGGCTTTGCAGATGGCAGAGGATATCTCTACCCTGGGAAGAAGTGCTTCTAAGCTGAAGCCCTTTGTCACCTTTATTCAAGTGATGCGAAGCAAGGCAAAAATATTGTCTGTTACAGAACTTTTGCAGGAAATTATTCGGGAAACCGGCTATGTGAAGGAACTGGAAGCAGAAAATACGGATGAAGCCCTTTCCCGTATTGAGAATATCGATGAGTTGATCAGTAAAGTGGTGGCTTACGAGGAAAGTGCAGAGGAGCCTTCGCTCAGTGGCTTCCTGGAGGAAGTGGCGCTGGTAGCAGATGTGGATTCTGTGGATGAAAATCAGGACTATGTGGTGCTAATGACATTGCATAGTGCGAAGGGTCTGGAATTTCCGCAGGTATATCTGGTGGGCATGGAGGATGGACTGTTTCCAAGTTATATGTCCATTTGCTCAGACAACTCCACAGCGGAGATTGAGGAGGAACGTCGTTTGGCTTATGTTGGTATTACACGGGCAAAACAGCAGCTTTCCGTGACTTGTGCCAGAACCCGTATGATTCGCGGGGAGACTCAATATAATAAGATCTCCCGGTTTGTAAAGGAGATTCCCACAGAGCTTTTGGGTGGTCGGATGGAGAAGGAACGGGAGCCAAATGTTCCCAGACCCAGCTTGGCGGCACAGAGCAGTTTTGCTGCAAAGCCAATGGCGTTGCGGCGTACCGGAGTGCCGGAGCCCCGCAGCTTTGGAAATCCGGGCAGTAAGGTGGCGTTGGATTATCAGGTGGGGGATACAGTTTCCCATGTGAAATTCGGTACCGGTACGGTACTTGAAATTGTGGATGGTGGCAGAGATTATGAGGTGAAGGTAGATTTTGCCGGATTAGGTGTGAAAAAAATGTTCGCATCCTTTGCCAAGCTGAGAAAGCTATAAGAAAAAATGTAACAGAACAGGCCAAATCACTTGATGATGAGGCCGTAAAAACATGATGCATGAAAAAAAGTAATGAAGTAACAGGAGATGAGTAATTTTGAAGAAATTTAGTAAGTGGATCAAAAAAGGAATCAGTCTGGTTTGTATGGTGGCAGTGTTGGCTGTGGGAACTCTGCAGTATGTTCAGGCAGCAGATGGTGAGTGGAAGGAAAATGAAGCCGGACGCTGGTTTGAGCATGCAGATGGCAGTTATGTTACCAGCGATTGGGAGAATATTGATGGAAAATGGTATTACTTTAATGACAAGGGATATCTGTTGACCGGCTGGTATCAGGTGAATGGAAAATGGTATTATTCCGACAGTCAGGGTGTAATGCTGACGGGTCAGCAGACCATTACCAATGATGCAGGGGAGACCAATACATATTATTTCACAGAGAATGGAGAGATGCTGACCGGATGGCAGAAGCTGCCGGATGGAAGCTGGAAATACTTTAACCTGTCCGGAGCAAAGCAGGGCGCTATGGTAGAAGACAGCAGCTATCAGGATAATTCCGTGAAGGGCATTGATGTGTCCAAGTACCAGGGAGATATTGATTGGGCCAAGGTCCGTGCCGAGGGAATTGATTTTGCATTTGTTCGTATCGGTCATGGAACGCAGGTACTAGATCCATATTTCAAAAAAAATATGGAGGGAGCAAATGCAGCAGGCATCGCCACTGGAGTATACTTCTATAGTACAGCGTTGGATGCAGCACAGGCAGTAAAGGATGCGCAGTGGGTGATTGATAATATGGCTGGTTATTCGGTATCCTATCCGGTGGCCATTGATGTGGAGGATTGGGATACGCAGGGAGCTAATCTGTCACAGAGTCAGATTACTCTGATCGCAAAGGCATTCTGCGATGAGATTCGCAAGGCCGGCTACACACCTATGGTTTATTGTAATGAAACCTGGTACAAAAATAAAATAGATATCACTGCATTGGGTGATGTGGGCGTGTGGGTGGCCCGCTATAACTACAAATACGATACGGACATAAGAAGAGATATCTGGCAGGGAGGAAGCACATCCCGAATCAACGGAATTTCAGGAAATGTAGACATTGACTTTGCCTATACGAACTACCGCAATGTGGTGACCCCGAGAACAGGGTCGGTTGATACATATACGAAGAGTACCGGTGTGTGGGAACAGGATGGTTTTGGCTCATGGTATCATTATCTGGATGGTTCTTACCCCAGTAATCAGTGGGAGTGTATTGATGGTGAGTGGTATTGGTTTGATGCCAAGGGATATCGCAGTGTCATGTCTGGATGGTATCAGTTGGGAGACAGCTGGTATTACTATCTTTCTGATGGAACTCCGGCCACTGGATGGCAGTATCAGGGAGGAAAACGGTATTACTTTGATGGAAACGATCATGGGAAAATGCTCTATGGCTGGCAGTTGATTGATGGAAACTGGTATTACCTGGGAAGTAGTGCATCAGATGGAGCCATGAAGACCGATTGGCAGTTTATTAACAATAAGTGGTATTATTTTGACACTATGGGAAATATGCTTACGGGCTGGCAGTTGATCGGTGGCAAATGGTACTATTTTGATACTTCCGGTGATGGAAAGATGCTCTACGGCTGGCAGTTAATCAATGGAAACTGGTATTACCTGGGAAGCAGTGCATCAGATGGAGCTATGAAGACTGACTGGCAGCTTATTAACAATAAGTGGTATTACTTTGATACCACCGGATCCGGAAAGATGCTTACAGGTTGGCAGAAAATCAATGGCAAGTGGTATTATATGGATACCACAGGCGACGGCAAGATGTTAACCGGCTGGCAGGAGATTGATGGTAAGTGGTATTTCTTTAACAACAGTGGTGCAATGGCATCCAATACCTGGATAGGGAAATATTATGTGGATGCAAATGGTGTCTGGACCAAATCGAAGTAATAAAATTGAAATCGATACGTTTTCATACGATTTATGCGGTTTTGCATAAATCTGTTCTGGACGGATACTAAAATTCTATAAAAAAATTCGTATTTTTTATAGTAGATTGGGATATCCTATGCTATAATGAGAGCAGTTGTAAGGAAAAATATAGGAAATGGGGTAGATGCATGAACAAAGACAGGTTTGATATGGCCAACAAATTAGACGAAGTAAAAGAATTGCTAAGCGTCAATGTGAACAAAGTGAATGAATTATTAAATAAGAAGGAGAAAAAAGAGATGAAAGAGAATAATAAGAAATCAGTAGCCGGAATTATTTTTGCAATAATCGGAATCGTTGTTGTAGTTGCCGCTGCAGCATATGGATTATACCGTTTCCTGACTCCGGATTATTTGGAGGATTTTGAGGACGATTTTGATGATGATTTCGAGGACGATTTTTTTGATGAGGAAGAGGACGATGAGCCTTCTGTAGCCGCTACATCTGCAGCAGAGGATGCAGAAGAAGAGTAATCCGTAGCTTGATCGGGAAATAGTACAGAAATTATGAAATCGATGCTTTTATCACTGCATCTTGTCGATGGAGAATAGAGGCATCGATTTTTGTAATTATTCAGAACCAAAAAGGAAGCTGCGAAGCAGCGGTTTTGCGAATGGAGTCTGAATAGTTACTTTTTTTTGAAAAGATACTGCAGGAATTGTAGAGTTGAACAGGAGAAAAGGTTACATGAAAAAGGGACAGATCATAGAAGGGATTGTAACAGAACTGGCATTTCCCAATAAGGGAATCGTGGAGACGGATGAGGGTGTAGTTACGGTGAAAAATGTGCTGCCGGGACAGAAGGTACAGGTGGCAATACAGAAAAAACGCAAGGGAAAATGCGAAGGGCGTCTGTTAGAGGTGCTGGAAAAATCACCGAAGGAGCTCGTAATCCCACAGTGTGAGCACTTTGGAATCTGTGGAGGATGCGCTTATCAGAATCTGATTTATGAGGATCAGCTGGCATTGAAGGATACGCAGATGAGAAAGCTGTTGTCTCAGGTACTGCCGGATGTGGATGCGGTATTTGAGGGAGTGAAGGGCAGCCCCAATCAGTTTGGGTATCGAAACAAAATGGAATTCACTTTTGGAGATGCATACAAAGACGGACCACTGGCTCTTGGCATGCACAAGAGAGGAAGCTTTTATGATATTGTACCCGTGACAGACTGCCAGATTGTGGATGAGGATTATCGGAAAATCTTAAGCTGTGTGCAGGCGTATTTTCAGGAAAAGGGTACGGCCTTTTACCACAGAATGCGACACACGGGATATCTGCGTCATCTGTTGGTGAGAAAGGCGGTAAAGACGGAACAGATTCTGGTGGATCTGGTGACGGCCTCGCCGGAAGCCCTTTGTATGTCGGAATACGGTGGAGAGAATCTTATCCCGGTCAGTGAGTCAGAGCATGAGGCAGCAGTAGGCACGGAGAAAGAATTGCTGTCCGGTCTGGTGGAACGGCTGCTGACACTGGAATTATCCGGAAGCTTTGCGGGAATTTTGCATACGAAAAATGACAGTATAGCGGACGTTATCAAGGATGAGGGAACAGAAGTGCTTTACGGCAAGGATTCTTTTTATGAGGAGCTGTTGGGACTTCGTTTTCAGATTACGCCTTTTTCCTTTTTCCAGACCAACTCGTTGGGAGCGGAGATTTTGTACCAGACAGCACGGGATTACATCGGAGATTCCCTGGATGAGAAGGCAGATAAGGTGGTGTTTGATCTGTATAGTGGTACCGGCACTATTGCGCAGATGCTGTCCCCAGTGGCGAAAAAGGTGATTGGCGTGGAAATCGTGGAGGAAGCAGTGGAGGCAGCCCGGGAGAATGCAAAACTAAATGGTCTCACCAACTGCGAATTCATCGCCGGGGATGTGCTGAAGGTGATCGGGGATATCCCGGAGAAACCGGACTACATCGTGCTGGATCCTCCCAGAGACGGTATTCACCCGAAGGCGCTGGAGCACATCATTGAATATGGCGTGGATCAGATGGTGTACATCTCCTGTAAGCCGACTTCACTAGTTAGAGATTTGCCAGTGTTTCTAGAAAATGGGTACGAGGTGGAGAAGGTTTGCTGTGTAGATATGTTCCCTGGAACACCTCATGTGGAGACGGTTGTTCTTTTGTCCCAACAGAAGCCGGATGATTATGTTGAGGTGGAGTTAGAATTAGATGGGCTGGATTTGACGAGTGCGGAGAGCAAGGCAACATATAAGGAAATTCAGGAGTATGTGCTGAAAGA
>JALEPL010000057.1 GCA_022766245.1 Lachnospiraceae bacterium | reverse complement strand
TTTAATCTCATTCTTTTCCAGATAGAAATACTCATACAACTGTTTCATAAAATCTGCTATCTGCTCAATGAGATAGTGGTTCTTCTGCGCACGTTCATTCCAGCTGCAGGCATGCTCTATATTTCCCTGCCAGTGCTTCTGGCGGTTAAATCCCTGATTTTCTATTTTCCATCTGTTGCGTCCAACACGTACGATACTTTTTGCATTACTTTTCGTGATCTCGATGCTTATAATCCAGGCAAACTCTCTTTCTTTCTCTTCACCATTTACAATCCGCCTTTCCCGGTAATAAATCAGATTCACATCAAAATCATTGAACATGACTTTATTCTGATACTCAATATCAGTTCCAGCTGTTTCTTTTTCTGGAAGTGCCCAATATTCTCTGGCTATTGATGAAGCGCAGCCTTCTTTATACCGGATGATATAATCCCAATGATAATCTTTACATATCTGTAAAACTGTTTTTGTAACATACAGTCCATCTGTCGTAATGATAATTGGCAGCCTCGGAAATTTCTGTTTGATTTTGGCAGCAAGTCTTACAAAAGCTTTACTTTCGCAATTCTGTTTTACTGCTTCATCACTTTGATTTATATATTCCTCCGAATTTTCTATTGTTTCTGATGCAATACTGCGTACAAGATTTTCTCCAAAGTATATTTTTGCCTCAAGTATGCTTCTGTGATACTTAACGTACTCATTATCTGAGCCTCTGTTGTAGCACCGGCTCAGATAATGCTCATTCTTCTTTTGGTATCCTTCGTCCAGTTCGGTTGCATCTACAATAACCTGCCATTTCTTTAACACTCTGGCATTATCAAAGGTCTTTCCACGGATCATGGAATATACGATATTATGCTGAACATTCTCTAACTCCCTTGGATCTAATCTTTCCAGAAATTCATTTTCTGTCACACCATGGGGCAAATAATCTTTTACGTCTTCTCCCATGAATCTATATAAATTTCTGCAGATTTTCTCATCACTAAAGGTTCTTGTCATTTCCTGCATGCTCGAAATTCCTGCAATACTTTTATAGTACATAGTTCCAAGCATGACTCTTGAAGAATAATCAATGTAACTCTGATTACGGGGATCCTTTACTCTGTCGAACATAGAAAAAAGTTCTGGACAAAATCTGTTCTGAATCTTATTACATTCAGCAATGGGATTGTTTTCAAGTTTCTTTCTGATTCTTTCCTGCTCTCGACTCATTTTGCACCTCTGCGATAAAATTTTTCTTCTATTTTACTTTATCACAGAGAAAACCGCAGTAATTTCAAATGATTTAGTGCGAATTATTTTTACTTTCAATGCTGGACTTAAGTCTTTTCATTTTCTTCTTCCAAAAAGCCAGTTATAAACTTTCCAGTACGCTCTTGACCTTTTCAAATTCTTCTAAACCATTTGCTCATAAATTCGGTATGATTCTAACACTTCTTCCCAATGACCGTTTCTACTTTTCTTCCTCATTCAGCACATACACCCAATAATTCTCAGTCTGAGCAATCAGTGAAAAACTCTCCGGATCTAACCCCTGACTTCCATCCTCGTCCTTGGGACAAACAATGCATTTTGCATCATATATGTCAGCATAATTCTTTATCTTCTCCGAATCTGACCAGTTCTGAGAAATATCATTGATAACCCCCCATTTTTCCTCATCTCCACCTAGTATCCGGAACGACACATCATACTCTCGCAGCTGTTCTCCGATTTCACGCGGAGCTATCACATACACATCTCCCAATTCACTGACAATCTGCTGCAGTTCCTGTGCTTCATCGGACACTTTGTATTTATTCTCAATCACACCGATATTTCCTGTGGTAAACCGAAAGTTTAAACTGATCAACAAAATTACCAAAAATCCTGCCACAAGAATCACCCGATTCGTCTTTTTACTTTCTTTCACCATAGTCTTTGCCATGACATAGGCAAGCAATGTTACTGTTGGTATAATGGCAACCATTCTGTAATAATTCCCGTTTCCGGCAGTAAATGGATTCAGTAATAAAAACATCAGATCCAGCACTACATACATAAAGCTGCGCCTCTGCCTATTTTCTTCCCGAATATACAGATAGATGATGCCAACCCATAACAGTGCCAGATTAATTCCCAGGTCGGAGTAGGCTCCGTTGGACTCTCTAATTGCATTTAGGATTTGCAGCATATTTCTTCTGCCACCTCCTTACCACTAGGATCAACACACCAGAGATGATAATCATACAGGAGTATAACATCCCCTTCGCATCCATCAACTGGGCTGTCAAGGATGCAACCAACAGTTTCAAGGCGTACTCGCCGCAGGTTCTCCCACTATACTGCTGTGACAGTTCCCGAATCATCAGGTACACATAGGAGCACATCAGCGGAAGCACTGTAGTGGCCAGCAGTACATCCCCTTTCCAGCAGCTCTGCCAGATCCGCAGCAGACCCATATCCGTGGAAACAATCGGAAAAAGGGAAATGATTCCTGCAAATATAAGGAACCATCTCTGCCCCTGGGGATTTTTCGGGAAAAGTCGTCTCGCCCACAGCACATAGGTAATGATGCAGATGGGTAAAAATCCAAAGGGAATGAGGATTCGTACAATGATAGCCGGATTCGCATTGGCAACTTCAAATAAAACTGCATAGTACATCTCCAACGGGGCAAATGCCTGTTCCTGCGGTACTTCCTCATATCGCTCACCGGTATAAGGCTGGTGCTGATACATCGTGTCAGAGGCAATGGCATCCATCACAATCTCAAGGGTATCATCCTCCCGAACCGGTTGCAGGAACAAGATACTACACAAAATCAGAAGAACCGGGATCACTGCGCACTTCCACTTCTTAAAAAACAGATTCATCATATTCCGTCGCTGTTTCCGGGTACCAAAGCACAACAGCAGAAAAAGAATTGTAATGACCACAGTGGTTATGAGCCATATATTCTTCAATTCTGACAGACTTCTTCTGAAAAGTATCATAGGCACCGATTCGCAATAAAACAGTGCCATCATACAGAGCCATCCCTGAACCAGTGTACCGATTCCCAGATGCCGCTTCACAATATACTTCTGCCATAGCGTTCCCAACAGGAAGGGAAAAACGAGTATCATATAGAAAATTATGATTATTTTTATAATATCCAGCATTTACACGTTCCCTTCTGTCTAACGAAAAAGTTTTCCCTCATATCTCTATCTCATATCGCTTGCGATATCATGGTCAAAAACATACACATAACTTGTATCAATCATAAAGGTCTCAACAGGTGTGCCAAACAGGACATTAATTTCCGTTCCAATTTGCTGATTTTCTTCTTCCGACAGTAGTAAAAAGGAGTGAATTCCTCCCTCTGGTTCATATACATCACCGTCAACCAGCCACAGATACGGCGAAATACCATTTTCCCCTATATTCACCCCTCCATATCGGATTTGCAAATCGGAATATACCTCATTGGAATATGCATTCCAGTATGTGGCATATCCTTTGGTCAGATTATGATCCACAAGAACCTGATTAAACGCTTTTTTCTGAGCTAAGTTGTCCGCCCATCCGGCACTCATCATTCCAAGACCAATACACTCTATGACACAAGCAATAGCAAAAAGTCCTGCCCATATATACTGCTGAAAATTTTTCTGTCCCAGCCAATACACATAAATATATCTGGCGGATACCAGCACAAAACATGCAATAGTGGTCAGCCAATATCTGGGGGAAGTCATTTTCCCGAAAAATACTGCCAGAACAAACATGATGAGATTATGAATCATGGAAAAAGCAAAGAAAAACTGAACCTCTGCATTTTCTTCCTTAAATTTTCTCCACTGAAGCACCGGCACAACAAAGCAAACCATTGCACAGATGACAACGGATACAAAATTCCGTAATCCTGCTATAGATAGAAGCTGTACCCCTCCATCAAAACCAAAACAGCCAAACAGATCCCGCACTCCAAACCAGAGATTGTTCCACATAGATTCGAGAGAGTCTGCAAACACAAATGCATTATTCTGAGTGAACGTTACTTTAAGTCTGGTGCAGAGGCACTTATATACGATACAACCAATCAATGCTGGCACCGCTATGACAGCCGTCATATAGCCCATTTTTTTCAGAGCCGGTTTCCATGTAATCTGATCCTGTTTTACCAAATCAAGGTATATCATCACCACACAGGTACAAAGGATCGGTAAGGTCTGCTCTGCCAAAATCCGACTTCCCCCTGCACACAATCCAATCATCAGCAATCCATAGACTATAATGTATCTCTTTGACCATTTACCATGCTCTGAACAAAACAACTCTATAATCAGCGCAGTACAGAACGCAAGCCAAAGAATCTGTGGTGAATAAGCAGCCTGATATAACAGCATATCGGTCATTCCATAGGTGAAAATATTGGGGGAAGTACAAACAAATACAAATACCAACGGAATGGAAATCAGCCAAGAGTTGTTCCGAAAAATCTTTCTGCTAAGGAAAATAATCCCTCCATAAGTCAAGACAATTGTAATCAGCGAACCAATCATTCTCGCCAAACTTTGATCCTGCAGCAAGATAGATGGCAAAATACAAAAAGTTCCGGTACAAATCGTCCATATCTCACCATTCACATAATTCCAGGTAGATGGGAAATAACTGAGATGTCTCATCATGCTATCTGACAAAATAATGGATGTGGCCGTATCGGAATGAATCACCGTCTGTCCATAGGTCAAAACAGAATACGCAACAACACTTACGCACATGGCACACAAAAATTCACAAATATACGTTACTTCGCATTTTTTACTCCTGATAATTGGAAATAGTAGAAAGGAAAGTAACGATGCGCTCAGGCTTTCCATCAGCAGGAACTCATACGCGGTCCAGCTTCCCCTCTTTATAACAAAAGCTCCTGTCAGGATGGCAATGGAGCAAACCGTAATCAGTACCGTCTCTTTAAGCAGTTCCTTACCCTTTTTCCCTTTTATGCAGCATTTAGCTGCTGATATACCTGCCGGAACCAGCAATGCCAACAATGCGTGTATAATCAATTCCAACATATTCTCGTCTCTCCCATGATACCGCCTTTATTATAACGCTTCCTTTTCCTCTCTGGTTGCCCGATACAGATCCATCTCAAAATCCTGACGATTTTTCTGATAAATGGTCTTTAAGATCAAACCAGAAAACAATGATTGGATAGCCGCCATCACTGCAAAGCCACATACAATCAGTGTCGGGAAATTCGGCACCAATCCTGTATTCACAAAAGTCACCACAATCGGAATAAAAAATGCTGCTGCCAGTACAAATAGTATTGCGGAAATCACCCCAAAAAACGCCATGGGACGGTAAGTACGGAACAATCGGATAATGGTTTTGATTACCTTAAATCCATCGGAGTAGGTATTCAGCTTTGACTCGCTTCCCTCCGGTCTGTCCCGATAATCAATGACCACATTTTCTACATACATATTCTTATCGATGGCATGAATACTCATTTCCGTCTCAATCTCAAATCCCTTTGACAAAACAGGGAATGTCTTCACAAAACGGTAGCTGAACGCACGATATCCGGTCATGATATCCTTGATGTCGTTTTTGAACAAGGTATTGATGCTTCCGCGGACGATGGAATTGCCAAAATTATGAAACGGACGCTTATTCTCTTCAAAATAGGTAGATGACAAACGGTCTCCCACCACCATATCCGCCTTGTTATTCAGCACTTTATCTACCATCTCTTTGACTTGTGTGGCCGGATATGTATCATCTCCGTCTACCATCACATAACACTGCGCATCAATCTCGGCAAACATTCTGCGGATTACATTTCCCTTTCCCTGCTGATACTCATAGCGTACCACTGCACCGGCCTGTCTGGCAATCTCATCGGTATGATCGGTAGAGTTATTATCATATACATAGATCACTGCCTCCGGTAATTCTGCCGCAAAATCTTTTACAACCTTTTCGATTGTCTTTGATTCGTTATAACATGGAATTAACACTGCTATCTTGTCCATTCTTTCGTCTCCTTTATCCTTTGAACTTTCTAAACAATAAAATACTTCAGTATATCGATAAGTGCCATGCCCTCCAGAAATACAATGATAAAATACAGATAACCAATGGTCTCTGTCGTATCCTCCCCGATCACCATTCTTTTTCTGTACGTCACAGGCAGCAACAGGGGCATTAGTAACGGAATGAAGTATCTTCCCTGGATTCCATCAATATATCCTGATTTATAGGGTGTCCACTGCACATACAGACTGGTAGCTATTAATGCACAGCCTCCTAACACAATCATCCAATAACACACGATATCACTTCTCCGTAATTCCAATTCCGTATTCACATTCAATATCTCATAGACCAACAGAATCAATAACGAAATCCAAACAAATCCACTTATGGAGATAGACAACGTGCCTAGCGATTCTCCAAACATCCATTTCACCCAGTTATCTGCATTTGCTGTGATGGTTCTTACCACCACCGCATAATATTCATGCAGATGTGTCAGCACATAGACCACCTGCTTTCCTGTATCTACTCCCGGATTAAATTCAACCAGAAAACCGGATGATATTTTCAACCATATCAGATTTAGTATCACCGCAATCCCCGGAACCCCCAATTTGAAGCAGAGACTTCTTTTCTTACCCCCCAGTTTTTCTGCCGGAAGAATAAAAAGCAGAAGGATTTCCACCACATATACAATCTTACATAGAGAAATTGTGATTCCCAGAATCATCAGCAGTGCCAAATCACGCTTGGTAATTTTCTCACTTTCATAAGCCAAATGTAAAACATAGGCTATAAATGCGAAGGAAAGCGCATTGGTCATGCCATCCGGAGCCATGGATACCATTTCCTGTAACGTCATGGGGAACATCATAATAATAAACAATACTTCCTTTGCAAAAGGCATCTTCTTTAATGCCCATAAACTCAACAGAAGCGATACTAAAAAATTCGCCAGACGCCCCGCATAAAAGATCATCGACACATTGTCTGTGAAAAATCGGGTGATTCGGATTCCGAGTGCCTGAGGGAAATAGCACACTGCTGCATACAACGCTGTATTGGAATATACCAATTCCGCACCATTACTCCAGTCAATACTAACCGTATTATCTCGGTACTGTGTCAACGCAACAGGCAGACAGGCTCCACCTCCGCCCTCGATTTGCTCCGATATCATGCTTCCACAGGACACCTCAAAAGCACGGTAAAAGTGTCCGTTCTCATCAGGAATCTCTCCCAAAGGAAACACCGTAAAATATATTATTCCAACCACCGTAAGCAACAGCATCATGAGGTAACTCTTTTGTACCCGAAAATAACTCGCTGTAAATAGTGCTGCCAATACTACAAATATCACTATAATCAATACGATGCCGGTAATATTCGTATAATAGTATTTATAGCATATGCTCTGATTATCCTGAGCTGCTTCGCTGTTTTCCTCCACATATACTGCAATACTTTCCGCTGAAGTATCACTCTTTATCTGAAGATCATATACACTATCCGCATTGAACTGCATTTCCTTTATATCGAACTTGTAATAATCATTATCCGACAATAATGAGGTATCAACGTTCCATGTTTTGAGTACGGAATCGTTCTCTAACAACTGAACTTCTATATTCCCTTTGGCGTGATTCTCATACGTCGCAAACATCACACCCAATGAATTCACATCATCGTCCGGTATTTGAATAGTCTGTCTTACCATAGTTGCCGCCGAAATATCCTGAACTTGTACATTTTCATATGCCATATCCCCATATTCAAATATATAGTCTGAGGCATGTATCCACAAAAAACTCGCCAGTACTATTACTACAAGGCTCAATACTATTTTCGAACTGTTCCTCATAATGAAATTTTTCATTTTATTCATTTGATTTTCCCTATTCTTCTATATTGTATAGTGCCAATATTTCCGCCCTGATACTTGACCAGTCTCTCTTCGCCACAGTCTCCTTTGCACCACTTAGAAGCTGCTCTCTCAGGTTTTCATTATTACAAATTCTCTCGATACATGCAATGCCCTGATCCTCATTTCCGCTTTCATACAGCAGGCAGTTATGGGAATCTTGTAAATACTCCGCATTGCCACCATTGGGCACTGCCACCACGAAGCCTCCCGTTGCCATCATTTCCAGTGGCGGATAGGAGAAGCTTTCCAGTGTGCTGGATTTCAGCAAGATATGGCACTGACGATACACGTCTGCCACCTCTTCGTATGGAACCCGATGAAGGAATTTGTCATACTGATACCATTCCTTCGGTGTCTCATTATATGACATATACCAGACTTCAAATTTTTCCCGGTCTAACCGGTTGGTGATGCGGAAGCTCTCATCCACCCGCTTGTACTCCACCGCACAGTCTCCCTCGATGAGAATCCTGATTTTTCCATTGAAGTCTCTCTCTTTCTCATAGAAATCCTTTACCACAATTCCATTAGGTGCATAGCATGCCTCCTTATGGTATTTGTCCTTAAGCCAGTTCTGACACCACTTGGAAATAGTAACATACTGGATATCTCTTGCCAGCTGATAGGTCTGGTTCGCCTGGATTCGCAGAATGACATTGGGCTCATAGAAGTCCACCTCAAAATTCTGAACCAGATAATATCTGTCTTTGATTTTTGGATGAGTCTCCACGAAGGGTGTAGTGGACCACATGGTAGCCACTGCCTTATCAAAATATGCAAATACTGGATTCACACCATAGCTTAATACAGGGAATTTGCATCCATCGTACTCCATCCATGGTAGAGACGGGTTATAAGCTAAAATCGTCACATCATATCCCTTTTTCTGCATAAAGGACGCATGCTTTAACGCTACCATGATTCCTCCGCTGATCTCCGTAGAGGGGAACACAAATACAGCACTGGGCTTCATCTTTGACATGATATGCTCACTGACAGGCAACCCGGAATAGATGGTAAGGCAATGCTCCTTTGCATACTGATATGCCTGCTGCGCAATCTGTTTTCTCAGATTTTCATCCAGAATCAAATTCTCCAGTGCACGAATCCATTCATCTGATGTATCACAGAGGAATCCGGTTACTCCATCCTCTATCATACGATCAAAAGCCCCCACCTTGCTGGCAACAGTAGGAACCTTCACCAATGCAGCTTCTACCCATTTGTTCTCTGACTTTGCCTCATTGAAAATGCTCTGCTCCAAAGGTGCAATATTAATGTCCACAGACGCAATAAGCTGAGGCAACTCCTGCCAATCCAAAAAAGGCGTTGCCACAATCTGGCTCTCAAAGGCCTGCAACTCCTCCGGCAATTCCAATTCACCCACAATATAGAGTCGCAGATTCTCGTATTTCTGTAGCAGATGCTTTAGTGCGGGCATCACCAACATGAAATCATCATTATGTGTGATACTTCCACTGAAATATCCAATACGCACCTCCTGATCATCACGATCTTTTACCACCTTTTCAGAAAGCTCGTACATTCTTTCTGAGGCTGTATTGCGATTAATGTATACCTCCGGCACATATTTGCCCAGTTCATGTGCCAGACGCTCTGTGGTAGTGATGGCCCCCTCACACAGGCGTAATGTATGTCCCATACGGTTGACCCCATCATCGTACAACGCCTTATCCTCCACGGACATGGCCTGTATATATTTGATGGTATCTGTATACTTGGTATCGATTACCAAATCATCGATATCAAAAAGTACTGTCTTATTTAACTGCTTTGCTGTCTCAATAAATTCACCAATGGTATCTGTGTAAGGGCATCGGAAGAATACAAATAGATGTGCATACTTTACCTGCTCCAACTGCAGGTTCACATAATACACTTCATCACTGGTGATATTATTGGCAATCAATTGCTCTCTCTGATGTGTGACACGGTATCTGGCCGGATGTGGAACAGAACTATCGCATCCATTGATAAAGAGTACATCCACCATGGGCGGATGGTATTCCGGTTCCGGCTCCGGTGCCGGTGGTTCCTCCGGCACGATTTCTTCTGCCACCGGTTCCTGCGGTACAGGTACCTCTATCACCGGCTCCTCCGGAATGATTCCAAAGACATGTTTACCAATATATCGTACTGTTCTCTTTGAGAATCCTGTAATACCTTCTTCCTTTAATGCCTTCGCTGACTTATGAATTAACCCGCTCATAAGCTTTCCTCCTATTCTAGTTTCAGATCAATAACCTGTTTACTCAGATACGAATCCCTGTCATCATAGACTTTTCCCACCAGCCATGTCAATGAGTCGATATAATACTTCTGGTCCTTCTCATTTAAACCATAAGCTTCAATAAATGGTGTCCAGATATTTCTTTTTCCTTTTTTCCACATATCATAGGAATACTCCATCATCACACACATGCTTCCCATATCCGGGAATCCCTCGGATTCCCTCCAGCATTCCGCATCTACAAAGGTACATAATCCGGTGGATGCCGCCACTGCTCTACTGTGGAACATTCCATTTTCATATCCGGCATAATCCCTCGGTCCACCCATACAACGAAGCTTGATAGGCATTCCCGCATCTCCGCTTAAATACGCGCCTCCAGAGAATATGGTATTCTGATCCGTCAAGACCTTACAGTCGATGGTTGCAATATCCTCTCGATCCGCATAGATCATGAACTCATTCACCACATCTTCATCGGGCAGTTCAAGCCCGGCTTTTATAAACAGCGCATATTTGGTGTGAACCTGAGCCATAGCAGTATTCCACATAGATCCCAAGGTTTTTCCATCCTCAGAAACAATCTTGCATTCACAATCCGCCAAATCTCTCAGGGAATTCTTGGTCTTTTCTATCGATTCTTTACCATCATCTCCCCAGATCAGCACCGTAACATCCGGTTTCAGCTTTGCCTTTGTATGAATGCGATACAAGGGAATGTGATTAATCACGGACTCTGCATACTGATCCGGCTCACCAGCGCGTTCCAGCTGCTCCGTCACCGCATGCTCTCCTGCGTCGGTAGCATAAGATTTCGCTTCGATATTTTGTGCCACAGAATTCGCATGAACACGCCAATAATATAGAATCTTCGGAATATGAACAATTTTTTCAGCTTTTTCCGTTAATCGAAGTACAATATCGTGATCCTGACTTCCGTCAAATTCCTTTCGATATCCACCAACTTCATCATACAGGCTCTTCTTATACACATTGAAATGACAAATAAAGTTATGCGCCCGTAATTCATCTATGGAAAAATCCGGCTTAAAATTCGGCAAAAACAGATTCTCTAAGTTTCCTTCGAACTTAATCTCATCTGTATACAGAAAATCGCAGCCTGTTTCATTGATGGCCTTCACTGCCTCATATAATGCACATGGATGCAGTACATCATCATGATCCAAAAGCGCAATATAGTCTCCTGTACTATGTGCAATACAGATATTAGTATTTTCAGAGATTCCCTTATTCTCCTTTTCTATGTGATAGACAAACCTTGCATCTTCTCCTGCATATCTTCTGCAGATACTATCTACCGCCTCAAAAGCAGAATCACTAAAATTCACCAGGCACAGTTCCCAATTTCCATAGGTCTGGTTTTTCACCGACTCAAGTAATTCCACCATGAACGCTTCCGGGGTATTGAACAGGGGTGTGATGATACTGATTTTCGGTTCTTTCTCAAACTTGTGATTCCTCTGTTGCTGTAATACTTCCTCTGTCACTTCTACATAGGGCAGGAAACGGTTTCTTTCCGGTTCTGCTACTGTATTCTGCTCTGTTGCATTCTGTGCTACATCCACGGTGTCTGCCACATTCACTTCTTCGGCAAATTCGTTCTGAGTCGTACGACCCAGCCTCTGCTCAACCTTATGAAACGTGGCCTTCACCCCGTCATTTTTTAAGCTTCTACCAACTTTTTTAATACCACGCAATGGACGGGTAATCTTCCAGGAAGATGAATTCACGATCATATTCAACTGCATATTTAAAATGATATTCTGGTTATTCAGCGAATCTACTTGACTACGCAGTGAATCCCGTTCCGTTTCTGTATTGCGTAAAGCCTGCTCAAACTCGTTCTTCACCCTTACAGTCTCGTTCAGTCGATCTATAGTTGCTAGATACTCCTCTTCTGTCTTATGCAACAGCGTTTCTACCTCTTCCTTAATTTTAACCGCTTCATTTAATCGGTTTATCGTGGTAAGGTATTCACTCTCGGTTTTATGCAACAGTGTCTCCACATCTTCCTTGATTTTAACCGCTTCATTTAATCGGTCTATGGTAGTAAGATATTTCTGCTCTGTATCATGTAGAACGTTTTCCACATCTTCCTTGATTTTAACTGCTTCATTTAGCCGGTCTATGGTGGTAAGGTAATCACTCTCCGTCTTATGAAGCACTTCCAATGCATTGTTGTAATCCTGCACCACATGATTATAATCGTTCTTCATTATGGCCATTTCATCGAAAGTTGTCCTCTTCAGGAAATACTGCTCTGCCTGGAATGCAGGCTCCCCGCCTTTATAGATAAACTGAATAAAGGCATCCTCCATCCGGCGATACCGTTCCTGTTCCTCTTTATCAAACTGAAACTGTTCGATATACACCTCAAAGGAGTACTTCGGAGAAATATAACCAAAGTACTTATCATAAAATCTGCACAATACCCGATAAATCACATACTTTTCCGGAACCGGAAAATCACATACCCATTCATAATCAAATGCTTTTACCGTCCCGTCTTCCATTATCATCAGATTGTCAAATATCATATCCAGGTTACAGGGACACACACACACATCCTTACTGCAGTCTGTGTCCCCAAAGCGCTTTTTAAATTCCTCTGTCATTTTAAATCCGCATGACTTTTCAGTATTTACACGATAAAGCTTTTCAATCAATAACTTCATCTCGACAAACAGTTCTTCCCATGATGTTACATGTCCTTTTAAAAAGTCGTCGATGGAAGTTCCTGTAATAAAGGGATATCGCACAACTCCATCCTGCATCTCGCAATTGATAAACTCGATAGCCGGGTAAATATCCTTCACCAACTCATAATTCATCTGAAATGCCTCAATATGTGCATCCGCTTCTTGACACAGGGCTTCTTTCTCAATGTATTTTTCTGTTTCCGTTTGATATATCACCGTCTTAGTCTGATATTTCGGAGCACGGTTCTGATTATATTTACAGTATATGATCTTTTTCACGGTTCCCTACTCCTTTCCCTGCTCAGCAATGACTAAAAATGAATTGGAGAAATATGGAAACTGACCATCTTTACAGATTTCATCAAACGCCAATTCCTCATCAAAAAACTGAAAATTATTTCCGGCATAAGCCCGCTTCATAGCACGCAGTTCTCCTGATTCCGGCAAATAATCATCTGAATATATGGTAGACGGCAGCTTGTAATCCGGTACCGGATAATAAAACTCTAATTTACCAAATCCGCATTCGTATAAAAGCTTGGTCAACTCCGGTTTGGAGAATGTAATGGCATCACTTCCCTTAGCATATCCATTAATTCCATCAAATGGAGTACCAGTATGATCTTCCGCAGCGCCGGAAAAATATTTGAGTCCCATCCTATTTTCGATAGCTATGATTACTTTTCCGTTTTCTTTTAGGTTGTTTTTTATCTTATTTAACATGGCATGGAATGGTTTCGGAACATTGAGATAACACTTCGCATATTCTAAAACACCGATTAATGTTACATAGTCGTATTTCTCGCTGATATCAATATCCTGAAAATTCCCTACAATAATCTCTGCACACCCATCTTGTCCGTTCTTATACGCATTGATCAAAGAACGTCGCTTGGACAGTTCGATACAAGTAACTTTATTAACTTTCCGGCTGAATAAACCGGTTAAAGCTCCACATCCTGCACCGATTTCCAGAAGATCACCCTCCGGATTAAACTCATACCAGTCTAGAATATTCTCACGGGCCTTGGACAGATGGTATAAGAGGGGCCATGAATCACTATTACGCAGTACTTCCTCTCTGTCACCACTCTGACATATTCTCAATAATTCATCTTCAATGTCGCCGTCGCTGTATAGATCATTTCCGGAATAATTCTTTAAGTTTAACGTGAATCCGCCTATTTTTTCAATATTGTCCATTCTATAAACCCGCCTTCATTAATCATTTTACTTCTACGGAAGAATTCATATCATAATAACCTACAATGTTCTTGCTAGAAATCACCTGTATATTACAGATTTCATACAAACGATTGTAAACCTCAAAATTACCATTTTCAAATCCGGTACATCCAAGGCAAAGCAAGTATTCTCCTCCCTTAAGATCCATTTTCTGGGTAAATGTGATTTCCCGCACATCTCCTGCTTTTACTGCCCCTACGTTAACATTCTCATACATGGTATTTGTCCCGGCAATTTCTGTTCCCTGTTTATCCCTAATAGTAAAGGCCAAGATAGGATCCGCAATCTCACGATGAAACTTCACCTTCATTTTTATACTGAAAGAGTCTCCTTTGTTCACGATATTAGTAATATGCTTATCTTCATCCATAATACAGTAGTCAAAGATATCAGCATCCCCTGTGCCATACACAGATTTCTTGGGGTTTTCCTGCATTTTGATTTTCCAGTTCGTAATTTCTGTCTCTGCCGAATTCTCAGTTGATGACTCTGTCTGTTCGGTGTCTTCATGATGGGTCAATACTTTTTTGTACAAATCAATCATCTCTTTGGGTGCACCTTCCGCCATCTTCACCCCACGATTCAGTAAAACCACACGATCACAGTATTTGTTGACACTTCCGAGATCGTGGCTTACGAACAAGACGGTTTTTCCCTGTTTTTTAAACTCTTCGAACTTTTTATAACACTTTGCCTGGAAGAACACATCTCCCACAGACAAAGCCTCATCCACAATAAGAATCTCCGGATCAATATTGATGGCCACTGCGA
The DNA here is from genome assembly GCA_022766245.1 of Lachnospiraceae bacterium. Classification (GTDB taxonomy): domain Bacteria; phylum Bacillota; class Clostridia; order Lachnospirales; family Lachnospiraceae; genus Roseburia_C. The sequence continues at coordinate 27,165 of JALEPL010000057.1, read as the reverse complement.
AGGCAAGTCGAACAAACATACCACTGGAATAAGTTTTCACCGGCTGATTCACGAAATCACCAATATCTGCAAATTCTAAAATATCATGAAGTTTCGCATCGATTTCTTCCCTGGAAAATCCGATCATGGTACCATTCAAATACACGTTCTCTAACCCCGTATATTCCATGTTGAATCCTGCACCCAGTTCCAGCAATGCTGAGATTCTTCCATTTATCTGAATACTACCAGATGTGGGATTTAACACACCGGTGATAATCTTAAGGATGGTGGATTTACCAGATCCATTGGTTCCGATAATGCCTACCGTTTCCCCTCTCTTTACATCAAAAGAGACATTATGCAATGCATAATGCTCTTTATAACGCATTTTTTTTGATAAACCAAGCGACTCCTTCAGTCGATCTGAAGGCTTATCATATAATTTGTATAATTTACTTACATCTTGTACTTTAATTGCTATATCTTCCATGTCTATTACCTTTTCCTCGGGTTATGCTATAAAACGTCTGCAAAATGAACCTTTAATCGTTTAAAAATTGTCATTCCAACCCCTAAAATCAAAATCGTAACAATCCAGAAATACAATGTCATGGGAGCCTTCTCCCAGAACCATACGTGATTAATCAGTGCATCCCTGTATCCAGCTACCACGTAATACATGGGATTCAATTTGAATATCGTAATAAGCACTGGGGACAATTCCATGGTATCAATATTCCACATGATAGGAGTCATCCACACACCAATTTGAAGTAGGATATTAATTACCTGGGTCAAATCTTTGAAAAATCCTACGATGGCACAGGTCATATACGACAGCCCTAATACTAGAACAAAAGTACAAAATGTATAATACAAAATCTGAAGTGTATACAACGTCGGGAAGTATTGATACCCTGCATACAAACACAATGTAAACACGATAAAGAATACATGAACAAACAACGCTGACAATACCTTCACAATAGGTAGGATACTAATCTTAAACACGACTTTTTTTACTAAATAGCTATACTCAGTCAGCGCATTTGTTCCTCCGGTTAATGCATCCGAGAAAAAGAACCAAGGCACTAAACCTGCTACTAACCACAAAACAAAAGGTACTGTTATGCCTGCTTTAGTATTTACACTTCCTGCCTTCAGGCCTTTATCAAACACAAACCAATACACCAAAACTGTCACAATTGGTTGGATAAATGCCCATACGATTCCTAAATAAGATCCCGCATATTTGGTCTTGAAATCATTTTTTGCCAATTGAATAATCAATTTACGATTCTGCCAAATTTCCAGTGGAAGGCTCACCAATTTCTTCGCATGACGTAACAACACCAGTACAATCAGATCAAGGAAAAAGCATAGAATTCCCTTTACAATTCCATTGGTAACACGCTGATGGTTCGTCACATATTCCGCCACTCCCCAATTTGCTGTATTCCATACAATATATGGATCATCCGTTTGAGTTGTAACGACAAGGCCTGCATCTTCAACCTTCCATTCATCAATATCTCTGGTCATCACAATATCTGCCAAACTACTAATTGGAATGCTCCATGTCTTACTTCCATAACTCAAATCTACAGCGGTAATAATGGTCTCCGACGGTAATGTTCCCAAATCCAAACGAATATATGCTGCATCCACAGGGATTTCGTATTCTAGCATAATTGTTTGCCCCGGTGTATTATACGTCCCTAGCGCACTCTGCTGTGCATTGAATGCATCTGGCATTTTCTGTCCTTCATTCAGGAAAAAAACCTCCATGTCATTTCCCTCATCAGAATTCACACTAATCTGAAGTCTCGCCGTTGAGTCCGTCCCATTATATTTATATCCAATAATCAAAACATTTGCCACAATCGTCAGGATAATCACCAGGATACTCGCGGCAATTCTCTTCTTTGACATACGATAACTCCTTTGTCTGCCCTCTTACTGTTCACTCCCTACGGTCGTTCCAGTAACTTACTTTTTATTTGCTGGCCACGTACTCCTTGATTCCACCCCATACTTTATCCTTGTCGGACAATGTCAGATCTGCCTCGGTCATTCCCTCCGGCATGGGCCACTCTACTCCGATGTCCGGATCCTTCCACAGGAGTCCACCCTCGTCATTGGGATGATAGAAGTCGGTCACCTTATAGCAGAACTCAGCGTAGTCGCTGAGCACTACAAATCCATGGGCAAATCCCTTTGGAATAAAAAACTGCTTCTTATTCTCTGCAGACAGTGTCACGCCGAACCACTTACCGAAGGTCTCAGAGCCTTCCCGTAAGTCCACAGCCACATCAAACACCTCGCCGTTTACCACCCGCACCAGCTTATCCTGAGGGTAGTTGATCTGAAAGTGAAGTCCTCTTAACACACCCTTCTTGGATGCAGACTGATTATCCTGTACGAACTCACAGTCGATGCCTGCCTCCTTGAAGTCATTATAATTATAGGTCTCCATGAAATATCCTCTGTCATCGCCGAATACTGACGGCTCGATAACCTTCAGACCTTTGATGCCGTTGCAATCTTCTGTCACTGTTATTTTTCCCATTTTTGCTACTTCCTTTCAAATGTATTTTCTAACGAATGAATTGTGCGGTTCGATTGCAGACACGCTCTCGCTCTTGCCGGAACGTAGCGGTACTAAATGGAACAAATCACTTCGTTCATTGTTCCATTAAGAACCGACGTTCCTCTACGGTCTGTAATCGAAGCCGCAAATTCCTTCTCACTTAACCATATCTCAATTGAACTAAGAAATCATATCTAAATATACGCTACTACGAACAAATCTGTGTATTCCATTACAAGCATGAATTATAATCCGTTTGCAACGTCCATGAGATACTGACCGTATGCGGTCTTGAGTAACGGCTGTGCCAGTTTAATGAGCTGCTCCTTATCGATAAATCCTCTCTTATAGGCAATCTCCTCGATGCAGGAGATATACAGTCCCTGTCTCTTCTGGAATGCTGCCACGAAGTCAGCTGCATCCAAAAGCATATCATGATTACCGGTATCCAGCCATGCAAAGCCACGCCCCAGTGTCTCCACCTGCAGGGTGCCACGATTCAGGTACTCGTTATTGATACTGGTGATCTCGATCTCACCTCTGGCAGAGGGCTTTACATTTTTTGCAATCTCTACCACATCGTTATCATAGAAATACAGTCCCGGTACTGCGTAGTTGGACTTAGGCTGTGCGGGCTTCTCCTCAATGGAAAGTGCCTTGCCATTCTCGTCAAACTCTACCACGCCGTACTCTCTGGGATCCTTCACATAATATCCGAAAATAGTAGCTCCCGGCTGACTCATGGTGCGCTCTGCGGCGCTGCGAAGCACTTTGGAAAAGCTCTGTCCATAGAAGATATTGTCTCCCAGTACCAGTGCCACCGCATCGTTTCCGATGAACTTCTCACCGATGATGAAGGCATCTGCCAGTCCTCTCGGGGTCTCCTGCACTTCGTAGGAAAACTCCATACCCAGCTGCTCACCGCTTCCGAAAAGCTCTTTGAATACCGGCAGATCTCTCGGTGTCGAGATAATCAGCACCTCACGGATGCCTGCCAGCATCAGGGTGGACAGTGGATAATAAATCATAGGCTTGTCATACACCGGCATGATCTGCTTGGATACAGCCTTTGTCAACGGATATAATCTGGTGCCGGATCCTCCGGCAAGTATAATTCCCTTCATAGTGGAATCCTCCTTGAATCTTATACATTTATTTTTCGTATCTGTTCAGTACCTTCACAGATACGATTTATTTTTCATTCATTTCTAGACAATATCATCTTTGATTATATCACACAGTTTCAGAATGTTGCAATACAATTCGTCCACAGCGCCTGCATCACCACAAAGGACGAAATCCCCAGCACAATCCCCCGATACCATAGCTTATCCATCTTGTTGTTCAGAGGAATCCCAAAGATGAGATACAGCATGGGGAACATCACCTGCATCTGATACCGCCACTGACAACCCAGGATGGTCTCAGAGCCTACCGGTGTAAAGGCGATGTACATGGCTGTGGCACACAGAATCAGTGCTCCCAGGGACATCACCACTCCCACGATACGCACCGGAAGCTTAATTCTACGCTCATAGCTTTCCTCCCGGTCCGTACATGCCACCACAAAGAGCAATACGATCAGCAACAGGCTATAGGGGCTGGCTCCAAAATAGTGCATAGCTCCCAGGCCCTGCTGCGCCGCAGCAAGAGACAGATAGCCCTTCATAAAGTTGAACAGAATCACCAGATACTGCAGCGGATGTGCCAGCATAAAGGATGTCTGGCTGGCTGCTCCCACATCTGCGCCGCCTCTGGGATCCTCCACGGATCCACCACCGGAAGCCAAAAACGGCAGCACGAAGGTCGCCATTACCAGTACAGTAACTCCAATTACACAGGCACGATAGATTCTGCATTGCTTTTGTGTTTTGAATTTACTCTTTGGCAGACACAGTGCCATCAGCACCAAAGGTCCGTACACGGCTTTTGGCATAACCCCCAGGAAAAAGGATCCCACGATGATCACCATATCCCACACAGTGAGTTTTTTCTCCGGCTCCTGCAGTTCTCCCATGAGATAACAGAATCCCAGCATGATAAAGCCGATCATATAGGCATCTCTGCCATAGGTGGTGGCCATAAGGATATTCGGTGGCAGCATAGCCACGCAGGCCACCAGCATTTTTCCGGTCTTGATCCGCTTCACCGCAAAATAGATGAGCAGCGCATAGACCAGCAGATTGCACCATTGACCCAGTATAAAGGTAAACATATAGGGCAGATGCAATGCCAGACCCACATTGTAGCCGATGGCTGCCGGGATGTAGCACCAATACTCGAGCTTCGGCCAGACTCTGCCGTCTGCTCCGGAAACGCCGGATGCGCCTGCCGCATTCAGCTGCTCCAGCCATGCACTGTGTTCTTCCTCTGTGTACAGGGCATGATCCACGGCTGTGGAGTAGAACTGGGTCAGAATGGCAGCATCTCCCTCGTTCATATTTCCATGTAGCATGTGAGCCACATATATCGTATAGTGAAAATGCGTCTCATCATCCCAAGAGATCCCACAGGACACCGGCATGGTGGTCACGTAAGCTGTTCCGATGCTCATGATCACAAAAAATATGATAATCTCCACCCGGGTGCGCATTTCGTCCCGGAACACCACAAACAGACTGATGACAAATAGAACCACAAAGGCAAAAATGGCCTTGCGGAAGTTATATGCTGCTGTCAGGCTGCCGTCTCCTATCCAGGCTAGAATACGTTCTGCCACAGAGGCTGCCACCACATCGGCCAGCACCATGAGCAGTCCCTTTTTCCAATGATGATTCCGCAGGGACTTCACCTGCGTCACCACAAACTGCCACACTGTCACCATCCACCTATGAAACAATGACACCGTTCCGCATATCAACACCAGCACATAGGGAATCAGGAATGCTACTATGAGCTTCACCTTAGATGGATAGGGTCCTATCCAGGACAGCACCGCCACCAGTTCCACCAGTGCCACCAGTACCAGATAAGGAATCAGGTCCAGAAACCATTTTTTGCTGAACTCCTCTGTATTTTCATTTGTCACTCTCATGACTTCAAACCTCCTACACAAAAAAGAAGGAGCAAGAGTATTTCATCTTGCCCCGTATTCTCTTACATCAGCCCTCAAAGGTCGCTTCGCGCTGCTTTGAGGACATTATTTATTACTGTACATATCCTCGTAGTATTTCTGGTAATCGCCGCTGGTGACATTCTTCATCCAGTCTTCATGCTCTAAATACCAGGCAATGGTCTTTTTGATACCATCCTTGAACATGGTCTCCGGCTCCCAGCCAATCTCAGCCTTAATCTTGTCCGGAGCGATAGCATAACGTCTGTCGTGGCCCTTGCGGTCCTCCACATAGGTAATCAGGTCTTTGCTGACATTTGCCTTTCTCGGGTCATCATCCGGCAGGATCTCCTGCAGTGTCTCGATGATGATATTGATAATCTCAATGTTGCGTTTCTCATTGTGTCCGCCGATGTTGTAGGTCTGTCCCAGACGTCCCTGCTCCTGTACCATATCGATACCCTTTGCATGGTCATCTACATATAACCAGTCACGAATGTTCATGCCGTCTCCGTATACCGGAAGCTTCTTGCCGTTCAATGCATTGTTGATAATCAGCGGAATCAGCTTCTCCGGGAACTGGTACGGTCCGTAGTTATTGGATGTATTGGTGATATTTGCCGGGAAGTGATAGGTGTCGATGTAGGACTTCACCAGCATATCTGAGGATGCCTTGCTGGCTGAGTACGGACTATGAGGCTGATAAGGTGTGGTCTCATAGAAGTAGCTCACGCCGTCATCCGGCAAGGAACCATATACTTCGTCTGTGGATACATGAAGGAACTTCTTTCCCTCTTTAAAGCTGCCGTCGGGAAGCTCCCATGCAGCCTTAGCACAGTTCAGCATGACTGCAGTACCCATTACATTGGTGTGCACGAACACTTCCGGATTCTTTATGCTGCGGTCTACATGACTCTCTGCTGCAAAGTGCACCACGCGGTCAATGTCGTTCTCAGCGAAAATCTTCGCAATCGCTTCCTTGTCTGTGATATCTGCCTTGATGAAGGTATAGTTCTCTCTGTCCTCAATATCCTTCAGGTTCTCAAGGTTTCCTGCATAGGTCAGCGCATCCACGTTGATAATGCGGATCTCGTTGTCATACTTGCGGAACATGTAGTGAATGTAGTTGGATCCGATGAATCCTGCGCCACCTGTTACTAAGTAAGTTCTCATGATTAATCCTCCTGGTTTATTTGTATTCGTTCAGAGCGTTTTTGTTTTCGAGGTTGGCTCTGAACAGTTACGAGTATTTCAGTTTTTCTCACAGTGGTGAATTCTACCACGTTTATACCCATTTGGCAACTATTTTCCCAATCAGGGTCTGCCGGCGGTTATCCCAGCAGATTTTTTAGATACACATCCAAAGCATCATGCCAGTCTGCCATGCGGTAGTCGCTGGTGAGCTTGATCATGTAGTTTTCCAGAATAGAGTAGGCCGGTCTGTCTGCTGAGGCCGGATTCATCTGCTTGTACTGCTGGCTGGTCACATGGTTGACCTTCGTGTCTTTTCCTGCTTTTTTAAAAATCTCCTCGGTAAAGTCAGCCCAGTTGGTATCACCTTCGCAGGTAGCATGGAAGAGACCGTAATTGTCTGTGGGCTCTAAGAACCGGATCATCTTTGCCAGCTCCACTGCACTGGTAGGGGAACCTAACTGGTCACTCACAACGTTTACCTCGGGATGAGACTCGGAGAGACGAAGCATCGTCTTTACAAAGTTCTTGCCGTCTCCGTAGAGCCATGCAGTTCTGAGGATAAAGTGACGCTCAGCGAACTCCTTTACAAAATTTTCACCCTCCAGCTTGGTCTTGCCGTAGGCACTCACCGGATCGGTGGCATCGAACTCGGTGTAGGGCTTGGTACCGTTTCCGGCGAATACATAGTCGGTGGACACATGAATCATCTTTGCCCCCAGCTCTGTGGCTGCGATACTTAAGTTCCGGGGACCGATGGCATTGATCTTATAAGCCAGATCCCACTGTTCTTCACACTTGTCCACGTTAGTGTGGGCCGCGCAGTTGATGATCACGTCGGGTTTCTCTGCTCTGGCCATTGTCATCACTGCATCCACATCAGTGATGTCCAGGGCAGTGACGCCTTCTCCCTCCACCACATCGGTGTTGATGAAGGAAATGTCTGTGTCTGCTGCATACTCGTTTCGGATGGCTCTTCCCAGCTGTCCGTTACATCCTGTTACTAAAATCTTCTTCATATTCTTACTCTCCTAATCCGCTTTCTACTGCATTTACCATGGCTTCCAGTGCCTCGTCCTCATCTTCTCCGTCGCAGACAAACTCAATCTCGTCTCCGGATTTGATACAGGCTCCCAGCACGCTCAGCACGCTTTTTGCGTTGGCTGTATTGCCCCGGTAATGAAATGTGATCAGTGACTTATATTGCATTGCTTCTTTACATAATATCCCGGCTGGGCGCAGGTGCAGCCCGGTTGGATTCTTAATCCTAACTACCTGTTTAACCATTATATACCCTCCAAATTCATTCGAGTAAAATCATAAAATAATTTATAACATCGTGTCAGTAATAAGCTTCGCCAGTTTTTTGGCTTCCTCCTCGATGACTTTCTGGTCTTTTCCCTCGATCATGACACGAACCAGGGGTTCTGTGCCGGAGGGACGAATCAGAACACGACCTTCACCGTTGAATTTCTCTTCCAGTTTACCTATGGCCTCCGCGATTTCCGCATACTCCATATATTGTTCTTTTTTGTGATTGGGCACTTTTGCATTTACCAGTGCCTGAGGCAGTACTTCCATGATGGATGCCAGTTCGGATAGCGGCTTGCCGGTATCTACCATGACCTGCAGCAGATGAAGTGCGCTGAGCAGGCCGTCTCCGGTGGTATTGTCATCCAGGAATATGATATGTCCGGACTGCTCCCCTCCGATATTGTAGCCATTCTCCCGCATATTTTCCAGCACATACCGGTCTCCTACCTTGGTCTTCTCGATGTGGATACCTTCCCGCTCTCCCATCAGAGTGAAGCCCAGGTTCGTCATGACAGTCACCACGATGGTGTCCTTTTTCAGGGTGCCCTTCCGTTTCATGTAGTTGCCACAGATGGCCATGAGCTGATCTCCGTCCACCAGATTCCCCTTCTCGTCTACTGCCAGCATACGGTCCGCATCGCCGTCAAATGCCAGACCCACCGCTGCTTTCTCGTAAACCACACGGGCCTTCAGCTCCTCCATATGAGTGGAACCACAGTTTGCATTGATATTGGTTCCATCCGGATTCGTGTGAATCGCCACCAGATCTGCCCCCAGATCCTGCAGAGTCTTTACGGATGTGTAATGGGAGGCTCCCTCCGCACAGTCGATGACGATTTTCATACCTTTCAGGTCTACCGGCACACATTTTTTCATGAATTTCACATACTCATCACGCAGGTCAAACCGGTAATCGATACGTCCTACACCGGATCCGATGGGCAGTACCACATCTTTCATATTGTTATGAATCAATTCCTCGATCTCATCCTCCAGCGCATCGGACAGCTTATAGCCCTCGCCGTTGAAGAACTTGATGCCGTTGAACTCCATAGGATTGTGGGATGCGGAAATCACCACCCCCGCATCTACTTTATGCTTTCTGGTCAGGTATGCGATAGCCGGGGTAGGCATCACGCCTACGTAAATGGCGTTGGCTCCCACGGAGCAGATACCTGCCATCAGAGCATTTGCCAGCATACCGCCGGAAATGCGGGTATCGCAGCCTACAATCAATGTAGGCTGATGATCCTGTTCCTTGGTGAGCACGTAGGCTCCCGCCTGACCCAGCTTTGTCGCCAACTCTATGGTAAGTTCTGCGCCGGCAACGCCGCGCACACCGTCTGTTCCAAACATTCTACTCATTTACTCTTCCTCCACTTTTTCAGAATCTGCTCCGTTTCTTGTTCCGATGCTATCATCGCCTGTGGTATCTCCATCTGAAGTGCTGCCACCTGCGGTATTACCACCTGCGTTACTGCCACCTGCGTTATTTCCGTCTGTGACGCTTCCTCCTGTGGTGCTGCCGCCTGTGTTATTTCCTCCTGTGGTGCTTGCGGGCACTTCATTTTTCACCAGTTCTAAGGCTACACTGCCGCTGGTATCTATGCTATAGGTTTCCTCATTCAGATCCCACTGCACCTGCATGCTGTGTTTTCCTTCACTCATGCCGGAAAGATCCAGTGTACCGGTGATGTCTGCCGTAGTCAGCGCCTCCACATCAGACTTTAATCCCTTAACCTTTACCGTCACTTCCGAATCGGTGAGATTACAGGTATAGTCCTGAGGCACATTGCTCAGGGTAATCTGGCTCACCGGAACCTGATAAGTCATGAACTCGTAGGGTTCAATCACCACATCAATCTGTACGTTTCGCTCATTCGCATCTGCCAGCTCCACGCCTGCAGGTAAATACTCTGTTATATCTATGGTACGCTCCATATCTGTAGTTGCTCCTGAAACGTCGATGAATTCTGCGGGAATCTCAATCTTATCCGCTGCGTTCAGTGCAGACGCAGTTCCCTTCACCCGAATCTTCTGAGGCTCCACGATAATCTCGCGGATACCATATCCTTCTGCCAGGCTTCCGGTGGTGCTTACCTCCACAGGGATACTGCGCACATCCAGAATCTTTGCTGAGATGGTGATGGTATTGATGTTGTAGCTCAGCTTTGACGGGTCAATGATCTTTCCATTTCCATCAAAGAGAACCGGTGCCACACTGTCTGTCAAATTCGAAGAGGCTCCCGTCACATCGATGACTGCCTGGGCAGTCTGAATCTGATTTACCACGGACTGCGGACCGGTGACCTTCAGCACATTGGGGGATGCCTCTAAGGTACCCACCGCACAGTTTTCTGCCGGATCCCCCTTAGAGAGAGCCTTGATGGTGAACTGCTTTGTCACCAGCTCCTCCACCTCCACCTCTGCATACTGAATGGTATTGGAGAACTTTACACTGGAGGTGTAACGGGTTGCGGTGATTTCCACCGGAACGCGGTAACCGTTCTCCACCTGTTCGATATTTTCCATATTGGCAACTGCCTTGAAGTCGGAGTTGCTAAGATTCCGCATAACAGAACGAACTGCAGACACTTTAAATGTAACGGTCAGCTCCTCCTCCGGAATCTCAAAATATTTGCCCTGATCTGCCATATATCCGGCATTTTCCACGGTAACTGTGGCGGTAAAATTCTTACTCTGGGTGGGGTCGTCCACGTTTACCACCACCAGCCACAGAATCACTGCAAAAAGCAGGGCTGCCAGCTTTAGTATCAGATTATTTGTTATTAGTTTTGTCAGCTTTTTTAACATTCAGCAACCTCCTCTTCAAAGTCTGGAAGCGCTTGGGTTCCAAATCATGTTTCTGCAGGAACTGCAGCTTGTTCCGCAGGAAATCGGGATCCACATTGCGATAAAGCTGTCCGCCGGTGGCGATGGATACCATTCCTGTCTCCTCTGATACCACGATGGTGAAGGAATCACTGACTTCACTAATGCCCAATGCCGCCCGGTGTCTGGTTCCCAGTTCCTTGCTCAGGGAGAGACTGTCGGACAAAGGAAGATAACAGGTAGCGGATGCCACACGGTCTCCCCGGATAATCACTGCTCCGTCGTGAAGCGGTGTGTTTTTCTCGAATATATTGATCAGCAGCTGGCTGGTCACTAAGCCGTCCACAGGTATGCCTGTCCGGTCATACTCAGCCAGTGCCACTTCGTTTTCAATGACAATCAGTGCTCCGGTCTTTACCTTTCCCATCTCGTAGCAGGCCTTCACCAGCTCATTGATGGTCTTCTCGCTGAACTTTTCTTCTTTTTCCTTTCCAAATTCAAAGGAAAACAGTGCAGAGACAAATTTTTTCCGTCCCAGTTCCTCCAGTGCCTTGCGAAGCTCCGGCTGGAAGATGATAATCAGTGCAATCACTGCCACGTTGATGGTACGCTCTGCAATCCAGAGAATGGTATTCATCTGGAAGATAGCTGCAATCAGCACGAATCCCAGGATGACCAAAATACCCTTCAGCAATGTCCACGCCCGGGTATCCTTGATCCATTTTAACACCTGATAAATCAAAAATGCGATGATCAGAATCTCCACTATGTCAATTTTAGAGATACTCACGCTCATATTATTCGCCCAGGACAGATAGCTGTCCTTAAAATTGTTCCATGTTTCCATGAGATTCTGCAACTGTTTCACTTCCTTTTAATCCAACAAATCTTCGTCAATATCCATTTCCTCTGCCAGCTCTCTGCGGGAAATGGTCCGCCGCTCACTGTCCCGGTCTCTGCTGCCGGAAATCAGAGTCACCTGTTTTTCCTTCTCTGTCATGCAAATTTTCGGAACAGCTTTTACATAATAATAGTATTCATCATCCTCGAACTGCACCCGCTCGATTCTGCTGTAATCCAGATTAAAGAACAGCAGCTGCAGCAAAAATGCAATGGGTACAGTAATAATATTACCAATTACCAGCCAGAGAATCCGGTCGGACATGCCAAAAATCAGGTAGCCGCTGAGCAAAATCACAACCTCTGTGATAATTCCGCTGATAAATGCAATGGTCCAGGCATGGTCAATGGACATTCTGCGAATGATGTAAATGATGAGCATCATAATCACAAATGTCACCAGTACCAGAAACATTTCCCGATTACCGAAGAGCTGCTTCAATGCCACTGCAATGACTGACACGCTGGAGGAATCCTCGACGGATGCGCTCAGAAGCGCTTCGTTTTCCTTTACTCCTGCCAGGAAATAGTATATTACGGTTCCGGAAACCACAGACAGCATGGCTGCAGGTGTCTCCAAAAGTCCTACCGTCACCGGCATGATATAGGGCACATGCAGGCGGAACAGCACTGCCGTCACCACAGTATTATATCCCGTCCGGGGTGTAAACCGAAAGTATAAAAGCATGATAACCAAAAGAATGGCCGCTCCCACGGCACACACCTCCAGGGACAGGGCGTACAGATGCGCCACCACCAAAAGAGAACCCAGAAACACAATGAAATTTACCGGCAGAAGTGCAGCCAGCACGGCCAGTATCAGCGTCACCGGGATATTTGCCAGTCGGCTCATATATCCTATTTCCAGATTGATTGTCCCAAAAGCAGCCAATGCCAACACAAACTTCATCAGGGCATTCATCACTGTCTCATGTCTTCCATAAAAACGGACAATCGCATCTTTTGCCTCAAACAATGCGGTCATTCTATTCCTCCCATTCGTCCTGCAGCTGTCTTTGTTCCTCGCTGCGGTACATACTTTGTACTTTCTTTAATCCGTTGTAATATTTTTTGATATACTTTCTCCCCGTGGTATATCGTTTATTGTATACCAGGTAGGTAATCAGAAGGTAACCCACCATAAAGGTAACATAAATCAGCACAGTGACAATCGCCAGCATCACCAGATCTGTCACCACCAAAAGGTCCGTCAGAGTCTCCATCTCATATAGAATCCACATCATATAGAGGATTCCAAAGCAAATGGTTCCGGTGAAAAGGCTTTTTATCATCTCCAGCGCTACATAATCACTCCGGAAATACTCGGTCATCCTTTCATACTTTTTCCCTTCTGACGCATCATATTCAGCTAATTTTGTCATATGTCTGACACGTTCTTTGCTAATCATAAAGGGGTTCCTCCCTACTATAAGAATCTCATCTTATCCCGTTCGCTGGTGCGCTTTACAGGTTCCACGGGCTTGGAATTACTCTGCAGCACACTGCGAAAATCATTTTTCATCTTAGCCTTACACTGTTCACAGTAACGTCCTGTCTTGATATTAGTTCCACAGCCTTCGCATGCGATTCCCACCGGCGAATCATCCGAAAAGGTAAGACGCTCCTCACGCACCCACTGAGTAATCTGCTTTGTGGATACCTCGTTGTCCTCAGATACCTTCTGTATGGAACTGTTAGGATTCTCGCGCAGGTATTCCTTCACCTGCTGAAACTTTACCTCCAGTTCTTCTTTACAAGCCTGACAGATAGGCTGTCCGCCAAAATAATTAAATAAGCGTCCACAGTTTCTGCAATTACGTACATCCATAGTCTCTCCTCCTAACAACCCCCACCAATACTGATGCACAACACATAAATCTCCTTCACTCCTGCGTCCAGGAGAGCCTGTGCTACCGCATCTACGGTACTGCCCGTGGTGTAAATGTCGTCCACAAGCAACACTCTATCTAATTGTACTATACTTCGGTTGATTATAAAAGCCTTTTTCAAATTTTTCTGCCTGTCGGTCTGGTTCAGTTCTTTCTGTGGGCGGGTATTTTTCACCCTGCTCACCAAATCAGCACATACGGGCAGGTTCATCCGTTCTCCCAGCTCCCTGGCGAAAACTTCCGCCTGGTTGTATCCTCTCATCTGGCGGCGTTTCCGGTGCAGCGGCACGGGGATGATTGCTTCCACCCCACAGCGCCGCACCCATCCTCCCCGGACCTTCACCGCCTCGTCTGCGTAGAAGGTAGCATACTCTCTGCGATTGGAATACTTGAAGCGATAGAGGGATTCCTTCATACTGCCCTGATAGGAAAACACGGCGCGGCCTGCGGAAAAGATGTGTTTTTTACGCATGCAGTCCCCGCAGTATTCCTCTCGGGTATTTTGAAGTGATTTGCCACATTTTTTGCACAGTGGCTCCCACAGATAGGGAAGTTTCCCACAGCACGCCTCGCAGACCAGGCAGTCCATGGGGATAACCTGGTCACACAGGGGACACCTGCGTGGAAAAAGCAGGTTTTTCACAAATTCTGTGAGGAATTTGCATTTTTTAAGATATTGTTTCAAATAGGTTCCTTTCCTACTCTCTCTCGAATCCGGTCCACCAGACCGCTGTAGCGAGCCTGCTGGGTCACATTTTGTTCCATCTCATAAAAGCAGCGGTCGTCTCCCACCAGAGTCACGCACTTTCTGGCCCGGGTCACCGCAGTGTACAAAAGATTGCGGTTCATCAGCATACGGGGACCGGACAAAAGCGGAATCACCACGGCAGGGTATTCGCTTCCCTGGGACTTGTGTATGGTGATGGCATAGGCCAGCTCCAGTTCTTCCATGAGCTTAAAGGGATACTCCACCACTTTCTCCTCGTCGTAAATGATGGTGAGGGTCTCCTTGTACTCGTTGATTTCTTTGATGATTCCCATATCACCATTGAATACGCCCATACCACGGTCTACGGCATAACCATATTTGCTGAGGATTTCCCACTCCAGCTGGTAATTGTTTTTGGTCTGCATGACCTTATCCCCTTCCCGGAAGACCTTGTCACCGTATTCCCGTTCTTTTTTCTCCGGAGATGCCGGGTTCAGATAATACTGCAGCACCGTATTCAGGCGTTCCACCCCCAGATTCCCTTTTTTCATGGCAGTGAGCACCTGGATCTCATAGGGCTTGGCATCCACATATTTTGGCATTTTCTGCAGCACAAGCTGCAGAACCACGTTAATGATTTTGTCTGCGTCATATCGTTTCAGGAAGAAGAAGTCTCTGCTGTCATTGTCCAGACTGACTTCTTCGCCACGGTTAATCTTATGAGCGTTCAGAACAATGTCACTCTGGCTGGCCTGACGGAAAATACGGGTGAGCTTCACCACATGGAAGCATCCGCTGTCAATAATGTCCTTTAAGACACTTCCCGGTCCTACGCTGGGCAGCTGGTTCACGTCGCCCACCAGAATCAGACGGGTGCCTGCCGCAATGGCTTTGAGCAGAGAGCTCATGAGGCTGATATCCACCATGGACATCTCATCGATGATGACCGCATCAGTCTCCAGCGGATTGGTTTCATTTCTCTGAAAGCCTGCTGTCTCCTCCGTGCCGGCGCTTAGTTCCAGCAGGCGGTGTATGGTTTTGGCTTCGTAGCCGGTCATCTCACTCATTCGCTTGGCGGCGCGTCCGGTGGGCGCTGCCAGGGAGATATCCAGCCCTTCCAGCTCGAAATATTTGATGATGGCATTGATGGTGGTGGTCTTTCCGGTTCCCGGTCCTCCGGTCACCACCAGAAGTCCGCTTCGCACTGCCTCTGCGATGGCATCCCGCTGATGCTCGTCCAGTTCCATCTCAGACTCTTTCTCAATGCGATGGATTCTCTGGGTGATGCAGGCATCGGCCACTTCGTAGGACACGTTCAGCCCATGAAGCATGGCTGCCACATTTCTTTCTGTGTTGTAGTAGCTGGCGGCGTAAATGCGTACCTGCCCCTGCTCCTGTTTCATGATGATTTTCCGCTCTACCGCCAGATCCATGTAATGTTTGTCGATATAGGACTCGTCTATCTCTAACAGCTCTGCGGTTCGTTTCGTCAGAATCCCCTCCGGCAGAAAGGTGTGCCCTTCCCCGGATGCCTGAATCAGGGTATAGAGAATTCCGCTGCGGATACGAAAATCAGAGTCTGTATGGATACCGGCTTTTCTGGCAATCTCGTCTGCCACACGAAATCCCACGCCACCGATATCATCTGCCAGGCGATAGGGGTTTTCCCGGAGTATGCTATAGATTTGCTGACCATAGGTCTTATAGATTTTCACAGCAAGATTCAGACTGATGCCGTACTCCTGCAGGAAAATCATAGCCCGGCGAAGATCACGTTTCTCCATAACCTGGTCTGAGATTTCCATGGCTTTGCGCTCACTGATACCCTTTACCTCTGCCAGCCGTTCCGGTTCTTCCTCGATGATGCGGAAGGTGTCGTCTTTAAACTTCCGGACAATACGGGCAGCCAGCGCCACGCCTACACCGCGGATGGCCCCGGATCCTAAGTATCGCTCGATGGACAGTTCGTCTGTCGGGTCTTTCTGTTCATAGCTGGTCATCTTGAACTGCTGACCATAGGTGGCATGGGTAGTATACTCGCCCTCCACCTCCAGATTTTCACCTTCGCTGACACCGGAAAAGGTGCCAGTGCAGGTGATTTCTTCATCATGACTCACCAGCACAAGCACCGTATATCCATTGTCCGCATTGCGGTATATGATGTGATCTACAAAACCTTCTATCTTCATGATTCCTCGTTTATGCTATCTCTTCTCAGATTTGTGTTGCCTCGATGAATTTTGCTATTTGCTTGCAGACCGTAGAGGAACGTCGGTAGCTATTTCATAGCTATGGTCACAAATCCATGAAAAATTTGCTTCGCAAATGGATTTGTGACTGTCCATTCTACATGTTCATACGGTCAGCGCAGTAAATGCGCAGACCTGTTTATTTTAGTACCGCTACGTTCCGGCAATAGCGAAAGCGCATCTGCAATCAAATATGCAAATTCATCGAGGCACACATTTCCGAAAGTTTTATAATCCGTAGTTCCGTTTCATCTGCTCGTAGAGCTGCTGCGCCAGACTGTTTCCCGTCTCCTCGGCAATCTCACCGGCAAGCTTCTGCATCATCTGACCCTTGTAATAGTCAGTGAGCTGGGACATGGATGCATCGCCTTCATCGTTGTTGGGTATGGTCTTCTCCATTTCTTTTAAGACCTGCTCCATAAAGTAGGCTTCAAATTCTTTGCAGACTCCCATCAGTTCTTCGTCGGATGCCTGAGACATATCGGCGCTTAAGGTGCGCTCCAGTCCGCTGGTGCGGCTGGCGTTTTCAGCCTGGGATATCTTATTATTCAAAATGGAGGTCATGTTATCTATGGATATGCTCATATGGATACCTCTTGTTTTTGCGAATTAGCGTCGTAACTGGTTGGCCTGGCTCATCATGTCGTCTGCCGCCTGAATAGCTTTGGAGTTCAGCTCGTAGGCGCGCTGGGCAATGATGAGATTTACCATCTCATCGGCTACCTGCACATTGGAAGACTCCAGATAATTCTGGCATACTTTGCTTCGCTTCAGTCCCGGAGTCGTCGCCTCATTCATGGCCTGTCCGGATGCGTCACTGACTGCGTACAGACTACCTGCCGCTTTATCCAATCCTGCCGGGTTGTTAAACTGGTAAACTGCCAACTGTGCCTGCATGTCCACGGTATTTCCCGCTTCATCCTGATAAAAGAATCGTCCGTCGTTGGTCACACTGATATTGCTGACGGATACGCCCTCCGGAACAATGATTTCATTTCCATTGCTGTCCATCACCGGATAGCCGGAATGATTACAAAGTGTAGTTCCGTTCACGCCCACGCTCCAGTTAAACTCACCATTTCTGGTGTAGTATGTATTGCCGTCTTCTCCACGCACAGCAAAGAACCCGTCTCCCTCCAAAGCGAATGCAGTGTCACTGTCGTTGGCAATCAGTTCGCCGTTGGTGAAGTTGGATGTGATGGCAGCCACGCGGGTTCCCAGCCCTACCTGCGCCGGAATCGGTTTGTTCTCGCCGTTGGCGGAGGTGGTCTTCGTCTGCAGCGTCTGATACAGCAGGGACTTAAACTCGGTACGCTCTGCCTTGTAGCCCACGGTATTTACATTTGCAATATTATTGGAAATACTATCTACGTTTGTCTGCTGCGCGCGCATGCCGGACGCAGCGGACCACAATGCTCTCATCATATTATTCCTCCTATACCTTACCAACGTTGTTGGCGGCTTTATCCAGCATACTGTCAATGGTCTGGATCAGTTTCTGGTTGGATTCGTAGGCTCTGGTGATGGTGATCATATTTACCATCTCATCTACAATGTTGACATTGGAGGCTTCCAGGGAGCCCTGTTCTACTCTGGCCTCAGATGCAGTAATTGCGGCTCCATCTACCAACTGGTACAGATTCTCGCCGTATTTTGCAATGTAATCATAGTCAGCTACATCTACCACGCCGATCTTCGCCACGTTCTGGCCGTTCTGCACGATGGTGCCGTCTGCCAATACGGAAAAGTCCTGATTCGGATCGATCTGAATATAGCTGGCTGCACTGGTATCTCCGGACTCCGCGCCTCTCTGATTCATCACGTAGTCGCCGTCCTTTGTCACCAGATAGCCGTCCTTCGTCAGGGTAAATGCTCCGTCTCTTGTCAGCATACGGCCGGTCTCTCCTGCTTTGTTTGTGAATGCAATAGCAAAAAAGCCCTTCCCATCCAACGCAAAATCTGTGCTGTTATCCGTGACCTGAAAGCTTCCCTGGGTATAATCGGTATATACTTCTCCGATTTTCACGCCAAGGTTAATCTTCCCCAGGCCGGTAGCTGCCCGGGCTGTGGAAGTATCTTTGATCCGGATAGCCAGCTCGTCTGAAAATGCATGGCTGGTAGTGCCTTCTTTTTTGTAGCCGGTAGTGGATGCATTGGCCAGATTATTCGTCATGATATCCATACGATTCTGCTCATTCATCATCCCGGTGTATGCGGTATATAGTCCTTTTACCATGGGCCTCGCCTCTCTGTCAGTGTCAAAGCCTGTCCCACGGTGATGGTCGTTCCGGGAACAGGACTCTGTGAAATCATCTATCCTATATATCGGAGCTCCTGCCCCATGGCTTTAGTTATCTTCTCTGTTTCCTGCAAGAAATTCTACAAATTTTCCGGTTCCGATGGCCACGCAGGTCATAGGCTCATCGGCTGTCATGGTGTTGATACCGGTCTTCTCCTCAATCAGCTCCTCCAGTCCACGAAGCAGTGCTCCACCTCCGGTAAGTACAATTCCTCTATCTGCCACGTCTGCTGCCAACTCCGGTGGTGTCTTCTCCAATACGCTGTGTACTGCCTCAACAATCTGAAGGGTGGCCTCACGCAGCGCCTCCTCCGTCTCCTCGGAAGTAACAGTTACCGTCTTCGGCAAACCGGTGACCAGATTACGTCCTCTTACATCCAAGGTCTCTACCTCGGGAAGCGGATAACAAGTCCCAATCTTTATCTTAATATCCTCTGCAGTTCTCTCACCGATCAGAAGATTATGTTTTTTTCTCATGTAACGGACGATGGCTTCGTCGAAGTCATCTCCGGCAATCTTGATAGATGTGCTGACTACAGAACCGCCCAGAGAAATCACGGCAATATCTGCGGTACCGCCACCGATATCTACAATCATATTTCCGCAGGGTCTGGCAATGTCGATGCCCGCACCGATGGCTGCCGCAATGGGCTCCTCGATGATGGCCACCTCTCTGGCTCCTGCATTGTAAGTAGCATCCTCAACAGCCTTTTTCTCTACCTCAGTAGCTCCGCTGGGGATACAAACGCTGATTCTGGGTTTACGGAAGGATCTCTTGCCCAATGCCTTCTGGATAAAGTATTTGATCATCTTCTCTGTCACAGTATAATCTGAGATCACACCCTGACGCAGAGGACGAACAGCCACGATATTTCCGGGTGTTCTACCCAGCATCAGACGAGCCTCCTCACCGATGGCCTTGATTTTATTGGTATCTCTGTCAAACGCTACAACGGAGGGCTCCTTTAACACAACGCCCTTCCCCTTAATATATACTAAAATACTTGCTGTACCTAAATCGATTCCGATATCTGAACCTACCATGATAATCCCCTTTCTGAAATCCTTTCTAAATCCTGTATGCAGTCATACTGCTTCAAACCGCCTGTTTTCAACGGGTCGAAGCATTTATCTATTGTACAGTATCTGCGCATGGGCAGAGTTACACATTTAAATGTATTGTTTGATATACAGTATCATTATATACAATAACTACCATTTTTCAAATAAAATTTTTAATTTCAGAAAATATTAAGTTTTTATACAGTTTCGTTTTCTTCTATTAATGTAGAAGATTCATTGTATTCTAAGAGGAAGTCTATAAAAGCCTCTTCAGATACATACCCGTGTAGGATTCGGAAACCTGACAGATCTCCTCCGGTGTGCCGGTGGCCACCACGGTTCCGCCGCCGTCTCCGCCTTCCGGTCCCATATCGATGATATAATCTGCTGTCTTTATTACATCTAAGTTGTGCTCAATAACTATCACGGTATTCCCGCCATCTGACAGGCGACGCAGGATCTCGATGAGCTTGTGCACATCTGCGAAATGTAGTCCGGTGGTGGGCTCATCCAAAATATAAATCGTCTTTCCCGTACTCTTTCGGCTAAGCTCTGTGGCCAGTTTGATTCTCTGGGCCTCGCCTCCGGACAGCTCCGTGGACGGCTGTCCCAGGCGGACATAGGACAGGCCTACATCGTACAAGGTCTGAATCTTCCGGCGGATGGTGGGCACATTCTCAAAGAACTCCAATGCCTCTTCCACCGTCATATTCAGCACATCATAGATGCTTTTTCCCTTGTATTTTACTTCCAGAGTCTCACGGTTATAGCGCTTTCCCTGACACACTTCACAGGGTACATACACATCCGGCAGGAAATGCATCTCGATTTTCAGGATACCATCTCCGCCGCAGGCTTCACAACGGCCTCCCTTAACATTGAAGCTGAACCTTCCCTTATTATAGCCTCTCGCCTTAGCATCTGCCGTGGCGGCAAAGAGGTCTCGAATCATATCGAAGACTCCCGTATAGGTAGCAGGGTTGGACCGGGGTGTTCGTCCGATAGGGGACTGATCAATATCTATCACCTTATCCAACTGCTCCAGTCCCAGAATATCATCATGCTTTCCCGGCACACAGCGGGCACGGTTTAAGTCTCTGGCCAGACGTTTATACAGAATTTCGTTGGTCAGGGAACTTTTTCCGGATCCGGACACACCGGTGACGCAGGTCATAATCCCCAGTGGAATCTGCACATCGATATTTTTCAGGTTATTCTCCCGAGCGCCCTTGATGGTAAGATAACCGGTGGGCTGCCGACGCTCCTCGGGCACCGGGATTTTGATTCTTCCACTGAGGTAAGCTCCGGTGAGAGATTTGGGATTCTGCATGATTTCCTCTGCAGTTCCGGTAGCAACCACTTCTCCACCATGTTCGCCGGCAGCGGGGCCGATATCCACAATAAAGTCTGCGGCGCGCATGGTATCCTCGTCATGCTCCACCACAATGAGGCTGTTACCCAGATCCTTTAATCCCTTCAGGGAAGCCAGAAGCTTATCATTATCCCTCTGATGCAGTCCAATGCTGGGCTCATCCAGGATATAGGCTACACCCACCAGACCGGAACCGATCTGGGTAGCCAGACGGATTCGCTGCGCCTCACCGCCGGACAGTGTACCGGTGGCTCGGGACAGTGACAGGTACTCCAGTCCTACATCCATCAAAAACTTCACACGGGCACGAATTTCCTTCAAAATCTGATCTCCAATGAGATGCTGCTGCTCTGTCAGCTCCATATTTGCCAGAAATGCTGATAAATTCTTCACAGACATAGATGTGAGCTCGTAGATATTTTTATCGCAGACCGTTACTGCTAAGGAGCTTTTCTTCAATCGCTGGCCGCCACAGCATTTACATGGAGTAATGCGCATGAACTCTTCATACTGCTGCTTTGAAGAATCGGAACCGGTCTCCCGGTAACGACGTTCCACATTCCGAATCAGTCCTTCGAAGGTCACATCATACGTGCCTTCCCCACGCTGTCCCTTATAGTAAACACGCACGGTTCGGTCTGTGCCATGAATCAGCATATGGCGGATTTCCTCCGGCAGTTCCCGGTAAGGCGTATCCAGTGAAAAATCAAATTCCTCAGACAGTGCCTTTAGGATGGCATAACTATAGCTTTTGGGGTCCGTACAGGACTGCCATCCCATCACCTGAATGGCTCCCTCTGAAATAGCCAGACGCTTGTCCGGTATCATGAGGTCCTCGTCAAACTCCATCTTATATCCCAGACCAAAACACTCCGGGCATGCACCGAAAGGATTGTTGAAGGAAAAGCTGCGGGGCTCAATCTCATCCACGCTGATGCCACAGTCCGGACAGGAAAAGCTCTGGGAAAACTGGATGGGCGCTCCGCCAATCACATCTACAATGGCCAGCCCCTCTGCCAGCTCCAGCACATTTTCCAGGGAATCGGTCATTCTTCGCTCAATGCCGGGCTTTACCACCAGACGATCCACCACGATTTCGATGTTGTGCTTTTTATTTTTTTCCAGTTTTATCTCCTCGCCAAGATCATACATATTGCCATCTACCTGGACACGAACATAGCCGCTGCGCTTGGCCTGCTCAAAAAGCTTCTGATGTTCTCCCTTTCGTCCCCGGACTACCGGTGCCAAAAGCTGGATTTTGGTCTTTTCCGGAAGACTCAGAATCTGATCCACCATCTGGTCTACGGTCTGCTTTTTGATTTCTTTGCCACATTTTGGACAATGCGGGATTCCGATTCGGGCGAACAGCAGACGAAAATAATCATAAATCTCTGTCACGGTTCCCACGGTGGAACGGGGATTGCGGTTGGTTGATTTCTGGTCAATGGAGATAGCAGGGGAAAGTCCCTCGATTTTCTCCACGTTGGGCTTCTCCATCTGCCCCAAAAACTGTCTGGCATAGGAGGACAGGCTCTCCATGTAGCGACGCTGCCCCTCTGCATAGATGGTATCAAATGCCAGAGAAGACTTTCCCGAACCGCTGAGTCCGGTCAGTACCACAAACTCATCTCTGGGAATATCGATATCTATATTTTTCAGGTTATGCTCACTAGCTCCTCGAATCTTGATATATTTTCTTGTTGTATTGGCTTGTTTTTTGTTGTCCACAGTGCTGCTCCTTTTTTATGCCCTTTTTGATTTGCGTTTCCTCAATGAATTTTCTATTCGATTGCAGAAGTTAGTCTAGTTCCCTCATCATGTTTTTCAGTTCGATCATCTTATCGCGGTACTCGGCTGCCGCCTCAAAGTTCAGCTCGGTAGCTGCCTTCTGCATCTTTTTCTGAATATCTGCAATGAGCTTCTCTAACTCCTGTCTGCTCATGGACTCAGGATCCTTTTTAAAGTTCAGCTCACTCTGAGCCACCTTTTTCGAGATGCTGATGAGTTCTCGGACAGACTTCTGGATTGTGGTGGGGGTGATGCCGTGTTCCTCATTATACTTCTGCTGGATGCTGCGGCGTCGCTCCGTCTCGTCAATAGCGGCCCGCATGGAATCGGTGATGCGGTCCGCATACATGATGACGTGGCCTTCGCTGTTTCGGGCTGCACGTCCAATGGTCTGAATCAGGGATGTCTCGGAACGAAGGAATCCCTCCTTGTCCGCATCCAAAATAGCCACCAGTGTAATCTCCGGAATATCCAGCCCTTCACGAAGCAGGTTGATACCCACCAGCACATCAAACACATCCAGGCGCAAATCTCGAATAATCTCTGCCCGCTCCAGTGTGTCGATGTCAGAGTGGAGGTACTTCACGCGAATTCCCAGCTCCTGCATATAAGCGGTGAGATCCTCCGCCATTTTTTTCGTCAGGGTGGTGATAAGTACTTTGTGACCATTTGCCGTCTCTTTATTTACTTCTCCGATCAGGTCATCAATCTGACCTTCCACCGGACGCACATCCACTTTGGGATCCAAAAGTCCGGTGGGACGGATAATCTGCTCCACCTGAAGCAGCTCATGCTCCCGCTCATAGTCGTTTGGCGTAGCTGAAACAAACAACATCTGATTAATCTGTGCCTCGAATTCTTCAAAATTCATGGGCCGGTTATCCAGGGCCGAAGGCAATCGGAATCCGTAATCCACCAGTGTGGTCTTGCGGGAGCGGTCGCCGGCATACATTCCCCGAATCTGAGGTATGGTGATATGGGACTCATCCACCATAATGATAAAATCATCCGGAAAATAATCGATGAGCGTCATGGGTCTGGCCCCTGCCGGCTGTCCGGACAGATGCCTGGAGTAGTTCTCGATACCGCTGCAAAATCCGGTTTCTTTTAACATCTCGATGTCAAAGTTCGTCCGCTCCGCAATTCGCTGCGCCTCCAGCAGCTTGTCCTCACTCTTAAAATAGCGGACTCTCTCATTCATCTCTGCCTCGATGGTATCACAGGCCTTTAGAATCTTCTCCTTTGCCACCACGTAATGGGAAGCAGGGAAAATGCTGATATGCTTGAGCTCACATTTGATTTCACCGGTGAGCACATCAATCTCTGTAATCCGATCGACCTCATCTCCAAAAAACTCCACACGAATCGCAGTCTCGCCCCGGTCTGCCGGAATAATCTCCAGCACATCTCCGTGCACCCGGAATGTACCACGCTTAAAGTCCATCTCATTTCTGGTGTACTGCATGTCAATCAGCTTTCCGATCACTTCGTCCCTGTCACGCTCCATGCCGGGACGCAGAGAAAGCATCATGTCCATAAAATCATCCGGACTACCCAGTCCATAAATACAGGACACACTGGCTACCACGATCACATCCCGCCTCTCCGCCAACGCAGATGTGGCGGAAAGCCGGAGCTTATCAATCTCATCATTGACGGAGGAATCCTTCGCAATATAGGTGTCTGTAGAGGGCACATATGCCTCAGGCTGATAATAATCATAGTAGGACACAAAGTACTCTACTGCGTTCTCAGGGAAGAATTCTTTAAACTCACCGTATAATTGTGCCGCCAAAGTTTTATTGTGCGAAATGATCAAAGTCGGCTTATTTAATGCGGCTATGACATTTGCCATTGTGAAGGTCTTTCCAGAACCTGTAACTCCTAGTAAAGTCTGGAATTGATTGCCTTCCTTAAAGCCTTTTACAAGCTCCTCTATTGCCTGTGGCTGGTCTCCAGTAGGCTGATAGGGAGCATGAAGTTTAAACTCCATAACATCATCTTCTTTCTATTTTCTATAGTAAAATTGACTTCTATAAGCCAACTCATTGTTACTCATGCATACTCAGCAAATTCGGAAATCAACTGAGAATCACAATTGGATCACCAAATTCAGATGCCCAAACTATACGGACTATATGGACTATATGAACTATATAGACAATATTTGTATTTTCCTATATAATTATCAGTAGTCAATGACAAAAAAATAGACAAAATCAAGCATCTTTATAGTACGCACATACACTGAGATTATACTACAAAGCTTTGATTTTGTCTATCCAGAAACGAACGTTTGTTCCTTTTCTTTTTAATATTACTCTTACAAGAATTCACTCACATCAATGATAACCATGCTAAAATCTTTGTCCTCCTCTTCGCAATTAGTCTTTGGCACAACAGAATCAATAAAAGAATCCAGTTTATCCAACTTAATTACTGACAGCTTCGATTTATCTATATAATTGTCAACTGTAACAATCTCTGTCGAATGCCCTAAGTTCTTTGCAATTGCTTTTGGGCTTATCCCCTGCATAAGAAGAAGAGTCGCACATGTTCCTCTTAAATCATGCCATCTCACATCAGGTAAATCCTGTTCTTTAAGCAGTTGTTTGAAATGCTCATAATGATAATTTTTGCTTCTTGGTCTGCCATAAGAACTGCAACAAACGTACCCCAAATCTTGGAATGCAGTTTTTCTCCTGCTCTTACAAGCTTGATAGTACTTTCGTTGTTTGAGAATTGCTTCATATACAATATCAGGAATATCAATAGTTCTGACACTCGAAGCTTTTACCATTATAAGTAGCATTTCTATCGATTTGCCCCTTTACAGGGCAATCACTTAACTTGATATCTTCAGCCATTCATCAAATCCCTCCTTTGGAACTCTACTGTTTAGTATAAACTGTCCACTGACCTGAACCATCTTTCTTTATTTCTATAAATCCATTAGCCTTTCCCCATTCATACTTCTGTTTAGACCATCTCCAACAAGCTTTTTTCCCACCATTATTGTCTGCTGGCATAACAGTTGTTCCATCTGGTACTTCTATTGGATAATCGAGAGATTGTGAATACTGTATAGAACCCATTCCTAATTTCTGAAGATAATACTTACCTCTTTCTTTTACGTACTCATCTTCAGACTTATATCTATCTTCATTTCCAACTGGAATACCAATAACCTCAACTTCCGCAATATTTTTAGCATAGCAGAGAATATGCTCATGCTTAATTCTAAATAATTTACTATCTGAACTTCCACCACCTTCTTTATTCGCCCAAATCAAATCAACAACAAAATTACTTGCACCAAATATTTCATCGCAAAGAATTCTTAAATTTGAGATTTCTATATCACTAATTGAAATAAAAATGAGCCCTGACTCTTTTAATAAATCCTTGGCAATTTGTAAACGTGGATACATCATATTCATCCAATTTGCATGAAAACGATTCTGAGAAGATGAATTAACTATAAACCTTTCCCCCTGTGAATCCATAGCACCATCTGAAATCAAGCCTTCTTCTTCCGTCATTTTGAAATTATCGTTATAAACAAAATCTTTATCCAGCTTATTTTTTATGGTTAAGAAATCCATATAAGCAAGTAGCCTGTTCCTGCCCTCATCTGGCAGGTTCATTGGATACTTTTCAGTTACAAGACTTTCCTCAATCACAATTTGCGTATCATCCTGCTGGTTCAATCGCTTTACAGCAAAGGAATACACTTCATCCTTTGCATCGTGCATATGAATCACACAATAAGGTTTTATAATGTTCTGATAAGTGGATGCAAGGAATTGTGCATCCTTTATATCAACCACTTCTATATCAAAAAACTGTATGGCTTGGCATCTATAATTTGCATCGACAACAGATGGAATCTCTTCTCCTGCAATCTGGTAAACAAGTCGCACCTCTTTTACAGCA
>JALEPL010000020.1 GCA_022766245.1 Lachnospiraceae bacterium | reverse complement strand
TCTACAAGTATGGACACATAATATTTTCCACTGGAAACCTGCGAAACAGTCGCTGACTTAATCTGCCCACTAAAATCCCTATGTAACTTTGCTTTTACCTCTTTTAATTTAGGCAATTTTATCTTACCATTCTCAAAATTTACTGTTATATTTCCATTTGTATAATTTGTTGTATATGATTTATGGTTATCATGTTTACTCTTGAATTTTGGATATCCTGCATGTTCCCTGAAAAATTTCTGATATGCAGCGTCCATGTTATAAATTGCGTTGGTCAGAGCAAATTTATCCACTTCCTTTAGCCATTCATAGTCTTTCTTTAATTCTCTGTTACAGTAATTATTACAACCTGTTTTACTGACAGACTTTTTCTCTTTCTCGTATATTTCTTTCCGATATGCCAATGTCTGGTTATAAACAAAACGACAACAGCCAAATGTTTTTGCAATCTGTATTCTCTGCTCGCTATTAGGATATATCCTGTATTTATATGCTTTTAGCATTGGCTGTCACCACCTTCCTACCCTTGATTTTTTATATATTTCTCAACATCTCTTCTGAAACATTTCCTACACTGCAGGCAAAATATCCGTCCATAAGGTATGCTCTTTCCAGAAATGTTTTCGTATCGTTGGTTCTGTTTCTATCATGTAATGAATATGGTCTTTATCTGTCTCCATATATCTAAGAACGACTTTGTACTTTTGACATATCTCATAAGAAAACTGCTTTATATCATCTGATATTTGTTTTGACATCAGCAATTTCTTTCTGTACTTGCATACGAAAATAATATGATACTGTAACAAATACTTGTGTCTGTTTTTTGATTTCCATGTTCCCATAACGCAAATATAGCATAAACCACCACTTTTGGCTACCTTAACCCACCGTCTAAAGCCAGTGGGATTGCGGTAGCCCTATTTCAAGATTTGAACTTTCTGTCCAACATATGCTTCCATCATATGAATAATTTCTAGCTCATTATTATCATTCACATAGAAATAGCAGATTCCACCATCTGTCACCCTGTGATAATATGGTTCATTCGGCAACGTTCCTTCTTTATTATACTTGAATCAGGTTGCATCTATTATGTCAACCAGACGTTGCCCTACACCGTTACGTCTGTTCAAAGAAAAGTGTTTAAATTACTGTACCCATGCCCCGCTTGCATCCAAAACGCATCCGTCGATGGCAATATTATGCGCCATCGCCCCCCTTCCTCCTCAGGATTATTTCTTATCATACCCATCAATCTGCTCTGTGTCCGGTTCCTCCTGAGGTTTTTGCAAGTGCTTAACAAACAAAATTCCACACACCACTAACATAATGATAAGCACTGCAAGAACAATACATATTACCACATTCCGTCTGTTTTTGAACCACCCGGTTAATCCTTCACCGCTTTCAGGTATATTCGCCTTAATTGGCGAAGTCGTCTCGCCGTTCTCCCCATCCAAAGGCTGCGTCACATTTGAAAATACATTCTTTGAATACGGCATCGACTGACCGATTTGCTTTCCACAATTCCTGCAAAACTTTGCTCCATCTCTTAATTTCGTTCCACAATTTTCACAAAACATATTTCATTTCCTCTATGCTATCTAACTTATTTGTATATTGATTATTCGTTACTGTTCAGAACAGACCTAATCACTTTCTGATGAGGCCGTAAGAACATGATTCGGGTATGAGCAACCCCCATCGGCGCAGCCGATTTTCATGGGTTTGCGAATCGTATCTGTGAAGATACTGAACAGATACTCATTTTTTATGTATTTTTTACAAAAAAGCTAAAAAACTATATATGGGGATTGAGTGCCATGTAAAGGAGTAATTTCTATGGCAGATTTTTTACTGAAACCGGATGTAGTCGGGGCCAGAATTCGTGCACTTCGTAAAAAGCAGGGCAAGACGCAGGCCTACTTTGCGGATCTGCTTTACATCTCACCTTCCTATCTCGCTCTGATCGAATCCGGGAAACGTGTTCCTACGCTGGAGGTGTTAGTGCAAATTGCAATGAATTGTGATGTAACCATTGATTATTTAGTTTTTGGAGACCAAAGCAATCTGGATGCAGAACAAATCATGTTCAATCGTCTCCGTAATTCCTATCCACCCAATCAAATCCATCATGCATTACAATTAGCAGAATATTATCTGGAGCTGGAGAATCCGGAGTCTACACAACCAAACGACAAAACGCTCTAATTGCTGTTTTGCACAAAAAACGGACATTGCCGTTCCACAATCATTGGAACAACAATGTCCGTTTTCTTTTCTAACTTTTTTATTCTCCCGCCGCAAAGTAGCTATCGATTCCGTTTGCAATTCCCTGCGCGATACTCCACTGATAACTGTCCGTTGCCATATTGGCATCCTCCGTGGGATTGGTCATATATCCCATCTCCACAATGGTCACCGGCACCTGGCACCAGTTGATGCCACTCATGGTATCCGTTTCCCAGACATACTGTTTTTTGCATCCTGTTGCACTCACCAGAGAGTCCAAAACGTTCTGGGAAAGCTTTTTGCTTTCTCCTGCCAGATTTCCGTTATATGGATTTGCCGATGTCTGGCAGATGGTCATGGCTCCGTTTACCGAGGAATCATTGGAACCGTTGGCATGGATTCGGATAAATGCATCTGCGTTGGCATTGTTTGCCACCTGGGCCCGTTCGCTGTTGCTGATGTTCACGTCTGCGGTGGTGCGCACCATAATGACCTCATATCCCCGGTTGATAAGCTCCTGCTCCAGCTTTTGCGCAACCATCAATGTGAGCTCATACTCAGCCAGTCCACTGACGCAGCCGGAAGTACCGGAGGTTACCTTTGCCTTTGTTTCGGTGGCTCCCGGTCCGATAGGCTCCTTTTCACTATTCCCTGTTTTCTGGTGTCCGGCGTCGATGACCACCACATATCCGCTGGGCAGCTCCTCCTCTGTCACCAGGTAGTCTTTATACATATAATAATGTTCTCCATCTATGACTACCTCGTACCATTCGCTGTTTTCTCCCACCACTTCTACTGCTTCCCGCCTGTTCAGGATCTCCTGGACATCGCTGTCCAAAGACGGAGCCACACGAACTTTCACCTGCGTACTGGTATACAAGGTTACCGGATCGATAGGTGTCGTCTCTTCGATCGGCTCTTCTGTCTCTTCTTCGTTGTTCGCTTCCGTCACATTCTCTGTGGCCGTTTCCTCCGCAGGCTCGGTGTAGGCAGTCACTTCAGTTGGTTCTTCATTGGTTATGGTTTCATCCGTCATTGTATGGATGTCAGATTCTTCCCCATCTTTTTCTGTGGTCGTTGCGCATCCTGCCGACAATAATAATACGCCGATTAATAAGAACACCAGCCATGCTTTTATTCTTTTGATGGTTTGCACTTTTCTATTCCTTTCTCATTGATATTCTTTAATCCACTTATGATATTCTCTCTATATATTCTACTGATAACATTTTCGCTGCCCAAAGCATTCAATATCCATGTCTGTTGATAATAACGTATTAAGCATCTGTATCAGTTCATTTTGCTCTTCATTCTTTGTATCATTCAAACATATCATAACCAGGATAATACTCATTCTGTGCTTCCAGATTAGTGATAATCTTCACCGGCTCTCTACCGGACACAATCATGAAAAATCGTATGTCGTAATTCACTTCTCCTTCATTGGGAACCTTATCCTCCGTAGGCAAACCGGTTATACTCTCCATATTTGTCTTACCTGAATACACCGGAATCTTCGCCACTTCCGGTTCTCCCTCAATGCATGCCTCGATTCTCTCCAAATCCATATCCGCAAACTCTGTCACCGTGTACTTGACAATCCATGAAAGAATCTTTTTGTTAGAAAGAATCTTCTTAATCTGTGCATCCAGCCTTTCCTTTCCATCTGCAGCATCGATGGAATATGAGATTTGTGGCTGATTAACAGCATAATTATAATCTGTAGTACTTACCCACTAATCTATAAACCATTTCATTTTTCGGACTAAAACTCCAAACTATCCGCATTGAGCAGAAAATATTTCATACCCATGATTACAAAGCCTTCATCATTTCTCCAAGGCTTTTTCGTTCCATTTACTATAACAATCTTCTTAAATGAATCCGGAATATTTCGGAGTGAATTAAGTTCCTATGTCTGCTTTTCTTCACTATCCTTTGCAAATACATCCACAATACCGACATCCACATTGTAACCACGCACAAGCAGCTCATTATAAACAATGTTCTCCATAATATGAGTCGGCTCCTGCTGTCTGAAGTTCAGTCTGGCATTTCTAGGTCCTATATCCGAAAAATAGTATTTCAGGTTTGCTCCTACATATTTTCTACCCTTAATATCATACCTGTCCGCTTTAGAAATCAAAAATGCCACTGCCAAATAATCAATATGGTTGGATATAGTTTTATTGCTGTAATTGATACCTCTCTCACTTTTGAAAGTATTCCGTTATCTTTTCTTATCTTTAACTGTTCAAGGTATGAATCTCTCTTAATCTCTATGATATCGTTCCTTGTTTTTATGCATTGCACGAAATTTGGTAATGTCATTTTACTACTAAATTATTTTTACTTCAATAGCCATTACTATTTTTTGTGCAGTTGCACTTCTTTATGTGAACTTCCAGGAATTTTACAACTAAAAGATAAGAACTCTCTTAGTCGGTCGATTGCAACTGACTAAGGGCATCTTTTTAGTAACCACACATAAAATCATCAAGATCTTGTAACGCTTCCTTTAATTCCGGATTTTTCTCTCTTGAGATCAACTGTTCCAAATACAATTCCTGCTTCATTCCTATCGACCAATTTTCTCGGATTCCGTCATAAGTTCTGTCGGTGCACTCTCTTGTATCAGAAAGGAGATTACATCCAGTCCGTTCCATACTCCAATGCACTACACTTTTTACAAAGCAAATCCACAGTTGTATTGGTTTTTATACCTTTCCCATATTTATCATAAAGCAAACCATTGCTGTTATAAATAAAGACTATAATATTCATATAATTGATACAAGAATCTGTACTTATCGCATTAAAATAATCTCTCAAAAAAACTTGTTTAATTTTTAATTCCTTCCGAATATATTTGTTTACTTGCGATATGTCCTGTTTATCTATCTTTATGTGAGTGTCTTTATTCACATATTCAGAGATGGAAACTGCATACTTTTTTATTATCTTGATAACATTTTCGCTGCCCAAAGCATTCAATATATCTTCTGTGTCATAATATAAATTGTTGATTGGAAAAATAATTTCACACTAAGTAAAAATCGATTTTATAGTCTTTTTAGAATGTTTATAAATTTCCCTTCAGCTTCTTAGGACCATAAGCAGTAATCCCTTGGGCACGAAGCTTCGCTTCTACAAAAAAGAGAAAGAGACACACCTGAAAATAAATTTTCGTTGTGTCTCTTTCTCTTTTTTATTTTCACATGCTTATATCAGCAAGGATTTTCAAGCACCTTCACGGCTACGTTCGTGCTTATTCATTCATCTTCGCCAGCTTTGCTGCCTGATCGGCTGCAATCAGTGCATCTAAGATTTCCTGAATATCTCCATTCATGATCTTATCCAGCTTATACAGTGTCAGATTGATTCTGTGATCTGTGACGCGGCCCTGGGGGAAGTTGTAAGTACGGATCTTCTCCGCACGGTCTCCCGTTCCAATCTGGCTGCGGCGCATCTCAGACTCTGCATCCTGCTTTTTCTGAAGCTCTAAGTCGTACAGTTTTGCACGAAGCAGGGCAAATGCCTTCTCCTTGTTCTGCAGCTGGGACTTTTCTGTCTGGCTGTAAATCACGATTCCGGTAGGATAATGAGTCAGACGCACTGCAGAGTCGGTGGTATTGACACACTGTCCACCATTTCCTGACGCACGCATAACGTCGATACGGATATCCTTCTCCTCGATCTGAATATCCACATCCTCTGCCTCCGGCATCACAGCCACAGAGCAGGTGGATGTCTGGATACGCCCCTGGGACTCAGTCTCCGGCACACGCTGTACCCGGTGTACACCGGACTCATATTTTAATACCGAATATGCTCCGCTTCCGGTCACCATAAAATTCACGGACTTCATACCGCCGATTCCGGTCTCATCTGCCTCAAGCAGTTCTACCTTCCACCGGCGTCCCTCTGCATAATGTACATACATACGATAAATCTCAGCCGCAAACAATGCCGCCTCCTCTCCACCGGCGCCGGCACGAATCTCCACGATCACGTTCTTGTCATCATTCGGGTCCTTTGGAAGAAGCAGAATTTTCAACTCCTTCTCCAGTTCTTCCACTCTGGCCTTGGCATCATTTAATTCCTCTTTGGCCAGCTCCCGCATTTCCTCATCGGATTCTTCGTCCAGCATAGCCAGGGAATCGTCGATATTCTGCTTGCACTGCTTATACTCTTTGTATGCCTCCACAATAGGCGTCAAATCGCTCTGCTCCTTCATCAGCTTACGAAAACGTGCCGGGTCATTGGCCACATCCGGCTCGCTGAGCTCACTCATCAGCTCCTCATATCGAATCAATAAATCCTCTAACTTGTCAAACATTGTTATTTTCCTTTCCCTTTTACCACACGGTCATTGTGTGCCAGATCCTGAATCACTTCCACGTCAGTGAACCCCGCTTCACGCATCATGGAGGACACTGCCTCACCCTGGTCATAACCGATTTCAAAGTACAGATATCCGCCGGGATTTAAGTACTCCTGCGCCTCCCCCACAATTCTCCGATAGAAGTACAGACCATCCTCTCTTCCATCCAGTGCATCGATGGGTTCAAAATCCCGCACTTCCGGCATTAGCTTTGCAATTTCCTCCGTCCGGATATAGGGCGGATTTGACACAATCATATCGTATTTCCCACCGATGTTATCAAACAGATCGCTGCGAACCCACTCTGCCGCCATCTCATACTGTTTTGCATTTTCTTTCGCCACCAAAAGTGCTGTCTTGGATACATCGCTTCCGATTCCTGTAAGATCCGGCACATTTTTCATCAGACTAATCAGAATGCAGCCGGATCCGGTACACAAATCTAACACCTGCATCCCCGGCTTTAACACCTTAAGCGCCTCTTCCACCAGTGTTTCCGTATCCTGTCTTGGAATCAACACATTGGGATTTACCTTGAACTTTAATCCCATGAACTCCTGCTCCCCGATGATGTACTGCAACGGAATATGTTCCGAACGTTTCTGAACAGCAATCTCATACTCTCTCTGCTGCTCCTCCGGCAGTTCTTCCTCCCCATGCATGTAATAATAGCTGCGTTCAATCCTGCACACCATCTGCAGTAGATACCATGCATCCAGCTCAGAATCTGTCACCCCTGCCAGTTCCAAGGTTTCGGTACCCCACGCAACGCCTTCCCGGTAAGTCATAAAACCCCTTCCTTCTCCTATTTAAACTCTTCTTCCTGATACTTTCTCCAATCGAAAACCGCCTCAACGGAGGCAATCCCCACTTCAATCATGGAATCGTCCGGCTCACGTGTGGTAAGCCTCTGTAACAGCAAACCCGGTTTGCTCAAAAGCTCCACAAACTTATTCTCCGTTCTTCCGGCCAGACGGATAAACTCATAGGAAACTCCCGCAATCACAGGAATCAGAAGAAGCCGTAAAGCCACCCGCAGAATCCTGTTTTTTACATCTATAAACGCAAAGAAAAGAATGCTCACTACCATAACAAACAATAGCAAACTAGTCCCACAACGTTTGTGCTGTCTGGAACTTTTACGCACATTCTCCACATTTAATTCCATACCATGTTCAATGCAATTGATACATTTGTGCTCTGCCCCATGATACATAAACACACGTTGAATATCCTTCATCTGTGAAATGGCAACCACATAAGCCAAGAAAATTGCCAGACGTATCAATCCTTCCACCAATGCCAGCAGGATATGCGAAGAGATAATCTTTGAAAAAAACAAAGACAGGCCATAGGGCAGCATCATAAAAATAAGAACTGCCAACAGAATGGAAATGCACATGGTGACGCTCATTTCCCCTTTTTCCTTCTTCTCTCTTGCCTGCTTTTCTTCCTCAGTCTCCTCCCGGGCATTCTCCTCACCTAGATACATGGATAATGTCAGCGTATGAAGTCCTAAGAACAGGGATTCGATAAACCCTACCACACCCCGGATAATGGGACAATTACGAAGAAAATGATTGCCTGTAATACCTTTGTAATCCTCTGTAGTAACAGCGATTTCTCCATTCTCCTTGCGCACAGCCACAGCATAGCGGTCCTTACTTTTCATCATAACGCCTTCCATAACCGCCTGTCCGCCAATTCCCGAATACTTCATCATTTCCTCCAATGCTTCTGATATAATACCTTCATAGTCTCTCTAAAAAAAGGTTGAGATTAAAAACCTCAACCTTATCCTTCAGTCACATTGTGCAATTGTAACTATTCAGTACCTTCATAGTTACGAGCAATTACTATTTCATGCCGTATTTCTTATTGAACTGCTCAATACGTCCACGTGCCTGATTAGCTTTCTGCTGACCTGTATAGAACGGATGGCACTTAGAACAGATTTCAACATGGATATCTTCCTTGGTTGAACCGGTTACAAAGGTATTACCGCAGTTGCAGGTTACAGTTGCCTGATAATAATCCGGATGGATTCCCTCTCTCATTTCTTTCACCTCTCATCTATAAGTACTGCTTAGTTCCCGAATAAACAGCTTATTTATTGTAGCATAGGATATCTATGAGTGCAAGCCCTTTTTTATATAATCTTAGTCTTTTTTACCAACTGCACATATTCCCGATTGTTCTTGGTACGCACAAACATATTGATGATACTCTCCACCGCGTCATCGGTACGCATACCATTGATGGCCTTACGCATGATATAAACTGCTTCCTGCTCCTCCTGGGAGAGCAGCAGATCCTCCCGTCTGGTACTGGACTTCACGATATCGATAGCAGGGAACACACGCTTTTCAGAGAGCTTACGGTCAAGCACAAGCTCCATGTTACCGGTTCCCTTGAACTCCTCGTACACCACATCATCCATCTTGCTTCCGGTATCCACCAAAGCGGTAGCCAGGATTGTCAGACTTCCTCCCTCGCGCATATTACGTGCTGCACCAAAGAAACGTTTTGGCATATGCAGTGCTGCCGGATCCAGACCACCGGACAGAGTTCTTCCACTTGGTGGAACGGTGAGATTATATGCCCGGGCCAGACGAGTGATGCTGTCTAATAGAATCATTACATCCTTTTTATGCTCTACCAGACGCTTTGCACGCTCAATTACCATCTCAGATACTCTCTTGTGATGTTCCGGAAGCTCATCAAAGGTAGAATAGATGACCTCCACGTTTGGTCCCTCGATGGCTTCCTTAATGTCGGTCACCTCCTCAGGACGCTCGTCAATCAGAAGAATAATCAGATGCATTTCCGGATTGTTTTTCTTTACCGCCTTCGCCACTTCTTTTAACAGGGTTGTCTTTCCTGCCTTCGGCTGCGATACAATCATTCCACGCTGTCCCTTACCGATGGGCGATACCAGATCCACGATACGCATGGACAAAGAACTGCGGTCTGTCTCCAAGCGAATGCGCTCATTAGGGAAAATAGGAGTTAAATCCTCAAAGTTCTTTCTCTTAACTGCCTCCGCCGGCGACATACCATTGATTGAATTCACATATAATAATGCAGCAAATTTCTCTGCCTGCGTCTTTATTCTGGTATTTCCTGAAATAATATCTCCTGTCTTCAGATTCAGCCTCCGAATCTGGGAGGGCGCTACATACACATCGTGATCTCCCGGCAGGAAATTCTCACACCGGATAAACCCGAAACCATCGGACATAACCTCAAGAATACCCTCCGCCGTAATACCACTATCCAGCTCCCGGATCTCATCTGTCATCTCATCTGCCGTTGCCGCTACATTTGCTGCTCGAGCCGGCTTTTTCTCCTCACCCCTGCGTTCTTCCGGGCGTCTGCCCTCTCCACGGTTATCCGCTTTGTAAGGCGTTCTTTTTTCCCCGATCTCCATTCTCGGTTCCTGCTTCACTTCAGGCTTTGCCTCCTGTTTTGCCTCAGCCTTTGACTCCTGCTCATCCAAAGCAAGCATCGCCTCCACCAATTCCGCTTTTTTCATAACAGAAGTCCCCTTGATGTCTCTCGCCTTTGCCAAATCCCGCAACACGGACACAGAAAGGCTTTCATACTTTTCTCTCATTTTTTCTCCTTATTTATTTGCAAAAATAATTATCGCTCTTATGGGTAACAATTACGAACATTTCAGATTTGTCTGCGTGTTCTAGATTATTTATCCGACTAGACACTGCCTTAGGTCAGATTATACAACATAATCTATAAAATAGGAAGTCCCTTTTTCTTGATTTGTATATTTTTTAATGATATGATACAAGGGTCAAAAGTCAGAATTTGTTCCTGCTTGCAGGATAAAAATTCTGACTTAATGACCCGCACACCCATGAGCAAGTAGTGATTTTCCATGGAAAATCAACGGATTGCGAAATCCACTCCTTACGAAGACTGATTCTTGAAGCTTTTGCTGAAAGAATCATAGTCGCAGTTAGGAGTTAGTTTGCAAGCGCGTTACAGTCGTTTGATGGTGCATTCATTTTTTATGCACAACAAAAAAACAAACAAAGGAGAAATACTATGGATACCAACGAAAAAGCAATTCAGATGCACCGACAGTGGAACGGAAAACTTGAGACCATCTCAAAAACCCCGGTAAAAAGCCGTGAGGATCTGGCCATCGCATATACACCGGGAGTTGCAGCGCCCTGTCGCATCATTGCTGATAATAAAGACGAAGCATACAACTACACCATGAAGGCCAATACCGTGGCTGTGGTTTCCGATGGAAGTGCCGTTTTAGGACTGGGAAATATCGGTCCCTATGCCGCTATGCCTGTTATGGAAGGGAAATGTGTTTTATTCAAGGAATTCGGCAATGTGAACGCAGTTCCCATCTGTCTGGACACACAGGACACGGAAGAAATCATAGCAGCTGTAAAAAATATTGCCCCCGCATTTGGCGGCATTAACCTGGAGGACATCTCCGCTCCCCGTTGCTTTGAGATTGAGGAACGTTTGAAAGAGATGCTGGATATCCCGGTATTCCACGATGACCAGCATGGAACTGCCATCGTAGTTCTGGCCGGAATCATCAATGCCATGAAAGTCACCGGCAAAGACAAAGAAACCGCAAAGGTTGTAGTAAACGGCGCAGGCTCTGCCGGCGTTGCCATTACCCGTCTTCTGCTTACCTATGGTTTTACCAATGTCACCATGTGTGACCGTCTGGGTATCATCGGTAAGGATTATCCGGATCTGAACTGGATGCAGAAAAAGATGACTGAGGTGACTAACCTGACCAATCAGACCGGTACACTTGCCGATGCATTAAAGGGCGCAGATATTTTCGTAGGTGTATCCGCTCCTAATATCGTAACACCGGAGATGGTAGCATCCATGAACCATGATTCCATCCTCTTTGCCATGGCAAATCCCACACCGGAGATTATGCCGGATGTGGCAAAGGCAGCCGGAGCAAGAGTTGTTGGAACCGGCAGAAGTGACTTCCCGAATCAGGTAAACAATGTAGTTGCTTTCCCGGGTATCTTCAAAGGCGCATTGGAGGGACGTGCCACCCAGATTACTGAGGAAATGAAGCTGGCTGCAGCACTTGCTATCGCCGGTCTGGTTTCCGACGAAGAGCTGTGCGATGACTTCATCATGCCGGAGGCTTTTGATCCCAGAGTGGCAGAAGTGGTCAGCCAGGCTGTCAAGTCCCACATTAAGTAATGACTGACAAACCCTATTACTCCGTCAATGAGTACCTGAA
This sequence comes from Lachnospiraceae bacterium, assembly GCA_022766245.1. Lineage (GTDB taxonomy): Bacteria > Bacillota > Clostridia > Lachnospirales > Lachnospiraceae > Roseburia_C. The sequence goes on along the minus strand of JALEPL010000020.1, from coordinate 30,122 downwards.
ACAAACTTACGGGGAAAAGGTATACCGCCTGTCTCTGGATGCCGGTTTCACCTGTCCCAACCGGGACGGATGTATCAGCAGCAGCGGATGCGCCTTCTGCTCAGCGGGAGGCTCCGGAGACTTCGCCGGTTCCAGATTGCTGTCCATTACCGAACAGCTGGCGCAGGGCAAAGAAAAGCTCCGTCAGAAATGCAAATGTCATAAATTCATCGCATATTTTCAGGCGTTTACCAACACTTATGCCCCTGTAGCGAAGCTGCATGCTCTCTACACAGAGGCTATGGCTGATTCGGAGGTGGTGGCCCTCTCGGTTGCTACCCGCCCGGATTGTATCAGTGACGAAGTCCTTTCCCTGATTGCAGAGCTTTCCGAAGAAAAACCCATCTGGATCGAGCTGGGACTGCAGACGATACACGACGAAACAAGGCAGCAAATGAACAGCGGTTTTTCCTATGATTGCTTTCAGAACACACTCATGAGACTGCACGAAAGAAATATTCCTGTGATTGTCCATCTGATTCTGGGACTTCCGGGTGAAACGCAGACAGACATGCTAGCTTCTGTAAAAGCAGTATCCGCCCTCCCGGTATGGGGAATCAAACTGCAGCTTTTACATGTGTTAAAGGGAACTGCACTTGGCTTACAGTACGAAGCACATCCTTTTCCTGTCTTTACGCTTGAGGAATATACCGAGATTTTGATTGACTGCATCGAACAGCTCCCCACGGATATGGTGATTCACCGCATCACCGGTGATGGCCCTCGGGCACTGCTCTTAGCTCCCACATGGAGCACCAACAAAAAACATGTTTTAAATTATATTCACAGACGATTCCGGGAACGGAACACCTGGCAGGGGAAACTGTTTCACCCAAACACATAAAATGAAAGGGGGAGCTATATGGCTGAACCGGCAACCTTATATAAACTGATGGTGCTTTACATGCTGGACAATGTGGAATTTCCACTGACCAATGCCCAGATTACAAATTTTTTTCTGGAGAAAGAGTACACGGATTACTTTTCCATTCAGCAAACCGTTCATGAACTGGATTCCTCTAATCTGCTCAGCATCGAATCCACGCAGAAAAATACCCTTTATCGGATTACTCCTGCCGGAAAAGAAACCTTGAAGTTCTTTCAGGACAAGATTTCTGTGTCTGCCATGGAGGACATCCGTTGCTATTGCAAGGAGCACGAGATGACCATGAAAGCAGGAAACGCCTATCTTGCTGACTATTACAAGGCTTCTGATCAAAGCTATGCGGTGCGCTGTCTGGTACGTGAGCATGGTGTAAATCGAATGGATCTGACGTTGATGGTAAAAAACAAAGAGCAGGCAGAGGCTATCTGTCTGAACTGGCAGGAACAGGCCGGTGATGTGTTTGCCTGTCTCATGGATATTCTGGTAAAATAAAACGAGAGCTGTACACGAATCACTTGTGTACAGCTCTACTTCTTTTTCTTCACACTGTAGCCAAAGGTGCCCAGCTTCTCTCCCAACAGGAAATACTCTCCATGGGAATAAGTCACAAGACCTGACTGATTCAGCTCGAATTTTCCCTTTTCATCCAGATAGGAATCCTCAATGGTCACCCCTAATACATCTGCCAAAAACAAATCATGGCTGCCCAGGGGAATCACCTGTCTGACACGGCACTCGATATTCACCGGACTCTCTGCGATTCCGGGACAGGACACATGACAGGACGGTTGTCTGGTCAGATTCGTCTCCTGAAACTTGTCCACATCCCGCCCAGACTTCACACCACAGTAATCCGTTGCCTGTACCAGATTCTTTGTCACCAGATTAACCACGAACTCCCCTGTTTCTCTGATAATCCCATGGGAATATCGTTCCGGCCGAACTGAAATCGACAGCATCGGTGGATTCGTACATACTGTACCTGCCCATGCCACAGTTATGATATTAGGCTGCTCCCCTTGGCGCATACAGCTGACCATCACTGCCGGCAAGGGATAGAGCATATTTCCGCCTTTCCAATGTTGTTTTGCCATTACTTCGCTCCTAGCTGTTCATCTGCTGAATTCCGGCAATCAGCGTAGGAATCAGCTGTTTCTTTCTTGAAACCACACCCTTCAGATGAAAATCTCCCTGCTCATCCGGTGCTCCAAAACATTTTTCCAAAAGTTCCATTGCCTGTGTCCCTGCACAGATCACCTCGGATTCCTCCTCCAATATATCAGTAAGCATCACAAACACTGCCTGCAGCCGTTGCTCCGCCATTGGTGTCTCCAGATAAGGAAGAAGTTTCTCCTTCACCTGTTCCAACTCAATCTGACTCATGGCACTCAGCTGAGCCACACCGAAATCGAACTCATCCACCTGGAATGTCTTAAAATCCTGATAGAATAATTCCTCGGTTGTTTTTTTCTTGAAATCACTTCCTGCCCGAAACATGGCCTTGGCCAACGATTCTATGTCTACATCTGCAATCTGCGCCAGCGCTTCCGCAGCCTGTCGATCCGTCGCAGTACAGGTGGGAGATCGAAACATCAGGGTATCAGATACGATAGCCGACAGAAGCAGTCCTGCTATCTTAGGCTTGATTTCCGCCCCCTTCTCCTGATACATCTGATAGATGATGGTAGAGGTACATCCCAAGGGCTGATTCCTGAAAAACACCGGTGAAATCGTCTCTAAGCTACCCAGCCTGTGATGGTCAATAATCTCAAGAATCTCTGCCCCATCAATTCCATCCACAGCCTGAGACTTTTCATTATGATCCACCAGAATCACCTGTTTTTTCTGCATATTCAACAGGTTTCTCCGGGATATCATGCCGGCATAAAGTCCGTCTTCATCCAATACCGGAAAATCACGATGACGTACCTTCGACATGACTTCCTTCACATCATCCACATAATCTTCCAGATCAAAGGTGACGAGGTTATCACGTTTCATAATGTATTTGATGGGCATGCTCTGATTGATGAGACGAGCCGCCGTAAACGCATCATAAGGTGTACTGATCACCACACAGTCCTTTTCCTTGGCGAGCTGCACGATGGTCTTGGCAATCTTGGCATTTTCACAGACAATGATACAGCTGGCATTCATCTCCAGTGCACAGAACTGGGCTTCATAGCGATCTCCTAAAATGACCAAATCGTCCGCCTCAATATACTCCTCCATCATATCCGGAGTCATGGCAGCCATAACCACCTTGCCCTTTACAAAATAACCATGCTCATTTCCTGTGATCAGCGTGCCGTTTAAGGTATCAATAATATTCTTGTACTGCGTACGGGCAGTGGCTAAAATGCGGTTGTCCAACACTTCCATGTAGGATTTGGCGATATCTCCGGTAACTACAATGCCTTCCAGCTGATGAGCCGAATTGGCAATGGGTAATGATACTACATCCAACTGCTTCATTAATTCCCATGCACGTTTAATGGATATATGATTGCTGACCCCCTCTGTCCTGCGGTAAGCAATATCCTTAATCTGCGCACCCACATCCTTCACATATTCCGGTGCCTCTACGCCAAAAAAGTCCAGGACATATTGCGTTTCCTCGTTAATATGCCCTGCACGTTTTGCTTCAAAAATTCCCTCTTCTGTCTGATTCTTTAAATCTGCGTATGCGATTGCCGCACAGATGGAATCCGTATCCGGATTCTTGTGTCCGATTACCCAGGTTTTCTTCATACATCTGCCTCTTTATAAATCTCCTGAATCATGTTTTACGGCCTCATCAGCAAGTGATTCGGCCTGTTCTGACCAATTACAAATCTTATACGAAATTGAAAGCTCCAATGGAATACAAAATAAATACTACCAACACAACAAAATCAATAATTGCGAACCAGGCCAGACATTTCACATATCCCTTTACATTGGCCAGACTCTGCTCTAACTCTTCATTACTCTCGAGCTTGAATGCCAAGTCCTCAATGAGATTCTGCATATTGCGGTAACACTTTACATCCTCTGCATGAATCTTCTCGGACAATTCCATCTTCATGGTATCCAGCTGTGCAGAAACCTCCTTCAAAGACTCCTGCATCTGTGCAGTCTGCTCCACAGTACGACTTCCGGCATCATGTACATCATTGACGATCTGATCAGAAATGGTGTTCAGCTTTTCTTCTACACGCTCCATCATTTCCTTCATCTTTTCTGTCTGAGCTTCGCCACGACTATTGACCTCTGTAGCCAGCTGGTCAGACATGGTAGTCAGTTTGCTCTCCACCCGTTCCAGCATTTCATCCATCTGGGAATGCACACCATTCAAAAGCTCATTGGCCTCGGACTGCCGCTGATTCAGAGTCTCCTGAAGCTGCTGCGCCTTCTCTTCCCGGGCATCTACAATACTTTGCAGCTGCTGCGCTTTTTCTTCCTTTGAATCTAAAAGTCCCTGCAGTTTCTTTGCCTTCTCCCGGAACTCGTCAATCTGTCTTAATAAGAAATCATCCTTTTCCATTTTATCTGCCATCCTCTCCATCGCAGACTCCGCCTCGGAATCACCCACGATTTCGAATTCCACCTGTCTATCATCATTATTCACAATCGATTCCATAGTTTCTGCCTCCTGTGACTTCTCCTTTTTCTGAACTGTCTCCCCGGTCTCCACCGGCTTCATCGGCTTGTTCGATTGCTGCTGATGATGCACCGTGCTCTCTTTGTTCGCTCTCTTTTGTTGTGGCTGTCCATATACACGTTTCCCCTTTGTGGGACGAAACAACACTTTGATTTTATCTATTGTACGGCTCACAACCAGTTCCTCCCATCACTCTTGTGTTCACTGACACATAAACTTACTTAGTATCTGTTCAGTACCTTCACATATCTTTTTTCATGATAGCATTTATGAGATTTTTTGTCTACTCTGCATTTTTCTGCTGTTTGCTTTTTTCCAACAAATCCGGACGTCTCTGAGCTGTGCGAAGCAGCGACTGTTCCCTGCGCCACTCATCCACCTTTGCGTGATTTCCTGACAGTAAAATCTCCGGTACACGCTTTCCATTCCAGATTTCCGGTCTGCTGTATTGCGGATACTCCAGCAAATTGTCCTCGAAGGATTCCGTTGTTCCTGACTCTGCGTTGGACAACACCCCCGGCACCATACGGGAAATCGCATCCACCAGCACCATGGCCGGCAATTCTCCGCCTGTCAGTACATAATCCCCGATAGACACATAGTCTGTAACAATTTCCTCTAATACACGCTCATCGATTCCTTCGTAATGTCCGCATAATAAAATAAGATCCGTTTCCTTGGCGTATTCTTTTGCCATACTTTGTTGAAACGTCGGTCCCTGAGGAGTCAGGTAAATGGTGCGGGGCGCATGACCAACACGTTCTACCACAGAACACCACGCATCATATACCGGCTGTGCCTGCATAACCATACCTGCGCCGCCACCATAGGGATAATCATCTACTTTTTTATGTTTATCTGTGGTATAGTCCCGTATATTAATGGTCTCTATATGAATCAGATTTTTTTCCACAGCCCGACCGATAATGCTGGTACAAAGTCCCTGGCTTACCATATCCGGAAATAATGTCAAAATATAAAAATTCATTCTATCCTCGCCGTAATACTATTTGGTATCTGTTCCGTACCTTCCAGTTACATTATTTGCTTCATTTTTTCTTATTCAGCTCCCGCAAACCCTCCAGCAGGTGAATGGTTATCCGCTGTGCCTCCAAATCCACTTCCTTAATACAATCATCGATGGCCGGCACCAGAATTTCCTCTTTATCCTTGTGCAGCACATAAATATCATTGGCTGCAGTCTGTAGCACGTCATACACGATGCCCAAGTCTTCGCCTTCATCGGAAACTGCAGAAAGTCCAATCAAATCAGCAATAAAATACTCACCCTCTTCCAGTTTCACTGCGTTCTCTCTTGTAACCAAAAGATCTTTTCCCTTATATTTTTCAATGTCATTGATATTATCAATTCCCTTAAATTTCAAAATCACCAGATTCTTGAAGAATCTCGCCTGAGCGACCTCTAATTCCAGGTGTTCCTTTCCTGTATCTAAAATCACATGTTTCAGCTTTTTAAATCGCTGAACGTCATCGGTGGTAGGATATACTTTTACCTCACCACGCACACCATGAGTATTTGCTATCACACCAACACGTAATAAATCTGTCATAGCTCTCCTTCTTTGATTTAAGTTATTTGTAACTGTTCAGAGCCAAGTAAAATCCAGGCGACAAATGCGACAAATGCTTGCATTTGAGAGCATTTCTCGTCTGGATTTTATTTGGCGGATACGCCACACCGAGAAAACGTTAGTTTTTGAGGTAGGCTCTGAACAGATAATAAATCGAGTAGGAGATAAGCTCCTACCCGACTTTTTCTGGCTGGACCTAAGGCATCCTCCCGGCTACGCCGATGAGGTTTGCTTGCATTTGAATCATGTTCTTACGGCCTCATCAGCTAATGATTCGGCCTGTTCTGAACAGTTACGGTCAAACTATATCTACCAGAACTTTTTTGTTTTCTTTTGAGGCTGCTGCTTTCACAACAGAACGGATTGCCTTAGCAATGCGTCCCTGCTTGCCAATTACTTTTCCCATATCAGACTGCGCTACGTGCAACTCCAATATAATTTCCTTCTCGTTCTCTGTCTCAGTGACGGTAACTTCATCCGGGTAATCTACAAGCGCTTTTGCAATTACTTCTACTAATTCCTTCATCGGTTCACCTCACTATTTTACGATACCGGTTGCCTTGAAGATGCGGTTTACAGTCTCAGTAGGCTGTGCTCCGTTTGCTAACCACTTCTTAGCTAACTCCTCGTTCACATGATACTCGCTAGGATCTTTGGTTGGATCATAAGTTCCGATCTCCTCGATGCACTTTCCATCTCTCGGGGATCTGGAATCAGCAACGATAATTCTATAGAAAGGAGCTTTCTTCTGTCCTAATCTTGTTAATCTGATCTTTACTGCCATTATTTTCACCTCCTGCTTAAATATGCTGATTTATGAACAGGCTATGCCTGCTGTGTCAATTGACACATCAAAAAGGAAGTTTGAATCTTCCCTTTTTGCCACCTCGTCCGCCCATCAAACCGGGCATCTGCTTCATCATCTTCTTCGCCTGTTCAAACTGCTTTACCAGACGATTTACTTCACTGATGTCCACACCTGCACCCTGAGCGATTCTGCGCTTTCGGCTGGGATTCAAAATTGAAGGATTGCTGCGTTCTTTCTTTGTCATGGAATATATGATTGCCGTGGTGCGTGCCATATTTTTCTCTGCTTCTGCCTCATCGATATCCGGCATTTTGGCTCCGCCCAGTCCCGGCATCATCCCAAGGATGCTACCCAGACCTCCCATTTTCTTCATCTGCTCCATGGATAATAGATAGTCATCAAAGGTAAAATCTGCCTTGCGCAGACGTTTCTCCATATCCTTTGCCTGATCCTCGTCGATGTCTATCTCTGCCTGTGCCTTCTCGATCAATGTCAGCACATCGCCCATTCCAAGAATCCTGCTGGCCATACGATCCGGATAAAACTGCTCCAGATCAGAGAGTTTCTCACCCATACCTACATAGAGAATAGGCTTACCGGTAACAGCACGAATGGAAAGTGCCGCACCGCCTCTGGTGTCACCATCCAGCTTCGTCAGTACCACTCCGTCGATGCCGATCTTCTCATCAAACATGCTGGCCACATTCACTGCATCCTGACCGGTCATGGCATCTGCCACCAAAATGGTCTGAGCCACATCCACGTTCTCTTTGATCTCAATGAGCTCCTGCATCATGTCTTCATCAATATGAAGACGTCCTGCCGTATCCAGAATCACCACATGGTTGCCGTTTTTCGCCGCATGCTCTACTGCAGCCTTGGCAATGTTCACCGGCTTATTCTTATCCCCCATGGAAAATACTTCCACGCCCTGCTTCTCACCATTGATCTGCAGCTGTTCAATGGCTGCCGGACGATACACGTCGCAGGCTACCAGTAAAGGCTTCTTCCCCTTGAGTTTCAGCTTTCCGGCGATCTTTGCCGTGGTGGTGGTCTTACCTGCACCCTGCAGTCCCACCATCATAATGACGGTAATCTGTTGTCCGGGCCGAAGGGTAATCTCCGTGGTCTCGGAACCCATCAGCTTGACCATCTCTTCGTTTACGATCTTGATGACCATCTGTCCGGGATTCAGTCCGTTCATCACGTCTGCTCCCACTGCACGCTCCTGCACATCCTTCACAAACTGCTTAACTACCTTGAAGTTCACGTCTGCCTCTAACAGAGCCATCTTTACTTCCTTTAACGCAGTCTTCACATCATCTTCTGTAAGACGTCCCTTACTGCGGAGATTTTTAAACACATTCTGCAGTTTTTCTGACAAATTATCAAATGCCATATTACAGCTCCTCTAAAATACCATTGGATATGCGCTCAATCTCGTCAATCAGAGTCTCATCATGACTCTCCCGAAATGTTCCCGCCAACTGATGAATCTGCTCTACGCTCTTTTTGGCATCCATAAATTTCTGCACCAGATGCAGCTTCGCCTCGTAATCCTCTAAGGTCTTACTGCACCGCTTTACCATATCATGGACACCCTGACGGCTGATTCCTTCACAGCTTGCGATTTCTGCCAACGACAGATCCTGAAAAATGAAATCCTCATAGATTCTTCTCTGATGTTCATTTAACAATTCTCCGTAGAAATCATACAAATACGCCTGTTCTACCTTTGCTTCCATCGCAAACCTCTCCTATCAACCTAGGACATCATACTATAAGGCGAGTTGGCTGTCAAGTATTTTTTCTTGACATCCTATTTTTCTTTAGCCCTTGTGATTTTCGCTCAACAGAAATATGTTATCCACGCATAGCCTACTTCTTCTCAAATTCCCCCGCAGAAAGATTTCCCTCATAGGGTTCAAAGGTAGACAGGTCAAACTGGCACACACCCCATTGCAAATCCTTCGTACAAAAGTAATCTGATTTTTCATCCTTTCGGTACTCCATCACCATGCCGTCATCCGTATCGATCACTTTCATGCCTTCTTTTAAATCTTTATAGTCCATGATTCCCTCCCATACCCCGCTTTTCCCCTCTTCTCGTCCTACGGCCAAGAAGCATCCCTCAATTTAAAGAGCTAAGTCAATTCTGTTGTAAATTTATTTGATACGATAGGAATTCAATTCCGAAAAAGGACTAATTCTTCCAATTTATACCTTGTCTCTTCATATCCGGTAAACAAAAGGGTGTGAATTCCCACCTTTGCGGCACCATCCAGATTCACCTGACGATCATCGATAAAAACAGACTTTTCCGCATCCAGTCCATAACGTGACATAAGCCGTTCATAGATGGCAGGATTGGGCTTTGTGAGTTTCTCCATCCAGGAGAAAATGGCTCCATCCGCCTCCTTGGCAAAGCTTAGTTCCTCTGCCGCATCATGGTATAGCTTCTCCGGAAAATTAGAAAGAATGTAAATTTTCTTTCCTGCTTCCCTCAATGCGGCGAACCACTCATTCACATAATCATACTTCCATATCGTTTCTGCCTGATGTTCCCAAAACAAACGGATTTCTTTCTCATAATCCGGTGCGTTTGAGATATATTCCGTCAAAAGCTCTTCCGGAGTTAGGATTCCCTCATCAGATTTGTCCCATGTTGCGGACTGAACTGTGGCTTTCGCCACCTCCCGTACGGTATCCTCATCAAAACCCAACCGCTTCATCACGTTTTCCCAGTCAAACTCCACCAATACTTTTCCCACATCAAAAATTACATTTTCAATCATGTGCATTCCTTTCCCTTTCTCTCCTTTTCTTTCCTTTTGCAAATCTCATCCGCTTGTGTATCATTTTAGGGAAGAACACTGCGGCATAAAACAAGGCGCCACCTGACGCAGCGCCTCGTTTATTATTTGTTTTTTCACGGCATCCGCAGTAAATGCGTATGCCTGCCGAACAGATACATATCTTGCTAAATATATGTTTTTTCACGGCATCCGCAGTAAATGCGTATGCCTGCCGAACAGATACATATCTTCGTATATTATCTATAAATGATATCGTTTCTGCCCGGACCATTGGAAACCATGGTGATTGGATATCCAATCTGCTCCTCAATGAACTCAATATACTTTCTACAGTTCTCCGGAAGGTCCTCATAATTCTTGATGCCACGAATATCGCACTTCCAGCCCGGCAGATTCTTCAACACTGGCTTTGCCTTTTCAAGCTTTGAAGTCACAGGGAAGTCCGTGGTAACTTCACCATCGATTTCGTAACCTACACATACCGGAATCTCATCCAGATAGCCCAGCACATCCAATACCGTAAATGCCACATCTGTGGTTCCCTGTAAACGACAGCCGTATTTGCTTGCTACACAGTCGAACCATCCCATTCTTCTGGGGCGTCCTGTGGTAGCACCAAACTCACCGCCATCTCCTCCACGGCGTCTCAACTCATCTGCCTCGTCTCCGAAAATCTCACTGACAAAAGCTCCTGCGCCTACAGCAGAAGAATATGCCTTACATACCGTAACAATCTTCTTAATCTCATAAGGAGGAATGCCTGCCCCGATGGCACCATAAGCTGCCAATGTAGAGGAAGAAGTAACCATCGGATAAATTCCATGATCCGGATCCTTTAAGGTTCCCAGCTGTCCCTCTAACAGAATGTTCTTTCCCTCTTTGATGGCCTTATCCAGGAAAAGAGAAACATCACATACATAGGGTGCTACCATATCCCGGTACTCGTGCAATGTATTTAATACCTCAGCCTTGTCCAAAAGTGGCTTATGGTACATGTGTTCAATCAGGATATTCTTCATATCCACTACGCGTTCCACCTTTTCAACCAGCAGTTCCTCATCAAAAAGCTCGCTGACCTGGAAACCAATCTTTGCGTATTTATCTGAATAGAATGGTGCAATACCGGACTTAGTAGAGCCAAAGGACTTCTTTCCCAAACGTTCCTCCTCATACTGATCCAGTAACACATGGTATGGCATAACAATCTGAGCCCGATCGGACACCAGAATCTTCGGTGCCGGTACATCGCGGTCTGTAATGGACTTGATTTCGTTAAAAAGCTTCGGAATATCAAGCGCCACACCATTTCCAATGATGCTGGTGGTGTGATTGTAAAATACACCGGAAGGCAATGTATGTAATGCGAACTTTCCATAATCGTTTACAATGGTATGTCCTGCATTGGCACCACCCTGAAAACGGATGATGATATCTGCCTCCTTTGCGAGCATATCGGTAATCTTACCTTTTCCCTCGTCACCCCAGTTTGCTCCAACTACTGCTGTTACCATTCTGTCTTCCTCCTTGTATTGCATGCAAATCCTCATAAGACCCGTACGCACTAAAATATGACAGGATAGTTTTCCTGTCCCGCAAAAAAATGGAACTGGTGTAAAAACCAGTTCCTTCTGCTTCTTACTTCATGATTATATACGAAAGTATCTCATAAGTAAAGTTTATTTTTCATGAGTTTATAAACGTCTCGCTATGGCCACAGCCAATGCGCCCGGTCCGATATGACAGGCCACATTCAAGGAAAGGGGATCCATCATGATATCCTTTCCCGGAAAACGCTCTAACAGCTCCTGCTTAAACTGCTCTGCCGCCTCCAAATCCTTCGTGTATGCGATGCAAAGCTGCATCTCATCTGCATGCGAATCATGGAAGCGCTCCTCCAAATCCTTCGCAATTGCCTCCAGCATAATACTTTTTGCCTGTTTTACGGTGCGAGCCTTGGCAAATGCATCCAGCTTCTCCCCCTGAATCTGAAGCACCGGTTTCAGCTTTAACAGGGTACCAAGCGCTGCTGCAGCGGGAGTGATTCGTCCACCCTTTTTCAGATAATACAGAGTATCCACCATAATATAGATGCTTGATTCAAATTTCTGGTCCTCCAGAATCTTCTTAATCTCAGCTGCTGTCTTCCCCTGCTCCACCAACTTCATTGCATCAAATACAGACTGTTTCTGGGTAACAGATACTCTCTGGTTATTTACCACAAACACCTTTTCCTCATACTCATCCTGCATGGAAATAGCCATGGCTGTTTCGCAGGAACTACTAAGTCCGCTGGACATAGGAATGTAGACAACCTCATCATAATCCTGCAGCAGATTGTCCCAGCATTCGGTCAACTGTCCCACAGCGGGCATGGAAGTAGAAACATCCACGCCTTCCCCAAGATGCTCGTAAAATGTCTCCTGGGTAAGGTCTATATCTTCATATAATGTTTGCTCATTTATAAAAAAAGGCATAGGCAACACATACACACCCAACTCCTTTGCCTCGGCCTGGCGAATGGCACTGGAACTGTCTGTAAGAATGGCTACTTTACTCATTTGCGTCCTCCTTATTTCCTCTACTTAACAAAAGTAGTCTATCACATTTGACGCCGCAAAACAACGAGAAGTTAGTCCAAATACTTTTCCTCAAAATCTGCGGCACGCATAGGCTTTCCGTAATAGTATCCCTGTATATACTGCACTTTCATGACCCGAAGCTTCTCCACCTGCTCCAGCTCCTCCACGCCTTCCACGCAGATTCGCACACCGATGGTCTCAGCCAGCTCAGATACCATCTTTACAAACACCTCAGAATAGTCATCCTTTCCGATGTCTATGATGAAGCAACGGTCGATTTTTATAATATCAATGGGCAGCTCCCGAATATGATTCAATGAGGAATACCCGGTTCCAAAATCATCCAGAGCCAGCATCACTCCAAGCTGCTTGATATCTCCCAGAATCTGTTTCATACGTCCGATATCGTTGATTGCCAGACTCTCCGTCACCTCCAGTGTCAAGTTCTTCGGATTGATTCCGGTCTCCTCAATCACCTGACGAATACTGTCCACAATGTCATTGCGAAGCAGCTGCACCACAGAAAGGTTCACATTCACATGATAATCGGGATGCCCCATGTCGTTCCAGTATTTGCAGTGTTTACAGGCTTCCCTCATAACAAAGTGACCAATGGGGTTAATCAGTCCCAAATACTCTGCCATCGGAATAAACTCTGCCGGCGAAATCAATCCCATGGTGGAAGAATTCCAACGCACCAGTGCCTCTGCGCCACTGCAAGGATCTCCATCCAGAGAAATATCCACCACCGGCTGATAATACACCTCAAACTCTGAGCATTCATGGGAGGTGGCATGACGCATATTCTGTTCTAAGTCCAATCGCTGAAAGGACGAGGTCTCCACCGTCTCATCATAAAACTCCACCCGGTTCTTCCCGCATCTCTTCGCCTCATAAAGAGCAATATCAGCTTTCTTAATCAGTTCCTGCACATCATCGCCATCCACCGGGAACTTCACAACTCCCATACTCATAGTACAATAATACTCAGAACCTTTTAAAAACCATGGTTTTAAAAATACTTCTTTGATATCCTCAATGATATCTTCCAGCCGGTGATACTGATAATGAGGAACAATGATGACAAACTCATCGCCACCCATACGATAGCACTGACTCTCTATTCCTTCAACCCGCTGGAAGCTGTTAGAGATAGCCTTTAACAGCATATCACCATATTGATGTCCCAGTCCGTCATTAATATGCTTAAAATCATCCAAATCGATATACAGCAATGCACCCTGTCCGCCATGTTCTTTTGTGTTCTGAATGCACTCCTCAATATCATGTTCACAACGCATACGATTGTAAAGTCCCGTCAGGAAATCGTTATTTGCCTGACGTTCAATTTTCTGCTGATATAATTTTTTATCTGTGACATCATAAATAGTGGAAAGCGTCACCATCCTTCCATCTACCCAGTTAATGGGATTCTGATAGATATCATAGTAATGATTATCTTCCTCGTCAAAATACTCTACATAACTGTTGTCCATATAGGAATCATCGCTTTGAGACCGGGCACGCAAACGGCTCTCCATATCATTATCCGGAAACATTTTCCGAAACTGCTGATTAGAATAGAGCACCCGATTCTGCGCATGATCTTTCACACAAATTCCACAGCCTACATTTTCTAATATCGCCTCAAGAGACGCATAGGAGCTGGCCAGAGAGTTCTTCGCAATCCTCTTGCTGAGAATACTCTGAATAATCTGCTTCACTTCTTTGACGAACTTGATTTCACTCACATCCCAGATATGATCCCGTTCCGTCTCAAAGAAAACCAAATACATGGCCGGTGTATGGTTGATTTCCACAGGCAGAGTAATCCCAGCCCGAACCATCCACGTCTCGCAAAACGTATGGAAACGATCCGGCATTACCGTCCCTGATGAAAAAATGTAAGGCTTTCCATTCATAAAAGGGAACTCCTCCACCGGGCAATCCTGACACCGGGCAATGTAAGAATTCCGTGCCTCCAGACACCATTCACTAATCATATCCACAGTGGTTCCATTATTTCCAAGTCGAAGCAGACAGGCATTGCTGATATTTAAGTATTCGCACACATCCTTTAAAATATCCTCTGTTATCTTTGAGAAACCATTCTCACTTTCCAGCATCTGAACAATGGATGTCATGACCTCGCTGCGCCTTAACTCTCCCTCAATCTTTTTCTGGGATTCATGGCTTTTGGCAAAAGCCTCCTGCGCAATAATTTCATCCAGCTTCGTGGCAAAAATCTGTCTGGACAGATAGGATAAAAACTCGATGGAGCGATAATACTGCCCGCTGGTAGTAGTTTTCACACACTCCGGCCGACCGGGAATTCTCATCCCATCGTCCTCAATCACGCCGATTACGATCCACATAGCTGCGATTGTTCCTCCCAGCCTAATGGAAATTCCGCACATTTTAAAACCAGACTCCTCCAAGGGTTCCTCGATTACATCCTCCAGGTCCGTAGTGAACAGCTTGTTCAAAAGTGTCACATGCCGATTCATTCCCGCCTTTTTATGAATATAATCCAATTCTTCCTTGGTTCCATAGGCCTTTGTCACTACTCCCCGCGTCTTACTGAGACACACACAGTACAAGTTGTTGGCCGCACAGAACTGATCCTGTAATCTCTGCATGACCACCGGATCCAATAAATCAATCTCATATTCAGTTGTCTCTTCTTGATGTCTTAGATTGTTTTCCTGTATCATCTTTATCCTATCCTAATCACATATAGATAAAACTCATCCTTTTTCCGGATCAGGTATTCCTGAACCATGGAAAACTCCCGATGCAGACGAAGCTGCTTTTTTACAAACCCCATCTCATTGGTATACAACACCATGATACTCCCCGGTTTTAAGAACTGTCCGATTCGATGAAAGAAGTCACTGTAGAACTGATCCTGTTGTTCCTTCGTTTTCTTTCCCCGCACCGGCATATTGGTAACGACCTCATCAAACAGGTATTTATGTGTAAAATCAAAGAAATCCCGATTGATGTAATTAACGCTCCGGCCTGCTGCCTGCGCATTCTCCCTAGCCTTTAAAATCGCCTCTCCAAAAATATCTGTCCCATACATATCTCCTGCCGGCACCAGCATGTCACGCTCAATCAGCATGGTTCCCACTCCGCAAAAAGGATCCAAAACCTGTGCTCCTTCCTTCAGATAAGGCTTAGCCAACTGCATGAGCAGTGCCGCCGTAGCCGGATGAATGGATGCTGCCACTGCCTGCTTGCGATAGGAAAAACGCCGCATCGGTATGGTAAACAGCTTCAAAATCGGATGAATACTTTCATCCTCATTGATCATCAGCCTGATTTCCAGTTCATAATTATCCGGTGCATTAAACAAGCGATAACCGGACTGCTGCTCCAGCTGCTCCGCTACGCGATGAATCAACTGTGCACGCTTATCTGAAGAGATTGTTCCCTTTACATCCAGACGAAATGAATATGGAAACTCTCCCTCATGAATCCGGTCTAAAAGTTCCAACAGATTGGTGGCAAGAATCTCCCCGGCAATCTGTTGGGGTGATCCACTGATGTGATGATTACCCTGAAGGACAAACAGCAGCTCCCGGAAGGTTCGGATGGCAATCACCTGACGCAGCTGTTCCGTCCGTACCAACACCCCTGCCTTGACTGCTTTTGCAGTTCCCCTGGGAAGCTGTGCCAAAGTCAACTTCTGATAATTCGGTGTTGTGGTTAATAATAACTCTACCGGTATGTCATATCCTGTAAATTTATGGTGCCTGTCCCCATCGAATTTACGAATGAGCTGAAGCAAACCATGTATTTCCGCATAGATATGCTTTTTTTCCTCTTCCGCCGGTGTCGTATCAATCAGCCTTTTCGCCTGTTCCCGAAAGGCATCTATATACCCAGTCACATCCAGATTCATCATGGCATCCAGATAAGCACTCCGTACAAAAAGAGTCTGTTCCTTCTCATATGCCTCATACAATGCCGACACCGCAGCATTTCCCTCTGTCTGCCCCAAAATCACAGCTGCATTTTTACGCACCTTTGGATCCTCGTGGGAAAGATAGCCATACAAAACCGGATATTTCCGGTGATAGGCTCTCCACTGATTTAACTCCTGCTCATCCTTAATCTCTTGCTTCAACGCAATCAACTGTCCACGAATATTCGTTCCTGACTCCAGTTCTCTGCAAATTGTATCTATCATTCTAAACCTCTTGTTTTTTGATTCCAGTAATACACAATATGTTAGGAATAAACTCCTGTAAAACTGCCCATTTATCATGTATATTACTTGATTTATGCTTATTTGGCAAGACTTTCCTCCAATACACCATTCTCGTTAATGTATTGGTTTACATCCTCTTTAAAGCGGTTCCATGCATCCTCATGTTCCACGTAATATTTGGGGCAAATCTTTCCTGTTATATCATAATGACGAATCACATCCTCCGTGGTAAGGTCATAGCGTCCCAACAGCCATGCTGTCAGATGTACCAGTGTATCATATGTCGACTGATTAAAGGCACCGGTCTCATCCGGGATACAGCACTCTATGGAAATGGTATCGCTGTTTCGCTCATTGGAGGCATAGGAAATCTCATTACAGGGAATACATTGGACAATTTCCCCATCCAGACCAATGACAAAATGACTGCTGGCATAGGTGTCATGGCTGTCCTTCAATCCCTCAAAATAATTACGATTCTGTTGTGCTGTCGTTCCGGGGTTCGCCGTGTAATGAACCACGATTCCGTTCACTTCCTCTATGGCAAGCCCCGGCCTGGAATAAGCATTGATACTCAAAAGATCCACCTGGTAATCCGGCGGATCCAATACCATCTTCTGGGGCAATGATTCTGACATTGCCTCCCGCATTCCCCGGCTTCCGATATACTGTGCCAGTTTTACAATTCCACATATTGCAAGGACAAAGCTGAATACTATAATTCCTCTTCGTATCCAAAGCTGCTGCATGCGTTTTCTTCTTCTAAGTCTTCTTTTCTCTATCGCTCTGGCCCGTCTTCGTCTCAGTTCTTCATCCAGATAATCCTGTTGTTCCATCTTTCGTTCCCTAATCCCTCTCTATACTTCCCACTTATCCTACACCCATTTTCACCGAAACACAAGACATGACAAAAGAGACGTCCCTGCAGCTTGTATTGTAAATAATACACAAATTTTACATACTTTTTTGTTGACTTTCTCCAAATTTATGTATACAATATGACCGAAATCAAAAAGAAAAGGAGGGAGCACAATGTTTGCAAACAAAGACGCACAGGCTGGTCTTTCCGAGTTTTTTGAAGCTTATGAGAAATATGTAGCCTGCATGAAAGCACAGAACAGAAGACCTATCTCTATGTTGGCCTATCTTGTAGAAATGTGCCGGTAAGTCGGCAGATGAAAGCGGCGCCCATTCTGAGCGACCGTCTCTCTGACCGGCCATGGAATACCAAGTCAATTTACTTTCTTTAAGAATCTTACATCAAAAGGAATACAAATCAGTGCAGACAGCACATCCGAAAGGGCCTGCGTCATCACCAGTCCATTTAATCCCCATACAAATGAAAAAAAATAAAGCAAGGGCACAAAGAAAATCCCCTGCCTGCATGCGGATAAAAGTGTAGAAATTCCATTTTTCCCCACAGACTGAAACAACATATTGGATACTACGCCCAAAGGAACAAATCCGAGTGTGACGAACTGCCAACGGAGCACCGCACTGCCAATGAGAATCACTCTCTCATTTTTTGCCAGGAAAAGTGACATCAGTTCCTCAGATAGCGAAAAGCCCCTCAGTCCCAGAAGAATCATAATCCCAGTCTCCACAAACAACGTAAAATAAAAAGCCTCCCGCACCCGTTTCCACTTTCCGGCGCCATAGTTATATCCTGCCACCGGCTGAAAGCCCTGTCCAAATCCGATGATCACGCAGAACAATACCGCAAAAACTCTTCCTGCCAGGGAAAAAGCAGCCAACGCATCATCCCCGTAACCCCGGGCCTGCCGATTCAACAGTATCGTTGCCACACTGGCCAGCCCCTGTCGCAAAAAGGAAGGAAATCCCTGTCGTAAAATTACCGGAACCAGACTACTCTGCCGTTTCAAAACCTCCAGCGACAGCGACAGGCTCTTTCTCTTTTTCCAAAAACAGACCAGAAAAAAGAAAAAACTTACCGTCTGGCTGATGCCGGTGGCAATGGCAGCCCCAACAATCCCCTGCTCCAGCGAAAAAATCAAAAGCGGGTCTAATACAATATTGAAAATTCCTCCCAACGCCGTACCCGCCAATGCCTGCTTTGCCGCTCCCATGGAACGCAACAGGTTGTGAAACACCAGCGACAAAATCATAGATGGCACCGCATAGAGGATATATCTGCCGTAGGAAACTGCATAGGGCAGCACGGTTTCTGAGGCTCCCAAAAGCTCCATCATAGGCTCCAGCCAAAACAGGCCTGTTATGCTAAGGCTTGCCCCTGACACCAGAGCAAGAGCAACACCCCATAGGATTACTGCTGCTGCCTCTTGCCGTTTCTGTTTTCCCAAAAGCCGGGACAATGTACTTCCTGCCCCCATTCCAAGGGCAAATCCTATGGCCTGAATCAGAGCCATCAGAGAAAAAACAACACCAATTGCCGCCGTGCTCTCCTCTCCCAGCCCTGCAACAAAGTACGCATCCGTCATGTTGTATACCGAAGTAATCAGCATGCCGATCACCGTAGGTATGGCCAGAGAAAAGACCAATCGGGGAATTGGTGTTCTCATCATTTTTTCGTATTGCTGTTGTTGTGTGTACATAATCCCTCACCTTTTTGTGTGCTGGTACTAGCATACGCATTTGGCGGGATGTTTATTCACAAGACAAAGGGACGCTCCTTGTGACAAAAGAAGCGTCCCTAAAGAAGCATGGCCCGCAGAATACCGCTGCGGCTGGTCTGGCGTTTGCCGGCGCCAAGACCGATTGCCTCGATGCGATACTCCTCCGGTAAATTCTCCCTTGTGCGCAGAGCCGCCACAATGGCTGCTCCGGTGGGCGTCACATACTCGCCGGAATCCGGAGTCAGGTGTAATTTCAATCCGTAGGCTGCCGCAATATTTGCCACCGCCGGCACGGGAACCGGCAGAATCCCATGCTGACACCGCACCGTTCCTGTCCCCTCATAAAGCACAGGCACGATTACCTCTGAAATGCCCAGTGCATCCACGCAGAATGCCACCGCAATCACATCCACAATGGAATCCACTGCCCCCACTTCATGAAAATGTACCTGTTCCACCGGCACGCCATGGGCCTTTGCCTCAGCCTGCG
Organism: Lachnospiraceae bacterium; assembly: GCA_022766245.1. Lineage (GTDB taxonomy): Bacteria > Bacillota > Clostridia > Lachnospirales > Lachnospiraceae > Roseburia_C. The sequence goes on along the minus strand of JALEPL010000020.1, from coordinate 10,459 downwards.
CCAGAATTTCAAATATATCTCTTGCGATTTCTTTCGCATGGGCGCTAATCTGTGTTTGATCTATGATGGACAGGATTTCAGGCAGACCACGGTGTTCGTGATGATGTCCATGGGTGTGCTCATGATGATTATGTTCGTGGTCGCACCCCTGCGTGCCATCGTATTCATGAAAGCTATGCTCATGGACATGCCCCTCATGAACATGATCATGCTCATGTTCACGTTCATGAAATTGGTCATGCAGATGCCCGTACAGATATTCCATATCATGATCGTGATTCTCATGATCTGCATCCAGAATCACGTCAAAGTCGCAGACATCCAGACCGCTTTTTTTTACCCTGCTGATTCTCACCTGATAACCACTCACCGGAATGGTGGAAAGTGCCTGCAAAAGCGCTGCCTGATCCACTCCCAAATCCACCAGCGCCGCCACAGTCATGTCTCCGCTGATTCCCGAATAGCACTCTAAATATAACTGTCTACTCATTTCTTTCTCCTGTATTTTTTACTCCCAATCGATTGATTTGTGTTGCCAGATATCCAGCTCCATATCCATTGTCGATATTTACCACCGCCACACCGTTGGCGCAGGAGTTAATCATGGTTAAAAGTGCAGATAATCCGTTGAGGTTGGCTCCATAGCCCACAGAAGTGGGCACTGCGATTACCGGCTTGTCCACCAGCCCTCCGATGACACTGCCCAAGGCTCCTTCCATACCGGCCACCGCCACCACACAGTTGGCACTCTGTATCACCTCCACCTGGGACAGCAATCGATGGATTCCGCTGACCCCCACGTCATAGATGCGCTCCACCCTGCTGCCAAAATACTCTGCCGTCTGGGCCGCCTCCTCCGCCACGGGAATATCTGCGGTGCCTGCGGTGCAGACTGCAATCTGTCCCACCAGCTTCTTTCCAGGCTTTTCCAGCTTTACTATGCGGGACAGAGCATCATATTCCACCTCCGGCATCTGCGCCTTCAAAAGCCGATACTGCTCCTCTGTGGCCCGGGTGCCCAGAACTTCCCCCTCCTCCTCATAGATTCTCTGAAAGATCTGAAGCAGATGCTCATCCGATTTTCCCGGACAAAAGATTACCTCCGGGAAACCAGAGCGAAGCTTTCGATGGATATCCAGTTTGGCATAGCCCAGTTCTTCAAAGGGCTCCCTGCGAAAATACTGCTCTGCCTCCTCCACAGAGAGGCTTCCGTTTTTTACCTGTTCTAATACTTCCCTTGCTTCCATGTTAGTCTCCCTTTTTTGTCACACGGGGCAAATCCCATTGGAAATGAGCCGCCAGCAGGCGAATAATAAGAATTACAATAAATCCCGCAAAGATTGCCGTGTTTTCTCCCAGATATTTCCAGCAGTATACCGTAGCAATCGCCCCTAAAATAGAGGCACAGGCATAAATGTGTTTCACAAAAATATAAGGCAGCTCGTTGGCCATGGTATCCCGGAGAACGCCGCCGCCCACACCGGTAATCACGCCAAGGAAAACCACCAGAAAGACATTGGAAGCGTATTCCGAATGCATGCCGGCATTGACACCATCTACCGTGAATACGGCCAGTCCCAGTGTATCAAAAAGAAACAGCATTTTCTCGTATACATTCAAAAAAGTACGCTTCACATTCTTTTTGTTCCAATAGGCAAACGCAAACACAATATTCGCAACGATTACCGCAACCAACGTGTAGATGGGATTCTGAAACATCTCCGGCGGCACATTTCCGATTAAAAGATCCCGAATCATGCCGCCGCCTACCGACGTAACAATTGCCAGAATATTGACGCCAAAAATATCCATTTCTTTTCTGATTGCAACCATGGCACCTGATATGGCAAATGCGATGGTTCCCAAAATATCCATACAAAAATCAAAAGAAAATGGCATCTGTACCTCCTCATGGGGACGTCCCTGTATTACTTAAAGTATGCTACTCCGGACTCAAACAGCTTCATATCCTGCTCACCATAAATATTTACCGCCACAGATTCACCACGACGCTCGGAATGAGCCATCTTTCCTAATACTCTTCCGTCAGGGCTGGTGATTCCCTCGATCGCCATGTAAGAGCCGTTGATGTTCCACTCTTCATCCATGGTAGGGATTCCTGCTTCGTTAACATACTGGGTAGCCACCTGACCATTTTCAAACAACCGGTCCAGCCACTCCTTCGGTGCCACGAATCTTCCCTCGCCGTGGGATGCGGGATTGCAGTAAACTCCGCCCAGTTCTGCGCCTGCCAGCCATGGGGACTTGTTGGTCACCACCTTGGTGTATACCATCTTGGAAATATGACGTCCGATGGTGTTGTAAGTCAAAGTCGGAGAATCCGGTCTCTGGTGTGTGATCTTGCCGTAAGGAACCAGCCCCAGCTTGATCAGTGCCTGGAATCCGTTACAGATACCCAGTGCCAGTCCGTCTCTCTCATTTAACAGGCGATTCACTGCTTCCTTGATCTTCTCATTTCGGAATGCAGTCGCAAAGAACTTCGCAGATCCCTCCGGCTCGTCACCTGCTGAGAAACCGCCGGGGAACATGATGATCTGTGACTGGTCAATAGCCTTCTCAAATGCCTCTACGGAATCACGGATATCCTGGGCATCCAGGTTCTTAAATACCTTTACAATCACATCTGCCCCTGCACGCTCAAATGCCTTGCTGCTATCGTACTCGCAGTTGGTTCCCGGGAAAACGGGGATAAATACGGTGGGACGTGCCACTTTATTCTTACATACATAAATATCCTTGGTATCGTATAATCCGGTAGTGATTTCATCCTTATCCTGGGTTGCACGAGTAGGGAATACTTTCTCCAAAGTACCGGTCCACGCCTCAATTGCCTCATCCAAGGAAATAGTCACATCCCCATATACAAAGGTCTGACTGTCATTTACTTCACCGATTACAACAGCGCCTGTAATCTCAGACACGCGGTCAGCCGGAACTTCTGCCACGATATTTCCAAAGCCCGGTGCAAACATGATGTCTGCGGCTACACTGCTGTCTACTGTCACGCCCAGCTTATTACCAAATGCCATCTTGCTGACTGCTGCTGCCAGTCCCTTTCCATCCAATGCATAAGCAGATACGATGACACCGCTCTGAATGAAATCATGTACCTGATCGTAGGTAGCCATGATCTGTTTGTAGTCCGGCATATCGTATTCATCCTTTGCCACAGTGAAGAGAACCAGCTTGTTTCCGGCTTTCTTCAGCTCCGGTGTAATGATGTCCTGCTCCTTTGCCACATCCACAGCAAAGGAAACCAGAGTAGGCGGAACGTCAATCTCGTTAAAGGAGCCTGACATGGAATCCTTTCCGCCGATGGAAGGAAGACCAAATCCGATCTGTGCATCATAGGAACCTAACAGTGCTGCAAAAGGCTGGCTCCAACGGCTGGGAGTCTCTGACATTCTGCGGAAGTACTCCTGGAAGGTAAAGCGGATCTTCTTGTAATCTCCGCCTGCCGCCACGATGCGGGATACAGACTCTACCACTGCATAAGCTGCGCCGTGATACGGGCTCCAGCTGGACAGATACGGGTCAAAGCCGTAACTCATCATGGTAACCGCATCGCATTTTCCGTTCAGAACCGGAAGCTTTGCCACCATACTCTGAGTCTCGGTGAGCTGATAACGTCCACCATAAGGCATATATACACTGCCTGCACCGATGGAGCCGTCAAACATCTCCACCAGTCCCTTCTGGGAGCAGACATTTAAATCCTTTAATTCATTGATCCATGCAGCCTTCAGATCTCCGGCTGCCACTGCCTCTGCCACTGCAGGCGTAGAAATCTTGTCCAGATAGTTATCTTCCTTTGCAGGAATCTCTACCTCCACATCCGTCTCCTGATGAGCTCCGTTCGTATTTAAGAATGCACGGGACAGATTTACGATTTCCTTGCCTCTCCATACCAGCACCAGTCTGGGCTCCTCGGTAACCTCAGCCACCTCAACAGCTTCCAGGTTCTCCTCCTTTGCATAGTTCAGGAAAGTCTGTACATCCTGAGGTGCCACGACTACTGCCATACGCTCCTGAGACTCGGAAATCGCCAGCTCGGTTCCATCCAGTCCGGCATATTTCTTCGGAACCTTATCCAGCTGCACGCGAAGTCCGTCTGCCAGCTCACCGATGGCTACGGAAACACCACCGGCACCAAAGTCGTTACATTTCTTGATGATATGAGCCACTTCCTCCCGGCGGAACAGTCTCTGTATCTTACGCTCAGTGGGAGGATTACCCTTCTGTACCTCTGCACCACAGGTGTCGATGGATGCAGTATTGTGTGCCTTGGAGGAACCTGTTGCTCCACCGCAGCCATCACGGCCGGTACGACCGCCTAACAATACGATGATATCTCCCGGATCAGAAGTCAGTCTCTGTACCGCACGTCTGGGAGCTGCACCAACCACGGCTCCGATTTCCATTCGCTTTGCCACGTAGTTGGGATGATAAACTTCCTTTACATAGCCGGTAGCCAGACCGATCTGGTTACCATAAGAGCTGTAACCCTTTGCGGCGCCACGCACCAGTTTCTTCTGAGGAAGCTTGCCCTCCATGGTATCCTTGACGGACACGGTAGGATCGGCAGCTCCGGTGACACGCATAGCCTGATATACATAAGTACGCCCAGACAGGGGATCACGGATGGCTCCACCCAGACAGGTAGCAGCGCCACCGAAAGGCTCGATCTCAGTGGGATGATTGTGGGTCTCATTCTTAAAGTTCACCAGCCACTCCTCTGTCTTTCCGTCTACCTCCACCGGTACTACAATGGAGCAGGCATTGATCTCATCGGACTCCTCCTGATCTGCCAGCTTGCCCTCCTTTTTCAGACGTTTCATGGCCATCAGTGCAATGTCCATCAGGCAGACAAACTTGTCATCTCTGCCCTGATAGAGATTCTGATAGGTAGCCAGATAGTCCTCATAGGTTTTCTTCATGGGCTCTGCGTAATATCCCTCATCGAAGGTAACATTTTTCAGCTCTGTGGAGAATGTGGTATGACGACAGTGATCGGACCAATAGGTATCCAACACACGGATTTCGGTCATGGAAGGATCACGGTTCTCCTCATTCTTAAAGTAGTTCTGGATATGCAAAAAGTCTTTGAATGTCATGGCCAGTCCCAAAGAGTCATAAAGCTCTTTCAGTTCAGCCTCCGGCATGTCCTTAAATCCATCAAAAATCTTTACGTCAGCAGGCTCTGCGAACTCAGTAACCAGAGTCTCCGGCTTCTCCATACCGGTCTCTCTGGAATCCACCGGATTGATGCAGTGATTCTTGATGGCACTAAGCTGTGCATCGTCAATGCTGCCATAAATCACATAGGTGGTAGCGGTATGGATAATGGGTTCCTCGTCCTCCTTTAACAGCTTCACACACTGCTCAGCGGAATCGGCTCGCTGATCGAACTGTCCGGGCAAAAATTCCACGGAAAAAGCTCTTCCTCCAGCCAGATCGAAGGTCTCCTCATACACGTCGTCCACCGGCGGCTCGGAAAATACGGTCTGCACGGCTCTCTTATAGACCGCATCCGAAATATTCTCAATATCATAGCGAATCAGTACCCGCACCTTTTCTACGGTACTGATACCCAGATAACTTTTAATCTCAGACTGCAACTCCTTTGCCTGTACGGCGTAGGCTGCTTTTTTCTCGACATACACACGTCTTACGTTGCTCATAGCATATCCTCCTACTAATATGTATTGACAGGGATTTTTCGCACAATATTCCCATACTTTCTCAGTATAACACGAGGGCAACAATTAGAACAATTAATATATTTAATTTATTTTATAAGATGTTCTTATATTGACAAAAATGGGGGCGTGTTCCTATACTGTAATATGTGGATATGATTCGTTGTGAATGGTGTCCGACCACTAAAAGTATAAAGCGAGGTTCCCTATGGATATCAATTATGAGTTATATAAAGTATTTTATTATGTCGCCACGTCGCTAAGCTTTTCAGAGGCCAGCAAAAAACTGTACATTTCCCAGTCTGCGGTGAGCCAGTCCATCAAGACACTGGAGAAAAAATTAGAGCAGCCCCTGTTCATTCGAAGCACAAAAAAAGTCCGGCTCACACCGGCCGGGGAAGTGCTGCTGAAGCATATCGAGCCAGCCATGAACCTGATTGCCCGCGGTGAAAATCAGATTTTGGAGGCCAATACCTTCGGACTGGGACAGCTGCGCATCGGAGCCAGCGACACCATCTGCCGCTATTTTCTGGTGCCCTATCTGCAAAAGTTCCACCGAAAATTCCCCAACGTCCCCATTAAGGTGACCAACGCCACCTCTTTAGGCTGTGTAGAACTATTGGAACAGGGAAAGGTGGATGTGATTGTGACAAATGTTCCCAATATCCGGCTGAACCAGTCCTATGTACAAAAAAGGGTCTGCGCATTTACTGATGTATTTATCGCAAACCCTGCTTATTTTGATTTGAAAGATCAAGTAATAAGCCTGAAGGATCTGACCCGCTATCCGCTTCTGATGCTGGATCAGAAAAGCACCACCAGCGAATTTTTACACAATCTGTTCCTGCAGCACCAGTTGGAGCTGATTCCGGAAATCGAACTGAGCAGCAACGACCTGCTCATCGATCTGGCCCGCATCGGACTGGGCATTGCCTGCATCCCGGATTACTGTCTGCAAAAGAAATCAGAGGATCTTTTCGTACTGACACTGACGGAGCAGATTCCAAAACGAAGTCTGGCAGTCTCCACCAACCCGAATCTGCCTGCCTCCGCTTCCACCACGGAATTTCTGGAGCTCTTGCCTGAGCTTTCCTGATTGTAATGCGCTCCACTATCCATGATTGTAGCATGCTCCACTGTTCAGCGATTGACAGACTCTGTCCCATCCTTCTGCTCTGCAATCACCCCTGCCGCTCCCAGAAGTCCTGCAGCTTCCCGGGCAGATTTTTTACATTACAAATCTCGTGCTGTTCCCACTCTCTGGGGAACAGCATTTTGTATTCCCGCTGCAAAAAACGCTCATCCAAAAGCTCTATGACACCCACATCCTCCACGGTACGGATTACCCGGCCTGCTGCCTGCAGCACCTTGTTCATCCCCGGAAAACGATAGGCATAGTCAAATCCATTCTCCCCATTTTCGTCGTAGTAGTTTTTCAGAATCTCCCGCTCCGTGCCAATCTGGGGAAGCCCGGTTCCCACAATCAGTGCTCCGATGAGCTTCTCCTCCTTTAAATCAATGCCTTCACCAAAGATTCCTCCCATCACACAAAAGGCCAGCAAAGGCTCCTTTGATTCCTCCTCAAATACACGAAGAAATTCCTCCCGCTTTTCCTCCCGCATGCCGCTCTCCTGCCGCAGTAGCCGGGCTGTGTCCGGGAACTTTTTTTCATAAATCTCGTACACCTCATTTAAGAAAAGATAGGATGGGAAAAAGATCATATAATTTCCCGCCTTCGCCTGCAAAGTGCCGTAGATATAATCTGCAATCCGCTCATACTCCTTTGGTCCCCGTCTGGTGTATTTGCTGCTGACATCACTGGCCACCAAAAGCATTCTCTGCTCTGAAGAAAACATGGTTTTTGCATAAATCGCATAATTGTCTGTGCGGGTGCTCAGCAATTTTTTGTAATACTGAATAGGCAGCAGCGTGGCGCTAAAAAATACCGCCGCATTGGCCCGGTCAATCCGTTCCTGCAGCTGCCTGGAGGGATCCACACAAAACAGCTTCAACATAAAATTCCCCTCCCCAGTATGCTGCGTATAGATGACATAATGCTCGTCCACGCAATCATAAATATTCAGAAAATCCCGCAATGAAAAATAGAAGTCCACCACCTCTTCCCGATCGGGAAACTCCGGATTCTTCTGCAAATACTCATTGATCTTCGATACCAGATTCATAAGTGAAAAAATGAATGTGGAAATATCATCCAAAATCTCGTAGGTATCACACTGTCTTTTATATTCCAGCAATTTTTTATTGCATTTATCCAACTCTTTTACAATGGAGGTGCTTCGGAGCTTGAAGATTTTTTTCATGGCAAGAAATTCCTCCTTGACCACGGCAGCACTGTACATCTGCCGTCCCCGCTCCACCAGATTGTGGGCCTCATCCACCAGAAAAATATAATCCCCCTTGATTCCCTCCTGAAAAAAACGTTTCAGATACACATTTGGGTCAAACACATAGTTGTAATCACAGATAATATTGTCCGCCCAGGTGGCCGTGTCTAAACACATTTCAAAGGGACATACCGTCCACTCCTTTGCCTGCTGCAAAAGTACCTCCCGATTCATCACGTCCGCCTTGTGCAAAAGCTCAAACACCGCATCATTCACCCGGTCATAATGACCCTTGGCATAGGGACATTTCTCCGGAGTGCACTCCACTTCCTCACAAAGACACATTTTCTCCTTTGCCGTAATCTGTACGGACTTTCCACGGTATCCCCGTTCCCCCAAAAGTTCCAGCGTCTCCTTTGCCACATTGGCAGTGATGGTTTTCGCGGTGAGGTAAAAAATCTTATCTGCCAGTTCCTCCCCCACAGCCTTTACCGCCGGATACAGGGTCGAAATGGTTTTCCCCACACCGGTAGGCGCCTGGATAAACAGCGTCTTTTTCCGGGCAATGGAGCGGTACACATCCGACACCAGATCCTTCTGTCCCTCCCGATAAGGGAAAGGAAATGGCAGCGGCTTAATGGACTGCTGGCGGATTAGCCGCCATTCGTATTGAAAATCTGCCCATTTTTTATACTTCAAAATGAGCTCCGAAAACCACTGCTGCAGCTCCTCCATAGAATAAGAATATCGGAAATAACGCAGCTCCTCCGTATCCAGATTGCCATAAGTCATCTGCACATCTATGCTGCTTAGATTATGCTGAATGCCGTAAATGTATGCATAGCATTTTGCCTGTGCCAGATGGATGGGAATGGGCTCCTCCAAAAGATCCAGATTCATGTAAATGCCCTTGATCTCGTCAATGGTCACCTGCTCCTCCAGAATAATCCCGTCTGCACGCCCCTCCACCACCAGCTGATAATACTCCTCCTCAATGGCCAGTACCAGGGGAACCTCTGCGTGATAACTGCTAGCCTGTCGCCTCTGGATCTTCCGGTGAAGGCGGCTTCCGGCCTGCATGGCCTCCACAGAATCCATGCTTCCCTGCCTTTGATCGATATCCCCGGAACGAAGAATGAACTCCACCAGATTACGGACGGAAATTTTGATCTGGGTTTTTTCCGTTTCTTTCATGAAATTCGCTCCTCCTTTCCGATTACTAAAACCTATCTGTCAGTATACACAAAAAAAGAAGCCCTGACAACCAATGGGTTGCGGGCTTCTTGTTCTATACTATCTCCTCTTTTTTCTACACACCGGGCACCATTATATGGAAACCTGCTTTAAATAACAGAATACCCACCGGAATCAAAATCAATGTACAACAACACACAAGACCCAAAATCCATAAGAACAATCCCAGCGGCCACAACAGTAACAGGTACAAACATGCCTTCAACACTGCTCCTGTCAGTATAAAAGCCAGCCCAAACAAACATGTCAATATGAATAAAATCAAAATCAATATCAATGTCATATTCTCACCTTAACTTTCCGGCATAATCAGCGCCGCAATAAAATATGCCAAAATTCCTGTTCCTGCACAAAGCACAAATAATATCCAAACCAATCTCACAATGGTGGGATCAATTCCTAAATAATCTGCAATTCCCCCACACACGCCGCACAATTTTCTGTCGTTACTTTTTGTTAATCGTTTCATTTGTCATTCCCTCTTTTTTGATAATTTTCATTCACCGGATTCCCGTGAAATGTGGATCTGTTTTCCAGACCAAGTTTTTTGCTAAATGTACCTTTGCTTTCCATTTGATTAATCAGCTGGCACATTCTCACTCTTTCCTGTACACTCATTTTTACCCCCGAATCTTGGCATGAAGCGTCACCGCAGGTGATGGAGCCCTTGTGTCGGTTTTCATTTTGGACTTAACACTATCCTACTTTTCAGTGCTTTGATTGCTTTTTGTTATGTCACGATTATATCTCAAGATAGTCAAAAATAAAACATCTATCGGTGAGAAATAGGAATTTCTATTTCACTTTTCAGGAAATCCTTCTCTCTGCAACTACTACTGTTCCCACGAATGTCCCATCGGGCAGGAATATATACCGGAGGTTGCCACCAAGGATCTTTCTGTGATCACCCTGGAAATGCTCTCCACACTGAATACACTTTTCAATCCACGCTCCCGCAAGGGGAGCGACTTAACACTCTGGATGACTCCCCCGTACTCAACCATTTCAATCCACGCTCCCGCAAGGGGAGCGACCTCAACCCTTCAAGGTTGGTTTTGTCTGTGCAGTAATTTCAATCCACGCTCCCGCAAGGGGAGCGACAATATCTGGATATCGCACAGCAGATATTTAAGGGATTTC
>JALEPL010000049.1 GCA_022766245.1 Lachnospiraceae bacterium | reverse complement strand
TGAGATCCGAACTACCGGATATGTGATTGATTCCATAGAGGCAGCAGTATGGTGTTTGATTACAACGGATACATATAAGGAATGCATGCTGAAAGCAGTGAATCTGGGTGACGATACGGATACCGTGGCAGCAATCGCCGGCGGTCTTGCGGGACTATATTATGGCTATGAAGAGATACCGAGAGAATGGCTGGCGGTAATTAAAAAGCGTGAGTGGATAGAAGGAATGTGCGAAGAGATGGGGAAGAGAGTTGAATAGAGATTGACAATATGGCATATATCCCATATAATAATTGCAAAGGAGATTGTATGGAAGAGTTTGAAGTAATATTCTATGAAAAAGAAAATGGGGAATGTCCCGTAGAAGATTTCCTTAAAGCTCTCGACGATAAGATGCGAGCTAAAATGGTTGGTTTGCTTGAATTACTACAGGAAAAGGGCAATCAGCTTAGGGAGCCTTATAGTAAGTCGATTGATGATGGAATATTTGAAATTAGGTGCAAAGTCGGCAACAATATCACTAGAGTGCTATATTTTTTCTATTATGAGGGAAAAATAATATTAACAAATGGTTTTGTAAAAAAGACTCAGAAGACACCAGCGGAAGAAATTAGGCTAGCAAAACAACGCAGAGCAGATTTTAAGGAAAGGATGGGTAAATCATGAAAACATTAAATCAATTTAAAGATGAACAGATGCAGGATGCTAAATTTGTAAAAGAATATGAAGCCATCCAACCTGAGCTTGATGTAATAAGAGCAATCGTGGATGCAAGAACGTCACAGAACATGACACAGAAGGAACTTGCCGAACGTACAGGTATTAATCAGGCAGATATTAGTAAATTGGAGAATGGAACAAGGAATCCTACTGTTAATTTACTTAAGAGATTAGCAGAAGGAATGGGTATGGCGCTTAAGATTGAGTTTGTTCCTAAGCAGAAGATTTAATGTAATGGCCTCACTGAGACGAACGTCTGGTGAGGTTTATTAGATTAGGGGGATCTATAGATCCTTCTTTTAGGAATGCCTTATAGGACGTTATAGGTTACTGTACAGGAACCGAGAATGAGGATAAATAGAAAGCTGGTATTTTTAACGGACACCTTATGGTGTATTGTAAAATAGTCAAAGACTATAAACAACATGAGGAGGAGTTAGAAATGGCAGTTAATTTTAACCAGAACAGTGTATTTAACCTGAAACCCATCCATGCGGAGGCCGTAAGATCAGAGGTGCAGGGGCTTTTGATCGGAGGCGAGGAAATCATATATGCTTTCCAGACCATACGAGATCAGCTTGTGTTTACCAATAAGCGAATCATCGCCATTGATGTGCAGGGCATCACCGGAAAAAGAAAGTCCTTCAGCACCATGCCCTATTCCAAGATTCAGTATTTCTCTATTCAGACGCCGGGATTTGCGGAAATCTTTCCGGATTGCGAATTATTTATCATGTTTTCCAATGGATTTACCGCCAAGTTCGAGTTCAAGGGGCAGGTGGATATCGGTCAGATTGGAAGGATGATTTCTGCATTTGTATTGTAGGATATAAAGGAAACGGCTCTGTCATTTCCGTGTGACAGAGCCAAGGAAAACATGCAGGGGAGGTAGAAAAATGTCCAGGGGAGCGAATCAGAAGTTTAAGTTTATTTACTTGATGAAGATTATGCTGGATCAGACAGATGAGGAGCATAGTCTTACCATGTCTCAGATCATGACGGAGTTAGAAAAATATGGCGTGACGGCAGAGCGAAAAAGTATTTACTCAGACTTTCAGGATATGAGGGATGAGTTCGGCATAGAAATCATCAAAAATCAAATTGGTCGAGAGACCTATTATCATGTGGCCACCAGAAAGTTTCAGATGGCAGAAGTGAAGCTGTTGATTGACGCCATCCAGTGTTCTAAATTTATCACTCGAAAGAAATCCCGGGAGCTTATCACGAAGGTGAAAGGATTTGTCAGTGTGCATCAGGCGAAGCAGTTACAACGACAGGTCTACATCAACAACCGCGTAAAGACCATGAACGAAAGCGTCTACTATAATGTGGACGATATCCATATAGCCATCAATGAAAATAAAAAGATTCGTTTCCAGTATTATAAGTGGGACATCAGCAAAAAGCTTGTGCCAAGACATAATGGCGCCTGGTTCGTGGTGAGCCCGTGGGCGCTGACCTGGGATGATGAAAACTATTATATGGTGGCCTACGACGATCTGGATCAGAAGATCAAACACTATCGTGTAGATAAAATGATGAAAATTTCTGCGCTTGAGGAGAATCGGGCAGGAAAAGAAGCCTTCAAAAATTTTGATATGGCAGCATATTCTAAGGCAACCTTTGGCATGTATCAGGGCGAGAAGACCAAGGTGAAAATCCGGTTTGCCAATCCCATGTGCGGCGTGTTCTTGGACAGGTTTGGAAAAGATATCAATTTCTATCCCATTGATGAGGAGCATAGCGAGCTGACCGTGGATGTGCACGTAAGTCCCCAGTTTTTTGGCTGGATTTTTAGTCTGGGGAAGGATGTGAAGATCACCGGTCCCGCGGATGTGGTGGAAGAGATGAAACGGTTGGCCGGGGAAGTGCTGGAGAATTAAGATGAGGAATGGTAGGAGGTGTTGCTATTATGAAAAAGAATATATGGCTGGATGGTATGATGGGGCTTGTTGTGGGAGATGCGCTTGGTGTGCCGGTACAGTTCATGTCCAGAGAAGAGATAAAGAATAGACCGGAAGGTCTTGTGAGTGGTATGGAAGCCGGCGGTGTTTACCATATGCCGGAAGGAACCTGGTCTGATGATAGTTCCATGGCGCTTGCGACACTTGCCAGCATCTTAGAAAAGAAGAAAGTAGATCCGGCAGATATTATGATGCGTTTTGTAGATTGGGAGCTGAAGGGGGCATACACTCCATTTGGTGAAGCCTTCGATCAGGGAAATACATGCAGCAGCGCAATCTATAAATTTGTGCAACTCCCTGACATTAAGACTTGTGGAGCTACCGGTGAATATGCAAACGGCAATGGTGCTCTGATGCGGATTCTACCAGCTTGCTTGTATTACTATGACAGACAGAAGATCGTTTGTACCTCAGAGGACGAAGCAATCGAAGGAATCCATGTGATTAGCGGACTGACTCATAATCATATTAGAAGTCAGATGTGCTGCGGCATTTATTATTTTATGGTGAAGAGCATTATTGAGGGGGTAAAGAAGGAAAACAAGCCTGTACTTGGAACGTTACTGCAGGAAGGAATTGACAATGGTCTGAAATACTATGGAAGAGACATCCGTAATCTGACGGAGATGGCTTATCTTGGAAGACTGTTTCACTTATCTGAGTTTCAGAATGTGCCGGAAAATGAGATCCGAACTACCGGATATGTGATTGATTCCATAGAGGCAGCAGTATGGTGTTTGATTACAACGGATACATATAAGGAATGCATGCTGAAAGCAGTGAATCTGGGTGA
>JALEPL010000038.1 GCA_022766245.1 Lachnospiraceae bacterium | reverse complement strand
CACAGGCAATCTGACCATGACCACGAAGGGCGTTGGAAATATCGCTCGGAAAAATGCAAACAAAGAAACATCAAATAAACGTAAAAATCCCGTTGGGAGAAATTTTTGCACGTATGACGAGTTGTGGAGTGAATGAATAGGCATTGTCAATAGCAAGCCACCCGATATCACTCTCTCAGAGTCGTAGCTAATTGGCAGTGAATCATAATCTGAAGGGGGACGCATTTAGACCTCTCTTGTATATTTCTTTAGGAATTCCTGTTCTTCCCCTTCAAAGTAAGGGGACATTTTTTCATACACCATGGCATGATAATCGTTTAAGTGTTTCCGTTCTACTGAGGTGAGCTGTTCCGGAGCAATGGCATCCAGATCGATGGGCACATAGGTGATATTTTCAAAATACATAAACTGACCATATTCATTTTTTTCGCCTTTGCGGCAAATCAGTTCATTTTCTGTACGGATTCCGTATTTGCCTTCCAGATAAATTCCGGGTTCGTCTGTGGTGATCATTCCCTCTTCCAGAACGGTTCCTTCGGAACGGCCGGGGGATTGCTTCCAGCGAAAGGCATTGGGACCTTCGTGTACATTTAATACATAGCCCACGCCGTGTCCGGTGCCGTGATTGTAGTCCAGACCTGCTTCCCAGAAAGGAGCCCGTGCCAGAATATCCAGATTAAATCCAGTGCAACCGTGAAGGAATCTGGCATTTGCCAGATTCGTATGCGCCCGGAATACCCGGGTAAAATCAGCTTTCATCTCATCGGTTATGGGGCCAAGGGCAAAGGTTCTGGTGATGTCCGTGGTTCCTTCCATGTAGTGTCCGCCGGAATCCACCAGCAAAAATCCCTCCGGCTTCAGTTCCACATCAGATTCCGGTGTGGCGGAATAGTGAACGATTGCTCCATGATCCGCATAGCCGCAGATGGTATCAAAGCTGAGATCCAGAAATCCCTCCTGATCTGCGCGAAGATGGGCTAAATGATCCGCTGCGGAAAGCTCTGTCATTGGAATTTTCCCTACATTTGTCTTGAGCCAGTACATGAAGTGAATCATGGCAATGGCATCCTTGATGTGGGCCTGTCTTGTATTTTCCTGTTCCACTTCGTTTTTGATGGCCTTCATCTGTGTGGAGGGATCGGGGGCATTGATTACTTCCACTCCGGTGGGAATGTCATTGCATATTCGGTAGTTGACAACGGAGCGGTCCATTAAAACTTTCTGGTTAGTGGGGATGGTCTTTACATCGTCATAAAAACTGTCGTAGGGTTTGGTCTGGATTTCATGCTGGGAAAGGTAGCGTTTTATCTCCTCAGTGATGAGCTCTTCCTGTAGATACCATGTACAGGTTCCCCGGGTAATGGAAAGAAAGGAGAGTACCACAGGTACATGGAGAATATCTCCGCCCCGGACATTTAACAGCCATGCAATGTCGTAAAGCGAGCTGATGAGATGCACGTCCGCATTTTTTTTCACCATGGTTTTTCGCACATCTGCCAGCTTGTCACTGGTATCTTTTCCCGTGTATTTCATGTCAAAGATACGAACAGGCTCTTTGGATATTTCCGGTCTGTCTTCCCAGATGAGATCCATCAGATCCTCCGTTACATACAGAGAGCCATTTTTCTCCTGGGCGATTTTTTCGAATGATTCTCCTCGTTTCCCGCTGACCATTTTTCCATCAAAACCGAGAATCTCGCCTTCCTTTAGCGTCTGCCTCAAATATTCGTCAATGGTGGGAACGCCCTCCTGTCCCATTTTGCGAAGCTCAATGGTGGTTCCCTGAAGCTGCTGGGCTGCCTGGACAAAATAGCGCCCATCGGTCCAGAGACCTGCCTCAGTCATGGTAATCACGGCAGTTCCGGCGGAACCGGTAAAACCGGTGATAAATTCCCGGGACTTAAAGTGAACGCCCACATATTCGGAACCATGGGGGTCTGCAGTGGGAACGATGTAAATGGCGATATTTCTTTTTTTCATTTCTGCCCGCAACCGGGTCAGTCGATCTATGATAATCATGTTGTGTCCTCCCGTGTTTTGGCATGAGGTGTCACCGCAGGTGACGGAGTCTTGATGCCATTTTCATATTTGACTTGACACTATCGTATAAAGATGGTATCTGTCCAGACTCCAATGGAATTTTATGTAATCTGAACAGATACAGTATGTCACAACACAGGAATAAATTCAATGCGTGAGATTTTGCAGTATTTTTTAAGTATTTCAAAATATCTATAGAAAAATATGCCATACTGCGGTATTATGTAAGGTAATAGTGATTAAAAATATCGGAAGTAGGTACGAGCCATGCGAGAAGAAGTGATTAAGAAGATAGATAGTTCAGAAAATCCGTCAGAATTGTTTGATGAGTTCAAACCCTTTAACACACTCATGATGTATTATCGGTGTGCCATCATGGAGGTAGAGACGAAGTTTCGAGTGCTAAACGAACAGTTTTCGGTTCAGTATAACCGGAATCCCATTGAGTCCATCCACACCAGATTAAAGAAACCTGCCAGTATTATGGGAAAACTGAAAAGGAAGGAGCTTCCTGTTTCGGTCAGAACCATTGAGGAGAATTTGTTTGATATTGCAGGGGTACGTGTTATTTGTTCTTTTCAGGACGATATTTATACCATGGCGGATCTTTTGCTGCAGCAGGATGATATTCAGCTGGTAGAGAAGAAGGATTATATTAAAAGACCAAAGGATAACGGCTACCGCAGCCTGCATCTGATTGTGGATGTGCCGATTTTTCTTTCTAATGAAAAACGTCACATGAAGGTGGAGGTACAGCTTCGTACCATAGCCATGGATTTCTGGGCTAGTCTGGAACACAAACTAAAGTACAAAAAGCATATCCAGAATGCGGAGGAAATTGCCGGTCGCCTGAAAATGGTGGCAGACGTAATTACAGAGATGGATTGTGCCATGCAGGACATTCATAATATGATTGAACTTGAGGATGGGAGTGTAGAAGAACTTGGGGAGAATAGAACCGAAGGAGATTGATCTTTTTTACAATTCATATAAGAACAGCATTAGTACCATTCACAAGCTGGAGTTGAGCCTTTTGAAGGAATCCTATTCCTTTGAGAAATGGTCTGCTTCGTTGCGGCGAAAATCT
The DNA here is from genome assembly GCA_022766245.1 of Lachnospiraceae bacterium. Taxonomy (GTDB): domain Bacteria; phylum Bacillota; class Clostridia; order Lachnospirales; family Lachnospiraceae; genus Roseburia_C. The sequence continues at coordinate 50,249 of JALEPL010000038.1, read as the reverse complement.
GAGACGATCCGGGCATTGTATACGAATAACGAGGACATGATCCGCAACTGGCTGATGCCCTTTGTCCGGGCCAACAAAAAAGAACCGGAGCAGATGGATCCGGAGCTGGCAGAAATGTTCATGACCCACGTGGACTTTTTCTGCAGCGAGGGATTTCGGGATTATCAGGTGACTGTGCCTGTTCTGAAGCTTCTGCTACGTTACTATGAAGTAAACGGGAATAAGAAGCGGCTGATGGATGCTTATTATTTTATGGGTGTTGCTATCATGGAGATGCATCGATATGATGATGCGGTGGAGTGTTTTCAGAGGAGTATTGATCTATATCTGACGGAGCAGGAGCAATGGGAGGATTATCGGCTGTTTCGAGCTATGTATGCGTATTACTATCGGTTGTTGGCAGCGGTATGTCGGGAGAAAATCAATCAAAAACAGTTGTATCAGTTTCAGCAGGAGGCAATGCAGAACTGGGTAGGTGATGTTTCAAAGAGCATGTTTTCCGAAAAGAAAATTGTTGCAGCACAAAGTATTTTTCGCTCTTTACCAGGGATTGTGATTGGTACATTGCTGGATCGGGGCAGCGATGTGATGCCGGAACTGTGGGAGGAAATTGAGGCAGAATACGAGCTTCAGGCAAAACTGTATGGTGATATCTATAAGGTAGACAGCCGGATTTATGTACTGCATAACAAGATGCAGCTGGTGGCAGGACGTATCAGCAAACAGGATTACCGTGCTCTGATCTGGAAGAAGTGGGAGCTCGAGTATGAGAGCAACCACAATCATTTTGAGTTTGGTGTTTCATCATATAATATTCTATTCAGTTCAGATGTTACAGATGAGGATTTTGCGGTAGAGCAGCTGTTCTACATGAATCCATCGTATACATATATTTATTATCTGATTCCGGAGTTGATCCGGTATTGTCCGGATCCGCTGATTCAGAAGGAAATATTTGCTGAGGTGCATCGGTACTATGCAGAGTCACCGGTTATCAATGGGGAGTATCTGGTGGATGCACGGATTGAGCGACAGCTAATGACGTTGTTTGCCAACTGTACCGATCTGGATACCACACTGGAAATGCTGAATGGAATCTATATCAGCAGACAGGTAATGACGGTGATTCACTGTGCCATGGTGAGCCGACTGGCCAGTGCTATGACACGGGTATTCATCCGGGAAAAACCGGAGCTGTTTGTGGGGCAGTTGGACTGCAAAACAGTGGAAGATGTGATACAACGGGCAGATGAACTGGTGGAATTTACCGGGAAGGCCGGTCGCTGCCACGACCTGGGTAAAATTGTCTGCTCAGACATCATTAATTTGCAGGGAAGAAGAATCACAGATGCAGAGTTTGAACTGATCCGAAAGCATCCTATGGCAGGGGCGAATCTGGCAGGATGTATACCGGCACTGCGTCCCTTTCAGGATATTGCATTGGGACACCACAGATCTTTTGACGGGAAAAAGGGGTATCCGGAAGAGTTTGACATTCACAAATCAGATAAAAAAATCTTCATGGATATTATTAAGATCTGTGACTGTATTGATGCAGGAACAGACCAGCTGGGTAGAAACTATGCCAAGACAAAAGATTTCCCCACGGTGTTGGAGGAGATGAAAGCGGAAAAGGGAACACGTTATTCTGATGAACTGGTGGATCTTTTGGAAGGAAATGAGGAACTGATCCATCGTATCGAGGAACTGACTCGAACAGAGCGGGAAGCCACCTACTATGAGATTTATCATCGTTATGTGGAGCCGGAGGTGAAGTTTCGTCCAAAGGATGAAAAGTATGTGCGTCTTTGCCGGGTATCGGATTTGGATAAGCTGGCCAGACTCAATCAGGCGTCTGCTGTTCGTCAGAGAGAAATGTTTTTGCAGTGTCAGGGACGTGTTTTCATGGTGCTGGATGGTTATGGTAATGCTTATGGGTATGCTTTCGTGGAGAAGCATGAGACGCAGTACCTGGAGATTCTGGAGTTTATGATTGAACCGAAGAGCCGGAGACTGGGTGTAGGAACCATGCTTTTACGGGAGGTAGAACATCTGGCACGCAGTGCAGGTTATCAAAAGATTCTGATGCCGCTGGCGGAGGAAGGGCATTTTGATAAATTTGGCTGGCGCAATGGATTTGAGAAAAGCGAATTCCCCGGATTTATGGAGAAAACGACGCCAGAGGAATAAATGTTATAGGATCATACGGGAAAGAAGGCAATAGATATGTTATCAAAAAAAATTCAGGCTGCCATGGCAGGAAGCTCAGCCATTCGTGCCATGTTTGTGGAAGGACAGGAGATGGCTGCAAAGGTAGGAGCGGAGAATGTGTATGATTTCAGTCTGGGGAATCCGGCCACGCCGGCACCGGTATCCTTTAACCAGGCGGTGAAGGATATTCTGGATGAGACGGATCCACTGGTGATCCACGGATATATGGCCAATTCCGGCTATGAGGATGTGCGGGAAGCCATTGCGCAGAATCTGAATCAGCGTTTTGGTACCGGATTTTCTGCCCGCAATGTGGTAATGACCGTGGGGGCAGCAGGGGGACTCAATATTATTTTTAAGACCATTTTAGACCCGGAGGACGAAGTGGTGGTATTTGTGCCCTACTTTGGAGAATACAAAAGCTATGCGGCAAACTTTGATGCGATGATCGTGGAAGTAGCGCCGGACTACGAGACTTTTATGCCGGATCTTAAGGATCTGGAGGCAAAGATCACCAGCCGCACCAAGGCAGTGATTATCAATAATCCCAACAATCCTACCGGTGTGGTATATGGAGCTGATATGTTAAAAGCTCTCGCTTCTATTTTGGAGAAAAAAGAGCAGGAGTTTGGAACAGATATTTATCTTATTTCTGACGAACCATATCGGGAGCTGGTGTATGATGGAGCGCAGGTGGATTTCCTCACCAAGTATTATCGCAATACGCTGGTGGGTTATTCCTTCAGCAAGTCTCTGTCCCTGCCGGGAGAGCGTATCGGCTATGTGGTGGTGCCGGATGAGGCCAGCGATTCCGCAGATCTGTTGGAGGGATTAAGCGTGTCAAACCGCACCTTGGGATTTGTCAATGCACCTTCCCTGATGCAGAAGGCGGTGGCCCGCTGTGTGAATGAGCAGACGAATCTGGAGTTTTATGACAGAAACCGAAGGGATCTCTATGAAGGACTGACTTCTTTGGGATTTACCTGTGTGAAGCCCCAGGGAGCCTTCTATCTGTGGATGAAATCCCCGGTGGAGAACGAAGCTGAGTTTGTGGAGGCCGGAAAGAAATATCACATTATCATGGTAAAGGGAAGTGCCTTTGGCTGCAAAGGATATGTGCGTCTGGCTTACTGTGTGTCCCATGAGACGGTGGTGAATTCTCTGCAGGCCTTCGCAAAGCTGGCAGAGGAGTATGAGTTGAAGTAACGTAACTATTCGGCAGGCATACGCATTTACTGCGGGTGCCGTATGAAAATGTATATTTAGCAAGCGCAAATCCATTTGCGAAGCAAATTTAGCATGGATTTGCGCTCTTAACTGTGAAGGAACTGAGCAGTTAAATAAAAACTAGGAGACATACGATGAAGAACTGGGAAGCAAATATTCGTAAGGTGGTACCTTACGTTCCGGGCGAGCAGCCCAATAAAGCAAATATGATTAAATTAAACACCAACGAGAATCCTTATCCGCCGGCTCCCGGCGTGGAGAAGGCCATGCAGGAGTTTGACACGGACAGACTACGGCTCTATCCGGATCCCACGGCCCATGTGCTGGTAAAAGCTATTGCAGACCGCTATGGATTAAACGAAAATCAGGTGTTTGTGGGAGTGGGTTCCGATGATGTGCTGGCCATGTGTTTCATGACATTCTTTAATTCCCAAAAGCCATTGCTGTTTCCGGATATCACCTATTCGTTTTACGATGTGTGGGCGGAGGAATTCCGCATTCCCTATGAGCAGATTCCTCTGGATGAGGATTTTCAAATCCGTCCCGCTGACTACAATCGGGAAAACGGGGGAATTATATTCCCGAATCCCAATGCGCCTACCGGCAATCTCATGCCCCTGGAGCAGATTGAAGAAATCATAAATAATAATCCGGATGTCATTGTGATTGTGGATGAGGCATATATTGATTTTGGTGGAGTATCTGCCTTGCCATTGATTGAAAAATATGATAATGTACTAGTCGTGCAGACTTTCAGCAAGTCTCGTTCCATGGCCGGCATGCGCATCGGATATGTGATGGCTCAGCCGGAACTGATCAGGTATTTAAACGACGTGAAGTATTCCTTCAATTCCTACACCATGAATCAGCTTACCATCACCATGGGAGCCGCGGCAGTGGAGGATGAGGCTTATTTTAAAGAGACTACGGCGAAGATTATCGCTACCAGAGAGCGGATCAAAGAAGAGTTAAAGAAGCTGGGATATATATTTGGAGATTCCATGAGTAATTTCCTGTTTGTGACGCATCCCACTATTTCCATGGAACAGCTTTTTGAGGACTTGAAGAAGCGGGATATTTATGTCCGTCATTTTAACAGCCCGGAGCGGATTCGTAATTATCTGCGCATCACCATCGGAACGGATGAGGAGATGGATACACTGCTGGCATTTCTGCGAGAGTATCAATAGAAGAATAGTAACTATTCAGTAGAAAAGGTGAAAGAGGATTTTTATGTTAAAACAGTATTTATTTGTATTTTTGGTATCTATGGTGCCCATCATTGAACTGCGTGGAGCGATTCCCATTGCACAGGGAATGGGACTTCCCATCGTGCCGTCCTACATCATCTGTATCATTGGAAATATGCTTCCGGTTCCGGTGATTTATTTCTTCGCCCGCAAAGTGTTAGAGTGGGGCGCAGATAAGCCGGTGATCGGGAAGTTCTTTTCCTGGTGTCTGGAAAAGGGTGAGAAAGGCGGCAAGAAGCTGCAGGCCAAGGCAGGAAAAGGATTGTTCCTGGCATTGCTCCTCTTTGTAGGTATTCCGATTCCCGGAACCGGAGCATGGACCGGAACACTGGCAGCCAGCATTCTGGATATGGACTTTAAGTCCTCTGTCATTGCGGTTATGCTGGGTGTGCTTTTGGCCGGTATCATTATGATGCTGGGAAGCGTGGGGATTTTCTCATTGATTCGGTAAAAGATTGGCACTTGTCATCACGTTATGAAGTGGATGACAGGTGCTTTTTTTATTTCTCCAATATATCTGTTCAGTACCTTCACAGTTATCCCCCTAACAATATTACATTTATTTTACAAAACCATGTCCGTTGATTTGACAATAGGGCACTATGGTTAGAGTGTAATACTGAGGTTTAATTTGAAATGAAATCTCTTCCCCCTTCGGCCTGGAACAAGACCATAGGGAAGAGAAAACCCATTCTATTTACTCATATCCCGGGACTTGGCAGTGCATGCGTTCTGTGCTGCCATGACGGTGCTTCGGAAGCCGCCTTCCTCCAGCTTTGCCACCGCCTCGATGGTGGTGCCGCCGGGAGAGCATACCGCATCCTTCAGTTCACCGGGATGCTTTCCGGTTTCCAATACCATTTTTGCGGCACCTAATACAGACTGGGCTGCAAACTTGTAGGCCTGTGCACGGGGCATGCCGTCCTTTACCGCAGCATCTGCCATGGCCTCAATGAACATGTACACGTATGCCGGAGAGGAGCCGCTGACACCGGTCACTGTATCCATAAGGCTTTCCGGCACCAGCTCTGCCTTGCCGAAGCTTTCAAAAATGGTGACGATTTCCGCAGTTTCCGCGGGGGACATATTTTCGTTGGGAGTGATGGCTGACATGGCCTCTGACACCATGGCCGGAGTGTTTGGCATGGTACGAACCAGTTTCACCTGGCGGCCAAACAGGGATTCCATCCGCCCAATGGTCTGACCGGCAGCGATGGCTACGATGATGGTGTCGTCTGTGATGCTTTCCCGGATATCCCGGATGACCGTTTCGTAGAGATAGGGCTTTACCGCCAGAAACAGAATATCAGAATCCTGTGCCACCGCCACATTGTCCAATGTGGTTCGGATGCCGTATTGTGCGGACAGTTTATCTAAGGTTGTCTGGGTTTTGGCACTGGCGGTAATGTGATCCGCCGGAACTAAACCGGCGGCGATGATTCCGCCAATCATGGCGCTTCCCATGTTGCCGCTGCCGATAAAACCAATTTTTTTATTATGAACTTCGTTCATAAGCGTTCCTCCTGTTAAGATGTAGCGGCAGGCACGTTTGATGCGCAAACGTACCTGCCAGGTCGTCGGAACGCATGAGAGTTATGAACTTCGTTCATAAGCGTTCCTCCTAAAAACGCCACCGGCACATGGCGCAAAGCCTGTTCCGGTGGCGACTCTATGATTCATGTTTCAATTAGAAATCAGTCAGGTCTGCTGCACGCTTCTCTAAGAATGCGGTCATTCCCTCTGTCTTGTCGTGAGTAGAGCAGGTAACTCCGAATAAGTTTGCCTCCATCTCAACGGCATTCTTAATATCCATATCATAACCATTGTTGATAGCAGCCTTCGCGATGGAAACTGCGTAGCTTCCCTTGGAGATGATCTTTGCTGCCATAGCCTTTGCGGTGTCCATCAGCTCTTCCTTAGCAACTACCTTGTTTACCAGACCGATGCGGTATGCTTCGTTTGCATCGATATTGTCGCAGGTAAAGATCATTTCCTTTGCACGACCCATACCAACCAGACGAGCCAGTCTCTGAGTTCCACCAAATCCGGGGATGATACCAAGTCCGCACTCAGGCTGAGCGAAAATAGCGTTGTCAGAAGCAATGCGGATATCACATGCCATTGCGATCTCGCAGCCACCGCCCAAAGCGAAACCATTGATTGCTGCGATGGTAACCTGACGCATATTCATCAGCTTGAAGAATGGAGCAGATGCCTTGATGCCGAATGCTCTTGCTTCAGCTGCGCTAAAGTTAACCATCTCTGCGATGTCAGCACCTGCAACAAAGGACTTGAACTCGTTGCCCTTCTTGTCCGGACCACCGGTAAGAATTACGACCTTCACATCGTCTCTTCCCTCAATCTCTGTCAGGACTTCGTTTAACTCGTCCAATGTCTCAGAGTTCAGTGCGTTTAATGCTGCCGGTCTGGAAATAGCAAGAACAGCGATTTCGTTTTCCACAGTAAGTGTTAAGTTGTTCATGGATATGTACCCTCCTGATTGTAAAATTGATAATTTCTTAACAAAGTTTCAGATAAATATAATAATATAACTTTTAGCAGGGTTTGTCAATAAAGACAGCGTCTGCGAAGGCAGTAACGGGAAGGCGGGGACTTCGGAAGGTTGAGGGGAAGCCTTTGCCGTTATGTCAGCAGAAAAATGGTGACAGAGAATTCCGTATCCGAGCAGAAAAAAGCGCATTTTCCATGGTATTTTCCGGCAATGCGTTTCATGATCTCCAAACCGTAACCATGTGCGTTCCTGTCTGCCTTTGTGGTGGTTACACGATTGTTGGAAATCCGGATTTTTTTGGCGACAGAATTACGTATTTCAATGGTAATGTAGTTTTTTGTGGCGGCAGCGCTGGTTCGGATATAGGCATTTTCCTGTCCTAAGCAGGCTTCGATGGCATTGTCGTAAGCGTTTGCCAAAAGGCCGCAAATGTCAGGTCCATCCATATGCTCCAGGGAGGAAAAGTTTCCCTGAAAGGAAAAATCGATGCCTGCTTCCGTTGCAATTTTCATTTTCTGGTTCACGATGGAATCTGCAATCTGATTTCCCGTCAGCATTTTACCGGAAGGGGAAAAAGAGCCACTCAGCTTTTCCACATAGCTGCGGACTTCATCATATTTTCTGCTTTCACATAAGGTCTCGATGACTGCCAGATGATTCTTTATATCATGGCGCATCCGCCGGGTTTCCTCTTCGTTTTCTTTTACATCCTGCAGGGCGGAGAGTTGACTTTTAAGGTATTCCTTTTCGGAAAAGGCCATACTTTCCCGGTAAATGCGGATGCGGTTTTCCGCAAGCAGATAGAAGTAGTATAGAATTCCAAAAATCAGTGCAGCAAAAATCAGTAATTTCCAAATGATTTGGCTGGACCCGCTTGGAACGGATAACTCCACCATTCTAAGGAGAAAAGCGTCTGCAAAACAAAAGAAGAATAAAAACATGGCACCCACAATTTCTTTTCCGGAAAGATTCATGGTGAATTGGTATTTTTTCAGAACATGACGTAAAGCAAGTAAAACCACCAGCAAAATAAAGTCTCCGAAGAGTGTGGCAGGGGTGGATGTTACGCCAAAGACGGTAAGTTGCTTTTCTAACGATGGAAAAATGCATGATAACAGGAATTCGGGAATAATCTGTGTGGCGAAATAAAGGGCGATACTGGGCAACAATAAACTCAGATCCCCAAGCCGCTTCCGGCTGAGAAACAGTACAGACAGCACCGGCCCTAAGAAGACGAACAGGGAAACCCAGCTGGTACCTGCAAAGGGAAGAAATTCGGGAATCGTGACAGAGAGAAGGCAAAGTAATGCAGAAATTCCAAGCTGTTTGTCTGTTAATATGGTGTGCCCGGAGAAGATATACTGCATAATCAGTAAAATATTAAAACCGGCACATGCATTGATTAGAATCGAAAAAAGTATGGCAGCCATTAGCGGAGACCTCCCCTTAAGTATTGTTCAAAGGAATTTTGAAAACCCTTGCTTTTCCTCCGGCTGATGGAAAGTGTGACGCCATTGTCCAGGGTTAATCTGGTGTCATCAAATTCCCGGATATGTGTCAGATTCACCAGATATTTACGATGAATCCGGTAAAAAGGAAAAGCCGACAGCTCCTCTTCGAATTCGTTCAACCCCTTTCGCAGGGAATAAGTATCATTTTCGAAAAAAATCTGTGTGTCCTTATCCGTAGTCTCCAAATATAGAATTTCCTCCCATGGAATCAGAAAGGAGCCATCCGGTGTTTTTAATAAGATTTTGGAAGGTGGGCAAAGTTCTTTTTTTACCTCCTGCATCACGGAAAAAAGGGCTTCTTTTGTCACCGGCTTTAACAGGTAACGAAAGGCATGGACTTCGTAGCCAAGCGGTGCGTATTCCAAATTCGAAGTCAGATAGACCAAAATCACATTGGAGTCCAGTGCACGGATTCTCCGTGCGGTTTCAATGCCATCATAGGGTTCCATCATGATGTCACAGAATATCACATCGTAGGTTGCTCCTTCCTGGTATTTTTGAAGGAGATCCACCGGATTTAAAAAGGTGTCAATCTGATTGTCCAATTCATGCCATAGTATTTCCCGGATGTATTCCACAAAATATTCTTCGTCATCGCAAATTGCAATTCGCATAGTAAAATTCCTTATCGTTTTGTATGCTTTTTTGGCCCTAATATAATGGATAAGTCTAGCATATCCCGCCGTTTGCGTCAATAAATCCACCGCTCACGGCAAAAGGAAACTACGGAGGAAAAAGCTGTGATAAGATTAGGGGACGAATTAAGCTGAATAAGCGGTGAACAAGTGGATACAGGATGGAGGAACAAAATTATGAAGAATAAAAAATTATTAGGATTATTGGTTTTATCGGCAGCTATGGTGTTTGGTGTCACAGCTTGCGGTACTGGCAGTGAGACAGGTACATCTTCTCAATCATCAAGTACTCAGGCTACTGACAGTGATGAGGAGGACGGACCTCAAATACCAGAGGGTATTAGAGACAATGTGGAGATAACCGTCACCGATATGGAACTATCTGATACATTAGATGATTGTGAGTTTATATTCGATGGCCAGAAATATATTCTTCCATTTGACTACACACAATTAAATAAAGATTGGGATATCTACCAAAGAGATTATGAAGAAAACCCAACATTATTGGGCTATAAAAGTCGTGATTATACTCTTAAATCTAGTAAATTTGAAGACAATCACCCTAATTTTCATATAGAAACTACATTCTATAATAACAATAATGATGAGAGACCCGTATATGAAACAAAAATTACAGGAATATCTGAAAGTACAAATGGGGCAGCTGAATACCCAGAGCTTATTCTGCCAAAAGGAATTACATTTGGCAGTACAAGTAAAGAAATTGAAATGGCTTATGGAACCCCATATGATTTTTCGGAAGATGTAGATAAGGGAACCCGTTATTATGAATATCAAACTCTTTGTTCAATTACAAAACTTCGTCTTGAAGAAGATAAAGTTGTTTCGATTTATTATGAATGGAGAGACCCTATTGATATACAATGTAGTATTAATCAGCCCCAAGGGTATACACTGGAGAATGCAGTGGATTCAGGGAAAGCAGTTAAAAATACAGAGACCGATGAATCTACAGATGTATGGAAAACTATGACCTTTACTTATAATGGACAGGAGTGTACATTACCTTTCAACATTAAAAATATAATCTCAGATGGTTGGACATTGGAGGAAGATTCGGCGGAAACTCTTGCTGACGGTGTTGCAGGTAATTCCCGGTTTTACAATATTGAATTTGAATCAGATACTTATGGAAATTCTTTAATAAATAATGTAGGGTTAAAGAATTATCAAGACAGCAAAGTGGACTATGAAGATACAGATGTATTTCTCTTATCCGTATCGAGCGTTGTATACAATGACAGCGAAAGTGAACTCATTGACATTGTGTTACCAGGGGAAATTACATGGGGAACTAGTAAAGAAACTATATTTGAAACCTATGGTCAACCTATGTACATAGCGAATAAAAGTGATGTGTTAGACAATGACTATTGCGTTCTCCAATATCAAGATGGAAATGGTAGCTTTTTGAATCTTTCTATTTATGAGAATGAAAAAGGATTAAGGTCATTTACATATGGAATATATCCAGAACAGTAAATTAGGGAAGGAGAATTTTTATGAAGAGAAATAAATGGATCGGAGTAATGGTTTTATCGGCAGCCATGATGTTTGGTGTCACAGCCTGCGGAGGTGGAAACAAGACGGGTACAGACACCGTGGCGCAGTCAGAGGCTCAGGGAGCTGAAGAGGAGGCAGATGCACAGGATACAGTAGATGAGGATACCGTGCCAGTATCAGACATAGAGTATTTTGAATTAAAATATAGTGAAGAGTATAAGGAGTCATATGGAATCAATACAGACACTGATGTGACTATAGATGGGTGTAAAAACCCGGACCAGTACAAAACATTGGTTATTCCGGAGGAAATTGATGGTCACACTGTATCAATGATTGGACTTGCTGACTTTGGTTCTTCAATGCGTGTAGTGTTTCCTTTAAATGAAGATGGAAAATCCTATGCAACAGTTGAAAAACTTGTTATCCCTGACACAGTAAAAGCTATTGGAAACAACGGAATAGGGTTTAACGATAACTTAAAAGAAGTTGAGTTTGGAAATGGAATAGTAAAGATCGACAAACACGCTTTTCTATGCTCCAGCAGGAGTCTTGAGAAGTTAGTTTTACCGTCAAGTTTAAAGAGTGTTGGTGAGGGAGCTTTTGGACTTTGTACGGATATAACTTTTACAGGAGAAAATCTTGAAGAGTATGATAGAGCTTGTGTAGAGGGTAGTACCATTAGGGTACCGGCTGGTTCTCAGACAGAAGAAGTAATACGGGAAGCATTAGCAGGAGATGAAGATAAATTTACAATTATTGCAGAATAAATGCGAAGTTATAAAGGATAACATCGATATGACAACACACAAAGGAGACGTAGAATTGAAAAAATGTAAATATGTAAAAGTTTGCGTGGCAATGTTATTAGTTGTTTTTAGTGTGATTGGCTGTGCATCTGATAATGATAAGGTTTCTGAGCCGCCAGAAGATAGCGAGATTACACAGGACAGTGAAAAAGGACAGGATGATTCATTCGTTTCGGAAGAAACGGCTACATTTAGCTATACATACGACTTATTATCCGACTCATTTGAATGCAGTACCCCGGATACATTAAATATGCCAGACCATTTGGTTACTAATTATTTGACAGATACGTATGAACAAGTCCCGGTCTCTTTGTCATTTCCTTTAAAGTATGAAGATGTCATCAGTGCTTCCAATCAACATCAAGATTTGTTATGTGCAGGTAACAGAGAGTATTCGGAAGAGGAAATACTGGATAAATACGGGGAAATTCTTTGTTATAAAGACCTTAGTATTGGAGAAGGACTTGGTCTTGAGGTGATGAATTATAGCGAGGAAGAACAAACTGTTGGAGAATGCATTGAAAATAATTGGTATTTTTATGATATATGTGATGAATCTGTAGAAGAATTTGCAACAGATAAGAAAAACGGTAATATTCCATTGCTGGAAGATGGCATGAGTTATGATGTGATAGGATGGTTTTTAAATCACTGGGGTAATCCCACATGGATTAAAGTATCAACTCCGAATTTCTGTAATGAGAGACAGATTTTTATGGGATATGACACTGAGGAGTATACAATATTATTTGAGCTTCAACATGATATTGACCGTACTAAAAAAATAGACTATATAAACATAGAATATATTCCCAGTGAATGCAGAAAAGCTTATTTTGAGCATTATGACTATATGAAGATGTTTAATTATGAGATAGAAAAAGGTGAGATTACCATGTAGGACATATAGAAAGAACGGGCGTTATGTTTACAGCACAAATCCATTGACAAAACAAATTGCATGGATTTGTGCTTTTTTGAACTTTATATGTGGCTGAAAAAGATTGCACTTAAGATTTCCTTGTGTTATGCTCCTTTCAATGTACATTGCCAATCATCAATCTCTCCCCTATAGGTCAAATGAAAACGTTTTAGGGTAGAAATTGGAAATCGCCGTGAACCAGGATATATTTTATCAGATAAGGAAAATGCAAAGTCAAATATGAGAAAACAAAGTTTACTACTTTTATTATCCATCTCCCTGCTTATGACAGGCTGCGCAGGAAAGGAAAATACGGTATCTGTGGAGCGGGAGACTGGAAACGGAATCCAGCCGGGGGACTCAGCTACAGACAATCAGCTGGGGGATTTCGCTACAGATAGCCAGTCGGAATTAGCAGCTACAGAGGAACAGCCCGAATCCCCTTCCACAGAAACAGGCAGGGAAGCCGAACCACGAATCCTGCATTTTGTGGATGCTTTTGGGGAAAACTATGAGACAGAAATCCGGGAGGATTTCCCGTTTCACTCCTATGACATGGATGCCTTTCGCTGGCAGGAGGAGCGGGTGAACTATGAGGCGGAGGACTATGTCTGCCGACAGGGCATCGATGTGTCCGCCTATCAGGGAAATGTGGATTGGGAAAAGGTAAAAGCCTCCGGCTGTGAATTTGCATTTATCCGGTTGGGATTCCGGGGCTATGGACAGGCGGGAAATATCTGTCTGGATAAAAAGTATCAGCGGAACATGCAGCAGGCAGCTCAGGCTGGCGTGGATGTGGGCGTGTACTTTTTCTCCCAGGCCATCAACGAGGAGGAGGCCATCGAGGAAGCCCAGTTCGTGCTGAAACAGCTGGAGGGATATGAGCTGCAGCTGCCGGTGGTGTATGACCCGGAGAGCATTATCGGGGATGATTCCCGCACGGATGGAGTCAGCGGAGAGCAGTTTACAAAAAACTCACTGGCCTTTTGCCGGGAGATTCAGGATGCCGGATACGATGTGATGATTTACAGCAATATGAAGTGGGAGGCTTTTGAGCTGGATCTGGCTCAGTTGTCGGAATATCCCATCTGGTATGCGGACTATGAACCGCTGCCCCAGACACCGTACGATTTCACTGTGTGGCAGTATAGCGAGAGCGGGAAGGTGGATGGCATCGATGGAGCGGTGGACTTGGATCTGTGGATTGAGAGAAAGTAGATCTTTTGTATCTGTTCAGTATCTTCACAGATACGATGCGCAAACCCATGAAAATCGGCTGCGTCGATGGGGTGTTAGGTCCAGTGGCACCTGTTCAACACCGACCGAAGCGAAGCGTAGACTTTGCTCATTCCACACAAATTCAGCAGAAAAGAAGAAAAAGGATGATACAGTAATGATTAAGATAGATTTGATTACCGGTTTTCTCGGAGCGGGGAAGACCACATTTCTCAAAAAATATGCCCGGTATCTGATGGACCAGAACCAAAGCATCTGCATATTGGAAAATGACTACGGTGCGGTAAATGTGGACATGATGCTGTTGCAGGATCTGCGGGGCGAACAGTGCGAGCTGGAGATGGTGGCGGGAGGCTGCGACGCAGACTGCCATCGCAGAAGGTTTAAGACGAAGCTCATTTCCATGGGCATGTGCGGATATGACCGGGTGCTCATTGAGCCGTCGGGGATTTTTGATGTGGACGAATTCTTTGATGCACTTTATGAAGAACCCTTGGATCGTTGGTATGAGATTGGAAATGTGATCACCATTGTGGATGCACGGATGGAGCGGGATTTGTCAAAGGAGGCCGAGTATCTGCTGGGTTCCCAGACTGCCGGCGCCGGAAAAATCATTTTAAGCCATGCGCAGGAAGCCACAGAGGATGAAAAGGTGCGAACGTTGGCTCAGATCAATCATGCGCTGGAGGCAATTTCCTGTAAACGTCGTTTTCAAAGAGAAGAACTATTGGAAAAGGACTGGGATCAGCTGGAAGAAAAAGACTGGCAGGAACTATTAGCCTGCGGATATGAATCAGAAAATTATGTGAAAAATTGGGACGAGGATGAGATTGGATTTGAGTCCCTTTATTATATGGAGCTGCACATGGGCGGACAGGAGCTGCAGGATGCGGTAACGCGCATCCTGACAGATCCCGCCTGTGGTCATGTGTTCCGTGTGAAGGGCTTTTTACAGGAGGCGGACGGACAGTGGATGGAACTGAATGCTACCCGTGACACCCTCCGGCTTACGCCCATCGCTTCCGGACAGGAAGTGGTGATTGTGATTGGAGAAGCATTGGTGGATGAAAAAATCCGATTACAGCTTCAGTCCCTTTAACAAAGCACCTAATCCGGTGGAAGCACTTTCGCTGCTGCTGTATGCAGACAGATCCTCTGCTTCGTTTTCATCGGGGGTGGTGTCCACCATCTCTTCCTCCAAAGCCCGCATGCTCAGGCTGATCTTGCCATCGTTGGTGTTTAAGATTTTTGCCTTTACTTTCTGACCTTCTTTTAATATTTCAGAGGGCTTGGTGATCCGTTTCTGACAAATCTGGGAAATGTGGATCAGACCGGACAGACCATTTCCGATATTGACAAAAGCACCGTAGGGCATCAGGCTTTCCACCGTGCCTTCTACTACAGAGCCGGGAACCAGCATAGCTACTTTGTGGTTGTGTTCCTCGGCTTCTTTTTCTGCTGCCACGGACTTGCCGGAAAGTACCAGACGATCCGCCTCCTCGTCAGCGGTGATGACCCGCACCTGAATGGTTTTTCCCACATAAGTGGAGGTGTCTTCCACATAGGCTGTGGTAATCTGTGAGGCAGGGATGAATCCCCGAATGCCCTCCAGATAGGCAACAACGCCGCCATTCACACTGTCGGAAATTTTGACAGAGAGAATGGTGTCATTTTCTAAGTATTCCTTCAGCTTGTCCCAAGCTAAAACTTCGTTGGCTTCCTTCAAGGACAGCAGGATATTTCCGGCACCGTCATCCCGGCAGATTACCGTTGCCTCCAGAGTGTCTCCCAGACGGATGTTGTCTACGATGGAGAAATCCGGATCGCTGCTGAGTTCCTCGGCCTTAATGATGCCCGGTGCGTAATATTTTAAGTCCAGTGTCACCTGTTCCTCGGACACGTCAATGACGGTTCCGCTGAGGATGTCTCCCTCGTTGATGCGGCGGAAGGATGCTTCCAGCTCTGCTGCAAAATCTTCCATGGTTTCTTTTACTTCACTCATGTGTGTACCTCCTATACAGCTCGTTTGTTTATATAGTCTGAAGGGCTAGATTCATAAGCCCTTTTAATGTTGAATCATCTATGATATCGTTTGATATAGACTTCCGTACAGTATCATAGGCAACACCGTTCTTAAAAAGGTTTAAAGCAATTTTTTCATTTTCAAGTCTTTTTAGTTCCTGCGATGGAGTTTCTTCGACTTTACCACCCATAACACGCACCATCCTTTCCTCATACTGGTTGCCATCGGTAAGATGCTTTACAATTCTGTTGGTATAACTCATTATATCTAAAAGTTCCTCGGCTGACAATTCGTTGTTTTGGTATAATTTTGACAATTCGTTTCTAAAATATTCCAAATCAGCTAATGCAGGTTCGATATTTCCATTGCGTGAAATTTCATTTTCATATCGAATTATATAATATGGGATATACGGAAAAAGCCTGCATTCAATTAATTGTTCTTTGGTATAATTGGTCAGCAGGACATTTTCACAGTCGTAATAAATGGTTTCACCATTTGGAAAATTGAAGGTTATTTCAGTTTTTGATGGTGTTCGATTGTTGCTCTTGACATAGATAACGGTGTACGCAGGAATACTGAGTATCACTCGGCCGTTCTCCCATTTTGCATCATTTCTTGCCGACAAAAATGCATATTCCGCTATTCGGATAGCCATAGTACCATCTTCATAGCTCTGACATTCTATGAGATAGGTATCACCACAAATGCGAAATAGTAAGTCGGAGTCCCGATCCTCCATGTCTTCGGATTCTGGATTTTCGATACAGCTATCTGTTGGTAAAACAATGGGAGTTGTGTCTAATGGATAACTTCTGTTGAAGGTTTGATTGATTACGGATATAAATAGTCTCTTGTGACAATGTTTAAGTGTCTTGAAAATATTATCATAATCTCTATTATTCTTTGCCATGATGTTTGCTCCTTTTCTTTTGGTATTGGATTATTTTGGCTGAAATATTTTATAAGTGGGAAAGAGGTAGAAGTATATGAATATCATGATTTTTTTATTGAAATTGTAAAAAAGAAAAAGGCCAATAGTATTTACAAAAATAACTATTGCTAGGTATTTTAACACGAAGGAAAAGTAAATTCAATCATGGAACTTTAGGAACGTATACTTGTTTTTTGATTACAGTTTGCGGAAACTCAAGTCTTTTGCAAACTCCAAGTGTTTCCGATTGCCATCACTCCCAAATGTGGATATAATGTATCTGAGATAATAAAGAAGGTACATTATGAGAGAACCATTTGATTTGAATCAATTAGTATCCCCTCTGCTGGAGTGGTTTTCCTCCCATGCCCGGGTGCTGCCCTGGCGGGAGCAGCCCACTCCTTATCGTGTGTGGGTGTCAGAAATCATGCTGCAGCAGACCCGGGTAGAAGCAGTGAAACCATATTTTAATCGCTTCATGGATCGTCTGCCGGACATTGCCAGTCTGGCGGAGTGCCCGGAGGACGTGCTTTTGAAGCTATGGGAAGGATTGGGCTATTATAACCGTGTGCGCAATCTGAAGGAAGCTGCCCAGACGGTCATAGCTGAGCACGGTGGAGAACTACCTGCGGATTATGAGAAATTGTTGAAATTGAAAGGAATCGGTCATTATACGGCGGGAGCCGTTGCTTCCATCGCATACGGCATTCCGGTTCCGGCTGTGGACGGAAATGTGCTGCGGGTCATTTCCCGTGTGACGGGGGATGATGCGGATATCATGAAGGCATCCGTGCGCACCGCCATGGAGCATGATCTGGCAGAGGTGATACCGGAAGGACAGGCAGGAGCTTTCAATCAGGCACTGATGGAGCTGGGAGCCTGCGTGTGTGTGCCAAACGGGGCGCCGCTCTGTGACCAGTGCCCATGGAACAATATGTGTCGGGCAAAGGCGCAGGGGCGCATCGACGAGCTTCCGGTAAAAAGCAAAGCCAAGGCGCGGCGCATCGAAAAGCGCACCGTGTTCCTCATCAGGGATGAGGAGAAAGTGCTTTTGCGCAAACGCCCGGAGCAGGGACTTCTGGCCGGACTTTATGAACTGCCCAATACGTTAGGACACCTGTCACCTGAGCAAGTGGAAGCCTACGTGAAAGAACTGGGATTGTCGCCGCTTCGTATTCTTCCACTGGAACCGGCGAAGCATATTTTTTCCCATATTGAGTGGCAGATGATTGGTTACGCCATCCGCATTGATGAGACGGTGGAGCATCCGGAGGATATGCTTTTTGTAAGCGTGGAGGACACGGAGAAGAACTATCCCATTCCGGCGGCATTTTCCCGGTATGCAGTTTATCTGAACCTGCATTTAGGAATCGGAGAAGAGGAGAAAAATCCATTGAATATGTAAAAAAATCGGGCTATAATGAAAAAACAAAAAAGATTACCAGAAAAGAGGAAACCCCATGGCATTTGCCCATCTTCACGTCCACACCGAGTACAGTCTGCTGGACGGTTCCAATAAAATAAGTGAATACGTTGCCCGGGTGAAGGAACTGGGCATGACTGCCGCAGCCATTACGGATCACGGCGTTATGTATGGTGTCATTGATTTTTACAAGGCGGCAAAGGCTGCAGGCATCAATCCCGTTTTAGGCTGTGAGGTCTACGTGGCTCCCAATTCCCGCTTTGACCGGGAGACTGTACATGGCGAGAACCGGTATTACCATCTGATTTTGCTGGCAGAAAACAATCAGGGCTATAACAATCTGATGAAGATCGTGTCCAAGGGATTCGTGGATGGCTATTACTATAAGCCCCGTGTGGATATGGAAGTGCTGCAGGAGTACCATGAGGGAATCATTTCCTTAAGCGCCTGTCTGGCGGGAGAAGTGCAGCGCTATCTGGTGCGGGGCATGTATGAGGAAGCAAAGGAAATCGCTCTGCGGTATGAGAACTGCTTCGGAAAAGGAAACTTCTTTTTGGAGCTTCAGGATCATGGAATCGAGGCGCAGCAGATGGTGAACCAGCAGCTGATTCGCATGAGTCAGGAGACCGGAATTGAGCTGGTGGCTACCAATGATGTGCATTATACCTATGCGGAGGATGCCGAGCCCCACGACGCACTGCTCTGCCTGCAGACAGGGAAAAAGCTGGCGGATGAGGACAGGATGCGCTACGAGGGCGGACAGTATTATGTGAAAAGCGAAGAACAGATGCGTAAGCTGTTTCCCTATGCTCAACAGGCCATTGAAAATACACAGAAAATTGCAGATCGGTGCCATGTGGAGATTGAGTTCGGTCATACCAAGGTGCCGCATTTTGAAGTGCCGGAGGGCTACGATTCCTGGACGTATCTGAATAAGCTCTGCCATGAGGGACTGGTGGAGCGGTACGGAGAGCGGGCAGAGGAGCTTCGGGAGAAGCTGGATACAGAGCTTTCCGTGATTAAAAATATGGGCTATGTGGACTATTTCCTCATTGTGTGGGATTTTATCCATTATGCCCGAGAGCATGATATCATGGTGGGACCGGGACGAGGCAGTGCGGCCGGAAGTCTGGTGTCCTACACCACGGGAATCACGAATATAGATCCCATCCGTTATAATTTGATCTTCGAGCGTTTCCTGAACCCGGAGCGTGTGTCCATGCCGGATATTGACGTGGATTTCTGCTTTGAACGGCGTCAGGAAGTGATTGACTATGTGGTGGAAAAATACGGCAAGGACTGTGTGACCCAGATCGTGACCTTTGGTACACTGGCTGCCCGGGAGGTGATCCGGGATGTGGGGCGCGTCATGGATCTGCCATACAATTTTGTGGATACCATTGCAAAAAGCATTCCCAAGGAGCTGGGCATTACCATAGAAAAAGCACTGGTGATGAACCCGGATCTAAAGAAAATGTACGATACGGATGAGCAGGTGAAAAAGCTCATCGATCTGGCAAAGCGTCTGGAGGGACTGCCCAGACATACCTCCATGCATGCGGCAGGAGTGGTGATCAGCCAGATGCCCATGGACGAGTATGTGCCCCTCTCCCGGGCTTCCGACGGCACCATTGTCACCCAGTTTACCATGACCACCATCGAGGAGCTGGGCCTGTTAAAAATGGATTTCCTGGGTCTTCGAACCCTGACGGTGATTCAGAATGCGGTGCGCATGGCAGAGCAGAGCCATGGTGTTACCATTGATATTGACCAGATCGATTATGATGATAAGGCAGTGCTGGCTTCCCTGGGCACAGGAAAGACCGACGGCGTATTCCAGCTGGAAAGTGCAGGAATGAAAAACTTCATGAAGGAGCTGCAGCCTCAGAGCTTAGAGGATGTCATTGCAGGGATCTCCCTGTATCGTCCCGGTCCTATGGATTTTATCCCGGATTATATCCGAGGAAAAAATAACGAATCGGACATCGTTTATGACTGTCCACAGCTGGAGCCGATTCTAAAGCCAACCTACGGATGTATCGTCTATCAGGAGCAGGTGATGCAGATTGTTCGTGATCTGGCAGGATACACATGGGGACGAAGCGATCTGGTGCGCCGTGCCATGTCCAAGAAAAAGGGCAAGGTCATGGAGCAGGAGCGGCAGAATTTTGTCTATGGAAATGAGGAGGAGCATGTGCCGGGCTGTGTGGCCAATGGAATCGATGAGCAGGTGGCAAATAAGATCTACGACAACATGATCGATTTCGCAAAATACGCCTTTAATAAATCCCACGCAGCGGCTTATGCAGTGGTTTCTTATCAGACAGCTTATTTGAAATACTATTATCCCGTGGAATTCATGGCGGCATTGATGACATCTGTTTTGGATAAATCTTCAAAGGTAGCAGAGTACATATACAGCTGCCGTCAGATGGGCATCGAACTGCTTCCTCCGGATATCAATGAGGGAATCAGTGGGTTTTCTGTATCCGGCAGTGCAATCCGTTATGGACTTTCTGCCATTAAGAGTGTGGGGCGCCCGGTCATAGAGTCTATTATTGCGGAGAGAAATGAGAGAGGGAGATTTACCACTTTAAAGGATTTTGTCACCCGTATGTCAGGGCGGGATGTGAATAAGCGTGCAATCGAGAACTTTATTAAGGCGGGGGCATTGGATAGTCTGGAGGGAAATCGTCGACAGAAAATGATGATTTATGGTTCTCTTTTGGATAATCTGAATCAGGAAAAGAAGAAATCCATGGCCGGACAGATGACACTTTTTGATATTGCTCCAGAGGAGGATAAGGCGGATTATGAGATTCGTCTGCCGGATGTGGAGGAATACGATAAGGAAGTTTTGCTGGGATTTGAAAAGGAAGTTCTGGGTGTGTATATCAGTGGACATCCTCTGGAAGATTACGAGGAGAAAATGAAGGCCAATACCAATGCGGTGACCACGGATTTTATGCTGGATGAGGAAATTGGAGAGGTGAAGATTCGGGATAATCAGCAGGTGATGATCGGTGGTATGGTCACAGATAAGGTGATAAAATATACCAAGACCAACAAAGCCATGGCCTTTATTATGGTGGAGGATTTGGTGGGAGCAGTGGAAGTGATTATTTTTCCGAAGGATTATGAAAAGTTTTCGTCCTATCTGGAGGAGGATGCCAAAATTTTTGTGCAGGGTCGTGCTACCGTGGAAGAGGATAAGGACGGAAAAATCATCTGTGAGAAGATTTACCGGTTCGAAGATGCAGCGCAGGAATTGTGGCTCAAATTTCCTACCAAGGAGGACTTTGATTCAAAGGAAGAGGAGTTGTATGGGCTGATGCAGGATTCTGATGGTGGGGATGAGGTGGTCATCTATATAGCGCTGCCCAGAGCCATGAAACGTCTTCCTGCCAGTCGGAATGTGTCGGTTAATCGGGAACTGTTGTCGAATCTTGAAGATTTTCTTGGTAAGGACAATGTAAAAGTTGTAGAAAAGTCTTTGCAAACCATTGCAAAAAGACGCTATTAAGGTTAAAATAGGGTGGATTAGATAAAATTTTATGAAATTGATTGCATAGAGGAGGTAACTTAACAATGGCAAAAGAAATCAACACAATCGGAGTTCTGACAAGTGGTGGCGACGCACCGGGAATGAATGCTGCAATTCGTGCAGTTGTCCGTGAAGCAATCTCAAAGGGAAAGAAAGTGAAGGGGATCAAGAGAGGATATGCCGGACTTCTTCAGGAAGAGATCGTAGATATGGAAGCAAAAGATGTGGCAGATATTATCCAGCGCGGTGGTACTATTTTACAGACAGCCCGCTGTATGGAGTTCGTGACACCGGAAGGACAGGCTCAGGGTGCTGAAATCTGCAGAAAGCATGGCATCGATGGCATCATTGTAATTGGTGGAGACGGATCCTTCAAGGGAGCTCAGAAGCTGGCTGCTTTGGGTATCAATACAATCGGAATTCCCGGTACCATTGACTTGGACATTTCCTGCACCGATTACACGGTAGGATTTGATACAGCAGTGAATACTGCAATGGAAGCCATTGATAAGGTTCGTGATACCTCTACTTCCCATGAGAGATGCAGCATCATCGAGGTTATGGGACGTGGCGCAGGCTACATTGCACTGTGGTGTGGTATCGCAAACGGCGCAGAGGATATTCTGCTTCCGGAGAAATATGATTATGATGAGCAGGCGCTGATTAATAATATCATCGAGAAACGTAAGAAAGGTAAGCAGCATCATATCATCATCAATGCAGAGGGAATCGGACATTCTGCAAGCATGGCAAAGAGAATCGAGGCAGCTACCGGTATTGAGACCAGAGCTACCATCTTAGGCCATATGCAGCGTGGCGGAAGCCCTACCTGTAAGGATCGTGTATATGCATCTACCATGGGCTGCATGGCAGTTGATTTACTTTGCGAAGGCAAGTCTAACAGACTGGTTGCTTATAAGCATGGTGAGTATGTAGATTATGATATCGATGAGGCATTGGCAATGACCAAGTCTATCGATGAGTATCAGTACGAGATCAGCAAGAATCTGTCTCGCTAATCTGCATGATTACCAGCAATAGCAATCCGCAGGTAAAGAATATCATACAACTTGTCAAAAAAGCCAAAGCTCGCAATGAGCAGAGGCTTTTTGTCGTGGAAGGGGTCAAAATGTTTGCGGAGGCCCCAAAGGAATGGATCAGACAGGTGTATGTATCAGAAAGCTTTGAGACAAAAAAAGAACATAAGGAGCTGCTGGCTCATGTGAGTTGTGAGGTGGTATCGGATTCTGTGTTTAAAACCATGTCCGACACACAGACACCGCAGGGGATACTCGCTCTTCTGCAGCAGCCTTCCTATGGGGTGGAGGATCTTTTGAACCAGCCGGCTCATTTACTGGTGCTGGAGGATATTCAGGATCCGGGGAATCTGGGTACCATGTTTCGTACCGGGGAAGGCGCCGGGATTAGTGGCATTATCATGAGCCGGGGCACAGTGGATGTCTTTAATCCCAAGGTGGTTCGTTCCACCATGGGCAGTATTTTTCGTGTACCCTTTTTTGTGGCGGAAGATTTAAAGGGTATCATAGAAGAATTGAAGCGGCGGGATGTCAAGCATTATGCGGCACATCTTTTGGGCAGCTGTTCCTATGATGAACCGGATTATACCGGAGCCACGGCGTTTCTTATTGGAAATGAAGGCAATGGTCTCAGTGATGACATTGCTTCTTTGGCAGACTGTCGAATCCGTATTCCTATGGCAGGTCAGGTGGAATCGCTGAATGCTGCGATTGCAGCTACGCTGCTCATGTATGAGGCGGCCCGACAGAGACGATAAAGAACTGGGGATGGCAGGTTGGGGGGGGGGACATGCAATTTGGGAAATGCACAGGATAGGAGAAGGATATGTTTCGGTTATGGGCAAAACAAGTCAAGGATAATCATTTGCTGAAGAATACCACAGTGTGCGATGATTCGAAGGACACCAGAACACACAAGGTTTTTCGTGCCCTAGATCAGGCGTGTCATGAATTTGAATTGGGACGGCCGATCTGGCTGGATGTGAATGTGAAGGATTTTCAACGGTTTAGTAAGACGAGATTTTATCAGGATAGCTTTGTGGAGCAGATCGATTTTGATTTTCTGGAGATTCATATCATCGAAGAAGATTGATGTTGTGAAAAAAGATTAAAAATATGTGAAATTTTTTAAAAATATCGTTATTTTGTACAAAACTATGATAGAATAGGTATAGATAGAGTCATAAGTCTTGAACAGACTGCATATAATATATAGTTGTCTGGGGGTGTGCAAAATGGAATCACCAATTGAATTTTCAGAAGGGGTAGATGGCTGGGACACGATTATTTTCCTGTATAATTCAGCATTAAAGGAAGTTGGCACCAAAATAGAGATCCTGAGTGATGAATTTCAGCATGTACATCATTACAATCCGATTGAGTACATAAAAAGGCGAATCAAAACACCGGAAAGTATTGTGAAAAAACTGAGAAAAAACGGCTATGAAAGTACCATAGATAACATGGTAAACCATGTAAAGGACATTGCGGGTATCCGCGTGGTTTGCTCCTTTACATCGGATATTTACCGAATTGCTGAAATGATCGGCAAGCAGAACGACCTTACCGTCATTTCGGTAAAGGACTACATTAAGAATCCGAAGCCCAGTGGGTACAAGAGCTATCATATGATTGTGACAGTTCCGATTTTTCTATCGGATCGTGTGGTAGACACCAAAGTGGAGATCCAGATTCGAACCATTGCCATGGACTTCTGGGCCAGCCTGGAACACAAGATCTACTACAAGTTCGAGGGAAATGCACCGGAGTATATCAGCCGGGATCTGCAGGAGTGCGCGGACATGGTATCCAGACTGGATGCGAAGATGTTGTCTTTGAATGAGGCGATTCTGGAGGCGAAGGCAGCCCAGGAGGCGCAGGCTCGTATGGATGCTGTGGATGCGGGATAGCATGGTGAAGACCGACATGGTGAGGAAAAACTGAAAACACCCGTCCATTGAAAAATGGGCGGGTGTTCTTTTGACGAAACTTTTTGACAAACTTTTTTGACGAAAGATAAAACTCTTGTTATTTTAATGAAAATGTGGTATTGTTGTGTGAACGGATGTTCGATAAAATCGAACAGATAATCAAGAAAGATGTGAGGATTGAAAATGGCGAAACAGGCAGAATATGGTGCAGACAGTATATCGGTTCTGGAGGGCTTAGAGGCTGTCCGCAAGAGACCGGGAATGTATATCGGCAGTGTTTCACGAAAAGGATTAAACCATTTAATATACGAGATTGTGGATAATTCCGTGGACGAGCATCTGGCGGGAGAATGCGATACGATATGCGTGACTCTGGAGCAGGATGGCTCCTGCACTGTGGAGGACAATGGACGAGGAATTCCGGTGGGAATGCATCAGAAGGGTGTTTCAGCAGCCCGCGTTGTTTTTTCTACCCTTCACGCAGGAGGTAAATTTGACAATTCCGCTTACAAGACCAGCGGCGGTCTTCATGGTGTGGGTTCCTCCGTGGTGAATGCTCTGTCTACCTATCTGGATGTGGAGATCAGCAGAGACGGCTATATCCACCATGACCGCTATGAACGGGGGGTTCCGGTGGTGGAACTGGAAAACGGCCTTCTGCCGAAGCTTGGAAAGACAAAAAAGCGTGGAACGAAGATTAATTTCCTGCCGGACCCAGAGATTTTTGAAAAGACCCGGTTTAAGGAGGATGAGGTGAAGAGCCGTCTCCATGAGACTGCATATCTGAACCCGGCTCTCACCATTGTATATGAGGACAAGCGCGGGGAGGAGACGGAACACATTGAGTTCCATGAGCCGGATGGTATCGTAGGATTTGTGAAGGAGTTGAATAAAAATGCCGAGACACTTCACGATGTGATTTATTTCAAAGGCGAGTCTGAGGGCATCGAGGTGGAGGCTGCGGTACAGTATGTGAATGAGTTTCATGAGAATGTACTGGGATTTTGTAACAATATTTACAATGCGGAGGGTGGTACGCACCTTACCGGATTTAAGACCACCTTTACCCAGGTGATTAATTCCTACGCCAGAGAGCTGGGTATCTTAAAGGAAAAGGATGCAAACTTTACCGGTACGGATGTGCGAAACGGTATGACGGCTGTCATTTCCGTAAAGCATCCGGATCCAAGGTTTGAGGGGCAGACCAAGACCAAGCTGGACAATCAGGATGCGGCCCGGATTACGGGAAAGGTGACCAACGATGAGATACAGCTGTATTTTGACCGGAATTTAGAGACGTTAAAGACGGTGATTGGCTGTGCAGAGCGGGCTGCCAAGATCCGAAAATCCGAGGAAAAGGCAAAGACCAATCTTCTGACCAAGCAGAAGTTTTCCTTTGATTCCAATGGAAAGCTGGCAAACTGCGAGAGCAGAGATCCCTCCCAGTGTGAGATTTTTATCGTGGAGGGAGATTCCGCAGGTGGCTCAGCGAAGACAGCCAGAAACCGTATGTATCAGGCGATTCTTCCCATTCGCGGAAAGATATTAAACGTGGAGAAGGCCAGCATTGACAAGGTTCTTGCCAATGCAGAAATAAAGACCATGATTTATGCATTCGGCTGTGGATTTTCCGAGGGTTACGGAAATGACTTTGATATAACGAAACTGCGCTATGACAAGATTATTATCATGGCAGATGCGGATGTGGATGGAGCTCATATCTCCACGTTGTTGCTTACATTGTTTTACCGTTTCATGCCGGAATTGATTTTTGAGGGGCATGTGTATATCGCCATGCCACCGCTTTATAAGGCTATGCCCAGCAAGGGAAAGGAAGAGTATCTGTATGATGATGCGGCTTTGGCAAAGTATCGCAAGACACACAAGGGACCTTTTACACTGCAGCGATATAAGGGACTGGGAGAGATGGATGCGGATCAGCTTTGGGAGACCACACTGAATCCGGAGACACGTATGTTGAAAAAGGTGGAGATTGAGGATGCCCGCATGGCTTCTGATGTGACGGAGATGCTGATGGGGACAGATGTGCCGCCACGACGTAAGTTTATCTATGACAACGCAAGAGATGCAGAACTGGATGTATAAAAGGAGAGTAAGATGGAGACAAAGGAACAGATTATCCGAACCGAGTATTCGGAGGTAATGCAGAAATCCTATATCGATTATGCTATGAGTGTCATTATTGCCCGGGCTCTGCCGGATGTGAGGGACGGATTAAAGCCGGTTCAGCGACGAACTCTCTATGATATGCATGAACTGGGACTTCGTTATGACAAGCCCTATCGTAAATGTGCCCGTATTGTGGGTGATACCATGGGTAAGTACCATCCCCACGGAGACAGCTCCATTTACGGAGCATTGGTGGTGATGGCACAGGATTTTAAAAACGGAATTCCTCTGGTGGACGGACATGGTAATTTCGGATCCAATGAGGGTGACGGTGCGGCAGCCATGCGATACACGGAGGCCCGTTTGCAAAGGATTACCCAGGAGGCTTACTTATCTGATTTAGATAAGGATGTGGTGGATTTTGTGCCGAACTTTGATGAGACGGAAAAGGAGCCGGTGGTACTTCCGGTGAAGGTGCCTAATCTTCTTATCAATGGTTCCGAGGGAATTGCAGTAGGTATGGCCACCAGTATTCCCACCCATAATTTTGGGGAAGTCATTGATGGCGTGAAGGCCTATATGAAAAATCCGGATATCACTACGGCGGAAATGATGCAGTATATCAAGGGACCGGATTTCCCCACCGGAGGAATTGTGACAAACCAGGATGATCTGCTCCAGATTTATGAAACCGGAGTGGGTAAAATCAAGATTCGCGGCAAGGTGGAGGTTGAGCAGATGAAGGGCGGAAAGGAGCGCCTTGTCATCACCGAGATTCCCTACACCATGCTGGGAGCCAATATCGGAAAATTCTTAAATGACGTGTATGCCCTGGTTGAGACAAAAAAGACCAGCGATATTGTGGATATTTCTAACCAGTCCGGCAAGGATGGTATCCGCATTGTAATTGAGCTGAGAAAGGGTGCAGATGCCCAGAATCTTTGTAATCTATTGTATAAAAAGACCAAACTGGAAGATACTTTCGGTGTGAATATGCTGGCAGTGGCGGATGGACGCCCGGAAACTCTGGGTCTGGTGCCCATCATCCGACATCATGTGAAGTTTCAGTATGCGCTGGCCACCAGAAAGTATAAGACTCTGCTGGCAAAGGAACTGGAGAAAAAAGAGATTCAGGAGGGATTGATTCGGGCCTGTGATGTCATCGATCTGATTATCGAGATCTTGCGAGGGAGCAATAGTATTGCGGATGCAAAGGCATGTCTTACGCAGGGAGACGTAAGTAAAATTCAGTTTAAGTCCGAGAAATCAAAAAAGGCGGCATCCCAGTTACATTTTACGGAACGGCAGGCAACCGCTATTTTAGAGATGCGTCTGTATAAGCTCATCGGATTAGAGGTAAATGCTCTGATGGCAGAGCATGATACTACGCTGAAAAATATTGCGGAATACGAGGAAATCCTTACCAACCGCGCCACCATGGCAAAGGTGATCATGAAGGAACTGGATGGATATAAGAAGTCTTATGACACGCCTCGAAAAACAGAGATTGCCAATGTGGAGGAGGCTGTGTTCGAGGAGAAGAAGGTCGAGGAGATGGAAGTGATGTTCCTCATGGATCGCTTCGGCTATGCCAAGACCATTGACCTGCCTACGTATGAGAGAAACAAAGAAGCCGCAGATTCGGAAAACCGGTATGTGTTTAAGTGCATGAACACCGGAAAGATCTGTATATTTACAAACACAGGACAGATGCACATGATAAAGGTATTAGATCTGCCCTTCGGAAAGTTCCGGGATAAGGGACAGCCTATTGACAATATCAGTAAATTTGACAGTGCCAGGGAACGGCTGATTTACATCGCCGATTTAGCGGAACTTTGCACGAGAAAGCTCCTCTTTGGTACAAGCTCTGCCATGTTGAAACTAGTAGACGGAAGTGAATTTGATGTGGCAAAGCGAACCACAGCGGCTACGAAGCTTCCGGAGGGAGATGAACTGCTGATAGTATCTCCTATAGAGGAGAATACTACTTTGGTTATGCAGTCGTCCAAAGACATGTTCCTGCGGATTGCGGCATCAGATATTCCGGAAAAGAAAAAGGGAGCTGTCGGTGTGATTGGTATGAAGTTGTCGGCAGGCGATGTGCTCAGCAGTATTTATGTATTGCAGGAAGGGGAGTCCATGTCTGTTACCGTGAAGGATAAGGAAGTGGCATTGAATCGCCTTCATGTGGGAAACCGTGCCACCAAGGGAGTAAAGAAATAGTGACATACTTAGAAGCACTGGAACGAGTCGAAGAGACAAAAAAATACGGAAGTGTTCCCGGACTGGAAAGCATCACAGAATTGATGCACCGCTTGGGGGATGTAGAGAATCAGATTCCTGTCATTCATATTGGAGGAACCAATGGAAAGGGGTCTGTGGGAGCTATGGTGGAACAGGCGCTTCGTCAGGCCGGGTACATGACCGGACGTTATGCTTCTCCCGCAGTTTTTGAATACCGGGAGATGATTCAGCGGAATGGTCAGTTGATTTCGGAAGAAGATTTTGCGGATTGTGCGGATCGGGTATTTGCTGCCTGTGAGGAAATGACAGCGCAGGGATTACCACATCCTACCTCCTTCGAGGTGGAGACGGCAATTGCTTTTGTATACTTTGCAGCGATGCCTTGTGATGCGGTATTGCTGGAAGTGGGAATGGGCGGAAGACTGGATGCCACAAATTTGATTAATAAGCCGGTGTGCAGTGTTATTACCACCATCAGCATGGACCACATGGCATTTCTGGGAGATTCCCTGCCATCTATTGCCATGGAAAAGGCAGGAATTATAAAGAGAGGCTGTCCGGTGGTCAGCGCCATGCAAAAGCCGGAGGTGCTGGAAGTGATTCATGAGCGTGCGGCGACGTTGGCGGCACCTTTGTGGATTGCTGATCCACAGGAATTGACGGATTGTGTTTATGACCTAAGAGGTATGGAATTTAAGAGAAGAGGCATACCATATCACCTGTCGCTGGTCGGAAGCGCCCAACTTCAGAATGTATCCTGTGCTCTGCAGACGTTAGAGGTGTTACAGGAGGATTGCGGATATGAGAAATTGACAGTTGAAAATGTTTCCCAGGCTATGGCTAAGGTGCACTGGCCCGGCCGATTTGAGGTGATAAAAGAGGACCCGCTGGTAGTGATTGATGGAGCTCATAATGAAGATGCTGCTCTGAAATTACGCAAAACAGTGGAAAACTGTTTTACAAATCGCAGGATTACTTATATAATAGGGGTACTTGCAGATAAGGAATATGAGAAGATTCTTCAAATCATGCTTCCATTGGCGGAACGGGTATATACCGTGACACCGAATAGCCCCAGAGCATTGCCGGCAGAGAAGCTGGCTGAGGCAGCCGCACACTACCATGATCAGGTGATTGCAGTGGACTCTCCGGCAGAGGCATACCGGATGGCACGGCAGACCTGTAATGAGGAGAATGTGATCCTGGCATTCGGGTCTTTGTCTTATCTGAAGGAAATTGTAAATGAAAGTAACTGTTCAGAACAGTTATGTCAATAAAGAGGCAGAATAAAATGGACAAGGAAAAGATTGAAGACGGTGTAAGACTCATACTGGAAGGAATCGGTGAGGATGTGAATCGGGAAGGAATTTTAGAGACACCGGAGCGTATCGCCCGGATGTACGAGGAGATCTATGGTGGACTGAGTATGGATGCGGCGGAGATTTTGGCGAAGCGTTTTCATGCGGAGCAGAATGAGATGGTACTGGAGAAGGATATTACCTTCTACTCCACCTGTGAGCATCACCTGATGCCTTTTTATGGGAAGGCTCATGTGGCATATATTCCGGATGGCGAAGTGGTGGGAATCAGCAAGCTGGCCCGCACGGTGGAAGTATTTGCCCGTCGTCCCCAGATTCAGGAACAGCTTACCGCCCAGATTGCAGATGCGCTGATGGAGAATCTGAAACCAAAGGGTGTGATGGTGATGATTGAAGCGGAGCATATGTGTATGAGTATGCGGGGCATCAAAAAGCCTGGCAGTAAAACCGTTACCTATGTAACACGGGGAGTGTTTGCCGAGAACCCACAGTTGGCAGATAAGTTTATGTTAATGGTAAAATAACCTTTTGCGAAATTAAGAAGGCAGAGATTGATGAAATACGTTGCATTATTGTTGGAGCAGGAAAGTTATCTGGAACAGTTGATGCGTCTGGAACAACTGGAGGAGAATCGAAGGTTTTGCAGACACGGTCTGAATCATCTCATGGATGTGGCTCGATTGGCGTGGATCCGTTGTCTGGAAGAGCAGCTCTCTTATGAAAAGGAAGAAGTATACCTGTTCGCGCTGCTTCATGATATTGGAAGAGTAAAGGAAATAGAAGAAGGAATCTCCCATGCAGAGGCATCCGCCCAATATGCAGGGGAGATTTTAATGCATATAGGATATTCTCCGGAGAAAACGAAATGCATCGTAGATGCGATTCTGGAACACCGGGGAGAGGAATCCAAGAATCAGGGAGAGCAGGTTTTAATGGGAGAATCAGAGCAGATGGACTTTGCTGCTTTGATGAAATGGGCGGATAAGAAGAGCCGTCCATGCTTTTATTGCAAGGCATCCCGGAAATGTAACTGGAATGAGGATAGGAAAAATACCGCTGTCTGTTGGCAATAAAGTAATTCCCTTTTTGGAAATGTTTTCAAATTAGAAAAGTTATTGTGAAAGAAAGGAACAGACTATGAATCAGTTGAAAATAGGAAATCGCAGTTTTGATGTAGCGCATCATACCTATGTGATGGGAATTTTAAATGTGACTCCGGATTCCTTTTCCGATGGAGGTAAATGGAATGAGATGGATGCTGCATTAAAGCATACCGAGGAAATGATAAATGACGGAGCAGACATTATAGACGTGGGTGGAGAGTCCACCAGACCGGGACATGTGCAGATTTCGGATGAGGAAGAGATATCCCGTGTCCTGCCGGTAATCGAGGCTATTCACAGCCGGTTTGATGTGCCTGTTTCCCTGGATACATATAAGCCCTCTGTGGCAGAGGCGGGGCTTACAGCCGGTGCAGATCTGCTGAACGATATCTGGGGGCTCAAGTATGGCTGGGAGAAGGAACGTGACGGCTGGAAGTCGCCTATGGCTGCAGTGATTGCCAAGCATGACGCAGCCTGCTGCCTCATGCACAATCGTGATAATCAGGACTATAAAGATTTCTTTGAGGATATGAGACGGGATTTACAGGAGACGATACGTTTGGCGGAGGAAGCAGGTATCCGTAAGGATGGCATCCTGCTGGATCCGGGTGTGGGATTTGGGAAATCTTACGAAAATAATCTGGAGGCTATACGCCGTTGTGGGGAACTGCAGAATCTGGGTTATCCCGTGCTTTTGGGTACTTCGCGAAAATCTGTGGTGGGACTCACCTTAGACTTGCCGTCCGATGAGCGTGTGGAGGGCACGTTGGTGACCACAGTCTATGCTGTGGCACAGTACTGTGGATTTGTCCGGGTGCATGATGTGAAGGAAAATGTCCGAGCCATCAAGATGGCGGAGGCCATTCGTGACGGAAAAAAGGAGAAATAATGGATCGTATTAGAATTAAGAATCTGGAATTATATGCAAAACATGGCGTGTATCCGGAGGAGACAAAGCTGGGACAGAAATTTTTGGTGGATGCGGAACTCCTTCTGGATTGCAGAGAGGCTGGAAAAAAGGATGATCTTACGGCTTCGGTCAACTACGGAGAAGTCAGTCATTTTATCACGGCTTTTCTCACAGAGCATACCTATCAGCTCATCGAGACAGCAGCAGAGCAGACGGCTAGAGCCCTGCTTCTGCAGTATCCCTTGTTGCAGCAGGCATGTTTGTGTGTTCATAAGCCATGGGCTCCCATTGGCCTTCCGGTGGAGGATGTGTCGGTAGAGATTACACGGGGCTGGCATACGGCTTATATCGCTCTTGGTTCCAATATGGGAGACCGGGAGTCTTATATCAGGCAGGCTGTGGAGGCGCTGGATCTGCTGGAGGATTGCCGGGTAGAACAAGTGTCCACTCTGATGGAAACAGAACCGTATGGGATGACAGATCAGGATATGTTCTTAAATGGTGCATTGCGTCTGCGTACTCTTCTCACACCCCATGAGCTTTTGGATCAGCTTCATGTGATTGAAGCATCGGCGGGGCGGGAGCGAAAGATTCACTGGGGACCCCGCACTTTGGATCTTGACATTATTTTTTATGATGACTTGGTTATGTGCGACGATACGCTGACTATTCCGCATCCGGATATGGAGAATCGCTCCTTTGTGCTGGAGCCGCTTCGGGAATTGTGCCCCTATTACCGCCATCCCCTGCTGCAGAGGACTATTACACAGCTATCAATAGCAAACAAATAACCTTATGCCAGATACGAGAAAGTGAGTAAGAAGACATGAAAACAATTTTATTTGATTTGGACGGCACCCTGTCTAACTCCAAGGAAGGCATTACAAAGAGTGCTCAGTATGCCCTGCATCACTTTGGAATCGAGGAGCCGGATGCAGACAAACTGGAGTTTTTTATTGGCCCGCCGCTGACCTATACCTTTGAGACTCATTATGGTATGGACAAGGACAAGGCCATAAAGGCCACAGCCAAATATCGGGAACGATACAATGTGACAGGAATCTTTGAATGTCAGATGTATGACGGGGTGGAAACGCTTCTGTCTCATTTAAAGCAAAAGGACTATCGCATTGGCATGGCATCCTCGAAGCCGGAGGAGTCCTGCAGGAGGATATTAGAATATTTTGGCATTCTGAAATACTTTGATGATGTCACCGGAGCCACCATGGATGGAAGAATCTCCTCTAAAGCAGAGGTACTGGCAGAGGCGCTTCGCCGTATGGACGAAAAGGATCGGGGAAAGGCAGTGCTAATCGGGGATACCAGATTTGATGTGGAGGGTGCAAAGGAGGCAGGAATCCCCTGCATAGGAATTACTTATGGTTTTGGCAGTCGTAAGGAGTTGGAGGAAAGCGGCGCAGATGCGGTGTTTGACACGTTAGAGGAGGTGGAAGCTTACCTTGAAACCCTCTAAACTTGTGCGTATCTGGGAAATCGTTTATCCCATCGGGATGTATTTTGTGGTGATGAATGTGGTCATGTTTCTGTGCAACATGGTGGTGGAAACCACAAACCAGAATTATGTGTTTCAACAGATGATTGCTACCGTGGTTACATTTCCTTTTGTGTATTCCTTCTACCGAAAGGATGCTCGGGGAGCAGTACAGGATAGGAAAAAGGATATTTTACTGACGGCGCTGCTGGCTGTAGGAACGATGGCCGCCGGAATGGTAGTAAACAATCTTTTCGCATTTACCACCATGAAGGAGCAATCTCAAAGCTATCAGGAACTGTCCAATGCCTTTTATGGCAGCACGTTGCTTCCGGAAATTCTGGCCACCTGTATTCTGACACCGGTACTGGAAGAATTGCTGTATCGAGGAATTGTATATCAGAGACTTAGGGAGTGGCTGGGTATCTGGCCGGCAGTCGTAATCTCTGCGTTGATTTTTGGCGGTATGCATATGAATCTGGTGCAGTTTTTATATGCAGGTTGTCTGGGACTGCTTCTGGCGCTATGTGTGCAGTGGGGAGGATTGAAATGTGCTGTTCTGGCTCATATGCTTACGAATCTGATTTCTGTGCTGCGCAGTGAGACGGGAATCTTTTGCTTTATGGAGGGAAGTATGCTTCGGAAAGTAGAATTCACGATATTACTTGCAGTCATCAGTCTGGTTCTCTTCCTCTATGTATTCTTTTGTATGGTAAAGCCTGAGACAGGAAAAAGGTAATCTTTATTTCAAAAATATACTTAAAAAGTTCCATAAAATGCCGATTGAATTGTTTTAAAAATTAGAACAATTCAATCGGCATTCGCTATTTGCTGTAAAAAACACAAAAAAACTTTTCCAAAACAGAATTCAAATTGTTTCTAAATCAGGGTATAAAATGTGAAAAAACAATAAATTGCATATACATCAACAATTATACAATCAAATAGTCAAATAATCAGACAACGGAACAAAAAAAGCTATTTACAAACCAACTTTTTCAGGTGTAAACTTATGCTTAGTGAGAGGCAGCCTACAAAATGCCTGAGACAAACCGGCGTTTTGATGACTCATAATACAGCCAAGAAAGGATAAGACACAATGGAAAAACAGTGGAATGAGAGCACAGCAGTTGCTCAGGGAATGTATGATCCTCAGTTTGAACATGATAACTGTGGTATCGGTGCCGTTGTAAATATCAAAGGTATCAAGACCCATGCAACCGTGGAAAATGCATTGAAGATTGTTGAGAACCTGAAACACAGAGCAGGTAAGGATGCAGACGGAAAGACCGGTGACGGTGTAGGTATCCTGTTACAGATTTCCCACAAGTTCTTCTCTAAGGCGGCCAAAGAGGCAGGTATTACATTAGGAGGAGAGAGAGATTACGGAATCGGTATGTTTTTCTTCCCTCAGGAAGAGTTGAAGCGCAATCAGGCCAAGAAGATGTTCGAGGTCATTGTAGAAAAGGAAGGCATGAAGTTCTTAGGATGGAGAAATGTTCCCACAGATCCTACGAAGCTGGGCAAAAAGGCAGTGGACTGCATGCCCTATATTATGCAGGGCTTTGTAGAGCGTCCGAAGGATGTGGAGAAGGGATTAGATTTCGACCGCAAGCTTTATATCGCAAGACGTGTATTCGAACAGTCTAATGATGATACTTATGTGGTGAGCTTATCCAGCAGGACTATCGTATATAAAGGAATGTTTTTGGTAAATGAGCTGCGTCTGTTCTTTAAGGATCTGCAGGATGCGGATTATGAGTCAGCAATCGCCACCGTACATTCCCGTTTCTCTACCAACACGAATCCCAGCTGGCAGAGAGCTCATCCGAACCGTTTTATTGTACACAACGGAGAGATTAACACCATTAAGGGTAATGCAGATAAGATGCTGGCCCGCGAGGAGACCATGGATGCAGGCGCATTGAAGGGCGAGCTGCAGAAGGTGCTTCCGGTTGTCAACACCGAGGGGTCTGATTCGGCTATGCTGGATAATACCTTAGAGTTTTTGGTGATGAGTGGTATGGATTTGCCGCTGGCTGTCATGATTATGATTCCGGAGCCCTGGGCAAACAACAATACCATGTCCCAGAAGAAGAAAGACTTCTACCAGTATTATGCAACCATGATGGAGCCCTGGGATGGACCGGCTTCCATCCTTTTCTCCGATGGAGATGTGATGGGGGCAGTGCTTGACCGAAATGGTCTGCGTCCTTCCCGTTACTACATTACCGATGACAATCAGTTGATCCTGTCCTCTGAGGTGGGTGTGCTGGATATCGATCCTACTAAGATCGTTGTAAAGGAAAGACTTCGCCCGGGTAAAATGCTTCTGGTAGATACCATTCAGGGACGTGTCATCGATGATGACGAGCTGAAGGAGTTCTACGCCGGCAGACAGCCTTACGGTGAGTGGCTGGATAAAAATATGATCAATCTGGAAGACTTAAAGATTCCGAATCAGCGTGTTCCGGAGTATACCAAGGAAGAGCGCCAGAGAATGCAGAAGGCATTTGGGTATACCTATGAGTCCTTAAAGGAGGCAATGCTCCCCATGGCGCTAAATGGTGGGGAGGGTACTTCTGCAATGGGTATCGATACACCATTGGCTGCACTGGCAGGAGATCATCAGCCGCTGTTTAATTACTTTAAGCAAATGTTTGCGCAGGTAACCAATCCGCCCATCGATTCCATTCGTGAGAAGATTGTGACTTCCACTACCGTATACATTGGTGATGACGGAAACCTGCTGGAAGAGAATGCAAAGAACTGTATGGTATTGAAGGCAAAGAGCCCCATTCTTACCAATACGGATTTGATGAAGATTAAAAACATGAAGGTAGAAGGCTACAAGGTTGTGGTTCTTCCCATCACATATTATAAGAACACCAGTCTGGAGAAAGCTCTGGATCGTCTCTTTGTGGAGGCAGACCGTGCGTACCGTGATGGCGCTAACATTCTGATTCTTTCTGACCGCGGTGTGGATGAGAACCATGTGCCGATTCCGTCACTTTTGGCAGTGTCCGGTTTGCAGCAGCATCTGGTTCGTACCAAAAAGAGAACTGCTGTGGCATTGATTTTAGAGTCCGGAGAACCTCGTGAGGTACATCATTTTGCAACCCTGTTGGGATACGGAGCCAGCGCAATCAATCCTTACCTGGCACAGGATACCATCAAACAGCTGGTGGACGAGCATATGCTGGACAAGGATTACTATGCAGCAGTGAATGATTATAACAACGCCATTGTCAGTGGTATTACAAAAATCGCTGCAAAAATGGGTATTTCCACCATTCAGTCCTATGAAGGATCCAAGATGTTTGAGGCCATTGGGATTGATTCCGGATTGATCAACAGATACTTTACCAACACCGTAAGCCGTATTGATGGTATTACCTTAAAGGATATTGAAAAGGATGTGGATATTCTTCATTCAGCAGCTTATGATCCCCTGGGATTAGAGACAGACCTCACTTTGGACAGCAAGGGCCGTCACAAGATGAGAAGCGGTGCAGATGCACACCTTTATAATCCGGCTACCATTCATCTGTTACAGGAGTCCACCAAACGTGGAGACTATCAGATGTTCAAGCAGTATACAGATCTGGTAAATGAGGAGGAAAAGTCTTCCAATATCCGTGGTCTGATGGACTTCAATTATCCGAAAAAGGGTATTCCGCTGGAAGAGGTGGAGAGCGTAGATTCCATCGTGACCCGGTTTAAGACCGGTGCTATGTCCTACGGATCCATTTCCCAGGAAGCACATGAGACACTGGCCATCGCCATGAATCATCTCCATGGCAAGTCCAACACCGGTGAAGGTGGTGAAGATTTGGAGCGTATCGCCAGCAAGAACAGTAGCGTGAACCGTTGCTCGGCCATCAAGCAGGTGGCTTCCGGTCGATTCGGTGTAACCAGCCGCTATCTGGTAAGTGCTGAGGAGATTCAGATCAAGATGGCTCAGGGAGCAAAGCCTGGTGAAGGTGGACATCTTCCGGGCAAAAAGGTTTACCCGTGGATTGCAAAGACAAGACTTTCCACACCGGGTGTATCTTTGATCTCCCCGCCACCGCACCATGATATTTACTCTATCGAGGATCTGGAGCAGTTGATTTATGATCTGAAGAACTCTAACCGCGATGCCCGTATCTCTGTGAAGCTGGTATCCGAGGCAGGAGTGGGAACGGTTGCAGCAGGTGTTGCCAAGGCAGGAGCACAGTTGATTCTGATTTCCGGCTATGACGGAGGAACCGGTGCGGCGCCCAGCAGTTCTATCCATAATGCAGGACTTCCATGGGAGCTGGGTCTGGCAGAGACACACCAGACACTGATTATGAACGGTCTGCGCAATAAAGTTCGTATCGAGACAGATGGTAAGCTGATGAGCGGCCGTGACGTGGCTATTGCTGCATTGCTTGGTGCAGAGGAGTTTGGTTTTGCCACTGCACCGCTGGTAACCATGGGATGCGTCATGATGCGTGTATGTAACCTGGATACCTGTCCGGCAGGTATTGCGACCCAGAATCCGGAGCTGCGGAAACGTTTTGCAGGAAAGCCGGAGTATGTGGAAAACTTCATGCGGTTCATTGCAGAGGAATTAAGAGAGATTATGGCACGGCTTGGTTGCAAGAATATCGATGAGATGGTAGGGCGCACGGATCTGTTAAAGGTTCGTGAGGGTCTGACAGACCGCGAGAAGGAAATCAACCTTTCCAAGATTTTGAACAATCCATTTGCAGGACCGAAGGATAAGGTTACCTTTGATCCCAAGCATGTATATGATTTTGAGCTGGAGAAGACAAAGGATGAGACTGTGCTGTTAAAACAGCTTGCTTCCGCACTGGAGAAGAAGCAGAAGCGCAGCATCGATGTGGAAGTAACCAACACCGATCGTTCCTTTGGTACGATTTTCGGTTCTGAGATTACGAAGAAATACGATGACACCTTAGAGGAAGATACCTTTATTGTAAAATGTAACGGTGCCGGCGGACAGAGCTTTGGTGCATTCATCCCGAAGGGACTGACCTTGGAGCTGGTGGGCGA
The DNA here is from genome assembly GCA_022766245.1 of Lachnospiraceae bacterium. Taxonomy (GTDB): domain Bacteria; phylum Bacillota; class Clostridia; order Lachnospirales; family Lachnospiraceae; genus Roseburia_C. The sequence goes on along the minus strand of JALEPL010000038.1, from coordinate 11,270 downwards.
TTCCAATGACTACTTCGGAAAGGGCCTTTCCGGTGGAAAGCTGGTGGTATATCCTCCGGCAGGAGTGAAATATAAAAAGGATGAGAATATCATCATCGGAAACGTGGCATTGTACGGAGCAACCAGTGGTAAGGCATTTATCAACGGTGTGGCAGGTGAGCGTTTCTGTGTACGTAACTCTGGAGCATCCGCAGTAGTAGAAGGTGTGGGAGATCATGGCTGCGAGTATATGACCGGCGGCCGCGTGGTTATCCTTGGTAAAACCGGTAAAAACTTTGCAGCAGGTATGAGCGGTGGTATCGCTTATGTGCTGGATGAGGACAACGATCTGTACACCAGACTGAATAAGGAAATGGTATTTTCTGAGGAAGTCACCAATAAGTATGACGTTATGGAACTGAAGGATATGATCAGGGAGCATGTGGCACTGACCAATTCCGAGAAGGGAAAAGAAGTGCTGGATAACTTCAGCGAGTATCTGCCGAAGTTCAAGAAGGTAGTTCCGTTTGATTATAACCGTATGTTGATTGCCATTGCCCAGATGGAGGAGAAGGGTCTTTCTTCTGAGCAGGCACAGATTGAAGCATTTTATGCGAATACAAGAGGTTAAGGAGGGTACGCAAAATGGGAAAACCAACAGGATTTATGGACTATGAGAGAGAAAATGCAACAGCGGTTGCACCAAAGGAGCGTATCAAGAACTTTAATGAGTTCCATACCCCTCTGTCACAGGAGAAACAAAAGGCGCAGGCAGCCAGATGTATGAACTGCGGCGTACCGTTCTGTCAGTCCGGCATGAATATCTGCGGTATGACCAGCGGATGCCCGTTGCACAATCTGGTGCCGGAGTGGAATGATCTGCTCTACACCGGAAACTGGGAGCAGGCATATCATCGTTTAAAGAAGACCAACAATTTCCCGGAGTTTACCTCCCGGGTTTGTCCGGCACTTTGTGAGGCAGCCTGCACCTGCGGTAACTGGGGAGACCCGGTTACCTGTAAGGCGAATGAGTTCGGCATCATTGAGAATGCCTATGAGAAGGGCTATGCAGCAGCAAAGCCGCCCAGAGTGCGCACGGGAAAACGTGTGGCAGTCATCGGCTCCGGTCCTGCCGGTCTGGCAGCAGCAGACCAGCTGAACAAGCGCGGTCATTCTGTAACGGTATATGAGCGTGAGGACCGCGTGGGTGGACTTCTGATGTACGGCATTCCCAATATGAAGCTGGAGAAATGGGTTATCGACCGTAAGGTGGATGTGATGAAGGAAGAAGGAGTGGAGTTCATCACAGGTGTCAATGTAGGTAAGGACATAAAAGCAGCGAAATTGTTAAAAGACTACGACCGTGTGATTTTAGCCTGCGGAGCAAAGAATCCCAGAGATATCAAAGCCCCGGGCAGAGATGCCAAGGGAATCTATTTCGCAGTAGATTATCTGGCAGCAACCACCAAGAGTCTTCTGGATTCGCAGTTGTCTGACGGGAAATATATTTCCGCAAAGGGCAAAAAGGTAGTCATCATCGGTGGCGGTGATACCGGAAATGACTGCGTGGGAACTGCCATCCGTCATGGAGCAGTGAGCGTAACCCAGCTTGAGATGATGCCGAAGGCACCGGATCAGCGTGCAGAGAACAATCCATGGCCGGAGTGGCCGAAGGTCTGCAAGACAGACTACGGTCAGGAGGAAGCCATCGCCATGTTCGGTCACGACCCACGTATCTATCAGACTACCGTAAAGGAATTCCTGAAGGATAAAAACGGAAATCTGTGTGGTCTGGTGACCGTGAAGCTGGAGAGCAAAAAGGATGAGAAGACCGGACGGATGCAGATGGTGGAAGTGCCGGGTTCTGAGACGAACATGGATTGCGATCTGGTACTTATCGCAGCAGGATTTCTGGGTACGGAGGACTATGTGGCAAAGGCTTTTGGTGTAGAGTTAAATGCCAGAACGAATGTAGCCACCGCAGAAGGAGCTTATAAGACCAGCGTGGAAAACGTATTTGCAGCAGGCGACGTTCACAGAGGACAGTCCTTAGTAGTGTGGGCTATCCGTGAGGGACGTGAAGCGGCCAGAGAAGTGGATGAGAGCCTGATGGGTTACTCCACATTGTCTGTACAGTAGATATTTAGAAAAGAGTTTTGGGATTTTGTGAGTCTCAAAACTCTTTTTTCGTGCATTCCATCGGGCTCTGTGGTAGAATATGCACTAGAGTGGTTAAGTAGAGCCAAATTTTGGGAGGATTCATTATGGAATTATATAGACCTAGGGTATTGGTGGTGGATGATAATTTGGAAGCGCAGGAAACCATGAGGGCGTATTTGGAGGACGTGGTCTATGTAACTACGGCGGGCAGCGGTCGCCAGGCCATCGAATATGTGCAGGATCACAAGGTAGATGTGATTCTTCTGGATGTGGATATGCCTATCATGGATGGATTCCTTACATTAGAGAATCTGAGAAAACAGATTAACTGTGTCAATGTACCGGTTATTTTCGTCACTGGGATGAGAGACCGGCATACGGTGATGAATTCCCTGATGGTGGGAAGCGATGGTTATCTGTTAAAGCCTGTGGAGAAGCAGATGTTACGGGAAAAAGTGCTCCAGATGTATGAGCGGGGACAAAAGAAGAAAAATAAAAAGACCATTCTGGCCATCGATGACGATATGGCATTTTTAAAGCTGGTGGATAGTTATCTGAGAGATACCTACAACGTGGTGATCATCAATTCCGGCAAGCTGGCACTGAATTATCTGATGAAGCATACACCGGATTTGATTTTGCTGGATTATCAGATGCCGCTGTATTCCGGCGCAAATCTGATGAGTATGTTTCCGAAAAAAGAGGAGAATGCAAATATTCCGGTGATAATCCTATCCGGTGCCATAGATATGGATGCGTTGAAGGATTTGTATGCTTATAAACCTGCTGCGGTGCTGGCAAAACCTGTCACCAAAGAAACTCTTTTGGAAAATCTGGATAAGATTCTAACTAGGGAGGAAAATTAACATGGAATATATTTTCCCTATTATTCTTTTTTGCTGTAGTACCATGGCTGTCTATTTTGCCATGGATTATCTGTTGATGCAGGATATGCAGGATACCATGAATCGTCTGTTCTGTCTGCTGTGTTTTCTCAGTGCTGTATGGAATTTTGGATTTGGCGGGTTGCTTCTTCAGAAAACAGCAGAGGCGGCATACTGGTGGCGGGCTCTGGGTATGATTGGAACCTTTGGATATCTGATTATTGCAGTTTTCCTGGTGGGACATCTGATTAAGAGAAGCAAACTGTGGAGTCATATATTGCAGAGCTTTTCTTTTCTGGGAGTGGTACTGTATTTTTTTGTTACCCAGAGGAATCAGGTGATTTTTCATCGGGAAGAATATGGTATGACTTACTATTTTAAACCCGGACTGTGGAATAATCTATATACAGCCTACTCGGCAATTCTGGCAGTATCTGTGGTGATTGCGCTGATTCGAACCATATTATTTGCAGAGTCCAAGCGCATGGAAATGTTTGGAAAAAGATTTCTGGTGGCTGTTTTGATTCTGTCAGCAGGCACGGTACTGGATACATTGATGCCGCTGCTGGGGATTACGGCATTGCCGGGAAGCTCTATCGCTCAGTTTATCTGTCTGGCGGTATTGTTCTATTCCCTGAATTACCTGAATCATTCGCACATTACCATTGCGAATATGTCGGGGTTTGTCTATGAATCCCTGGCAGTTCCCGTTCTGGTGTATGATGCCGACCGTATATTACGGATTGCAAATGATACAGCTGTGGAAAACCTCTTTATTGAACCGGGTACCTATGCTCAACCCCAGAATAGCCTGGAGGAGATATTTGCTCCGGAAGGACGTCCCTTTGATTTTGATGGGGATAATCAGGTGCTGGATGCTATTTGCCGGAAGAGCCAGGCATACTGTACGATTTCGGTCAGCAAGATTTTTGATACGTATCATGATTTGATTGGATACATTATTATTGTAAATGATCAGTCGGAACAGATACGGACCATGCAGAGACTGGAGGAAGCAAAGCGGGACGCTGACGAGGCAAACCGTGCGAAAAGTACCTTTTTGGCCAATATGTCTCACGAGATTCGTACTCCTATGAATGCAATCATGGGATTCTCGGAACTTCTGTTAAAGGAGCCGCTGGAGCCAAAGGCACAGGAATATGTGCAGGATATCCGCAGATCTTCTCAGAGTCTTCTGGCGTTGATCAATGAGATTTTGGATATTTCAAAAATTGAATCCGGTAAGATGGAATTGGTGAATAATAATTACTACACCACCAATCTCCTGAATGATGTATCGGTAATCATATCCAACCAGGCTCGGGAAAAAGGACTGGAATTCAAAATGAATCTGGGTAAGGATATCCCCTGTCAGATGTATGGAGATAAGATACGGCTGAGGGAAATTATGATTAACCTTTTGAACAATGCTTTGAAATACACGGAATCCGGTACCATTACATTGGATATGGAGGTTTTGGAGAAAACATCAGATCAGGCCTACATTAAGATTGCTGTTTCGGATACCGGTATTGGAATTCGAGAGGAAGATCAGCAAAGTCTGTTCCAGAAATTCACCCGTATGGATCAGAAAATCCATCATGATATTGAGGGATCCGGACTGGGGCTTGCCATTGTGAAGGGCTATGTGACACTGATGGGTGGTCGTGTTATGCTGGACAGTACCTATGGAAAAGGTTCCACTTTTACGGTTCTGGTGAATCAGAAGATCGTAGATGCCACTCCCATGAATTTTGTCCTTTCACACACCGTGAAAACGCAGGATAGCAACATCGGTGCCATGGTTATTACAGATACGGAAGTGCTGGTGGTGGATGATAATAAGATCAATCTGAAGCTGGCAAAAAATACGCTCACCGCATACGGACTTTGTGTGGATGTGGCGGACAATGGCGCAGATGCCATTGAAATGTGCCGGGAGAAGCAGTACCAGCTGGCATTCATTGATCAGATGATGCCGAAGATGGATGGTGTGGAGACCATGAAAAGCATTCGGCAGATCAATGACTATTATGCTCCCGAAGGGGAGGGGAAAATTATTGTGCTTACTGCAGATGCGGTCATTGGAGCAAGAGAACGGCTTTTGGAGGAGGGCTTCGATGAGTATCTGGGCAAACCTATGAATTTCCGCCAGTTAGAGCGTTTATTCCTCCGTTTCCTGCCAAAGGAAAAAATACGTATTGAACAGAATGCACCGGTACTGGAAGTTCTGATTACAGAGGAGGACATTCTGTATTTGAAGTCTATTCTTCCTCAGGTGGATTTGGATTATGGCTTGAATCAGTGCGGTGGTGCGCTGCAGGATTATCTGAAAACATTGCAGATTATATACGAGTATGGACCCAAACAGGTGCAGGAGCTGGGGGAACTGTGGCAGCAGCATAATGTTGCGGATTATACCACAAAGGTGCACTCTATGAAGAGTACAGTGCGAAGCATTGGCGCCATAGAGCTGGGAGAAAAAGCGGAGGCTTTGGAAATGGCGGGAAGAGCCGGAGACGAGACATATATATCCAATATGGGAGAGGAATTTAACCGGGAATATCGGAAGCTTATGGAGAATATCGGAGATGCCCTGTGCCATTATGAGCCATCGGATCATGTGGAACAGTCAGAGAAAGAGCTGTTGGACGAGCGAATGGTGGAGCATGTGCTGACTAACGTTCGTCAGTGTGTGGAAGATTTCGATTTTACCCGCATTTTTGATATTTTGGAGGAGTTGAATCAGTATGAGATACCGGAAAAATATCAGGAGCTTTTTGAAAGAATACGACAGATGATGGACGTGCTGGATGTGGACGCCCTGCGTGAATTATTGGAAATGGAGTAGAGAAAAATGCGTTGGTATATGGATTGGACTTATATTTTGGTATTGATAGGAGCTATCATCAGTGCAGTGGCATCATGGAATGTAAACAGTACATTTCGGAAATATCGCAAGGTTCGAAACAGCCGCGGAATGACAGCGGAAATGGCGGCACAGATGATTTTACAGGATGCCGGAGTCTATGACGTGCGAATCGAGCACATTGGAGGAAATCTGACGGATCATTATTCTCTGAATGAGAAAGTACTTCGTCTGTCTGACAGTGTGTATGGATCTGCCTCCGTGGCGGCCATTGGTGTGGCTGCCCATGAGTGTGGTCATGCTCTGCAGCATGCAAAGGGATATGCACCATTAAAGCTTCGGTCCATGGCGGTACCTTTGGCAAATATCGGTTCCAGGTTGTCCTGGCCGTTAATGGTGCTGGGATTGGTACTGGGCTGGAGTGGATTGTTGTACACAGGAATCGTTTTATTTACAGCGGTGGTATTTTTTCAGTTGATTACACTGCCAGTGGAGCTGGATGCTTCCCACCGGGCATTAAGAATTCTGGGCAATCGGAATATGCTTTATGGAAACGAACTGGGAGCGGCGAAAAAAGTACTTACCGCAGCGGCTCTTACCTATGTGGCAGCGTTGTTCTCTGCTATCCTGCAGTTGCTGCGTTTGATTCTGCTGGCGAACAATAGGCGGAGGAATTGATGGTGGGTAAGAATCTAAAAAGAATGTTTGAATACTACAAGCCATACATGGGGATGTTCTGGTCAGATATGTTTTTTGCAGTCTTGTCTGCGGGAGTGGCATTGGTAATCCCTCTGGTGGTGAGGTACGTGACATCCACGCTAATCTATATGGAGTCACGAGAAATTCTGCATCAGTTGGGATATATTGCCATATTTCTGGTGGCACTTTTGACTCTGGATTGTTTCAGCCGGTTTTTTATCGGAAATTACGGGCATGTCATGGGCGCAAAGATGGAGTACGACATGCGTGCAGAGATTTTTGACCACATGCAGAAGCTGTCTTTTTCCTTTTATGATGATGCCAAGGTGGGACAGCTTATGAGCCGAATTACCTCAGACCTTTTTGATATCACAGAGCTTTTGCATCACGGACCGGAGAATCTGATTCTTTCTATATTAAAAATAGTTGGGGCGCTGATTATTCTGGCTAATATCAATGGATGGCTGACCTTGGCGGCCTTTGTGGTATTGCCGGTGATGTTTGTCTTCGCCTTCATTCTAAATAAAAAGATGCGCCGGGCCTTTCGCAGAAACCGGGTGAAAATTGCGGATATCAATGGGCAGATTGAGGATAATCTGTCCGGAATCCGCGTGGTGAAATCCTTTGCCAACGAATCCATTGAAAATGAAAAGTTCAAGGTGGGCAACGACGGATTTTTGGCTGCAAAAAAGAACAGTTATAAATATATGGGAAGTTTTCAGGCAGGAGTGGGTGTGTTTACCACACTGATTCAGGTGAACGTGATTTTGGTTGGTGCCATGCTCATTGCCAAGGGACAAGTCAATGTCAGCGATCTGGTGACTTTCCTATTGTACATCGGAGTATTTACCGATCCCATTCGCACCCTGGTGGATTTTACGGAGCAGTTTCAGAACGGGTACACCGGATTTGAGCGATTCCGGGAAATCATGGACTTAGAGCCGGATATTCAGGATGCGGCGGATGCAGTGGTGCTTTCTGATGTGAAAGGAGACATTCGCTTCGAGGATGTGTCTTTTCAGTATCAGGACGGTACGGACAATGTGCTCAGTCACGTGACACTTCAGGTGCAGGCCGGGGCCTATGTGGCGCTGGTAGGTTCCTCCGGTGCGGGAAAAACCACCCTCTGCTCTCTGATTCCCAGATTCTATGATGTCACCGGCGGAACCGTGCGGGTGGATGGCATAGATGTGCGAAAGGTGACACTGAAAAGCCTGCGTGATCACATTGGAGTGGTTCAGCAGGATGTGTATCTTTTCGCCGGAACCATATTTGAGAATATTGCTTACGGCAAGCCCGGCGCTACCCGGGAGGAGGTAATCCAGGCGGCAAAAAATGCCAATGCCCATGAATTCATTATGTCCTTCCCGGATGGATACGATACAGACATCGGACAGCGGGGCATCAAGCTCTCCGGAGGACAGAAGCAACGGCTGTCCATTGCCCGGGTATTTTTAAAGAACCCACCTATTCTCATCTTTGATGAGGCTACTTCGGCGTTGGATAACGAGAGTGAGCGCGTGGTGCAGAAATCTTTGGAGAAGCTGGCGCAAAACCGTACCACCTTTGTGATTGCCCACCGTCTCAGCACCATACGGAATGCACAGCGGATACTGGTGCTGACAGAGGATGGAATTGCAGAGTCCGGCACCCATCAGGAACTTCTGGCGAAAAATGGCATCTATGCGAAGCTTTATCAGATGACGTAGGGCAGGAGAAAGACGAAGCGGGATTCTTCACATTGACAAAACAGGAAATAAATTATACACTAAAAAAAGTGCAAAAATAGACGAAAACTACATAGCAAAGTATGAGGTAACTGTAAAGGTACGGAACAGTTTCGTTACGAGGATACAGACTTTGATAGAGCCAAAACTAGGAGGAACAGGAAAATGAAGCATGATTTTAAAATGATTGAGCCGAAATGGCAGAAGAAATGGGACGATGCCAAGGCTTTTGAGGCTGTGGACTATGCCACAGACAAGCCAAAGTTTTACGGATTGGTAGAGTTCCCTTATCCCAGTGGTGCAGGTATGCACGTAGGACATATCAAGGCATACTCCAGCATCGAGGTGATTTCCAGAAAGCGCCGTATGGAGGGATACAACGTACTGTTCCCCATCGGATTTGATGCATTTGGTCTGCCTACGGAGAATTATGCCATCAAGACTAAGACCCATCCCCGTGAGATTACAGATAAAAACATTGCCCACTTTACCGAGCAGTTGAAGAAGGTAGGATTTTCCTTTGATTGGAGCCGTGTCATTGACACCACCCAGGAGGATTATTATAAGTGGACTCAGTGGATCTTTTTGAAGATGTTCGAGAAGGGGCTGGCATATCGTGACAAGACTTTGGTAAATTACTGTCCTTCCTGTAAGGTGGTTCTATCCAATGAGGACAGTCAGGGTGGAAAATGTGATATCTGCCACAGTGATGTGGTGCAGAAGTCCAAGGACGTGTGGTACCTGCGAATTACCGAGTATGCAGATCGTCTGCTTCAGGGATTAGATACCGTTTCATATCCGGAGAATATCAAACAGCAGCAGGTAAACTGGATTGGAAAGTCTACCGGAGCATTTGTAGATTTCTCCTTAGACGGCATCGATGAGAAGCTGCAGATTTATACTACCAGACCGGATACTCTGTTTGGTGTAACCTTCATGGTCATCGCACCGGAGCATCCGCTGATTGAGAAATATGCTGACAGACTTACAAACCTGGATGCCATCCAGGCATACAAGGTGGAGTGCAGCAAGAAAACAGAGTTTGAGCGTACTCAGTTGGTAAAAGACAAGACCGGTGTGAAGCTGGAAGGAATTGAGGCAATCAATCCCATCAACGGCAAAAAGATTCCAATCTTTATCGCAGATTATGTAATGATGGGATACGGAACCGGAGCGATCATGGCAGTTCCGGCTCATGACCAGCGTGATTACGATTTTGCCAAGGCCTTTGGCGTGAATATCATTCAGGTCATCAAGGGTGGCGACATCGAGAAGGAAGCATACACCGGAGATGGCGAGATGATTAATTCAGGCTTCCTGAACGGATATGATAATAAGAAGGATTCCATTGCCCGCATGATTGAAGAGCTGGAGAAGATGGGTATCGGAAAGGGCGGCGTTCAGTACAAGATGAAGGACTGGGCATTCAACCGTCAGAGATACTGGGGCGAGCCGATTCCCATCGTACACTGTGAGAAGTGTGGAAATGTGGCTGTTCCTTATGAGGAGCTGCCGCTTCGCCTGCCGAAGATGGAGGATTTTGCACCGGGTACGGATGGAGAGTCTCCGCTGGCTAAGATTGATTCCTTTGTAAACTGCAAGTGTCCCAAGTGTGGTGCCAACGCAAAGCGTGAGACAGACACCATGCCTCAGTGGGCAGGATCCAGCTGGTATTTCCTGCGCTACATCGATCCGCACAATGACAATGCACTGGCAGATATGGACAAGCTGAATTACTGGATGCCGGTAGACCATTACAATGGTGGTATGGAGCATGTAACCCGCCATCTGATTTATTCACGTTTCTGGCATCAGTTCCTGTACGATCTGGGTGTAGTCAATACACCGGAGCCTTACAAGAAGCGTTCCGCTCAGGGCCTGATTTTAGGACCGGACGGCGAGAAGATGAGTAAGTCAAAGGGAAATGTCATCGATCCGCTGGATATTGTGGAAGAGTATGGCGCAGATACCTTGAGAACCTATGTGTTGTTTATGGGTGACTATGCAGCGGCAGCACCGTGGAATGATGCGTCCTTAAAGGGATGTAAGCGTTTCCTGGAGAGAATTGCAGCTCTGACGGATATTATGACCGACGAGTCGGATTCTCCAGAGCTTGAGAATAAGCTGCACAAGGCCATCAAGAAGGTTTCCGATGATATTGAGGCTATGAAGTTTAACACAGCCATTGCCACCATGATGGGACTGTTAAATGATATTTCCGCTGCAGGAAAGATCAACAAGGACAGTCTGTTGATCTTAGTGAAACTACTCTGCCCGTTTGCGCCGCACCTTGCCGAGGAGATGTGGGAGTACTTAGGACAGGAAGGATTGGTATCCCTTGCACCATGGCCTACCTATGACGAGGCAAAGATGGTGGATGCAGAATTCGAGATCGGTGTCCAGGTGAACGGAAAGCTGAAGGGAACAGTTACCATTCCCAACAACTGCGAGAAGGACCAGGCTTTGGCTATTGCTCGTGCAGACGAAAAGGTGGCAGCTGCCCTGGATGGCAAGAACGTAGTGAAGGAAATCTATGTACCAAACAAGATTATTTCATTCGTTGCGAAATAAAATACCACACGAAAAAGGCGGGACTTCCCGCCTTTTTCCGTGTAACTATTTTGAGACATTTGCGAAACTCATTAACTGGGAGAGCAATTGGTTGACATGATTCTGTATGAATGATGTCTATTGGCTTGCTTGTTGTGTATGCTCGATATCATTTCTTCACAACTCGCTCTCCATGTCCAAATTTCTCCCAACGGGCTTTTTACGTTTATTTGATGTTTCTTTGTTTGCATTTTTCCGCGACGATATTTCCAACGCCCTTCGTGGTCATGGTCAGATTGCCTGTGCACCTTAAAGTAAATCGTGCAGTCGTTACGCATCCGCCCAATAAGCGAACGGCGGGGAAGCGCACAGGATGTGCGCTGAGGGAAGATTTAAGCCATG
>JALEPL010000036.1 GCA_022766245.1 Lachnospiraceae bacterium | reverse complement strand
AGTTCAATGGTAGAACACCAGCCTTCCAAGCTGGATACGTGGGTTCGATTCCCATCACCCGCTTATGCGATAGTGGCGTAGTTGGTAACGCGCGACCTTGCCAAGGTCGAGACCGCGGGTTCGAGCCCCGTCTATCGCTCTCCTATAAAGTTTCGCTTTGATTGCCCTGTTTAGGCAGTGCGCATCGCCGGCGAAACTATTTTTTTTGTAACGATGCAGAGCATATATGTTTGTTCTTTCGAAAACTGGCTCTGAAAAGATGAACCGTAGTGATTGAAAATTGGAGGAGAATGTGATGGATAAGAAGGGTGTATTAGAGTTAAAGAGAAGATTTACCAAGGAAAACTGTACGTTTACCAGACTTTGCGGATGTTATGTGGATGCCGGAAAGAATAAAGTGGTGGATCTCAGTGAGACCTTTTTGAACTTGGAGGATGAGGAATTTTATAAGTATCTGGAAATTGCGAAAAAATGTCTGTCCGGTACCGTGGGGAATCATTTGTTGGAGTTGTCCTATCCTCTGGAGGAGGAAGCTGCAGGAGGCAGACAACAGTTTCTGTTGGGACTTCGGGAAAGCAAGCTGAAGAACCCCGAGCTTTTAGACCGGTTTTATGATATGGTAATTGAGAATTATGAGTATGCGGGAAATTATCTGATTCTGATATTCCATGATGCCTATGATGTTATCACAAAGACAAAAGATAATAATGCGTTGGATGAGTCGGAGGAAGTGTTTGAGTACCTGCTTTGCGCCATCTGTCCGGTGCAGCTTTCGAAACCGGGTCTGGGATACCGGGAGGATGAGAAACGTATCGGAGCCCGTATTCGTGACTGGGTGGTGGGTGTTCCGGACAGCGGATTTTTGTTCCCGGCATTTACCGACCGCAGTGCAGATATTCACTCACTGATGTTTTATACCAAGGACACTAAGGCACCTCATGCAGAGTTTATGGAGGGTGGGCTGGGATGTCCGTCAAGACGCACAGCCACGGAGCAGAAGAATGCATTTCATGCAATCGTCAAGCAGGCCTATGGGGATGATTTGGAGAAAAGCAGCGAAGTGCTGTACGATATTCAGCAGAATCTGAATGAGTTGATTGAGAGTCAGGAAGACGACAAGGAACCATTGGTGCTGACCAAAGAGACCATGAGCAGTGTGCTTACCGAGAGCGGGGTAGAGGAGGATAAGGCTGCCCGAATTGAGAAAAACTGCGAGGAGGAGTTTGGTGAAGAGCTGCCTTTGGCTGAGTATGTGGTGGACAGCAAAGCTCTGGCTGCAGGTGAGCAGATGCAGAAAGAAAAGGAACTGGCAGCTCAGGTGGAAGTACTGCAGCAGCAGCTTCGGGAGAAGCAGACTGAGGAGGAAGCGGAAGAGGCCGTGAAGACTTACGATGTGGTACTTCGGGTGAAGCCCGAGAAGGTGAGTCAGATTACATCCGAGATTATCAATGGCCAGAAATGTCTGGTGATTCCCATGAATGAGGATGAACATGCCAATGTGAATGGAGTGAATACTACAGTTTAGAAGGTGAGTGATTGTGAATAAAAAAACCTATGCCATGGATATGTGTCATGGTCCCCTGGTGGGAAAGATGCTGGCATTCTCAGTGCCGCTGATCTTTTCCGGTATCCTCCAGCTTTTGTTTCAGGCTGTGGATACTGTTGTGGTGGGACGATTTGCAGGCGCAAATTCATTGGCTGCGGTGGGTTCTACTACGGCGCTGATCAATCTGTTGATCAATCTGTTTGTAGGATTATCTGTGGGGGCAAATGTGCTGGTTGCCCAGTATTATGGTGCAAAACGCGAGCAGGATGTTCGGGAAACACTGCATACGGCCATCGCCCTAAGCTTGGCGTGCGGGGTGATTTTGGCCTTTATTGGATGGTTTGCTTCCGGTCAGCTGCTCCGCTGGATGGATACACCGGATGAGGTGTGGCAACTGGCAACTCTTTACATGAAAATCTATTTTCTGGGTATGCCCATGAGTATGCTGTACAATTTTGGAAGCGCAATTTTGCGCGCAATGGGAGATACCAGACGACCACTCTATTTTCTGATGATTTCCGGCGTCATCAATGCCGGATTGAATTTGGTGTTTGTGATCGCATTTCGTATGGATGTGGCGGGAGTTGCGCTTGCAACGGTGATTTCCCAATGCATTTCTGCTACTCTGGTGGTATGGTGTCTCATGAGACAGGAGGGATGTTTTCATCTGGAATTGCGGGAATTGCGTATTCATAGGCAAAAGGCAGTGCGTATTATCGGTACCGGACTTCCGGCGGGGCTGCAGGGAGTGATTTTTGCCCTTTCCAATGTGCTGATTCAGTCCTCTGTGAATTCCTTTGGTTCGGTGGCTATGGCTGGAAACAGCGCAGCAGCCAGCGTGGAAGGATTTATCTATATGTCCATGAATGCCTATCATCATACGGCATTAAATTTTGTGAGTCAGAATTATGGGGCTGGAGAATATGGGCGAATCAGGAAGGTGATGAGAAACAGTCTGATTATGGTGACTATTGTGGGATTAGGTATGGGACTGACCTTCTATGGATTTGCTTCGGTGCTGTTGTCTGTCTACTCCTCAGATGCAGAGGTGATTTCTTACGGAATCATTCGTATGTCAGTGATTGCCACCAGTTATTTTCTCTGTGGAATCATGGATGTGATGGTGGGCACACTGCGGGGAATGGGTTATGCTATTATGCCTATGGTGGTATCTCTGATTGGCGCCTGTGGGCTTCGTATCGTGTGGATTTATACTATATTTAGAAAAGTTCATACGTTGACCAATCTTTATCTGTCCTATCCGGTGACATGGACGATCACCTTCTGTGTGCATTTGATTTGCTTTGTGGTTGTGATGCGGAAACGAAAGGACTATTCCGAATAGTTCCGAATAGTCCCGAATAGTCCCTGATATTCTATTTCAGATATGGCAGGATATCCTCCGTATAGGCCCGGAGCACTTCACCCACACTCCAGGCCTGCGCATAGCAGCCACGGCAGGTGTGAGGCACATCTCCGTCGAAAATCTCGGAAATAGATCCGATACAGCCCTGATACAGATGATTGCGCACCGGATCCAGCATGCGATTTGCCTTTTGGATAGTTTCCGGTGAAGTGCCATACACATGTACATAAGCGGTGAGAAAACCACCTAGCAAAAATCCCCAGGAAGTTCCCTGATGGTAGGCATGATCCCTCTTGGACAGACACCCCTCGTAGGTGGGATGATACTGGGGATCATCGGGACTTAGGGAACGTAAGCCTGTGCCGGCATATAGAGATTCATATACCTTGTCCACCACTTTTTTCTCCTGCACCGGATCCAACATACGATAAGGCAGGGAGACCGCATAAATCTGATTGGGGCGAAGAGAAGCATCACCTGTAGTGCCGTCCACCACATCGTAGAGGCACTGGTCATTCTCGTTCCAGAATTCCTCGCGGAAGGAGTTTTTGGCATGTTCTGCCAGTTCTTCATAATGACTGCTGTCCTCGCCAAAACGTGTGGATAGTTGCTCCATCACCCGAAGGGCGTTGTACCAAAGTGCATTGATTTCCACCGGCTTTCCGTGGCGGGGGGTGGCTACCCAGTCACCCACACGCACGTCCATCCAGGTCACCTGGTCCAATCCGCTTCCGGCATGAATCAGTCCATCTTCCTCCATATAGATAGAGAATCCGGCACCATGCTCGTAGGCGTGGATGATTTCTTTCAGCTTTGGATAGATGGTAGTGCGGACAAATTCATAATCGGATGCCTCTCCGGTGTAGGATAAGTATTTGTCCACTGCATAAAAATACCACAAGGAAGCATCTGCTGTGTTATAAAGCGGAGCGGTTCCCTCATCCGGAAACATATTGGGTACCAGTCCATCCTGTACATAGGTGGCAAAGGTAGTGAGGATATCCCGGGCTTCCTGATAGCGGTGGGTGGACAACACCAGACCGGTCAGTGCAATCATAGTATCTCTGCCCCAGTCTGTAAACCACGGCAGTCCGGCCAGCACGGTGGTCAGCCTTGTGGACTGACGGTAGGCCAGAAAATGGTCTGCCGAGATGGTCAGTGCTGTTGCAAAGTCATCGGTATAGCCGGCCTTTTGTTCCAGTGAAGACAACCGAGCCATTTCTTTTTGGCAGGTGGCAAAGGCATCCTTGCAAAATTCCGGCTCCAAAGAGCAGACCACGGAAATCTTTAGCTGGCTTTCTGCAGGAATCTCATAGTCAATCACATAGGGGGAGTAGTGGGAGTCCACGCCCTCGGTCTCCACATCCAGTTCTTTCTGAAGCTGTGTGTTCAGCTGAAACAGCTTTTCAGAATCGGAAATTTTCCCATCGCCGATGTACAGGCGGATACATACCTCCTGGTTGCTGGTGGGAACGAGCTGTATCTCGTTATCGTCAATCTGCTTGATAAATTGCAGGGTATCAATGGTGTCCGGATCATTGTGTACCCGGAAATTGAACAGGGGGGTAAGCCGCAGTCTGCCCGCAGCACCATCGTTTTTGATGTCGTAAGCGATGGCGATGGTATTTTTTCCATATTCAAAGGATAACGTTTTTTCCATGGAAAAAGAGTCCGCCTGATAACGAAAATGAACCAGTCCATCATAGATAAAGTCGGTGAGGTAATCCAGTCCATCGGTATAGCAGGTATTTTTTTCGATATCCCGGTACTGTCGGGTGGTAAAATCAAAGCAATTTTCCTCACAAATAAAGCATTCATCAATTTTGGATAAGGTGACAAAGCGCTCCACCGGCGGGTGCAGGCTGGCAATCAGGTATCCGTGATGCATCCGGGAATGCGCTCCGGTGACGGAACTGCCTGCGTAGCTCCCCAGCCCGTTGGTGAGAACCCATTCCTTCTGAACTCCTGTAGAGTAGGGAGTGAAATCTTTTCGGTGTAAATGAAATGGTTTCATAAAAGCCTCCTAGATAATTTTTTGTAACTGAATTCATTGTACCGAAAAACGGGGAAAAAATCCAGCTTTCTGTCACGTTTCCGGAGCATTTCTAAAAGTTTTATAAAGTGCTGGAATAATGGGAGGGAAAGAGATATAATTTTTCTTGTGTTTATGTGTAAGCGTTATAATATTAGAACAAGAGAGGATTTTGTATGGGTATTTTTGAAAATACGATTTTGGTAAAAAAGAGACCATCCGCAGTGCAGATTATCCTGGCATGTGGATTGATGATCTTGTGTTTTGCGTGTGTGATTGGTTTTTTGCTGAGTTTTCAGCTTTTATTTGTTCTTTTGTTTTTGATTGCCGGTGGATTGTTTTATGCGGTACGGGCTACTTCCCGCGTGGAGTATGAGTACAGCTATATTGAGGGAAGACTTTCCTTTGCAAAGATTAAAAATAAAAAGCGTCGCAAGAATTTGGCGA
The DNA here is from genome assembly GCA_022766245.1 of Lachnospiraceae bacterium. Taxonomy (GTDB): domain Bacteria; phylum Bacillota; class Clostridia; order Lachnospirales; family Lachnospiraceae; genus Roseburia_C. The sequence continues at coordinate 32,547 of JALEPL010000036.1, read as the reverse complement.
CCATCGAAATGGAGACACTGCAGCTCATTGCACCAAAGGGAGCACCGGAACTGCGGAACTATCATGAAAACATGAATATCATGAAAAGAGATTACACATCCGGTGAAGAAGACCGCAAAATATACGAGGCGGTTTACACGCAGGGGGAGAATGTGGTGGTTATCCTGTTCGAGCCGGATGATAATATGCTGGATATGATGGCGCGGCGATATGCCAGCCGTATCAAAAGAGGTGAGTAACCATGAGCGAACAGACCGCCTGCGAGACATGTGTGAACTTTGTCTACGATGATGAATATGAATACTATGTATGTGACTTGAATCTGGACGAGGATGACATGGTGCGTTTCCTTACAGGAAATACCAGGGGCTGTCCATATTACCAGTTATATGATGAGTATAAAGTGGTGCGCCATCAGATGTAAGAACAAGTGTAGGATCAACGCACCCGTACCTTACGAAACAGAGCTTCGTTTTTGCGGTACATCTCATTGAGCCAGTCACAGGCACTTCCGATACCTTCATCCGTAAAGGGAAAGGTGTCGGATTTTTTTTGTTCATCCGGAGTGGCGGAATAGCATAGAGGACCCGGCCAATAGGTGGCCTTTAAAACGGGCTCCTCACCTTCATCAGAGGGCTTAACGCATTCGATTTTATAGCGCATGCCCTGCTCGCTGCCGGTGAAGACACTTTTCTTGTAAAATGGAATGGAAAAAAGACTGTTGCGTTGAATCATGGGAATCATCCTTTCTAGTATTATATGGTAGCACGTTGTCGTAGAGGATGGCAAGAAAAAATGGACACAAAAGAGATACCAAGAAATACAAATTGAGGAAAAGTGGTTGCCATTCCAGAAACCAGATGTTAGAATGACTATAATTGTGAAGGTACGAATTTTGTTGTGATTACAGCTTAATAGAAGAGACCTTGGGGGAGAAAAGCAGGTTACATATAGGAGGTATTGGATGAGCAACGGATTTTGTTTTCTCAAAGGTCTGGTGGATTGCAGTGCGGGACGGATTCAGGACTGCAATGTGAAGCGTGTGAGCCATTGTGCATTAGAGGATGAAGCAAAGCAGCAGGCTTTAGAAAAAGAAGCAGCAAAGGAACAGGGATTTTGTTTCCTGAAGGGGTTGGTGAATTGCAGTGCGGGACGGATTCAGGACTGCAATGTAAAACGTGTGACCTCATGCATGAAGGAGGAAGCTTAGGAAAAGATGGAGGATTTGATGCGACCCATCGGCGTGTTTGATTCGGGAGTGGGTGGAATCAGCGTTCTGCGGGAATTGGTTCGACTGATGCCCAATGAAAATTACATATTTTACGGAGATTCTATGCGGGCACCTTATGGAAGCAAGACGTTGGAGGAGGTGCGTCAGCTAACGGAAGAGCATGTGGAGGAATTGATGGGGCATCATGTGAAGGCAGTGGTAATCGCCTGCAATACAGCCACCAGTGCAGATGTATCTATTCTGAGGAGCAGATATCCGGATATTCCCATCATTGGTATTGAGCCGGCTTTAAAGCCGGCAGTTTTATGTCAGGAGAACGCCCATGTGCTGGTGCTGGCTACACCCATGACCATTCGCGAAAAAAAGTTTCAGACTCTGATGGCTCAGTATGAGTCCCAGGCACAGATTTGGACTAGGCCGTGTCCGGATCTGGTACGGTTTGTGGAGCGGGGAGAGTTTTCTTCCCGGGAACTTTACGACTATTTGAATTCTGTACTGGCGGATTACCGGGATAAACCGGTGGACGCAGTGGTTTTGGGGTGCACCCATTTTCCCTTCGTAAAGGAAGCCATTCGTCAGGCGTTGGGAAAAGATGTGAGATTTTTTGATGGGGGAGAAGGAGTAGCCAGGGAGACCAGACGCAGACTGCAGGAAATGGGGGAATTGGCACCGGAGGATGTGACGGGTCAGGTACAGTTTATCAACAGCGACCCGGACAAGCTTCCACTGTGTCAGATGCTCATGGAAAGCGGGAAAAACTAAAATCTTGTTTAGAATCATTTTAGAAATGTTTTCGATATTCGACACAGATTGGACACAATTGATTTTTATAATGATCTTATCAATTGAGGCATCAATCTTTTATATTGATACAAGTAATTGTTCAGACTGATCGAACCACTTGAATCTGAGCAGTTACGATAAAACATTTTCATAACTAAACTCCTCGAAAAGGCAGCCGTTTCGGCTGCTTTTTCACATTTTGACGTTCTATTTGAAAACAGTTGCCGAATTTGTGTTGACTATTTCATGCAATTTGGTAAAATATATCTGGTTTTTTCCGAATACTATGTCGTAAAATATGATTGACTGTTCAGGGTTTGCGCTGAACAGATATAACATAGATACATAAAAAAGAGGAGGAAGTTAGGATGGCACAAGTACTGGCGGTTGTGATTTTTGTTGTGATGTTTGTGATGATTATTATGGAGAAATTTGAAAAGCATTACATCACTCTGACCTGCGCCGCATTGACATTACTTTTCGTATTCGGTCTGGGAATGCACAGCTTCACGGCAGTGGAGGAAACTTTGAATGTCCGCAGTATTTTTACAACGGAATTCTGGCATGTAGCAGGAGAGGCAAAGGAGTCTTCATCCGGTATTAACTGGGCTACAATTCTGTTTCTAGCCGGTATGATGATTATGGTGGAGGGAATGGCCCGGGTAGGCTTTTTCAGATGGCTTTGCATGCGGATTGCGAAGATGGTACACTACAAGACATTGTCCATATTTATTACATTTATGATTATGTCATTTGTGCTGGCTATGTTTATTGACAGTATCACCGTGATTCTGTTTTTGGCGGCGGTGACCATTGAGCTGGCGCGATTGCTGAAGTTTGATATGGTGCCCATGATTATGGCGGAGATCTTCTGTGCGAATCTGGGAGGCTCTGCCACCATGTGCGGAGATCCGCCAAATATTATTATCGGTACGGCATTGGGCTACTCTTTTGCAGACTTTTTGACCAATACGGGTCTCATTGCGGTTGTTGCGCTGATAATTACTCTGGTATTCTTTTATTTTTCTTTCCGGAAACGCCTGATGAAGGGCGGAGAGAAAGTCGATCTGAGTGTAATGCCGGATCCGAAGAGCGCAATTTTGGATGGAAAAGGTTTTGTGATCAGCACGATTATTTTTGTGGTTACTGTGGTGCTTTTGGTGACACATGGTTCCACCGGACTTACCGTGGCTACCATTGGTGTGTTTGTGGCGGTGGTTACTTTGATTACCACAGCAATTGTCGCCGGAAAAAAAGGGATTCAGGAGATTATCCATGGTGTGGATTATAAGACATTGCTGTTCTTTACCGGATTGTTCGTGGTTGTAGGTGGTCTGGAGCAGACTGGTATTCTGGAGATTATCGCCGAGGCAATCCAGAATGTCAGCGGTGGAAATGCATATCTGATGGTGGCGATCATTATCTGGGTATCAGCCATTGCCAGTGCATTTATCGACAATATTCCTTTTGCAGCGACTATGGTTCCGGTCATCAATACGCTGTCAGCCGCTACCGGCGTGCCGCTGGCTACATTAGCATGGGCGCTGGCTATGGGAACGGATATCGGTGGAAGTGCAACACCTATTGGAGCTTCTGCCAATGTAGTTGGTACTGCTACTGCAGCAAAAGCCGGACATCCGATCAGCTGGGGTGAGTACTGCAAGCATGCAGTACCGGCGACCTGTATTGCATTAGCAATCAGTACCATTATGATTTTTATGAGATACATTTAAAGATTAAAGGTAACTGTTTAGAACAGGCCGAATCACTTACTGATGAGGCCGTAAGAACATGATTCAGGTGTTAAGATTATTAGGAGGTATGATATGGGGAAACAGGTAATCATTGCCATCAGCCGTGAGTATGGCAGCGGGGGACATCACATTGCGGAGCTTTTGGCACAGCGTTTTGAACTGCCACTGTATGATCACAAGCTTTTGGATCATATTGCAGAGGAAAAGGGGATGGATCTCTCAAAATTAAAGAAATATGATGAGGGACTGCGCAAGCCCTTTATGCATCGTCAGGTGCGGGGAATGAGCAACTCACCGGAGGAAATTGTGGCAGAGATGCAGTTTGAGTTCATTCGGGGCAAGGCGGATGCAGGAGAGTCTTTTATAGTAGTAGGTCGAAATGCAGAGACTGTTCTAAAAGGTTGCGAGGGACTGGTGACATTCTTCGTGCTGGGCAACCGTGAGGAGAAGCTGGCCCGCATCATGGAGGTGCGTCAGATGAGCGAGGATGTGGCAAAAATTGCACTGCTTCGTCATGACAGAGAGCGTAAGGCGTACCACAATCATTACAGCAAGATGAAATGGGGCGATTCCAGAAACTATTCTATGTGTATCAACAGCTCCGTTCTGGGACTGGAGGCTACCGCTGATATTATGGAGCAGTTTGTTCGGGAGAAGATGAAGGAGCATCAGGCTCAGTAAAGGAATAATTTTTCACCAGGCATTGATCAATCTGACTAAGGATTCGGATGACAGTGTCAAGGTCTTCCTCTTGGTGGGAGAAGAATGCATGAAAACAGCCATGGATGAGAAAGGACAGAAACAGGTCCATCTCCAGGCTGTTTTTTTTGTAGGGATAGGCGGCGTAAATCTGCTCTTTTAAGGCTATCTCAAGCTTGGAAATAAAGTGATGGGATCGGGAACCTGAAAACAGGATGTGAAACAGTTCATTTTGTGACAACAGGGCAAAGGCCAGCTCCTGCACAAAACAGTACTGGTTGCTGGTAACGTACTCCGGGTGGGGAATGGCGGCAAGTACCGATTGGATAGCTTCCTCTTCCAGTTGTTCGGACAGATCATAGATGTCCTGATAATGGGAGTAAAAGGTGGCCTTGTTGATACAGGCCAGCTCAGCTAGTTCTTTTACGGTAATTTTTTCCAGCGGTTTCAAGGCTCGGAGCTGAATAAAGGCATTAATGATACTTTTACGGGTACGTGCGATACGAAGATCCATGGAATACCTCCTTTTGTATTCGTTATTCGTAACTGATTCAGTACCTTCATAGTGAACAGTTACCGTCATTCAACAATTTTAGTAATCCGTTGTTTATGTGACATATTGTTGGAATTGATGGTGGAAAAAATATATGTTGATAGTTACATTGATTATACGAAGAAAAACAACGGTAGTCAATTACCTCCGTGCCAATGGAGAAGGAGTGTATATGGATAAATATGAATTCTATGTGGGAAAAGAGATGGCGGCTTATGAATATCTGGGTGCTCATTTAGTGGAAGGAGGATGTGTGTTCCGCACGTTTGCTCCGGCTGCGTCAGGTGTGACGGTGATTGGTGATTTTAATGATTGGAATGATACAGCCATGGAGAGAGCCTATGATGGGCATTTCTGGGAATGTTTTATTCCTGGGACAAAACAAGGGATGTTGTATAAGTATCGGATCTATCTGCAAAATGGAGGTTGTGTGGAACACTGTGATCCATATGGATTTGGTATGGAACTGCGCCCTCAGTTTGCCTCAGTGATTCGGGATATGTATCGTTATCAGTTTCATGATCAGGCGTGGATGAAGCAGCGTAGTGATGGCAGGGATAAGCCGGTCAATATCTACGAACTCCATGCCGGAAGCTGGAAGCGGGAGGAAGGTAGAGAAGGCTGGCATACTTATGATGAACTGGCAGAGCTGTTGATTCCCTATTTAAAGGAACATGGTTATAATTACATAGAGCTGCTGCCTATTATGGAACATCCCTGTGATAATTCCTGGGGATATCAGGTCAGCGGATTTTATAGTCCTACTTCCCGGTATGGTACTGCGGATCAGCTCAAACAAATGGTAGATCGTCTGCATCAAAATGGCATTGGAGTGATTCTAGACTTTGTTCCGGTGCATTTTGCGGTAGATTCCTATGGCTTGGCGGATTATGACGGAAGCACGTTGTATGAGTATCCGCATGTGGACGTGGGTGCCAGTGAATGGGGAAGCAAGAATTTTAATCATTCCAGAGGGGAGGTGCGCAGTTTCTTGCAATCCTGTGCAGTTTACTGGATGAAAGAATATCATATGGATGGCTTGCGTGTGGATGCGATTAGTAATATGATATACTGGCAGGGGGATTCCAGGCGTGGAGTGAATCATAATGCTGTGGATTTTCTGCGTTACATGAATCAGAAACTAAAGGAAATGGATTCCTCGATTATGCTGATTGCCGAGGATTCCACTTCATATCCGAGGGTAACAAGACCAGTATCAGAAGGAGGTTTAGGTTTTGATTACAAGTGGGATATGGGCTGGATGAATGATACGCTGAATTATTTTCGTACGGCACCAGAGTATCGATATGAGGCATATCACAGTTTGACTTTTTCTATGATGTATTACTATGAGGAGAGGTATTTGTGTCCATTGTCTCATGATGAGGTGGTGCATGGTAAGGCTACGATTTTACAGAAAATGAGTGGGGATTATGCAGAAAAATTTCCACAAGCCCGAGCACTTTACCTTTATATGTACACCCATCCGGGGAAAAAGCTGAATTTCATGGGAAATGAATTTGGCCAGTTAAGAGAGTGGGATGAAGCACGGGAACAGGACTGGAATTTGCTTGGATATCCCATACACCAAGGCTTTGAGCATTTTATGAAACGGTTGAACCGAATCTATCTGGAGAATCCAGCATTTTATGAAAAAGACTATGACCGGGACGGATTTTACTGGGTAGAGTGTTCGCAAAATCCGCAGCTGGTGTATGCATTTGAACGCATGGGTGGAGGAAAGAGATTCCTTGCGGTGTTTCATTTTTCGCCGGAACAATGCAACTACACGCTGCGGATTTCGGATGCAGAAAGACTAAAACTATGGCTTGCTACGGATGATGTGTATTTTGGTGGAAATCACGCTTATGAAGGGGACACTTGGTATGATGTTTCTGAGGGACAGGTAGAAATTTTGCTCAGCGGATATTCTGGGTATTTGTTTTTGATAGAAAAGAGGATAACATGAAGCTGCAACGACTGTACAGCCTGACCAGACAGGCGCTGGATCAATATGACATGATAGAATCAGGGGATCGGATTGCTGTGGGAATTTCCGGCGGCAAGGATTCCCTGACGCTTTTGTATGCCATGAGCGGGTTACAGAGATTTTATCCAAAGTCCTTTACGTTGACGGGAATCACAGTGGATTTGGGATATAATGGAACTTCATTTACAGAAATCGACAAATTATGCCAAACTCTCGGAATAGAATACCATGTAGTGAATACAGACATAGGTGAAATGCTGCCTGAACAAAAGCCATGTTCCCTCTGTGCCAGACTGCGCAAGGGGGCGTTGAATCAGAAGGCTCTGGAGCTGGGGTGCAACAAAATCGCCTATGCGCATCATATGGATGATGTAATCGAGACACTGATGATGTCACTGATCTACGAGGGAAGACTGTCCTGTTTCTGGCCGGTAACGGCAATGGAAGATACCGGGCTTACCGTAATTCGTCCTATGCTGTTTGTACCGGAAGCTGATATTATTGGATTTAAGAACCGATATCAGCTGCCAGTGGTGGCAAGTGGCTGCCCTTACGAAGAGGAGACAGAGCGGGCTTATGTAAAGGAACTGATTCGTCAGCTTAACCTGCATACACCGGGGGTGAAAAAACGCCTGATGACGGCGGTGATCCATGGAAACCTGGAAGGCTGGTAAGAGATACCTGTGGTGACATCTCGTGCCAGGAGAGGGGAAGTGGATAAGATGAAACGATTCATAGATTGCTTGAAAAGAGGAATTCGTAAGGCAGTGTTCTTTTGTCTGGGTTCCTTTTTTGTTTTCTCGTATTTGTTCAGTACTTTCACAGAACAGATCCATGCAGCGCATGGGGAAAACAAATCCCAGACTGTTCGCATTGGGTATTTTCTGGATAATGATCATTTTCAGGCAGGTGCAGAAGGAGAAAGAAAATCCGGGTATGCCTACGAGTATTATCAGAAGATTGCAGAGTGTACCGGGTGGGATTACGAGTATGTCTACGGGACATGGAGCGAGCTGGAGGAAAAGCTAAGGCAGGGGGAGATTGATGTGATGGCGGGCTTTTCCATTACGCCGGAACGACAGGATGTCCTGCTTTTTTCAGAAAAACCCATGGGAATGGAGTCGTATTACATTTATGCGCCTTTGGAGTCTACGCAGATACAAAGCAGGGATTTGTCCACTTTAAACGGAAAGAAAATCGGTGTTACCAGGGGAACTGTCATGGTGGATATGCTGCAGGACTATCTGACGGAGATGGGGCTGGATAGTGAAGTCGTGCAGAAGGAGGATTTTGACGGGATGCATGAAGCGATGAAGAAGGGAGAACTGGATGCATGCATTTTGTCGGACAACTTTGTAGTAGAGCGGGTAGATCAGATAGCATGCATCGGAAATTCGGAGCTGTATTTTGCAGTGAATCCGGAACGAAGTGATCTCTTGGAGCAGCTGAATACAGCTATGGAACGACTTTGGGAAATATCCCCCTACTATACGGTTCTTCTGCAGGATAAGTATTTTAGCGGTGGGCTGAGGCAGACATTGACAGAAGAAGAGAGAAGCTGGCTGGCGGAGAAAGGGCAGCTTCGTTTTGGATATATGGTAGATGCATTGCCTATTTCCGGGCAGAAGAAGGATGGCTCGCCGGCAGGTTTGACGGAATTGGTTTGGCAGAGCATGGAGGAGTTTCTGGGAATTCAGGTGGTGCCTATAGGATATGATAATATGGACGAGATGGAGGAGGCATTGCAGACAAACGAACTGGATGCAGCCTTTCCGCTATACTGTGATCTATGGCGCTCGGAGAGCAAGGGAATCTATCAGACGGATAGTATTGTGAAGGACCGTGTGATGCTGGTATTCCAGGGAATCTATGAGGAGACCCTGTACGATGAGATTGCTTTATGTGACCAGTCCATTGGGCAGAAATACTATGTGGAGGATAAGTATCCGAATGCGCAGGTCATCTCGTATGATGATTTAGAGGTGTGTCTGGAGGCGGTGCGCACGGGGAAGACCCGCTGCAGTATCGGCTGTGAAAGTGTCATGCAGCGGGAAATACAGGAAAATCCGGAGTATGCGGAACTGAATATCGCTTATCTGGATGATACCGAGGACTTCGGACTGGCGGTGAATGGGCAGGAGCATTTACTGGTAGAGATGATGAACAAAATGATTGCCCAGATGGATGAGGCAGATATCACCAATGCCATGATTCAGTATTCCTATGTACAGAATGACTATTCCCTGAGCAAGTACATGGAGGAACATGCGGTATGGTTTATATGTGGTTTGGCTGTGGTAGCGGCTGTGATGATTGGCATATTTATTGCCTATCGTAAAAATGCTAAATACAATCAGCGCATGCTGAGGGAGGCGGCCATAAAGGCTAGTGAGGCGAATCAGGCGAAGACACGATTCCTGTCTACCATGTCCCATGACATTCGCACGCCCATGAATGTGATTATGGGTATGACATCCATTGCTTCCAAACACATGGATGATCCTGTCCGGGTTCAGAAATGTCTGCAGAATATTACGCAGGCGGGACATCATCTTCTGACCCTGATCAATGATATTCTGGATATTTCCAAGCTTGAGAGTGGTCGGACATTTCTGAATCCAACCCGGTTTTCGTTACATAAAATGGCGGAGGAGATTTGCAGCAATATTGGTTTTCATGCCAGAGAAAAGGCAGTGGATTTTCATATGGAGCTGACAGACATCATTTGCGATGAGCTGTATGCAGACGAACTGCGGTTGAACCAAATTTTCATTAATTTATTATCCAATGCAGTGAAGTACACGCAGCCTCATGGAAGGGTGGAATTTTTGATTCATCAGGAAGAGGTGGAGGATGTGAAAGACCGGATTCGTCTGGTCTGCCGGGTGAAGGATACCGGAATCGGTATGTCTGAGAAGTTCATGGAGAGCATGTATGAGCCCTTTGCCAGAGAGGAAAACAGCCGCGTGAATGAGATTCAGGGCTATGGGCTGGGGCTGGCCATTATCCATCAGATGGTGGAGCTGATGGGAGGAGAGATTTCCTGTCAGTCTCAAAAAGGAGTGGGGACGACATTTACGGTATTGCTGGAGCTGCCCATGGCAAAGCAGAGGAAACAGCGTGTGCAGGAGAGTGTGGATTCCGGGGAGAAAGTACAGTGTATGGTGGGAGGAGAAGCTGAAAAGGCACAGCCCCAGTGCCTGGAAAGCAGAATAAATCCGAAAGAGAGTGCATGGGACGGGGAGAATCCCCGCAATGTGACACAGCTTCTGGAGTCACCAACGAACCAGACAGTGACAGAGGTGGAAACCTGGGACAAAGTGACTGGGAAAAAGGTTCTCGTGGCAGAAGATAATGAGCTAAACTGGGAAATCATGCAGGAGCTTTTGGAGGATTATGATATCTACAGTGAACGGGCAGAGAACGGACAGATCTGTCTGGATATGCTGAAGGAAAAACCGGCGGGCACGTATGTGGCGATTCTGATGGATATTCAGATGCCGCTGCTGGATGGGCGCGAGACCACCAGGCGGATCCGCGCTCTGAGTGATCCTGGGAAGGCGCATATCCCCATTGTCGCCATGACTGCGGACGCCTTTGCGGAGGATGTGTCCAGCTGCCTGGCATGTGGCATGGATGGGCACATTGCAAAGCCAGTGAATGAGAAGCTGCTGATCGGGATACTGCGTCAGGTGTGCGAGTAGTGTCGCAGGGACGTTTAAAACAAAAAATGCTTGGTGTATATTTCATCCTGTGGTATAATTATGCGGAACACTGTGCAGAGTATTCATCTGGGATACGAATGCACGTAAGTGAGAAAACGACAGGAGGAATCGCATCATGGCATGGTATGATGAGGCAGTATTTTATCACATTTATCCCCTGGGACTGACAGGGGCACCCGCAGAGAATCCTTACGGGGAGCCGGTACATCGTTTGAACACGTTGATTCCATGGATCAATCATATAAAGGAAATCGGCTGCAATGCCATCTACATCGGACCGTTGTTTGAGTCCGTGGGACACGGGTATGAGACCACAGATTATAAAAAGCTGGACAGCAGACTGGGAACCAACGAGGATCTGACGAATTTTGTGGCAGAATGCCATAAGAAGGGGATTCGTGTAATCCTGGACGGTGTGTTCAACCATACAGGAAGAGATTTTTTCGCATTTAAGGATCTGAAGGAAAAGAGAGAGAATTCTCCTTACAAGGATTGGTATTGTCAGGTGAATTTTAGTGGCAATAATGAGTACAACGATGGATTTTCCTATGAAAACTGGGGTGGCTATAACCTTTTGGTAAAGCTGAATCAGAACAACCCGGCTGTGCGGGATTACATCTGTGATGTAATTCGTTTCTGGGTGAGCGAGTATGATATTGATGGAATTCGTCTGGACGCAGCGGATGTGCTTGACTTTAATTACATGCAGGCACTGCGTCAGGTGGCAAATACCGTAAAACCGGATTTCTGGCTGATGGGGGAGGTAATCCATGGAGATTACAGCCGCTGGGTAAATGAGGGGACACTTCACTCCGTAACCAATTATCAGTTGCACAAGGCACTGTATTCCGGTCATAACGATCACAACTATTTTGAAATTGCACACACCGTAAAGCGTTTGTATGAGATGGGCGGTAATCGTCCGGATGGATTAAAGCTTTACAATTTTGTGGACAATCATGATGTGGAGCGCATTTACACCAAGTTAAACAACAAGGCACACTTTGCTCCGGTGCACATTTTGATGTATACCCTTCCCGGAGTACCTTCTATTTATTATGGATCAGAGTTTGGAATCGAAGGTAAGAAGGAGAAGTTTTCTGATGCATCCCTGCGCCCGGCATTGAATCTGGAGGATTATAAGGATGCGGGAGAGACCAATTCATGCACGAAGATTGTATCTGCACTGGGTAAAGCACGTCAGGCTACACCGGCATTGTCCTATGGAGATTATAAAGAACTGCAGCTGACAAATCGTCAGTATGCGTTCTCCAGAACTTATCAGGGACAGACCGTGGTAGTAGCGGTGAATAATGATGACAATGAGTCATACATGAAGCTTCCGGTGGGAGGAGCCGCAGAGTATGTGGGTATACTCTCAGGGAAAACGGTACCCGTAAGCGGAGGACATATTGATGTGGCGATTCCGGCAAATTATGGTGAAATCTGGGTTCCTGTGACAGCAGATGCACCAAAGACAGAGCCGGTTGCCTATGATGAGAGAGAGATTCCGACAAATGCAAAGGTGGAGGAGGAGATCCCGACAGCTGCTCCGGCATCGGCAGAAGTTCCGGAAGAAGCTGTGACGGAAGAAGCTCCGGCAGCAGATTTGGAGAAATTCGTGGCAGACTCCTTTGATCCCATGGTGGCATCCGAAGAGGAGATCCTGGTATTGGCTAAGGCAGTTTCCGGAAAAGGTTACGATACCATGACCGTCTCAGAACTTCAGGCATGCGTGCTGGCAAAGATGGTGAATAACGGCTATGTGGACTCACAGATGAGAAAGAGTGTGGCAGAAAATGTATATCACGATTCTCTGGTGAACTGGGTGAACAGTTTCAACTAAATAAAGAACAAGTCCGATGTACCGGGGTATCCACTGTGTGAACTCCGGTACATTTAGCATCTGCGAATAGGGAGTGTATATTATTTCAATAATGCCATATCCTAATACATATCATGGAATAGGCGTTTGCCAATTAGCAGGCCAGTGGCTACGATTCTCTCAAAGTTGTAGCAGCTGGCAGCTACTAAGAGAAGGATGAGTTTCGCAAATGCCTAATCATAGAAAATAGGAGGATATGACATGAGATTTGAGGTAAACGACAACTGTATCGGATGCGGCCTGTGTGCATCATTGTGTCCGACTGTATTTCACCTGACGGAGGAAGGGGTAGCGGAAGCTATTTCAGAGGATATTACCGGAGAGCATGAACCGGAGGCAGTGAATGCTATGGAAGGATGCCCGGTGGCAGCTATCGAGGAGAGATAGAATAGAATGGAGGGATGTTTATGCCAAAATCATATCACCAGAAACTGAAAATGCAGTATATTGTAAAATATTTGTATGAGTGGACAGATGAAAAACATCCGGTTACCACGAAGCAGCTGATTGAATATCTGGCAAAAAATGAAATCATGGCGGAACGCAAGAGCATTTATGATGATATTGCACTGCTGCAGGATTTTGGCATGGATATCATAAAGGTTACCGGTCGCACCGGAGGTTATTATCTGGCCAGCCGGGAGTTTGAACTGGCGGAACTGAAGATCCTGGTGGATCTGGTACAGTCATCCAAATTCATTACGCCAAAGAAATCCCGGGAGCTGATTCGTAAGCTGGAAGGTCTGGTCAGTCATCATGATGCCGGACAGCTAAAACGTCAGGTGATGGTCATGAACCGCACCAAAGCGGTGAATGAGAGTATTTACTATAACGTGGATATGATTTACAATGGAATCGCAGAGAACTCCAAAATCCGTTTTCAGTATTTTGAGTGGACGGTGGAAAAGGAGATGCATCTGCGGAGGGACGGTGCCTTTTACGAGGTCAGTCCTTACATATTGACATGGGATGACGAGAATTATTATATGATTGCTTATGAGGAGGAAACGGACCTCATCAAGCATTTTCGTGTGGACAAGATGCTACAGATTTCTCTCACCGATCAAAAGAGAACCGGTGAGGAGAAAATGGATCATCTGGATGTGGCGGCGTATACCCGTAAGACCTTCGGGATGTTTGCCGGTGAGGAAGAGACGGTAGTATTGCAGGGTGATGCCAGCATGATAGGTGTGATTATTGACCGGTTTGGACAGAATGTGGCTCTGCGCAGACAGGGTGAGGATGGATTTCGTGCCAGGATCCATGTGGCAGTGAGTCCTCAGTTTTTTGGCTGGATGGCAGGATTGGGAGGCAAGGTAAACATTGTGGAGCCGGAAAATGTGCGACAGCAGTATGTGGACTATTTACAGGAATTGATTCGTAACTGTACCGTACCTTCGTAGTTATGTATTCAGCGTAACTGTTCAGAACAGGCCGAATCACTTGCTGATGAGGCCGTAAGAACATGATTCAGCAAGAAATGGTGGGGAAGTAACAGCCTATGATATGTACAAAAGATAACAAAGATTACAGATATTGCCAGCGTTGTAAACGTGTACTGCCACCTTCCTTTAAAGGGGAGTTCTGTTCTGTGTGCCAGGAGACAGAGCTGTTTGCACAGGTGCGGGACTATGTGAGAGAAAATAATGTAACCGAGTATCAGGTGGCGGAGCATTTTCAGATTTCCGTGCATCTGGTAAAACGATGGATCAGGGAAGGCCGCATTGAGTATCGGGATGTGAGGGAAGCGCGGATAATGGCAAATTACTGTGCGCATTGCGGCGTGCAGGTGAACTTTGGTTCACTTTGCCCGAAGTGCCTGCGCCTAATGAATGGGGATCCGAGGGGATTTGGGTATGCTCCCAATCAGCCCAGCGAAGAGGAGGGCAAGATGCGTTTTCTGGATCAGGATGAGGATTGATGACCATGAAAAAGAGCCGTGAAGCTTTACAGTTTCACGGCTCGAAATATTTTTACTTCTAATTCTTATGGTCACAGGAAGCCTGTACAAATCCCTTAAACAGCGGATGGGGACGGTTGGGTCTGGATTTTAATTCCGGATGTGCCTGGGTTGCGATAAACCAGGGGTGCTCCGGGATTTCAATCATTTCCACAATGCGTCCGTCCGGTGAGAGACCACAGAGCTTCATACCATGCTTGGTGAGCGTGTCACGGTAGTCATTGTTCACCTCATATCTGTGACGATGTCTCTCGTGAATGGTTTCATCGCCATACACTTCATATGCCTTAGAGGATTTATCCAGCACACAGGGATAGGAGCCCAGTCTTAAGGTGCCGCCGATGTCCTCCACACCATTCTGATCCGGCATCAGCGCGATCACCGGATGGGTAGTGGAAGGGTCCAGCTCAATGCTGTGTGCATCGTTCAGCTTACATACGTGGCGTGCATATTCGATGATGGAAACCTGCATACCCAGACACAGTCCCAAATAAGGAATCTTGTTTTCACGAGCATATCTGGCAGCGGAAATCATACCCTCCACACCACGGTCACCGAAACCGCCGGGAACGATGATTCCGTCGGAGTTACCCAGATAATCAGTCACATTGTCATCGTTTACCAGCTCGGAATCTACCCAGTTGATATTCACGGTAGCATGAGCTGCGATACCGCCGTGCTTTAATGCCTCCACCACGGAAATATATGCGTCGTGAAGCTGGGTGTATTTTCCAACCAGTGAGATATTAACCTCCTGTGTAGGATTGCGAAGTGCCTCTACCATAGCGGTCCAGTCCTTTAAATCCGGCTCCGGACAAGGCAGATGCAGGGAATCGCAGGCAACCTTTGCCAGGTTTTCCTTCTCCATAGCAAGAGGAGCTTCGTAGAGATATTCCACATCCAGGTTCTGTAATACATGGTCATTGGGCACGTTACAGAACAGGGCAATCTTGTCCTTTAGACCCTGATCCAGAGGCTGTTCAGAGCGGCATACGATGATGTCAGGCTGGATACCCATTCCCTGCAGCTCTTTTACGCTGGCCTGAGTGGGCTTTGTCTTCAGCTCACCGGATGCCTTTAAATAAGGAATCAATGTCACATGGATCAGGATGGCGTTCTCGTGTCCCACCTCGTGCTGGAACTGACGGATGGACTCTAAGAACGGCTGACTCTCGATGTCACCTACCGTACCGCCCACCTCAATGATGGCAATATGGGTGTCGTCGGATGTGAAGTTCCGGTAGAAACGGCTCTTGATCTCGTTTGTGATATGAGGAATAACCTGTACCGTGCCTCCGCCGAAATCGCCCCGGCGTTCCTTCTGCAGAACAGACCAGTAAACCTTTCCGGTAGTGACGTTGGAGTTTTTGGTCAGACTCTCGTCGATGAATCTTTCGTAGTGTCCTAAATCCAAATCAGTCTCGGCTCCGTCATCTGTGACAAACACCTCTCCATGCTGGATCGGGTTCATGGTTCCGGGATCGATATTGATATAAGGGTCAAACTTTTGCATGGTCACCTTGTAGCCTCTTGCCTTAAGCAGACGGCCCAGTGATGCTGCGGTGATTCCCTTTCCAAGACCGGATACCACGCCACCGGTGACAAAGACGTATTTTACAGGCATAATGCTTCCTCCTTCTAAGTGATAAAAATGTCTCATTCATTCTAATTCATATTTACAAAACATATCCCATTATACAACGAGAGAAAAAAGAAATCCACCTTTATTTTATAAAAAGTTTAGAATTAAACATCAAAAGTTCATAGAGTTAATATTGATTTATCGGGGAAGATTAAATATAATGGTAGCTGATTAGTTACTCGATTTGATATAAATTTTTGAAAGGACTATTTCGGGATAGAGCCCGGAGCATATATTAAGGATACAATGGATAATCAATATGACAATATGAATAACCAACAGAATGGATATCATAACAACAACGGAAATAATGGAAATAACGGCAACCGTGGCAACGGCGGTCCCGAGGGAGGAAACGGAGACAAAAAGGGCGGCAATCCCATGATGCTGGCATGCCTGATTATCTCTCTGGTGGTGCTATTTGGCATTTCCATGATGAACCGTATGCTGAACAATGCCTATTCTGAGAAAATTACCTATACCGAATTTATTCAGATGATTGAGAATGATGAGGTGAAAAAGGTAGAAATTACCGGCACTCAGTTCAATATTACACCAAAGGACAAGACGGCAAAGACTTATTACACCGGACTGGTAAATGACGCCAAGCTGCTGGATATGCTGAAGAAACACAAGGTGGATATTGATGGGGAAATACCCAGCAATACCTCTGCTGTGTTCTGGAATCTGGCCAGCATTGTAATTCCACTGATTCTGATTTGGGTCGTGTTCGGCATGATTCTTAAGCGCAGTGGCGGCGGTATGATGGGCGTGGGCAAGAGCAATGCAAAGGTCTATGTGGAGAAACAGACGGGAGTGACCTTTGCAGATGTGGCCGGACAGGACGAGGCCAAGGAGTCTCTGCAGGAAGTGGTGGACTTTTTACATGACCCCAAGAAATATCTGGAGATTGGTGCAAAGCTGCCGAAGGGAGCTTTGCTGGTAGGGCCTCCCGGAACCGGTAAGACACTGCTGGCAAAGGCGGTGGCCGGTGAGGCAAAGGTGCCGTTTTTTTCTCTGGCAGGTTCTGATTTTGTAGAGATGTTCGTGGGCGTGGGTGCTTCCCGTGTCCGTGACCTGTTTAAGGATGCCCAGAAGCAGGCACCCTGTATCATCTTTATTGATGAGATTGATGCCATCGGTAAGAGTCGTGACTCCCGCTATGGTGGTGGAAATGACGAGCGTGAGCAGACTCTGAACCAGCTTCTGGCAGAGATGGATGGTTTTGATACCTCCAAGGGTCTTTTGGTGCTGGCTGCTACCAACCGTCCGGAGGTGTTGGATAAGGCGCTGCTTCGACCGGGACGTTTTGACCGCCGTATTATCGTGGACAAACCGGATTTGAAGGGACGTTTGGAGACGCTGAAGGTACATTCCAAGGATGTGCTTATGGACGAGACGGTGGATCTGGATGCCATTGCCCTGGCCAGTGCCGGACTGGTGGGCTCTGATTTGGCCAACATGATCAATGAGGCTGCCATCAATGCAGTTAAGAATGGCAGGAAATTTGTAAATCAGTCTGATTTATTCGAGGCCTTTGAAATTGTTGCCGTAGGAGGCAAGGAGAAGAAGGATCGTGCCATGAGCGAGAAGGAACGCCGTATTGTTTCCTACCATGAGGTGGGTCACGCTATGGTGACTGCCTTACAGAAGAATACAGAGCCGGTACAGAAGATTACCATTGTTCCCCGTACCATGGGAGCCTTGGGATACACGTTACAGACTCCGGAGGAGGAGAAGTTCTTAGAGACTAAGGACGAACTCATCGCAAAGATCGTTACCTATATGGGAGGACGTGCTGCGGAAGAGCTGGTGTTCCACTCTGCCACCAGCGGAGCTGCCAATGACATCGAGCAGGCTACAAATATTGCCAGAGCTATGATTACCCGGTTCGGTATGTCTGAGAAGTTCGGCATGATGGGACTTGCATCTGTGGAGAATGAATATCTGGATGGCAGAGCACACTTGAATTGCGGTGAGGACACTGCTGCAAAGATTGATGAGGAAGTGCAGAAGCTGTTGCAGAATTGCTACGATGAGGCTACAAGGCTTTTGACGGAAAATCGGGAAGTGTTAGACCGGATTTCCGAGTATCTTTTTGAGAAGGAGACCATCACCGGCAAGGAATTTATGGATATGTTCCGTGAGATGACCGGCATCGAGGCTTCGGCTGAGGAGAAAAAAGAGGAAGATGAGATATAGCAATGAAGATACTGCTCAAAACAGGTCGGAATACAACTGTGAAGGGACTGAACAGATACAGGAGGAATTAAAAAAACTTCCGGATCAGCCGGGAGTTTATATCATGCATGATGCTTCCGATGCCATTATCTATGTGGGGAAGGCTGTGAGCCTTCGCAAACGGGTGCATCAGTATTTTCAGGCCAGCCATAACGAGGGAATCAAAAAGGATCAGATGGTGAAGAAAATCCATCGGTTCGAGTATATCGTGACAGATTCCGAGCTGGAGGCTCTGGTATTAGAATGCAACTTGATTAAGGAGCATCGACCGAAATACAACACCATGCTTCGGGATGATAAGACATACCCGTATATTAAAGTGACTCTGGGAGAGGATTTTCCCAGAGTCCTGTTTTGTCGCAGTGTAAAAAAGGATAAGTCCAAATATTTTGGTCCCTACACCAGTGCAGGGGCGGTGAAGGATACCATTGATCTGCTGAAAAAACTGTATCAGATCCGCTCCTGTAACCGATGCCTGCCCAGAGATACCGGGAAGGATCGTCCCTGTCTGAATTATCACATTAAGCAATGTGATGCACCTTGCCAGGGATATATTTCGAAGGAATCGTACAGAATAAAGATAGAGGGAGTATTGGAGTTTTTAAATGGGAATTATCAGCCGGTGCTGGAAGAGCTTCAGCAGAAAATGATGGAAGCCTCCGAGGCGATGGAGTTTGAGAAAGCCATCGAATACCGGGAGCTTCTAAACAGTGTGAAGCAGATTGCCCAGAAGCAGAAGATTACCAATTCGGATGGGGAGGATAAGGATGTGATTGCACTGGCAGCCGATGACCGGGATGCGGTGGTTCAGGTGTTTTTTATCCGCTCAGGCCGGCTCATTGGACGGGAACATTTTTTCCTCACCATTGGAAACGAGGATCATACAGGACAGATCCTGACTATATTTCTAAAGCAGTTCTACTCCGGAACACCCTATATTCCACGGGAGATTATGCTGCAGGAAGCGGTGGAGGATGAGAAAGTAATCGTTGACTGGCTGAGTGATAAAAAGGGACAGAAGGTATCTTTGCGTGTGCCGCAGAAGGGTATGAAGGAAAAGCTGGTGGAGCTGGCAGAGAAGAATGCTCAGCTCGTGCTGAGTCAGGACAAGGAGAAGATCAAGCGTGAGGAAGGAAGAACCATCGGAGCCATGAAAGAGATTGCCGGATGGCTGCAGCTGGGGCGGCTGGAACGGGTGGAGGCTTTTGATATCTCCAATATCAGCGGATTTGAGACCGTTGGTTCCATGGTGGTATACGAGAAGGGAAAACCCCAGCGCAGTGATTATCGTAAGTTCAAGCTGCGCAGCATCGCCGGGCCGGATGATTATGCCTCCATGCATGAGGTGTTGACCCGCCGGTTTTCCCATGGAAAACAGGAACGTGAAGAACTGGCGGAGAAGGGAATCGACGAGGCATACGGAAGCTTCACAAAATTCCCGGATCTGATCATGATGGATGGTGGTCGTGGACAGGTGAATATTGCACTGCAGGTTCTGGAAGAGCTTCATCTGGATATTCCAGTGTGTGGTATGGTGAAGGATGACCATCACCGCACCAGAGGCTTGTATTTTCATAATGTGGAGATTCCGATTGACACCCACAGTGAGGGCTTTCATCTGATTACCCGGATTCAGGATGAGGCACATCGGTTTGCCATTACCTATCACAGGTCTCTGCGGAGCAAGGAACAGACCCATTCCGTGCTGGATGATATCCCGGGCGTGGGACCTGCCAGAAGAAAGGCGTTGATGCGTCGTTTCCAGTCCCTGGAGGAGATAAAAAATGCCACAGTGGAGGAGCTGGCACAGACCGAAAACTTTAATCAGAAAGCGGCTTTGGAGGTGTACAATTTTTTCCATGGCAATATTGAAACAGACCAGTAACTATGCTAAACTTAGCTTATCTGGGGGCATTTTTACAGACCTCATGTCAGGAAAAGGAGAAGGACAATGGAAGGTGTAAGCGTAGCAAAAATTGCAAAAAAACTTCAGTTAAAGACATTTACCACAGAGATGGATTTGAAAAATCATCGAATCACACTGGCGGATGTAAATCGTCCCGCCCTGCAGCTCAGTGGATATTTTGAACATTTCCAGCAGTCCCGTGTGGAAATCATTGGAACGGTAGAATATACCTATCTGCAGCAGCTGGATGATGCGCGTAGGGATGAGATATATAAGAAGTTTTTATCTTATGACATTCCCTGTATCATTTTTTGCAGAGATTTCCAGCCGGATGATTTGTTTTTGAAACGGGCCCTGGAGAACAACGTGCCGATTTTAGGAACAGCCAGAAGTACCTCTGAGTTCATGGCTGAGTTGATTTACCTGCTCAGCGAGGCGCTGGCTCCCTGTATCACCATTCACGGCGTGCTGGTGGATGTCTATGGTGAGGGACTTCTTATTACCGGAGAGAGCGGTATCGGAAAAAGCGAGGCTGCACTGGAGCTGATTCGCAGAGGTCATCGTCTGGTAACGGATGATGTGGTGGAAATCCGTAAGATTAATGAGCATACACTGGTGGGAACATCCCCGGATATCACACGTTATTTCATCGAGCTTCGCGGTATCGGCATCATCGATGTGAAGACCCTGTTCGGTGTGGAGTGTGTGAAGGAAAAGCAGACCATCGATCTGGTGATCAAACTGGAAGACTGGAAAAAGGATAATGAGTATGACCGTCTGGGACTGGAGGAGGAGTACACAGAGATTTTGGGAAATAAGATTGTGTGCCATTCCCTTCCTATCCGTCCGGGCCGGAATCTGGCCGTAATCTGTGAGGCAGCAGCCGTAAACCACAGACAGAAGAAGATGGGATACAATGCAGCGCAGGAGCTGTACCGCCGTGTGCAGGAGAACCTGACCAAACACGATGACGAAGAGTAGAAGGAGTGACAGAATCATGGAACGGGAAATCGCATGGGAGCATTACAGCGCAAAAGAGAAAAAAGAAGTCTTTGCATTTGCTGAGGACTATCGCAAATTTATCTCCAGGTGTAAAACGGAGCGCGAGTGCGTAAAGGAGTTGGAGCAAAGGGCAAAAGAAGCCGGATTTGTAAATATACAGCAGGTGATTGCCGAGAAGCGCTGCTTAAAGACCGGCGATCGGGTTTATGCAAACAATAATGGAAAAGGTATGGCGCTCTATATTATCGGCAAAAAGCCTATGGAACAGGGAATGAATATTTTGGGCGCACATATCGACAGTCCCCGTATGGATTTGAAACAGAATCCTCTGTACGAAGATACCGGGCTGGCTATGCTGGATACGCACTATTACGGTGGTGTAAAGAAATATCAGTGGGTGACCCTGCCCTTGGCACTGCATGGTGTCTTTGCAAAAAAGGATGGCAGCGTGGTGGAGGTATCCATCGGTGAGAAAGCGAAGGATCCTGTGTTTGGTGTCAGCGACCTTTTGATTCATCTGGCTGGAGAGCAGATGGAGAAAAAGGCAGCAAAAGTGGTGGAAGGTGAGAACTTAGATCTGCTGATCGCCAGTATCCCCGTGAAGGAAGGAAAAGAAAAGAATAGTGTCAAAGAGCGGGTGAAAGCCAATGCGCTGGAGATTTTGAAAAAGGAATACGGCATCGAGGAGGAGGATTTCCTGTCCGCAGAGATTGAAGTAGTGCCTGCAGGAGAGGCCAGAGATTACGGACTGGACCGCAGTATGATTATGGGATACGGACATGACGACAGAGTCTGCGCATATCCATCCTTTGAGGCAATGCTCAAGATAAAACATCCGGAGTATACCAGTGTCTGTCTGCTGGTGGACAAAGAAGAAATCGGCAGCGTGGGTGCTACCGGTATGCAGTCCCGATTTTTTGAAAATATGACAGCAGAGGTGATGAATGCCACCGGAACCTACAGTGAACTGGCGCTGCGCCGTGCACTGCAGAATTCCAAGGTGCTTTCTTCTGATGTGAGCGCAGCCTATGACCCGAACTTCCCTTCTGTCATGGATAAGAAGAACGCAGCATATTTTGGTAAGGGAATGGTGTTTAATAAATACACCGGTTCCCGGGGCAAGTCCGGTTCCAACGATGCCAATGCAGAGTATATCGGCAACCTGCGCCGGGTGATGGATGATAACAATGTCTTTTACCAGACGGCAGAGCTGGGTAAGGTAGATCAGGGCGGCGGTGGAACCATCGCATATATTCTGGCAAACTATGGCATGCAGGTGATTGACAGTGGAGTGGCGGTATTGAACATGCATGCACCTTGGGAGATTATCAGCAAGGCAGATTTATATGAAGCATATAAAGGTTATGTGGCTTTCTTAAAGGAAGCATAGGAGTTGATGAAGTGACAGAGGATTGGATAGACAGACTGCCGGAGGCAGTGGGAGTTTCAGAAAATCAGATAAAGAGAAATGAACCCATGAGCCGGCATACCACATTTCACATCGGAGGACCGGCAGATTTTATGATACAGCCGGATCTGAAACAGTTAGAGCTGGTGATTGCATATTGCACAAAGGAGCAGATTCCATATACCATTATAGGAAATGGAAGTAATCTGCTGGTTGGGGATGGAGGAATCCGTGGACTGGTTATTGAATTGGCTGCGCCGGCATCAAAGATTCGGGTTCAGGGAAACCGTATTTATGCGGAATGTGGTGCGCTTTTGTCCAAGGTGGCGGGCACAGCGGCGGATGCAGGACTTACCGGTATGGAATTTGCGGCAGGAATCCCCGGAAGCATTGGCGGTGCAGTGTTTATGAATGCCGGGGCTTATGGAGGCGAAATGCAGCAGATTGTGGAATCCGTGGATATCCTGCGTCCGGATGGAAGCCGGGTGTGCATAGACGGAGCAGATATGGAGTTTGGTTACCGCCATAGTGTGTTACAGCGGGAGCCGGGCATTGTCTGTGCAGTGACACTCAGCCTGCAGCCGGGAAATCCGGAGCAGATCCGCAGTTACATGAAGGAACTGCGGGATAAACGTGTGGAGAAGCAGCCGTTGGAGTATCCCAGCGCCGGCAGCACCTTTAAGCGTCCGGAGGGATATTTCGCCGGCAAACTGATTATGGACGCAGGATTGCGCGGCTTTCGTGTGGGTGATGCCCAGGTGGCTAAGAAGCATTGTGGCTTCGTGGTCAATCGTGGAAAAGCAACCGCTGCGGATGTGATAAGCCTTACCGACGCAGTGCGGGAAAGAGTAAAAGAGCAGTTCGGTGTGGAACTGGAATTGGAAGTAAAAAGGATAGGTGAATTTTCGTGAAACTGGTAATCATAACGGGTATGTCCGGGGCAGGAAAGAGTACGGCATTTAAGATGATGGAGGACATTGGATTTTATTGTGTGGATAATCTTCCGGTTCCCCTCATGGACAAATTCGTGGAGTTGGCCAATCTGAACAGCTCTGAGCTGCAGAAGGTTGCCATCGGTGTGGATGTGCGGAACGGGCAGCCCTTAGAGGAGCTGGATCAGGTGCTGGATCGTATGGAGGCTGCCGGGAACCACTGCGACATTCTGTTTCTGGATGCGGAGGACAGTGTGCTGGTAAAGCGTTACAAGGAGACAAGACGCAGTCATCCCCTGGCAGGCAGTGAGCGAGTGGATAAGGGACTTGCTGAGGAACGCCGCAGGCTGGCATTTTTAAAGAAACGTGCCGATTACATCATTGATACCAGTCATTTGCTGACCAGAGAACTGAAGGCTGAGATTAACCGGATTTTCGTAGACCAGCAGGATTTTAAGAATCTTTTTGTCACGGTGCTTTCTTTTGGATTCAAGTACGGTATACCCGCTGACTCGGATCTGGTTTTCGATGTGCGTTTCCTTCCGAATCCTTATTATGTGGAAGGGCTGCGTGCAAAAAACGGTAATGATAAAGAGATTCAGGATTTCGTGCTTCAGTATCATGAGGCACATGAATTTCTGGATAAATTAGAGGATATGATTAATTTTCTGATTCCCAATTACATATCGGAAGGGAAAAATCAGTTGGTAATCAGTATTGGCTGTACCGGAGGCAAGCATCGCTCCGTGACACTGGCCAATGAGTTGTTTCACCGGCTGGAAAAGAATAAGCAGTTGGGATTAAAGATTGAGCACAGGGATATTGAGAAGGATGCACTCCGTCTGAAATAAGTCCTGTTCCGATGTGAGATCGTGGAGAGATGGGTATGTCATTTTCAAGTGAAGTGAAGGAAGAACTGGAAAAACAGATAGGGAAAAGCCGTCACTGTCAGTTGGCTGAGTTGGCGGCACTGTTTGGGTATTGTGGGAAACTGGTATCGGAGGGAACCAATACCTATTTCGAACTGTCCACGGAGCATGCTGGACTGGCAAAGAAATGCTATACGCTGGTGAAAAAAGCTTTTGGATTCAGCCCGGAGCTGGTTACAGAGGGCGGCTGTGTACTGCGGATCACAGATCAGGAGGAACTGCATAAGATTCTAGAAGCCTTAAAGTTCCTGACACCGAATGGTATACTTCATCCCCTGCGGGGAATGGTGAATGGCTTGCTTCTGCAAAAATCCTGCTGTACCCGTGCTTTTGTCAGGGGATGTTATCTGGCAGCAGGTTCCATGAGCGATCCCAATAAGGCATATCATTTCGAGGTGGTGTGTTCTACCATAGAGCAGGCCATGCAGCTGCGGGATATCATGCGAAGCTACGAGACGGATGCAAAAATCGTGGAGCGCAAGAATCATTATGTGGTGTACTTAAAGGAAGGCGCCCAGATTGTGGATATGCTGAACGTGATGGAGGCTCACGTGGCATTGATGAATCTGGAAAATGTCCGGATCTTAAAGGAAATGCGAAACAGCGTGAACCGTAAGGTGAACTGCGAGACGGCAAACATTAACAAAACTGTCACAGCGGCAGTACGTCAGATTGAAGACATTACATACATTAAGGATCAGATGGGATTACATAAACTGCCGGCGAATCTCAGAGAGATTGCGGAGGTACGGCTGGAATACCCGGAGGCACCATTAAAGGAGTTAGGAGAATTGTTAGACCCCCCTGTGGGAAAATCGGGGGTGAATCACAGACTGCGGAAGTTAGGGGAAATCGCAGAAAAACTACGAAGTAGGAGCACAGTGTAAAGTTACAACAGAAAGGTGAGGTCTGTATGAAGAAACTTCTATTTATCTTAAACCCCCATTCCGGAAAAGGACATGTGAAGGGACGACTTTTTGGAATTATTGACATTATGGTGAAGGCGGGATACGAGGTGACGGCCTATCCCACCCAGTGCCGGGATGATGCCCAGCGCAAGGTCCGGGAGGAGGCAGGGGATTTTGACCTGGTGGTGTGCAGTGGCGGAGACGGCACACTGGATGAGGTGGTTACCGGTATGATGCAGCGGCAGGATAGGGTTCCCATTGGCTACATACCGGCAGGTTCTACCAATGATTTTGCCAATTCCCTGAAGATACCGAAGGATATGCTGAAGGCAGCTGCTGTGGCGGTTCAGGGCAGGAGATTCCCGGTGGATGTGGGGGATTTTAACCAGGACTCCTTTATTTATGTGGCAGCATTCGGACTTTTTACAGCGGTGTCCTATCAGACCAGCCAGAGCTTAAAAAATGTGCTGGGCCATGCGGCATATATTCTGGAGGGAGCCAGGAGCCTTTTGGATATTCCCACGTACCAGATGCGTGTGGAACATGATGATGAGGTGATTGAGGGAGAATTCATCTATGGTATGATTTCCAACTCCATTTCCGTGGGAGGGTTCAAAAACCTCACAGGAAAGCATGTGCTGTTGGATGACGGTGTATTTGAGGTGACGCTGATTAAGGCACCGAAGAATCCCATCGAGATGAACGAGATTATCATAAACCTGACAAATCGTAAGGACAATTCAGATTTAATCTATACCTTTAAGACAGATGAACTGCGGATCTGTCCGGAAACTACCATTCCATGGACCCTGGATGGCGAGTTTGGAGGCGAACACAGGGATGTGGTGATTAAAAACATGCATCAGGCAGTGGAAATCATGGTAAAGAACAAGGAAAACCTTGTTACTTTTCACACCAAGTAAATCACTGGCTGATTTACTTGGTGCCACAGTATAAATTTAGCCAAATCCACTAGTTTTCCTTAAACTTACGGAAAAAGCATCTTTATTTTTGTGATGAGACATGCTATAATGTCACAAGATATGGCGCATCCAGCCATAAGGCAAATAAAAAAATGGAGGACAATAGAATGTTAGTATCAGCAACCGAAATGTTAAAGAAAGCAAAAGCTGGTCATTATGCAGTAGGCCAGTTCAATATCAACAACTTAGAGTGGACAAAGTCTATTCTGTTGACAGCACAGGAGTTACAGTCTCCGGTTATCTTAGGTGTATCTGAGGGTGCAGGAAAGTACATGACAGGCTTCAAGACAGTTGCAGCTATGGTAAAGGCTATGGACGAAGAGTTAGGAATCACTGTTCCGGTAGCATTACATTTAGATCATGGTACTTACGACGGATGTTATAAATGTATCAAAGCCGGTTTTACTTCCATCATGTTTGATGGTTCTCATTATCCGATCGAGGAGAATATCGAGAAGACCAAGGAATTAGTAGCTGTTGCTCATGCAATGGGAATGTCCATCGAGGCTGAGGTTGGTTCCATCGGCGGCGAGGAAGACGGTGTTGTAGGAATGGGCGAGTGCGCAGATCCTGACGAGTGCAAGTCTATTGCAGATCTTGGCGTAGATATGCTGGCAGCAGGTATCGGAAATATTCACGGAAAATATCCTGAGAACTGGGCTGGACTCAGCTTCGAGACTCTGGATGCAATCCAGCAGAAGACAGGTGTTATGCCGTTAGAACTTCATGGTGGTACCGGAATTCCGGCTGACATGATCAAGAAAGCAATTGATCTTGGCGTATCTAAGAATAATGTAAATACCGAGTGCCAGTTATCCTACCAGGAAGCTACCAGAAAGTACATCGAGGCAGGCAAGGACTTAGAGGGCAAGGGATTTGATCCTCGTAAGCTGTTGGCACCTGGTGCAGATGCGATCAAGGCTACCGTTAAGGAGAAGATGGAGCTGTTCGGATCTGTTGGAAAGGCAGAGTAATTCTATATGATATTTTAGAGCCGTCCCATGTGGCGGCTCTTTTTGCGTCATAACAGGAAGTTTTTGGTCAGGCAGTCAAGTACAAGCAAAGTCTACGCTTCGCTTCGGTCGGTGTTGAACAGGTGCCACTGGCACCTAACACCCCATCGGCGTAGCCGATTTTCATGGGTTTGCGAATCGTATCTGTGAAGGTACTGAACAGATACACTAATTTTATAAAAAAAGAGATAAGAACTCCTATAAATTTGTCAAATATATCAAAAATTAAAAAAAAATAAAATTTTACTTGCATTTTTCTAAAGTATCATGTATTTTAGTTATAGCAAATGAAGTATGCGCAACGAACAAGGGTGTTCCAAAGGAATTGGAATACCCTTTTTTCTTTATCAGGGTCGCACCTGGGAGAGAAGCATACGTGAGGTTGCGGAAAATAAAATCATATATCTATAGGGGATTTATGGTGAGAAGCAGAAAGGATGTACAGTATGAGTGATTATTTCAACGTAGCAGACATTTTTGGTGAAAATGTATTCAACGATGCAGTCATGCAGGAACGTTTGCCCAAGAAGACGTACAAGAAGTTAAAAGAGGTGATGGAGACAGGCGCAGAACTGGATCTGGAGACCGCTGATGTGGTGGCACATGAGATGAAGGAATGGGCCATTGAAAAGGGTGCAACTCACTACACCCATTGGTTTCAGCCATTGACAGGAGTTACGGCTGAGAAGCATGATTCCTTTATTACAGCTCCGATGCCCAATGGCAAAGTTCTTATGAGCTTCTCCGGAAAAGAGCTCATCAAAGGTGAGCCGGATGCATCATCCTTCCCTTCCGGTGGACTGAGAGCAACCTTCGAGGCCAGAGGATATACCGCATGGGATTGTACTTCACCGGCATTCGTAAGACAGGATGCAGCAGGCGCAACACTTTGTATTCCTACCGCTTTCTGTTCCTACACAGGAGAGGCACTGGATCAGAAGACACCGCTTCTTCGTTCCATGGAAGCTATCAACGAGCAGGCACTTCGCCTCTTAAGATTATTTGGAAATACTACTTCCAAGAAGGTAACTCCTTCCGTAGGACCTGAGCAGGAGTACTTCATCGTAGACAGAGAGAAATATTTAAAGAGAAAAGATTTAATCTTTACCGGACGTACCTTATTCGGAGCGATGCCTCCGAAAGGACAGGAGATGGATGATCACTACTTCGGTTCCATCCGCGAGAGAATCGCAGCTTACATGAAGGATGTAAACAAGGAACTGTGGAAGCTGGGTGTATCTGCAAAGACACAGCACAATGAGGTGGCTCCTGCACAGCACGAGTTAGCACCGATTTACGCAGAGGCAAATATCGCAGTAGACCACAACCAGTTAGTAATGGAGACCTTAAAGAAGGTGGCAGGTCGTCACGGACTGCAGTGCTTACTTCATGAGAAACCCTTTGCAGGTGTGAATGGTTCCGGTAAGCATAATAACTGGTCTATCACCACTGATGATGGAATCAATCTGTTAGAGCCCGGTAAGACTCCTCATGAGAACATTCAGTTCTTATTGGTTCTGACCTGTATCATGAAGGCTGTTGATACACACGCAGATCTGCTTCGTGAATCTGCAGCAGACGTTGGAAACGATCACAGATTAGGAGCTAACGAGGCACCCCCTGCAATCCTTTCCATGTACTTAGGTGAGCAGTTAGAGGATGTAATTTCCCAGCTGATCAATACAGGATCTGCAACACATAGTAAGTCCGGAGAGAAGTTAGAGACCGGTGTTAAGACATTGCCTGACTTCATGAAGGATGCAACCGACCGTAACAGAACTTCACCGTTTGCATTTACCGGAAATAAGTTTGAGTTCCGTATGGTAGGTTCCCAGGATTCCATCGCACAGCCTAACGTTGTATTAAATACCATCGTTGCTGAGGCATTCTCAGAGGCTTGTGATGTATTGGAGAAAGCAGATGATTTCGATGTGGCTGTACATGATCTGATTAAGCAGTATGCAACCGATTACCAGCGAATCATTTTCAACGGCAACGGATACTCTGATGAGTGGGTAGCAGAGGCTGAGAAGCGTGGTTTACCGAATATCAAGTCCATGGTGGATGCAATCCCGGCACTGAATACCGAGAAAGCAGTGGCATTGTTCGAGAAGTTTGGTGTATTCACCAAGGCTGAGCTGGATTCCCGTGTGGAGATTGAGTACGAGACCTACGCAAAGGAGATCAACATCGAGGCTAAGGCTATGATTGACATTGCCGGAAAGCAGATTATCCCGGCTGTTATCAAGTATACAACACAGTTGGCAACCTCTATTAATTCTGTAAAGGCTGCATGTGATGCAGATGTATCTGCTCAGACCGAACTTTTGACTGAGACATCCGATTTGTTGTCAGAGACCAAGGTAGCACTTTCTAAGCTTGTTGAAGTGACTGATCAGGGTGGCAGCATGGGAGAAGGCAGAGAGCAGGCTGTGTACTACCGCGATGTGGTTAAGAGTGCTATGGATGCACTGAGAGCTCCGGTTGATAAGCTTGAAATGATTGTAGATAAGGACATTTGGCCGATGCCTTCCTATGGCGACCTGATTTTCGAGGTGTAAGCTCAGGGGAACAAAGTTCCTGGGAAAATAAAATATCTTAAAATGTTTTGATATCAAATGCGACATTTTTTCTTTACCACGATGAAGTGGACCAAGGGAAAGGTGTCGCATTTTTTATAAATAGATGCAAGCATCTATTTATAAAAACGCTCTGCGAGGATTGCAGCGCCGGTCAGTGGAAGATATCAGCTTTGCTGACGACCGGCTCGCAGCAGGATTTGCGGGCGAAGCCTGATAGATTTATCAAAAAAATAGTGTCAAGTCAAATATGAAAACGGCATCAGGACTCCGTCACCTGCGGTGACACCTCATGCCAAAAAGAGGAGGAGATAATTATGACAGAAGAAATTATGACGTATGTCAACGACAGCCTGTTTGGTGTCTGGTTTTTGATCGGCGCAGCGCTGGTATTCTGGATGCAGGCAGGATTTGCAATGGTGGAGGCTGGTTTCACCAGAGCAAAGAACACGGGTAACATTTTGATGAAGAACCTGATGGACTTTTGTATTGGTACTGTAATGTTCATCCTGATTGGTTTTTCCCTTTTGTTAGGTGAGGATTTGGTTGGATTCATCGGAAAACCGGGATTTGATATCTTTACCGCTTATGAGAGCTTTGATTTTTCTAACTTCGTGTTTAACTTAGTATTCTGTGCAACCACAGCAACCATCGTATCCGGTGCTATGGCTGAGAGAACAAAGTTCTTATCTTACTGCGTATACTCCGCAGTGATTTCTGCATTGATTTACCCCATTGAGGCACACTGGATCTGGGGCGGCGGCTGGTTATCACAGCTTGGTTTCCACGATTTCGCTGGTTCCTGTGCCATCCACATGGTAGGTGGTATCTGCGCATTGATCGGTGCTACCATCCTTGGCCCCCGTATTGGAAAGTTCAGCAAGAATAAAGATGGAAAGATTACGAAAGTTAACGCAATCCCCGGCCACAACATTGCACTGGGTGCCTTAGGATGCTTCATCCTGTGGTTAGGCTGGTACGGATTCAACGGTGCAGCATGTACCTCATTGGAGCAGTTAGGTTCTGTTTTCCTTACCACAACCGTTTCTCCGGCAGTGGCAACTGTGGTATGTATGATCTTTACCTGGATTAAGTATGGTAAGCCGGATGTGTCTATGTGTCTGAATGCATCTCTGGCAGGTTTGGTTGCAATTACAGCTCCCTGTGATGTGACGGATGCGTTAGGCTCCATCATCATCGGTGCTGTGGCAGGTTTACTGGTAGTATTTGGCGTATGGCTTTTAGATTACAAGCTTCACGTTGATGATCCGGTTGGTGCCGTAGCAGTACATATGATGAATGGTATCTGGGGTACCTTGGCAGTAGGTTTATTTGCTACCAACACAGCACCCGGATACAGTATCGCAGATGCAAATGGTAATGAGCTGGTAGGTCTGTTCTACGGCGGTGGATTTAAGTTATTAGGATTGCAGGCTCTGGGTGTTGTTTCCGTAGCAGCCTGGGCAGCAGTTGCTATTGTTATCACATTCTTTGTAATCAAGGCAATTTTCGGTCTTCGTGTAACAGAGGAAGAGGAGACGGTTGGTCTGGACTCTATGGAGCATGGTCTCACTTCTGCTTATGCAGGATTTGCAATTATGGATACTGTTAATACCATGGAGGTTAACGAGAATACCGATCTTGGTGTATCTGATTACACAGAGGCTACCAAGACCCAGAAGGATGCAGCAGTCAAAGTGGTATCTGCATCTACACCGGCTACTGCAACCGGTATTTACAAGGTGGTTATTATCGCAAAGCTGTCCCGCTACGACAAGTTGAGAAGAGCAATGAATGCATTAGGTGTAACCGGAATGACCGTAACACAGGTTATGGGCTGTGGTGTCCAGAAAGGCGGCGGCGAGAAGTATCGTGGTGTTGAAGTAGATGCAACCTTATTACCGAAGGTTAAGGTTGAAGTAGTAGTAAGCAAGATTCCTGTTGAGACAGTAATTGAAGCTGCTAAGAAGACACTTTACACAGGACATATTGGTGATGGAAAGATCTTCGTATACGACGTGGCAAAGGTTGTCAAGGTTCGTACCGGCGAAGAGGACGTAGCTGCTTTGCAGGACGTAGAATAATTTGTACTAATCTAATTGCGATTAGATTAGTAATTATCTAATCCCCTTAGTAGTATATACATCAACGGCAGGAGGCCTGGTCGTAAGACCGGGTCTTTTGCTGTCCTAAATGCAATTAGGCATTTGCGAAATTCATCATCCTATTTATGGGTGCCAATTGCTACGACTCTGAGTGAATCGTTACCACTGGCTTGCAAATTGGCAAACGCCTATTCCATTCACGACACAACATTTCGTATACGTGCTCAAAATTTCCCCAAGGTAGGGATTTTTACGTCCGATGTTTCGACTTTGCATTTGGTGAGTGCGACTATTTCCCGCCTCTTCGGGTCATGGCAGT
>JALEPL010000029.1 GCA_022766245.1 Lachnospiraceae bacterium | reverse complement strand
GATAAGGATGAATATTATAGACGAACAGGAAAAGATAGAAGACGAGTTTGATTTATAA
Organism: Lachnospiraceae bacterium; assembly: GCA_022766245.1. Classification (GTDB taxonomy): domain Bacteria; phylum Bacillota; class Clostridia; order Lachnospirales; family Lachnospiraceae; genus Roseburia_C. The sequence continues at coordinate 17,116 of JALEPL010000029.1, read as the reverse complement.
ATTGATATTTAATCTATGTAAAGAATTTTCTGTTACACAGGGTGAAAAATTAGTTCTTTCTATTTCAAATACTATTTCCCAATCCTTTGATATGGAAAAAATTTTTGATAAATTCTATCGGGCGGATTCCGCTCGAAACAGCGATGGAATGGGATTGGGCTTGTATATTTGCCGAAAATTTATGGAAGAAATGAAGGGGAGTATCTCCGCTCATAGCGATGGTGATCGGTTAACGATAAAAGTGAAATTAACGAAAAACCAGCCCAAACCGGGCTGGTTTTTGTTGGATAATTTTATAATCGATCCGGATTATCGTTTAAGAATATGTATTCTGCAACGGAGCGGTCGAAGGTTTTGATATGGTTAAATAACCATTCCACTACCTTTTTCTTCACCTGCTCCACAAAGGCTTCGGTGGGTCCCTCTGATTCCTCTAAAAATTCCTCCAGGCTGCGAAGACTTTTCTTGAACTCTTCATGTTTTTTCTTATGATCTTCCAGTCCAGGGTAACCAACCTCCTCCTGCAGCTTCTCCTCCGCAGAAAAATGAAAATCTGTGTATTCAGCCAGGTAATCCAGCATGTTGATGGCAGTAACTTTACTGTCCCGCTGCTCGCAGCTGTCTACAAATTTCTTGATTCGCCCAATGAGTTCCTTGTGCTGGGAGTCAATCAATTCATTTTTGGTGATGAGAGTGTCGTCAAATTCAATTGTCATATGTAATTACCTCCTCAAACTTATATTCCCGTGTGTGCAGTGCCTTATGCACCTGCCACAGATAGGAGCATGGGAATGCTATAGGTCTATTATAAACTCATTGCAGGGAAAGGTCACGTTTTTTTTGTGCTTTGAAACAGAAAGAGAGGCGACAAGCCGTGGAAGCTGCTTACTACTTATTAAGTAGCCTTAGCATTTCATAATGAGGAATCTGGTCCTCCAGATAGGGCCCCCGGATGGTTTCAAATCCTAAATCTTCATAGAATTTCTGTAAATAGGCCTGCCCCGAAATTCGGATGGCAGGCACTTTCATTTCCTGCTTCATATACTGTATGGTCCGATTCATTGCTTCCCGGCCCAGTCCCTGTCCGCGATAGGATTTATCTATGGCAAAACGTCCGATGGAGGCCTCCGGGTAGGAAAGCCCGGCAGGCAGAATGCGCAGACAGGCAATGGTTTTATCATGGTCTTCTGCAAAAAGGTGGATGGCAGATTTGTCCTTGTCATCCAGGTCGGCTTCGGTGCATTTCTGCTCTTCGACAAACACCTGACAGCGCAGCTTTAAAATATCGTAAAGTTCATCCTTGGTTAGTTCGTCATAGGTCTTAAGGTTCCAATTCATAATTACTTGACACTCCTGCTATAATATATGTGGTATGTGTTGGTTTTGCAACACATGGGAATACAATAGGTTCGCTGTGAGAAAACTTATGGAATAAGAATACCGCATTAAATGGAAAGGTGCAAGATTATGAAATACTTAAAACAATTTGGAATTATTATTGCGTTCTCCTTTGTGGGAGAAATTTTACATCATCTGATTCCGCTGCCTATACCTGCCAGCATCTATGGAATTGTGTTACTGTTTCTCGCATTGGAGATTAATATTTTGCCGGTGGAGGAAGTGAAGGAAGCAGGGAAATTCCTCATTGCTATTATGCCAATCATGTTTATTCCGGCAGCGGTGGGACTGATAGAGTCCTGGGGAATGATTCGGGAAGGGGTGGCGGCCTATGTGGTGGTGACTGTGGTGACCACGGTGCTGGTTATGGGCATTTCCGGTTTGGTCACCCAGGCCGTGATTCGTCTGAAAAAGGGAAAGGAGGAGAACTAATATGAATGAATTTTTGACATCCTCCGTGTTTTTGGGTGTTTTTATCAGCCTGGTATCCTATGGAATCGGATGCCTGCTGAAGAAAAAACTGAAGTGGTCCATTTTAAATCCACTGTTGATTTCCATTATTCTGACTATTGTGCTGTTATTGGTGTTGGATGTGGATTATGACACTTACTATGAAGGTGCCAAATACATCAGTTATCTTTTGACTCCGGCCACCATTGCTTTAGCCATTCCGTTGTACGAGCAGTTTGAACTGTTGAAGAAAAACTGGCTGGCGGTGCTTTTGGGTGTGTGCTCCGGTGCCATTACCAGCATGGGCAGTGTGTTTATCCTGTCTCTGATGTTCCGGTTTGACCATGCCACTTATGTGACCTTCCTGCCAAAGTCTATCACCACGGCCATCGGAATGGGAGTGTCCGAGGAGTTGGGAGGTTATGTGTCATTGACCGTGGCAGTAATCATTGTCACCGGAGTTTTGGGAAATGTCATGGCGGAGGCGGTGTGTCGTATTTTCCGTATCACAGAGCCTATTGCCAAGGGTATTGGAATCGGCAGTGCGTCCCATGCAGTGGGCACAGCCAAGGCCATGGAAATGGGCGAGGTGGAAGGTGCTATGAGCAGTCTTTCCATCGTGGTATCCGGTGTGCTGACGGTGTTTGGAGCCATGATTTTTGAAAAGATATTATAAAAAATTGTAGGAAAAGAGAAAAATATGTGATAGTATTATAAGCAGATGCAAAGATTAATGTCGGTTTCCGTAGCGTAGGAGCAGGGACGTGTTACGGAGGGGAGTATTGCCGATGCGAGCTTAGGAGCAGGAGGTTATGAGTTATGAAGAGAAAAGCAGCAGTTTTTCTGTGCACTGTAGTGATGGCAGCACAGACAATGGTAGCATATGGTGACACGTATCAGTATGACAAGCTGAATCGATTGGTCAAGGTGACGTATGAGGATGGGAGCAATATCACCTATACTTACGATGCCAATGGCAATCTGGTGCAGACAAAGAAGTATGATGCAGACGGGAAACCGGAAAATGACCAGCCGGCAGACAATGAGCCGACCCAGGATGAGCCGGAAAATGACCAGCCGGCAGATAATGAGCCGACTCAGGATGAACCGACAAATGACCAGCCGTCTGGCGATAGCCAGGACAAAACGGAAGATAATTCTCACAATGCTTCCGGCAGTACTACGGGTAATAAAAACGAAAACAATTCTGACGATCAGTCTGGCAGCAATGCAGACAATCATTCTGACAGCAATTCCAGTACGAATTCTAATCAAAATCCAGATAATAAAGCAGACCGTGATTCCGATGGGATGACGGAAAATAAGAATGCAAATCGTTCCACTCAGGCCATAAAGACTGGTGAAAGAACAGGGAAGGAAGATTCTGCAAAGGAAAATATAGAACAGGAGGAAACAGAACAGGAGGATACAGGACAAGGGGATACCGAGCAGACGGAGCAACCGCAGGAAGAGGCAGACGAGGAAGAAAAAGGTATCATACAGGAAATTATTGATGGGATTAAGGAAGCAGTCAAGGAGGCTGTAGAGGCGTTAAAGAACTGGTTCCAGTCCGTCATCGACTGGTTTCAATCATTATTTCAAGAATAAGAGGGGGAGTTAGCGTATGAGAAAGTTATGGAAACGAGGAGTAGCACTTTTATTAGCATTTGCCATTTGGCCGTATGACTGTCTGGATATGGGAATGTCCCAGACTGTATATGCAGCGGAGGAACAGGCACAAAAAGAGTCGCTATGGGAAGAATCGACAGAGGAGACGCAGCAACCAGAAGAGAGTGACTTGCCTTCTAAGTCGGAGCAGGACAACAGTCAGGAGAAGGGGAGCACACAGACAGTCCTAGAGGAAGAGAATCTGACAGCAGGTGTGGGTGACGAGAATTCAGAACCTGCAGAGGCAGAGCAAGGATTCACAGCCAAGATGCAGAATAATGCGGATGTTCTGCTGACTTGGAATGAAATCGAAGGGGGCGCAGCCTACAGCCTTTACCGGGATGATATACTTCTATATCAGACGCAAATCGGGGAAGAAAAGTGGTTTTATTATGATATCAAAACCGAGGCGGGGGAGACTTACCATTACACTTTAGTAGTGGAGGCAGAAAATGGGGAGGTGATCTATACCTCAGAACCCATAGAAGCTTTGATTCCTGAGTCATTGACCATAGACGAGGACTTTACACTTACAGAGGATATGACCGTATACAGTGTTACTGTCACGAAGGGAACCGTGAACCTGAATGGTCATACACTCAAAGTGTGCAAGGATTACAGTCAGTCCTATGGCTCTTTGAATTTTTCGGAAGGGCTTTTATATTGTTATGAGAACTTCCGGCTGAGTGGAACTACGGGTGTTTCCATGTGCAATACCAATGACTATCTGTATGTGGGAAAGAGTACTTTTTGGAATAGTAAGAGTGATGCCAAACTTACCAATGGCGTAATCGAAGCAGCGGGGAATTTCACGGTAGATCATGATGCATCGTTTCAGGCATCCGGCAATCACAAGGTGGTATTTTGCGGAACAGAGGAGCAGGTTGTCACATTGGGAGCCAACCATTCGTTTCATATTGTTGAGATTACAAACCGCAGCGAAGCCGGAGTGAGAAGCGCAGTGGGATTTCAGTATCATTCCATCATTCGGAATGGGCATGATGTTTTTATCGGAGATGGGGAACCCCAGTATGGATTTACCCTTACCGAAGACACGGAACTATATGGCGATTTTTACATGGCAGCTGAAACCATGGACCTGAATGGATATACGCTTACTGTCAATGGGAATCTGATTCAGGCCGGTGGATGCATGAGAATCAACGGTGGAAGGCTGATTGTCAATGGGGATTACAGACTGGAAACCAGAACATTAGAGCGTGATGGCTACAGTTATGGTGCTTGTCAGGCAACACTTCTTATGCAGAATGAAACGGATTATGTTCGTGTTGTGGGAAATCTGGTTGACGGTTCTACCGTGGACCACAGCAAAAAATTCACCAATGGAATTCTGGAAGTGATGGGAGATGTTACGGTAAAGGGAAGCAAAAGTTATATGCCCGGTGCGAACCATACCCTGATTCTGAGTGGTAATGGAAAACAGACCGTGAACTTTTCCCAATTCTCCAGTAGAGACCGGGGAGCAGTATCGCACCTGTCAAATGTGGAGATATATAATGAAAGTAAGGATGGTGTGGTTTTTTCCGGAGATCCCTATGTGTCTGGATGTATGACAGATAACTATAATGTGGTAAACGGTTATATTAAGGCTGATTCCAATACCGCATTTGCAGAGGGGTACTATGGAGGAAGTATCAAGACTGTGTACGGTACGGAATGGGGTCAGGATCTCACAATAGGGAAAAACCTGACGATATACGGATCTATTAGCATCGCCTCGTATGTAAAGGTCATGGGTGAAGTGACTGGGGCATACGAATATTATGGAAATAGAATTAACTTCCAGAACGGAAGGATGGAAGTTTATGGAAATATGACGCTTAATAGTTCGGATCATACCATGTATATGTGGCATGCAGACGACGAGCTGTATGTCCATGGAAATCTGACATATGTGCCAAACAAGTATTCGAATACGGAGTTCACAGATGGAATCATCCGTGTGGAAGGAAATCTGAATTTGGGAGACAGAGTTCGTGCTTCCGGCAATCATAAGGTGGTATTGTGTGGGGATGATTTGCAGGTCCTTACCATATCAGACAATGCCTATCTGGCAATGGTGGAGCTACAAAATTACAGCGAGCAGGGCGTATTTTCCCAGAAGGTGTTTCAGGCAGACCGTGTAAAGACAAATGGCTGCAGGATTACGTATGGGGAAGGTGTACCTCCGGAAGAAGAGGAAGAACCGGAAGAACCGGGAGAACCGGAAGAAGAAAAGGACATCATTCTCCAGGAGGATACACAGTGGGAAGGCGACTATCTGCTCAGTGGAGGGAATCTGGATTTAAATGGATATACCCTGACCATACATGGGGATCTGGTTCAGGCGGCAGGACTGGTGGATATCCATGGTGGAACCTTGCATGTCGAAGGGGATTACCGCATCCAGTCAAAGCAGGGAGAAAACAGCTACGGTGAGAGCAGCGGTATCCTAAAGATGACGGATGAGGCGGATTATGTACAGGTAAAGGGAAGCTTTTTCTCGGATTCGAACCAAAGTCATGATGGGTTTTTGACGGATGGAACCATGGAGATATGGGGAAATGTCACGGTAAATGATAGTGATACGCGGGGGAATTTCTGCGCAACCGATGCGCATAAGCTATTACTGGCAGGAACTGAGGAACAGAGAGTATCCATGGGCGATTCGTACTCTTATGATAGTACATGTTCGCAGCTATGCAATGTGGAGTCTGTAAACGAGAGTGAGGCAGGTGTTGTATTCGAGGGTGAAACGTATGTTTCTCGTTGCCTGGACGATAATGGGAATGTGATGAAGGGGGACATATACATTGGACCGAATACCGTATTTGAGACGGGACATTTTAGCGGCAATGTAACGATTCTTGAGAACGCAGTTTTAGATCAGGATCTTACAATCGGCGGAAATCTGTACTGTGGAAGTAACCTGAAGATTGCGTCAAATGTGGTGGTAAAGGGAGACTTTGAGCATGATGTGGATGTCTATGGCATGGATGGGAATTTTGAAATGATGCATGGACGTCTGGAAGTGTTCGGCGACATGACTGTAGGATACAATTGGTATAGTAATGGATTTCACATGGAACACAGCGATGATGAGATTTATGTGCATGGGAACTGCTTGTTTAACACAGCAGATTTGCTGCTTTCCGACGGAAGGATGTGGATCGGAGGAGATTGGGAAGTACGGTATCCATTTCAGGCTGAAGGGAATCATACCTTCATCTTTTGCGGGGATAAAAAGCAGACCATAGCGCTTTGCGATGAGACCAGACTGGCTAATGTGGAAGTGCAAAATTATAGTACAGACGGGATTGACATTACCGGAAGTTTTGTGAAGAAGCACCTCACACGGAATAATTGCAGAATCACATATAATGGAATCGAAGGGGAATATGGCTGGACACTGGAAGAGGATATGGTGTGGGAAGGCGACCTGATACTGCTGGATGATACACTGGATCTCAACGGCCATACCCTGAAAGTAAACGGAGATCTGTTACAGCCCGGCGGAACGGTATTTATTCATGGCGGGCGGCTGGAGATTGCGGGGGATTACCGGATCGAACTGGTGGGAATGGGTTATTATGAGGCGAACTTCAGTTCAGGAAGTCTGGTAATGACAAATGATTCGGATTATGTGCTGGTGCAGGGAGAATTCTCAATGAACTCCATGGCAAGTGCGGAGGGAAAACTGACCGACGGAACACTGGAAGTAAAAGGCGACTTTTCGGCAACGGGTGAGTCAAATTATTGGTCGATGGAATCTCGGGGATTTTATGCCATAGGAAAGCATCGGGTATTATTATCCGGTAATGATAAGCAGTGTGTGGATACGAATGATAGCAGGCGTTGTCAGATTGCCCACATAGAGATTACCAATGAGAGCGACGCGGGAGTGGAATTTGTAAATGCTCCTTATGTAAAAAATCTGGTCAATGACCATGGCAACCACATCAAGGGTGACATTTGTATTGGTGAGGATACGCAGTTCACCGACAACCATTTTGGCGGTGGAATCATCGTACAGGAAGGCTATACCATCGAAAAAGAGCTAAAGATTGATGGAGATGTGACGCTGGAGAGCACATTGCAGATAGATGGAACCCTTCGCGTGGCAGGCGACTATCATGTGTCTTATGATGGGAAAACTGCCGGAACGGGAACCATCGTATTCTGTGGAACCGGCTTGCAGCAGATAGATATTGACAGGGATTCCGGCTTACCTCATGTGGTACTGGAAAACTACAGTGAGGAGGGGGTACACACAGATACCATATTCCAATATCTGTCCTTGAAAAGAAATGGATGCCGATTCTCCATCGGAACCGATGAACCGGGGTACGGCATGACACTGGACAGTGACTATATCTGTGAGACAGATATGGTATTGACAGAGGGGACTCTGGATCTGAATGGACATACCCTGACTGTAAATGGAGATTTCATCCAACAGGGCGGGGATGTAGTGGTTCACGGAGGAGTCCTGATCATCAATGGGGATTACCGCATGCAGGTGCGTAATCAGAGCGGTAGCAGTACCTCCTATTCCCACAGTAACGGCATCCTTATTATGGACAGCGAATCAGACATGGTCCGGGTATCCGGTGATCTGGTTGTTGACACCATCCGGGATATGAAAGACACCCTTATCACAGGAACCTTGTCTGTATCGGGTGATGTCCTACAGAATGGAGATATTGCATTAGTCACAGGAGCAGGGCTGGTCTTAGAGCTGTGTGGGGAAGGCCAGCAGACCATACGGGGAAACAAAGGTATGACAGTGGGCAGTCTGATCAACAACGGCCAGGGAGGCTGTAAGCTGTCGTCTGATGTTTTTGTGTTGCGCGATATCGAGGATAATGCGGAAAATGTTTCCGGCGAGGGAAGAGTCTGTCTTACCAATTCTATTCAGAATGAGAAGATTTACTGGAGCGGAAAGCTGGCAGTTAAGGAACAGATGACATTGCCGGCGGACGTTTGCAGCGACGATACCATATATATTGAGGGAGAACTGTTCTGCGGGGAACAAAAGATAGAGACCAATCAGCTCGTGGTTACGGGAACCATGCATATCCAGCAGGCGCAGGTGGTTTGCAACAGTAAGTTATCCGTGATCAACAGTGGAATATTCATCATGCAGGATGAGGCAGGGTACGTGGTGGTGAATGGGAACATGAATATTACCACCAATCAGTCTCATGCAGGACTGCTGACGGATGGAACCCTGGAGCTTCGGGGGAATTTCTATCAGCAGAAGTATGCGAACTTTATTGCATCCGGTCATCACACCACCATTCTAAACGGGAAGAAGTATGCCACCGGAAAAGGATACCGTCAGACCATCAGCTTTGCAGCCGGAGCAGGAACGACCCGTTTCCACCGACTGATTATCCGGTCAAAGACGGAGGATTGCTATTTTACTCCCGCTGTGGACAGGGTGGCAGATGAAGTGATTTATGAGAATACGGACACAGCTGCCCCCATGCCGGTAAGCTACCTGAAAAACGTCGGAGTGTCAGCCGGTACGATCACCCTGTCCTACGGCGGCACATGGGACGAGGCTGGAATCGGAGGCTATGAAATCTACCGGGATGGTGTCCGGATTGCAGTCACCAGCCAGAGTACCTATACGGATATGGGACTGGTGCCGGAGACGGAATACAGCTATCAGGTATATCCCTATGACAGGGCCGGAAATATGACGCAGACTTCGCCGGTTCTAAAGGTAACGACACTGGCAGATATGCAGGCACCGGAGATTCCGGAAGGATTTGTAGTGGCATCCCGAAGTGGAACGGCTATTACGGTCTCCTGGCATGGTGCCACAGACAATATCGGGCTGGAGGGCTACCGCATCTACCGGGATGGAGAAATGGTGGCAGAGGTGACAGAGGGTACCTCCTATAAGGATTCCGGCCTTGAGGAAAATGCGGACTACATCTACCAGGTCAGTGCCTACGATGCAGCCGGGAACGAATCGGAACGGAGTGCACAGTTAAGCACAGCCACCGTCATGCCGAAGATCATCAGTATCTCACCGCAGGATAACTACGAGATATTGAGCAATTCTGTGACCATCCGTGTGGTCTATCAGAATCAAAACAACTGTCAGGGAAGTAAGGTAAAGCTGGAATATCATACAGAGGAAGGCTGGCAGTGGCTGGCACCGAATCTGCTGCAGGGAAGAAGCAGCAGCGCTGACTACATTGCACAGTACACCTGGAACATCGCAGAGCTGGAGCGTGGCCGGGACTATCCCATCCGTGTGACCCTCTATGATGAGGACGGCAATACAGATGTGCAGCAGATCAACTACCGGGTGGTGAGGGAGGAGATTCAGCCGCCAAATTACGTGAGCGCAAAGGCAGATGCCGGAACCGTCCGGCTGACCTGGGAATCCTCCTCCAACGTGGAGTGCAGTGGCTACCGCATCTATCGTGCCGTGGGAAACGGCAGCACTTACACCCTCATCCGAGAAATCAACGATGTGGAAGCATGCGAATACGTGGATACAAATGTGGAGAATCAGACTACCTACCGCTATCAGATTTCCGGTATCTCCCTGATACAGGAGGAAAGTGTCCGCTCGGATGCCGTGGAAGTGACGGCAAACGCCGATACAAAGGCACCCGTGGTAAAATCCCTGTCACCCCAGTCAGGCAGAGTCCATGAAAGTGTCAGACTGAGTGCCATTGCCACGGACAATAAAGCCATGGCAGAGACTGAATTCCAGTATCATCCCACAGATGATAATACCTGGATTACCATAGAGAAAGTGGCATCCGAAAGTGGCTGGGCAGACTGCAGCTGGGATACCACAGGTCTTTCGGATGGCACCTATATGGTGCGTGCCATCGCAGTGGACAGCAGCGGCAACCGGAGCAACGGCTCCGTCTACTGCCGTTACGAGGTGGACAATACCGGATGCAGCCGGGTGAAGCTTACTGACCATGAGGAGACCGCCACAGCGGTGATGCTCCACTGGGCGGATATCACCGACAGTGACTTCGGTTATTATCAGGTGGAGAAGCTGGTGAATGATGAGTTTGTGGCAGTGGGAAGAACCTCTACGGAGCTGGGATATCTGGTGGAGAACTGTAAGCCTGAGACGGAATGCACCTTCCGGGTGGTGGCCTACGATAACCTGGGTAACCGGGGAGAGGCATCGGAAGAACTGACGGTGCGGACCACCTCCGATGGCATTGCGCCCACCATCCGCTCTGTCCTGCCCATGGCATCCCGCTACAGCAGCAGCCTGCAGCTGCAAATGCAGGCCGAGGATAACCATGCATTAGACCATGGAGTATTTTCCTATTCCCTGGATGGGGAGAACTATACCCTTTTGGCAGAAGTGCCCGGGGAACAGAAAAGTCAGTTCACCTACCGCTACGACATGGATATATCCGGCTTTGGTGAGGGAACGGTGTTTATCAAATTTGAAGTGTACGATGCCAGCGGGAATAAGAATGCCCTGCTTTCCGACGGGACAGAAGTCGTCGTGGAGTATACCATAGACCATACGGCCCCCAAACGCCCGCAGAATCTGGCCAGCACCGATGCCAACGGATGCGTGACTCTCACATGGGATCAGGCGGAGGAGACGGATGTCAGTGCATACCGCATTTACCGGGCTGACTATGACAGTGGCATCTTTGAACTGATACAGGGGAACTGGCAGAGCGTCAACTACTATGATACCAGCGTGGAGATCGGAAAGTCCTATCTCTATAAAATGGCAGCGGTGGATCTGGCAGGAAATGTCAGCAGCGAGACAGAAGAGCTCGCTGTGACGGTCCTTCATGATGAGGAGAGACCGCAGATTACCGGTGTGACACCGGCCCGGGGCAGCATCATCGGAGCCAATCCCGTCATCAAGGCATGGGTCATCGACAATGCCGGACTTGGCAGCATAACCATAGAGTATGCCCGGGGAGACGATACCCAGTGGAATACGATTTATGATGAGGAGGCCACCGGAAGAAGCGTTTTGGCTGTGACGGAGTGGGATACCACCGGTCTGCCGGAAGGATTGTATCATGTGAGGGTATCTGCCACAGACTATGTGGGAAATGTCAGTGAGCAGTATGAGGCAGCCTATATGCTGGACCTTACCCCTCCCGAACGGCCCACACTGTCTGCAAAGACCGGACATTTCCAGGTAGGGCTGTCGATTACAGCTGCGGATAAGAATGATGTGGACCACTATATCCTGTACCGCAGACAGCAGGGGAAAACAGTCTATGAAAAAGTGGCAGAGCTGACCGAATGTGAATACACGGATACCGGAATCACACCGAATGTGAAGTATGAATACAAAGTAGAAGCATACGATGAGAATGGCAATTATTCTACCTCGAAGACAGTGAGCGGATATGGAGATGATATCGATGTGGAAGCGCCCACAGCCATTGCCCCGGAGAATATCGTGGGGGTTGTGGGCAAACAGATCGTGCTGGATGGAATGGCATCCGGTGACAACGTGGGAATCTCCCGGTTCGAGTGGAATATGGGAAATGGAGTGAAGCTGCGCGGAGGCAGACATTTCTATACCTATCAGGAGGAGGGCGTGTATCAGGCCAGCCTCACCGTGTGGGACAACGCAGGAAATAAGTCCACCACCAATATCCGCATCACAATCTATGATATGACCGGAAAGGGTGCGGCAACGGTGACAGTAAGGGATATGCAGGGACAGCCCCTGCCCTACGCTTATGTGTATCTTCGAACCGGAGAAGAGAGCAGTCTGAGTCTGCAGGCAGATGGAAACGGAGAAATCATCATCCGGCAGGAGGTGGGACTCTGTGAGGTGGCTGCATACGCACCGGGCTATCTGCCTGCTGATATGGAGATCACCATAGATGAGTTTGAGGAGGCCTCCTATGATCTGATGCTGCAGGAGGATGAGCTGGTTGTAGGAGATCTGTCGGTACGACGGATGGAGCTGCAGGAGCTGGTGGAGGCAGGGGTGGATCTAAGTGATCCGGATAATTATCATACCTATGCATTTGCAGTAACGCTTCAGTTTGCTGAACGACCCCTGCCTGTGACATTGGAATATTGCTGTAGTGCAATGGGCCCCGATAATTCAAAGGAGACAAAGGGAACTTGTCAGGTATCGGAGCATCGTGAGGTCAATTACTGGGCCATTGCGCCCCAGGAAATTGGAAAAGGGGGAAGGGAGGAAACGGAACCAATTCTCGTGCTGCAGACGGTGGAGGCTATTTCATGGCAGAAAGAGATGTACAAAGTGGACCTGAACATCGTCAATGCGGCAGAATCCAGGTATGTCATCCAGAATGCCAGTGCCACCCTAAACCTGCCGGAATCCGGGGTATCTCTGGCAAAGACCAGATCCGGTCAGAAGTTAACCCAAGAGATGAAAGATCTTTACGGAGGAGATCAGGAATCAATATCGTGGGTCGTAAAAGGAGATGAAAGTGGCAGTTATAAACTGTCCGCTGATTTCAATGGAAGTCTCATGCCATTTAATATTCCGGTTGAAGCACACTTTGAAACAGAGAATGAGTTTAAGGTAAATACTGGAAAAGGAATAAGAATTACCATTATGCCAGAGCGGGCAGCATATTTGATGGAGACGTATTATATTCAGTTCCAGGTGGAGAATACTTCCGACCAGCCTCTGTATAATTTTTCCGCCACATTTTCCGAGGATAAGAGTCCCATTGGAAAGACCATTGTGATAGATGAAGAAACCGGTGAGGAACGTGTATGCGGCGGAGGAGAAATCATTCATGTCAGAAATGCTGTGACAATGAAACAACAGGTGATATTGACCAACGGCCAGACCCTCGTCTTTGATGTGTTAAAACCCGGGGATAGTTATTATGGCACTTACAGTCAGATAGTGGGCGAGGGAAGTACAGAAGGAATGTATTGGGAACTGATTGGTTCTATGGTAAATGCAGTTAAGGGAGCTAATCTGGGTGTAGAAGTACGGGTTGAGCCCATTGCGGATCATGGTTACACACCCGTTGATTTATATATGCCTCTTGAGGATCAGAGCCTGGTATCTGACCCGGTCAATGTATCCAGTGGTGCCTTTGTGGATGAAATGGAGGCGCTTTCTGTCTCAGGAGTCAGTGAACTGGCTATGGGACTAAGCTACAGTTCCGGGAACAGTGAGTATGAAGGGCAACTGGGATATGGGTGGCAACACGATTATGAAGTACGCCTGACTGACCAGAATGGCATCATTACCTTCTATCAGTCCCCGGGCAGAGGCGTGAGGTTTTTGAACCAGCGTGCATTTGAGATGAAGTTTTATGGTACCACCGAAGAGGGAGAAATTGTGCTTAGAGATGTGGAAATCTCTTTGGATGGAACTTATATTTGTCCCGTTAATGACATGGACGGATACATACTCACCCGTTATGAGGATGGCACTTACCACATGGATATGCCAAATGGTGGAACTTACGACTTCGATGCAGACGGCATTCTCACCAGGATTGTGGACAATGAGGGAAAAATCATTGACCTGAGTCACGAGGGAAATATCACTACCATTCAGGAGCAGGCCACCGGTAAGTCCCTGCATTATGAAACAGACGAAGACGGACATATGGTGCGGATTTATGACGATAACGGCAGACAGGTGTTCCTGCAGTACACCGGAGGCTGTCTGAGTTCCCTGACAAATCCGCTGGGGGAGACCAGAGTCTATACCTATGATGAGAACCACCGTATGGTGACAGAAACTAATGCGGCGGGCATCTGCTATGTTGTAAATTCCTACGATGAAAATGGCCGGGTAGTATCCCAGGCGGATGCTAATGGGGCGGTCACAATCTTCGCCTATCAGATAGGCACAGGAGGGCTGATTACTACCACCGTCACCGACCCGGAGGGCAACCGGCATTACTATGTGTCAAATGAAGAAGGCCAGCTGCTTAAGGACTACGATGAGAATGGGGCACAGAATACTTACCAGTACACGGAGGCAGGAGAGCTGGCGGTACAGACGGATTCCTACGGTCACTCCCTCACCCGCCGCTACGATGGGGAGGGAAATCTGGTCAGGATCACCGATGCAGCGGGGAAGATCACCAACATACAGTACGATGCGGAGGGAAATGTCATCGCCCTGTCTAATCCATACGGGGAGTCTGCCCGCTATACCTATGATGAGAGACATCACATGCTTTCCATGACGGACAGTCTGGGAGCAAAGACCACCTATACCTATGATGCGAAAGGACAGATGTCCGGTATGACCACGGAGGCAGGAACCTGTTATTACAGCTATACGGATGGCAGGATGACCTCTGCCACGGATACCAACGGAAATACAACGAATTACGTGTATGATGCGGTGGGAAACCAGATCCAGACCAGGGATGCTCTGGGCAATGTCACCACCATGGAGTACAACAGTCTGAGACAGCTGGTGAAACTGACCGATGCCGCAGGCGGGGTGACCACCTACCGCTATGACTGTATGGGGAATCCTGTCTGTGTGACGGATGCTTTGGGCCACAGTACCCAGTATACCTATGATGCAGCGGGTAACCTGATTCGCACCACGTACGCAGATGGTAGCTATGAGACCTGTGAGTATGACGGGGCAGGAAATGTGATCCGTAAGACACTGAACGGAGAATCAGAAGTTGAGTATACCTACGACAAAGCGGGAAATCTGCTTTTAACCACTTACCCGGATGGAACCAGTATCAAAAAAGAGTATGACCTCCTAAATCAGGTGGTGGCGGAGACGGACAGCAGCGGCAGAACCACCCGCTACGAGTACTATCCCAACGGAAACCTCTACAAAACCACCTTTGCAGATGATACATGGGTGATGTATACTTATGACAACAGCTGGAGAGTCATTGCAGAGACCGCACAGGATGGCAGCAGCAGAACCTACAAGTATGATTCCATGGATCACGTATTAAGCAGCACGGATCCTCTGGGAAATACGGTGCATTATGAGTATGATAAGAGCGGCCGGCTGGTGAAGGAGACGGATGCCAACGGAAACAGTACCACCTACGGCTACGATGCCAACGGAAACTGCATCGAGAAGGTGAATGCCTTAGGAGTCCGGTGCACCATGACCTATGATTCCCTGAACCGGATGACAGCAGCTGCAGTACATACCTCGGAAGGGGAATACAGCGTATCCTATGAGTATGACAGTCTGGGAAGGGTGGTAAGCAGCACGGATGAGGAGGGAAACACCTCCCACATGGAGTATGACCTGCTGGGAAATCTTCTCCGTGTCACTGACCCCAAGGGCAACGTGACAGAGATGAACAGCTATGATGCCCTGAACCGTGTGACCCATACCGAGGATGCCCTGGGGCATGCCGTGGACTACAGCTATGACGGACTGGGGAACCTGATTGCGGTGGTGGAGTCATTAAACGAGGACGCTGCGGAAAAGACTACTACTATGCCTGAGGCTGCTGTTACGTCTAAGACTACCAGCTTCACCTACGACAGCGTAGGCCGTCTCCTGACTGTGACAGACCCGGAGGAGGGTAAGACAGCCCAGACCTATGACGGGGCAGGGAATGTATCCTCCATCACCGATGCCAACGGCGGCACATCCCGCTATACCTACGATGTGATGGGCCGGGTGCTCACCGCTACCAGTGCCATCGGCTCTAAGACCAGCTACACCTACAATGCGGAGGGACTGCTGCAGGAGTTGAGGGATGCTAACGGGGAGAGTACCAGCTATACCTACGATATGGCAGGACGGGTCACATCCATGACGGATGATCTGGGAACGGTGTCCTACACCTACGATAAAAACGGAAATATCCTTACGGTGACGGACGAGGGAGGCAGCCTGAGTTATGTCTATGATGCCCTGAACCGGGTGACATCCTACACCGACTATAACGGCAGAACCGTAAAGTACAGCTATGACGAGCTGGGGAATCTCGTAGCCCTGACCTATCCCGGTGGTGAAATCGTAAGATACACTTACTATAAGAACGGCTACGTTCATACCGTGACCGATCCGGAAGGACAGGTGACGGAGTACCGCTATGATGCCTGCGGCAGACTGACAGAGACGGTTCGCCCCAACGGCATCACGGAGCAGTGCTACTACGATGCGGCAGACCGTCCGGTCATCCGGAAGGAAGTAAGGGGCAGTGAAGTAATCAGCAGCTACAGCTACACCTACGACGGCTGGGGCAACCTGATCGAGAAGACCAGCGAGGATATTGAGGGTGCAAGCGACGGAGCAGGCATCGATATCAGTTCCGATGCCATCATGGAGTATGATGCGGACAACCGCCTGATCTCCTATAACGGGCAGGAAGTGACCTACGATGCTGTGGGAAACATGACCTACGGACCGCTGGATGGAAAGCTTCAGCATCTGACCTATGACTGCCGGAACCGTCTCATATCCGCGGGAGGCATCACCTACACCTATGACCCGGCCAACAACCGAATCGGCATGGAGACCGAAAGCTACCGGGAAGAGTACGTGGTGGACAGCGTCAGCAGTTCCTTAAGCAGGGTGCTGGTGACCTATACTTACGATAAGACCAACGGGAATGCTGAGGGAATCGGAGAAACCGATAGCGATAGTAATGAAACCGAATCCGGTCAG
>JALEPL010000044.1 GCA_022766245.1 Lachnospiraceae bacterium | reverse complement strand
ACTAAGGAGGTAATTATGGATTTACCAAAAGATCCAATCATGCTGCTCAGCTTTATCAATACCCAGCTTCGGGATCATTACGCTTCACTGGAAGCACTGTGCGATGACAATGAACTGGATGCCGATGAGATTCAGGCAACACTGAGCAATGCGGATTACTATTACGATTCCGTTGCGAATCAATTCATCTAAATTATATTATTTCAAAAAAGGGATATTCTTATGACGATTTATGAAAAGCTGCAATCCTTGCAGCACATAGAACATGCATACGAAAACTGGACGGACTACCGCAATGTCATGACTAATTATATCCTGACTCACACCGGAATGGACAGCACTCTGGCCATATTCGGTGCCGGTATGTGCAATGATATAGATCTGTCACTTTTGGCCGGTCATTTTAAGCAGATTACCCTCATTGATTCCGATGCAGCCGCCATGAATGCTGCAAAAGAGCGCTATGGTCTTGAGGATTATCCCCGTATCCCATGCAGTGTCTGTGACCTTACAGGCATCTCTTCCCGACGATATGAGGAATTCTCCGATTTATTACTAGATCAAATCAAAATCTTTGGCACCTCCATCGACATGGAACTTCTTTCCGACTGTGCCATCTCCTATCTCCATGATGTCTATGACCATCTTCCGGCTCAGCCGGTGGTTTTTGCGGCAGACAGCTTCGACTACAGCATGGCCTTCGGCCTGCACAGCCAGCTCAATAACATGTTTGCCTGGATTTACGATGCCGTGACCGCTTCCCTGCCCAAGCGAGATACCTCCGTCCACAGATATATTGCTTCCCAGACCAAAGATATCGTAAAAAAAGCCAACAACACCATTTTTCACTGCACCAAAAAAGCAGCATTCTTCGCCAATGAGCGAATGAGCACTGCTTCTGATACTCCCATTGCAGGAGCCTACGACTGTATCCTCGATGTAAAAGACCGCTACCCGGACTGCACCGCAGCCATGGTAAACTGGCCCTTCGCACCGGACCGTGGCATCATCTACCAGATGCTGCTGCAGACAGTCGAGCTATGATGCCGCAAACTGGCTGTTGTACAGCTCGTAGTAAAATCCCTTCTTTTCCAGGAGTTCTTCATGATTTCCCTGCTCGATAATATGACCATCCTTCATCACCAGAATCACGTCCGCCTGTTGAATGGTAGACAGACGATGAGCCACGATAAAGCTGGTTCTTCCCTCCATCATTTTAGCAAAGGCATTCTGAATCCGAAGCTCTGTACGGGTATCAATCGATGATGTTGCCTCATCCAAGATCAACATGGGCGGCAGACATAACATCACACGAGTGATACATAAAAGCTGCTTCTGTCCCTGAGACAGGTTGCCACCATCCTCAGTAATCACTGTATCATATCCCTGGGGCAGACGCTTGATAAAGCTGTGCGCATGAGAGGCCTTGGCTGCTGCAAGGATTTCCTCCTCGGTAGCATCCGGTTTTCCCATAGTGATATTATCCCGAATCGTACCTGCTGCCAGCCAGGTTTCCTGCAAAACCATACCGTAGGAAGCGCGCAGACTCTTTCTGGTGAGATGGGTAATCGGTTCTCCGCTTACTTTGATCTGTCCGGAGGTGCAATCATAAAACCGCATCAACAGATTAATCAGCGTAGTCTTTCCACAGCCGGTAGGCCCTACAATCGCCACGCGCTGTCCAGGCTTTACCGCCAGATTAAAATCCTCGATGAGCTTCTGCTCCGGCTCGTAGGAAAAATACACATGCTCTAAGTCCACACTACCGTCCACATGAGTGAGCGTCACTGCATCCTCATCCTCCGGAACCTGTGGTTCCTCCTCAATGAGTTCAAACACCCTGCCTGCGCAGGCCAGCGCATTCTGCAGCTCTGTCACCACTCCGGATATTTCGTTGAATGGTTTGGTGTACTGGTTCGCATAGCTTAAGAAACAGGAAAGCTGTCCCACAGAAAACAGTCCTCCACTTCGAATCACATAAAAGGCTCCCACCACGCCCACACCGGCGTACACCAAGGCATTCACAAATCGGGTGGAAGGGTTCGTAGTGCTGGAGAAAAAGATGGCCCGCAGAGAATACTTTCCCAGCTTTTCATTGATGGCGTCAAACTGCTCTAGCGCCTCATCCTCATGAGAAAATGCCTTCACAATCTTCTGATTGCCAATCATCTCATCAATCAAAGCAGTCTGCTCCCCTCTGGCCTCCGACTGCAGCTTGAACATGTGGAACGTCTTTTTTGCAATAATCCCTGCCACCGCAAAGGACAATGGCGTGATACAGATGACCACCAGGGAAATGCGCACACTGACAGACAGCATAAAAAACAGCGTTCCCAATATCGTGATCACACCGGTAAAAAGCTGGGTAAATCCCATGAGAAGTCCATCTGCAAACTGGTCCACATCCGCAATCACACGGCTCACAATCTCTCCATGTGAATGACCATCGAGATACTTTAACGGCAGTATTTCAATCTTTCGGATCGCATCCTTTCGGATATCCCGCACAATATTGTAAGTCATCTTATTGTTGCACAGATTCATGGTCCACTGTGCCAGAGCAGTGATTCCAATCACCACTACCATTTTCTTTAAGAGGGGCAGCAGCAGTACAAAATCCACCTTACCTGCAGCCACGATAAAGTCGATGGCATCTCCGGTCAGAATCGGAATGTACAGAGTCAGCACCACTGTCACTGCTGCCAATACCACGGAGGCGACCAGAAAAATCCAATATTTCTTCAGGTAAGGAAACAGCTTTTTCATGGTTTCCTTCTGGTGTCCTTTTTTATTTTCAGCCATTTGCCTCACCTTCCTTTTTAAACTGGGAGTAATAAATCTCCTGATATACCTGACAGGATGCCAACAGCTCACTGTGAGTTCCCTTTCCCACCATCACGCCATCATCCATCACGATAATCTGGTCTGCATGCATGATGGACGCCGCTCTCTGGGACACAATAAACACCACCGGTTTTGGTTCCATGTGACTGATGGCCTGACGCAGTCTGGCATCTGTCGCATAGTCCAGCGCAGATGCACTATCATCTAAAATCAGAATAGACGGATTTTTCACCAGTGCACGGGCAATGGTAAGTCGCTGTTTCTGACCACCGGAGAAGTTTCTTCCGTTCTGCTCCACCACTGCATCCAGCTGGCCCTTTTTATTCAGCACTACTTCCTTTGCCTGGGCAGTCTCCAATGCCTGATACATTTCCTCATCTGAGGCGTCCGCATTGCCCCATGCCAGATTGCTTCGGACGGTGCCGGCAAAAAGTACTGCTTTCTGAGGCACGATACCAATATACTCCCGCAGGGACTGCGTATCGTATTCCCGGACATCTCTGCCGTAAAGCTTTACCATGCCCTGACAGGTATCGTAAAACCGGGGAATCAGATTCACCACAGTGGATTTCCCGGAACCGGTTCCCCCGATGATACCGATGGTTTCCCCTGCCTTGGCGCAAAAATCAATATCCGTCAACGCCTCTTCCTTCGCTCCCTGATAGCGCATAGACACGTGTGCGAACTCCACCACATAAGGGCTGTCCTTTTCCACCTGATGAATATTCAGATTCCCCTCCTCCATACCCGGGGTAATCTCAAATACACTCTGGACACGGTTGCCGCAGGCAATGGCCTTGGTCACGGTAATAATCAGATTTGCCAGCTTCACCAGCTCCACCAGAATCTGGGACATGTAGTTGGTCAGCGCCACTACTTCACCCTGGGTAATCCAGCCACCATCCACCCGGATTGCGCCCACCCAGATTAAAACTACCAGTGCCACATTAATGATGATATAAGTGACAGGATTGGTCAAAGCTGAAATGCGTCCCACATACAGCTGCAGTCTGGTGAGGTTCTCATTTTCCTCATCGAACTTCTCCACTTCCCGTTCTTCCTTGTTGAACGCACGAATCACACGGCTTCCGGTCAGGTTCTCTCTGGTAATTCCCAACACCCGGTCCAAAGCCGCCTGCACCTTGCGATACAGCGGAATGGTCCAGAACATGATGCCGAATACCACGATAGCAAGCAGTGGTATGGTCACCACGAAGATCAATGCAGCCTTCACATCGATGGTAAATGCCATCACCATGGCACCAAACACGATGAAGGGGGAACGCAAAAACAGACGCAGCACCATGTTCACTCCGTTCTGTGCCTGATTGATATCACTGGTCATCCGGGTAATCATGGTATTGGTTCCCGTCCCGTCAATTTCTGTATAGGAAAGGCTCTGAATATGGGCAAACAGGGCATGACGCACCTTCGTAGCAAATCCCACTGCAGCCTTTGCCGCAAAATACTGGGCTGTGATGGAACAGGTCAATCCCACCACAGCCAGTAAAATCAGCAGAGCAAACATTTTCAGGATATATCCTCTGTCTCCATTGGCGATACCGGTATCAATAATCGCCGCCATCACCAATGGTACAAACAGTTCGAAGGTCGCTTCCAGCAGCTTAAACAGCGGACTGATGACACATTCCTTTCGATAATCCTTTAAAAAACGCAATAACTTTTTCATTTTGGTAATTACTCCACTACTTCCGCTTTAATCATATTCGTGGTGCCGGATTTTCCGATGGGAACCCCAGAAGTCATAACCACCACATCGCCAGTCTGAAGCATGTTTTCACTCTTACAAATCTTCACTGCGGCATCGAAAAGCTCGAATACATCAGACTCCTCCTGCAGCAGATGAGGTGTCACACCCCAGGACATACAGAGCTGTCTCAACACCTTTGTGCTCATGGTACATCCGATGATATCGCAGTCGGGTCGATAGCGTGAAATCATGCGGGCGGTGGTGCCGGACTTGGTAACCGTCAGAATGGCCTTCGCATTCAAATCATGGGCGGTCATACATGTCGCATGGGAGATGGCTGTGGTAATATCCGCACCGGTACGTCTTCCATAATTGTCAAATCGCTTCTTGTAATTGATGGCTTCCTCCGTGCGCAATGCGATGCGGTTCATCATGGCAACTGCCTCCACCGGATACTCGCCGGCAGCAGTCTCACCGGACAACATGATGGCACTGGTTCCGTCAAAAATAGCATTGGCCACGTCTGCAGTCTCTGCTCTGGTAGGACGGGGATTGTGAATCATGGACTCTAACATCTGTGTCGCTGTAATAACAATTTTTCCTGCCTCATATACTTTTCGAATGAGTATTTTCTGAATCACAGGCACGTCCTCACCGGGAATCTCCACACCCATGTCTCCTCTGGCTACCATGATTCCGTCGGATGCAGCAATAATCTCATCGATATTATCCACACCCTCTGCATTCTCAATCTTTGAAATAATCTTGATATCAGCCGCACCATGCTCCTTTAAAATGCTGCGGATCTGCGCCACATCCTCTGCAGAACGCACGAAGGATGCTGCCACAAAGTCCACATCCTGCTCCACGCCAAAGAGAATATCCTCCAAATCCTGCTGACTCACATAAGGCATGGAAAGCTTCGTCTGGGGAACATTGATTCCCTTATGGTTGGACACAATGCCTCCGTGAATCACATGGCACACAATGTCTGTCCCCTCGATTTTTTCTACCTCCATCTCGATGAGTCCGTCGTTAATAAGCACTTTGCTGCCCACCTGCACATCCTGATACAGATTCTTGTAGCTGATGGTGCTTCGGTTCTGGTCTCCCAGCACTTCCTCGGTAATCAGGGTAAAGGTCTGTCCATCCACCAGCTCCACTTTTCCATTCTCAAAGTCTCTGGTTCGAATCTCCGGTCCCTTCGTATCTAAAAGCAGTGCCACAGGCATCTGCAGCTTCTCGCTGCATCTGCGCACCTGCTCGATTCTTCTTTTATGATCCTCATGAGTCCCATGAGAAAAATTCATCCGGGCAACATTCATTCCAGCCTGAATCATTCCCTCCAACACTTCATCGGTATCGGTTGCCGGTCCTAAAGTACATACAATTTTGGTTTTTCGCATGATGTTCTCCTTTCACATTTTGTATCTGTTTAGTAGCTTCATAGATACATTCTCACTATAAACATACAGTTATCATCATACCATAGTTTTGCACGAAAATATACTTTTTCTTGTAAAGATTGCGTGTAACTATTCAGAGCCAATGCAATTTTCATAGAATTGCAACTCATGCTTGCAGGAATGAGCGTATTGTACCTTCCAGTTACGAGTACAAATCCATGCAAAATTTGCTTCGCAAATGGATTTGCGCTTGCTAAATATGCTTCTTCATACGGCATCCGCAGTAAATGCGTATGCCTGCTAAACAGATAATATTTCTATGAATAAAATTTCCGAAATGGTGTGATAATATGCCCGAGTTGCAAGAAACTTAAAATTTATATTATGAGGTGATTCTATGATATTGACAGAACAGGAAACCATGTTACTAAAAGATCTGGCCCAACAGGAGAAGCTTTGTATGGACAAGTATTCCTTCTATCGTTCTCAGGCCAAGGATGAAGATTTGCAGAATCTTTTTGATGTGATTCAAAAGGACGAAACCGAGCATCACGACACCATCAACAAACTGCTGTCCGGCACGATTCCGGATGTGCCCTCTTCCACCCAGAAAAGCTACCAGCCGAAAGGAAACTATACACATGGAGGGAATCCAGAGGATAAAACACACGATGCACTTCTGTGCAGTGACTCCATCGCAGCAGAGAAATATGTATCCTCTGCCTACAACAATGATCTGTTCTCCTTTGCTTCCCCTAAGGTACGTCAGGTCTTAAACCATATCCAGACCGAGGAGCAGCAGCACGCGGAGATGATTTACTCCTACAAGACAGCCAACGCCATGGCATAAAAAAGTCCCTCCTTGGAGGTATTTATTTGAGAATGAATTTGCAAATTCATTCTTAAATTCATTCCTCAAAAGGGGACTTCCTACATAACTATATAACTACACGACTACATGCGATTTGCCCGGCGGCTCACCTTTATCTCATACATGGCTTCGTCCGCATGGTCGATGTACTTCTCCATGGTTTCTTCCATGTCTGGTGTCTTCTCAAAAAATCCGATACTGATGGAAAGCGGGAATTCCAGTTTCTGTTCCCCCTGCCATTTATCCAGCAGTTCACACACCTGCCGGGTTTTGTACTCCATCTCGGCGGAAGAGAAATTATCCGTAACAATCAAAAACTCATCTCCCCCATACCGGATGATTACCTCATCCCTTCCGAAGACCATCCGGAGCGCATCTGCCACCAGACAAATAGCCTGATCTCCCGCCTCATGCCCAAATACGTCGTTAATATACTTTAAATGATCCATGTCACCGAATATGAACAGCAGACTCTCATGCTTGCTGTTAGCCTGCTCCACCATATCCACTACGAAACGATTGATTCCGGTTCGATTGTACACACCTGTGAGAGTATCCTGTACCGACAGATTATCAATATTACAAAGCGCTGTCTTCAAGGAAACGATGTTCCGCAGATTTTCTATGGAATTGCACATATTCCTCACCCAGCTGTAATGTCTGGGCATGGTATCTGTATTCACCTCACCGGTAATCACCAGATACCCCAGGCAGTTCTCTTTAAAATGAACCGGCATAAAAATGTAGTTCTCCTGACCTGTACAACGATCTCCCCACATGTGTGGAAACATCTCATCCCGGTTGAAGGATTCAAACTCCGGCATGCCCTCTCCCTTAGTAATGGGCGTCATATAAATCTGATTTTCGTAATCAGAAATCATATTCTTTTTCAACAGCCGGGTATGGTCAAAGCCAGTCATCTCATGATACACAGTCCGATTCAGGCAGAGATAAATACTCTCTGTGCTCAGCCTCTTCAGGTATGGCCGCACACAGAAAATCAGTTCCTGCAAAGTCTCACACTCCATCATCTCATCATCCATCATACGGACCATGAGATTGAAGCTCTCACTACTCTGTCGCTCCATGTACATTTCCTCGATAATGCGATCCGCATTCTGACTCTTATTAATCCCCATGTCCGTACTGCCGCCCAGTATCAGGGTTGCCTCCGACTCAATGGACTCAGCCACTCCTCCGGCAATCTGACGCAGCAACAACTCGCATCCAGCTCGTCCCATCTCCTCTTTCGGACGATCCACCGTGGTGATTGTGGGCACACACCGATGCACATCCCGTATTCCGTCAAATCCGGTGACCAGCACATCCTCCCCTACACGATATCCCTGTTTTTTCAACTCCGTGCAGACACCGAATGCCATATTGTCATTGGCGCAGACGAAGATATCCGGCAATACGGTTCCCCGCTCAATCATACGACGCACCTGAACCCGAGCCCGATCATCCGAATACTCTCCCACCAGAACCGGACACAGCCTCGAATCCAGACCTGCCTCGCGGATATAATCCTGAAATGCACGCTTCCTCTCCTGATTCTCTATGTTGTCTTCCGGTCCTGATACAAAGCATATCCGACGGCATTGTCTGAAATTCTTTCCAATGTAGTCAAAGACCTTCTTCATGGCCTGGTAATTGCTGATTCCCACATAGCCCATGCCGTCAAACTTTTCCTCCAATGAAACAGCCGGAATTCCTGACTCCCTGATTTTCTTCACCAGATAGTCTTTGGAACTCTTTTCCCAAATGGTATTTGCCACAAAAATAACACCGTCAAACCTTTTAAGATCCGGCAGAGAAAAAATCTTCTTCTCTCCGATGAAGTACTTCTCCATCAACTCTACTCCGGTCTGACAGGTAAATATAGACACACTATACCTATGGGCATGTGCTATCTCCATAATACCATTCATAATTCTAGTCTGAAACTCGCTGTTCCAGCCCCCAAGGAACACCGCTATATTTCCATTTCGCATTATTACTCTCCCCCACACCCCTGTGGTTTTATAATTATAACTGTGTTGTCACAAATATGTCATAAATTGCCTTGATGGCTTTCTCAAAATCTGCATCACTGACACCAATGATGATATTCAGCTCGGAGGAACCCTGGTCAATCATCTTTACATTCACATTGGCATGTGCCAGTGCGGAAAAGATCCTGCCGGATGTACCCCGGGTAGCTCTCATTCCGCGGCCCACCACTGCAATCAATGCAATATTGGACTCTAACTCTACACTGTCGGGCTTTGCCAGACGATGAATGGAGGAAACAACAGACTGTTCCTTTCCCTCGAATTCCGGCTGATGTACGATAACTGTCATCGTGTCAATACCGGAAGGCATATGCTCGAAATTGATTCCGTTTTCCTCAAATGCAGTCAAAACCTTGCGTCCAAAACCCACCTCTGCATTCATCATATCCTTATCAATATTTACTGCCACAAAGCCCTTCTTGCCAGCGATACCGGTAATGGTGTACTCAGACTGATGACAGGTAGTCTCCACGATCCATGTTCCCTCATCCTCCGGTGCATTGGTGTTTCGGATATTGATGGGGATGCCGGCCTTTCTCACCGGGAAGATGGCATCCTCATGAAGCACGCTGGCTCCCATGTATGCCAGCTCACGAAGCTCGCGGTAAGTAATCACCTTGATTGGCTCCGGATTGCTGATGATGCGGGGATCTGCAATGAGGCATCCGGACACATCGGTCCAGTTCTCATAAACAGTGGCATGTACTGCCTTCGCCACGATGGAACCGGTGATATCCGAACCGCCTCTGGAGAAGGTGCGCACGGTACCGTCATCCTGTGCTCCATAGAATCCCGGAACCACGGCACGCTCAATTTTTGCCAGACGCTTAGAAAGCACCTTATCTGTCTTTTCGCTGTTAAAGGTACCATCCTCATGGAAGAAGATGACCTCTGCGGCATCCACGAACTCATAGCCCAAATAATTTGCCATGATGATTCCGTTCAAATACTCACCACGGGATGCTGCGTATTCTTTTCCCGCTTTATTTTTGAAATTCTCGCGAATCTTATCGAATTCATTCTTTAAGGAAAGCTTCAGATTGAGTCCATTGATAATGGCATCATAACGCTCTCCGATCTTTTTCAACTCTTTCTCAAAGTCCTGCTCCTCCTCAGCCAGCGCATAGCAGGCATACAGCATGTCTGTTACCTTAGTGTCCTTGGAATTGCGCTTACCGGGTGCACTGGGCACTACATATCTTCTCTCCGAATCTGCCTGAATAATATTTCCCACTTTGGCGAACTGTGTGGCACTTGCCAGTGAGCTTCCGCCGAACTTTACAACCTTAATCATTTTTTTCTCCTTATCACTTCAAATATGTCTTCTAATAACTTATAATTTTATCGCACTTTCCGACATTTGAAAAGATGTTATCACATCTTTTTGGTTTTTTTTCGTTTCAATTGACGTTTTCCTGTAGCATAGGGTATATTTATAGTATCTATAATATAATGAAAGGGTAACGATTCAAACTCCCATTCGCCAAAATTTTCAAACATGCGCTCATTTGTGCGCGCAGGATTCGAAATTTTTTGAAAATTGCTCTGAATCATTACATGAAGGGAATAATAAAGATGACGCCAACCACCATATTAGTGATTCTGATACTGCTTCTGGCCATTGGTCTGGGCATCTGCCTGTATCAGTTGAATCTGGAAAAGCATTATTATCAGTACAAAACAGACAAGTCGGACCATCTGGAAAATCAGTTAAAGGAAGAAAAGGACAAAAACAAACAGACCTTGGAACGGCTGAATAAAATTGCCTACATCAATCCGATCAGTAAAATCGGAAATCTGGACTATTTTATCAGCGAAACCACGAAACAGTTTCTGGATACTGAAGGAACGGAATTTACACTGATTACTTACAACATTTCCAACATGGGCAGCGTAAATAAACTGTTTGGTCCTACCGAGGGTGACCGGGCTGTAAAATTTACCGCAGACAAGCTCCGCAGCTTAGGCCAGCGCCAACGTTTCCTATATGCTCATCTGTACTCCAACCTGTTTGGTATTCTAGTGAAGTCCAAGGAACCGGATTATCTCATCGGCATTGCAAGGAGTATTACGGAATCCCTTACGGACTTCAATGACAGCTTTGCACTGGAGCCTTCCTTTGGTATCTACGAGATTACCCGTCTCACTGTACCTGTGACAGAAATGATTAACTGTGCCATGCTGGCCCAGAATATGAACAAGAACAAAAAAGTATGTAATTACAGCTTCTACACAGAGGAACTGGACAAACAGTTCAAAGAAAACAAGGAAATGAGCCGGGAAATGGAAGAGGCCATGGAGCAGCATAAATTTCTGATGTACCTACAGCCCATGGTGGATTTAAGAACCTTTCAGATTGTTGCGGCAGAGGCACTGGTGCGATGGGACCACCCGGAAAAGGGTATCCTATCTCCCTATGCATTCCTGCCTTTGTTTGAGGGAACCTCTGTAGTAGAAAAACTGGACTATTATATGTGGGAAGAATGCTGCAAGACCATCCGACGCTGGATTGATAACAAAATAAAACCCACTCCCATTACCATGAATATTTCTCCGCTTCATTTTGAAAGTACGAAATTTATCCAGAAGCTAAACGAATTGACCAGCCACTACCTGGTGGACAAACAGCTTCTGATTTTGGAACTTCCGGAGCGTGGAATTGCCAGTGGTTCCTCCGGAATCATCAGCGTCATCAACAGTCTTCATGACAATGGATATACTCTTTCGATTGATGGTTTTGGAAGCATGTACTGTCCGCTCAATCTGCTGACTGATCTGCCCATCGACAGTATTAAGCTTGACCGCAGCTTTTTGAACCGACACCTTACCTCCGAGAACGGAATGACGATTCTTCGTTACCTGATTGCCATGGCAAAGGAAATCAACCTGGAAGTACAGGCAGAGGGTATCGAAACGGAGGAGCAGGCCAATCTTTTGACAGAAATCGGTACAGATATTGTGCAGGGATATTTCTTCTCCAAGCCCATCGACTTAAGAGAATTTGATATGCTAAACAAATCCATGGTAAACAAAGTGTACCGGGGAGATGAATACTATCCCACCTTTGAAGATCTGGAGAAGGATCTGGATCTGATTGATTATCTGCTGAAGCAAAACACATAAACAGTTCTGTAAAACGAAATACCGGCATGTGGTTTTCACTCACCACATGCCGGTTCTTTTTATTCTATACAGGCTTTGCCTTACAGGTCTGTCTTCAGTTTTCCGATGGTAAAGATGTAGTAATCCTCTAAGGAACCACCGATTCCGCTTCCGCTGTCTGTCTTTGGAATTATGCGTGTGGTGGATTCATCAATGGATATCGTTGTGGTATCATCCGATGCCGTCAGTGCCGGATCAAATGGTAATACCGTAACTTCTACCATATAGTTTGACAAATCATAGTTTTTGATATCTGTGGTATCCACCTTCAGTTCCAAATCCCATGTCAGCAGATAATCCACTCCGTCAGTTCCATCCTTAATCTCATCCTTACTGAACCGTTTGATCATCTGATATACCGGTTCTTTGCTTTCATCCGCTCCATAATTTTGGTTAAAGATCAACGTATCACCTGTCCCTCCATTCGGAAGGGATAAGATTAACTTCTCATTCACTTTCAAGTCTGACACATTCGTGATGGAATTGTCTGCGCCCACCATGGTCTGCGCATTTCCTGCACTTCCCACTGTCCGGTACTCGTATATCGGATTGTCCGATGTATCCATACCGGTCTGCACCTTTTTCTTGATGCGATAGGTGATAAGATAATCACTTGCGGCACAGGTTTCCACATCCACTTCATTGTAGATCATATTGGCAAAATCCAGCTTTGTGGTAAATGGAATGGTGTACTCATGACCGGTCTCCTTGTAGGTATTGATTCCCAAATAACGAATATCCTTTACTTCCAAACTAGTAGCCAGTTCCTTATTTCCGTAGCTTTCCACCCGCTCGCTGTAGGAATCCAGCTTGCTGCCCTCCAAAGGATACTCCGGATCGGAGGTACGACGCAGCTCCATATACAGTTCATAGCTGTTTCCCACATAATCATCAATATTTGCAGTAGCAAAATCCATTTCCAATGTAAAGGTATTGCTGCATACCACACTTCCGCCGGAAGCCACAATGTTCTGATTCCAGCCCTGCACATTCTCTGTCAGATCCGCCAGAGGGAATGTACTGTTCCACTGCTGATATGCATAAGTAACCGACTGATTGGTGGTGGCATGACCACTTTCGTCCCCATTGAGTCTCAGGTATGTCCCCGGTGGCAATGTCACGTATTCTCCGGTGGCTTTATCGATCAGATAAATGGCCACATCCAGATACTTCCCGTTGTTCTCACTGTCGATAAATCGGCTGGTTGCTGCTGCCTTCTGGTTCCAGTACTCCTGGTCTGCCATGATGTTAATGGCCGCCGTCACAGTCACTTTCTGATCCTGGTTAATGGCACTGCCCTCCAGCACGTCTGCAGTAGTCTGTAAAATCGTAACATTTCCCAAAAGATCCGTCTCCTTCTCTTTAAAGGAAATATCAAGTCCCGGCATCCAGGTGATTTCAATCTCACTGTAATCATCGCTCTGATCTAAGAAGTTCTGCACAGAGCTCTCTGTCTCTTCCGTGGAAACAGCCCATTTAAACACACTGTTGGCAATGTCTGCATCCAGAGAGGGCTCCACATAGATAAAGAACTGCTCCAGTCCAAACGCCTCACTCTGCGCCTGCAGCACACCGCCATAGGTATAGCCGGTCTGCGTGGTGGTGAGAGAACCGATCGGTTGATAGCTATAATACGTTCCCGTTCTGTCCGCTTTATCGTTAAATTGTGTGAACTGGATTTCTGTCTCACTTCCAGTAGAAGTATAATAATATGCTTTTCCCGTTGATACATCCACCAGTGTAAACTGCAACCCTCTGGGAATAGATGCCAATACCCAACTGGAATCCGACTGCTGCTGCCACAACTGCAATTTCTTTTTAATAATGAATCCCTGATAGGCCTCCTTTTCCCTTGCGGAGCTGTATGCCAACTCTGAATACAGGGTATAGGTACTGTCATGCGCCACGGTAACCTGTCCCTGATAGCTGACGGAAGCATCCTTTGCCCGGTTTATGGAGTACTGCTCGCCCTCCAGAATATGGAGGTCGTTGTAGAGCGAAATACGTTCCACCACAAATACCGGTATATAAATGGTCTCAGTTTTTCTGGTATTATCTGCTCCGGTCCAGCCATATTGATAGATCAGCAGTGTAATGGTATGTCCTACAATGTTCCCACCTGCGTCTTTGATGGGTTCATCTGCACTGAAGGGGCGATACTGTACTTTATTTCCCACCACCTCAATACTACTGTTCTTATCCGGATTAGCCACAATCTTCCCATCACTGGTAATCTTCGCGGAAACCGCTTTAATGGTAAGGTATCCACCGAAGTTGGTGGAATCTCCGCCGCCGGAGTTTGTAAGAATATCTACCATACTCTCCAAAAGATCCTGCGCACCCACACCGTCTGCGTACAGGCACTGCACCTGTCCTCCGCCCAAATCCTTAATATACTTTTTATTACTGGATGAATCCAGCATATTATAGTAGCTATTTGTGGCGCCGTCGGCATGGATCACCTTGGTGCCATTTACGGCTACATTCAGATTATAGTCCGACAGGAAATCCGCTCCGGTTTTTTTTGCGTCCTGATAGGCCCCCGCAAAGGTGTCCAGGGAAGAAAACAGGTACTCATCCTCGCTGGCAGATCCGCTTATCACACTCTGTGCCCTCAAATCATCAGACAAGTAAGTGCCCGCCACATTACTCTTTCCGCCCGCC